>JAPWKG010000008.1 GCA_028283625.1 Acidobacteriaceae bacterium | reverse complement strand
AAGAAGACATCATGGCTCCCAGCTTCGGCGCCATCTCTTCCTTGCCCCCGGTCAATACACTTGCCCACGGCGTCTCCAGCAGAATGTCACTCACCCCGGACTCCCGGTGCAGCAGTACCGGAATCCCACGCTGCAGCGCCTCGATCGCCGGAATGCCATATCCCTGCACCGCCGGCATCAGGAACAAATGAGCCCGCCGGTAGAGCTCATCGAGCGCATCGTCCGGTACAAAGCCGTGAAAGTGCACCCGTTCGCTCAACCCCAGCTCCTGCGCTCTCAGCTTCATCGCTTCCAGCAAAGAACCGCGCCCGGCAAGATCCAGCCGCCACGCAACACCACCTCCCTGGCGCTCAAGCTCTGCCAAAGCCTCCAGCATCCAGTCAATGCGCTTGTTCTCCTCAATGCGGCACACGCTCAACAAGCGCAGCTCTCCCTCAAACGGACGCCGCACAAAGCCCGTCCCGGAGCTTAGCCCGCCCATACGAGCAATCTGCGCCTCCACCCCAAACTCCTTGCGGCTGTCGGCTTTCAAAAACTCGCTCGTCACAATCGTCTCTCCGCCGCCGCTGCGCAGCCCGAAGCCGATGATCCGATTCGAAACCAGCGTCCGCAACCGCTGCTTCCAGCTCCGGTCGCGCGACTGCTCGACCTCGAAGAGCACCGGCGTATCGTGCATCAGACAATGGAAGCGCCCCAACCGCGCCAGCGTGGCGTGCAGCGCAGGCTGGTAGCCGGAGACCAGCGGGGGCGCCGTAAAGCGGTGCTCGGCAAAGTAGCGCTGCAACGCCTTCACCCTGCCGCGCACCCCACCCTCCGGCCGCAGCTCGTGGATCACCAATGGAAAGCCGGCATACCGCACAAAGTTGCAGTTGTCCTCATACACCACAAAGTGCGCCGCCCGGCCACGCGCACGCAGCCACGCGGCCATCGCCAGCACACTGCGCTCGGCGCCGCCAAGCGAGTCCAGCTGCGTAAGAAACAACGGCACCGATTCAGGGTGCGCCTGTGCGTACTGCAGATCGTTTGTCGACAACGGCATGTTGCTTCCATACTACGTCGCCTCGGCGGCCTCTTCGCCCAAACGCACAACGGCCACCCCCGAAAGGGTGGCCGTGTGCGTCTTGCTGCGAGCCGAGCTTACTCGTTCTCGCTCTGCTTCCACTTGAGCAGATCGCCCAGCGTGGTCGAACCGGAGTTCGCCGACGAGTTCGAGGAGCTCTTGCTTGCGGTCTGCTTGTAGCTCTCGACCTCTGCACGCGAAGCCTCTTCGCCCACAGCCTTGATCGAAAGACCGACCTTCTTCTCGTCGTGGCTCATCTTCACGATCTTGAACTCGTGCTCGTCGCCCACCTGGAGATCAACCTGACGGCCGCTCTCGTCGATGGCTTCCGACACGTGGCAGAGACCTTCCACGCCCTCGGCCAGCTCGATGAAGGCACCGAACTGAGCGGTGCGCAGCACCTTGCCCTTGACCACATCGCCCACGCGATGCTGTTCGAAGAACGTATCCCAGACATCCGGCTGCAGCTGCTTGATGCCGAGCGACAGGCGACGGTTCTCCGGCTCAACGCCCAGAACAACGGCCTTGACCTTCTCGCCCTTCTTCAGCACTTCCGAAGGATGCTTGATGCGCTTGGTCCACGACAGGTTCGAAACGTGAACCAGGCCGTCGATACCGTCTTCGATCTCGATGAAGGCGCCGAAGTCGGTCAGGTTGCGTACACGACCTTCCACTTCCATACCCACCGGGTACTTGCCTTCGAGCTCTTCCCACGGATTCTCCTGGAGCTGCTTCATGCCCAGCGAGATACGACGGTCGTTCGGGTTCACCGAAAGGATCACCGTGTCGACTTCGTCGCCCGGCTTCACCATCTTCGACGGGTGCTTCATGCGCTTGGACCAGGTCATTTCGCTGACGTGAACCAGGCCTTCAATGCCCTGCTCCAGCTCAACGAACGCACCGTAGTCGGTCACCGAAAGCACGCGGCCACGAACCTGCGCACCGACCGGGTAACGCTCAACCGCGTCCAGCCACGGATCAGGCGTCAACTGCTTGAAGCCCAGCGATACGCGCTGCTTATCCTTGTCAAACTTCAGAACCTTTACCTGGATCTCATCGCCCACGTTGACCAGGTCGCGCGGGTGAGTCAAACGGCCCCAGCTCATATCGGTGATGTGCAGCAGGCCATCAAGGCCGCCCATATCCACGAACGCGCCGTAGTCGGTCAGGTTCTTCACGACACCGGTGAAGACCGCGCCCTCTTCAAGATTCTGGAGAGTCACGTCCTTCTTCGCGTTCTGCTCTTCCTCAAGAATTTCCTTGCGGGAGATCACAACGTTGCCGCGCTTCTTGTTCAGCTTGATAACGCGAACTTCCAGCTCCTGGCCGATGTAGCCGTCCAGGTTACGGACCGGGCGAATCTCAACCTGCGAGCCAGGCAGGAACGCCTTGATGCCGATATCAACGGTCAGACCGCCCTTGACACGCGAAAGGACAATGCCCTTCACCGGGGTCTTGCTGTTGCAGGCTTCTTCCAGCTTGTCCCACACCTTGTGGCGCAGCGCCTTCTCGTGCGAAACGAGATAGCCACCTTCCTGCTCCTCGCGCTCAACGACGACCTCAACCGCATCGCCAATGTTGAACTTCGGCGCACCGGTATGATCCACCACTTGCTCAAGCGGGATCATGCCCTCGCTCTTCAGGCCGATGTCGACCACCATGTACTTCTCGGTGATCTTCACGACCGTGCCAACGACGATCGACTCTTCGCTCGTCATGGCCTGCGCGGCGTCCTTCTCGGCAGCCTGTTCGCGATCAAAGTTCTCAAGCGCCTTAGCAAAATCGTCGGCGTCGTACTCCGGCTCTTCTTCCGCAACGGCTACGACCGGCTTGGTCTGTTCTTCGGCTACAGGGGTAGGGGTGGTTTCCGACGACGCCGCTGCTGCGGTGGTCGTTTCGGTGGCATTGGGTTCAAGTGTGCTGTTCAGGGCTGTGCTCTCGGTGGATGTGATGTTCTCAGGCATGCTGATGGATACTCCGGGATCCTTTATTTCCCTCAGGCACCTGCATCAAGCGGTCGGAGATTTCTAGCCGGGTTTCCTGCGGCGTGAGATCACGCAGCGCATGTGGCCGGAACAGCGAATCGATGATGTAGGGCGGGAGTGAAGGTAGTGCTTGTGCCCTCGCGTTTAGGATCCCGCACGCATGGGCTACAGGAAAAGTGTAGCAGCCGCTCAAAGAGCCGGTCAATTTTGGGTGTTTCGGATAGCGAACACGCGTAAAAACCAGGCGTCGCTTGTTGATTGGACGTATCGCCTTTCCATTCGACGCAAAAAACGCAGACTCCGCATCCGCTTACCGCACGTCTTTCGACAAATCTCGTTTCCCACACCCCGTCCTCACGTGCAGAAAACCCACGCCCCGCGCCGCTATACTGCTCCCTGATGGACAGGCTTTGGACTCCCTGGCGCTACGCCTACGTAACCGGCGCCGATAAGCGAAGCGGACGGCGCGGCGTGCCCGAAGCGCTCGAAGGCTGGACCGGCGACCATCGCTGTGTCTTCTGCAACCAGATCGCCGCCGTCGACTGGGCGATCGCGCACGGCATGGAACGGAATGAGGCGGAGAAAGCCGCCTGGATTCTCTCCCGCGGCCCCAGCACCTACCTCGTCCTCAACGCCTTCCCCTACAACGGCGGCCATCTCATGGTCGTGCCCTATCAGCACCAGGCATCGCTCGCCGGGCTTCCTCTACCCGTCGCCGAGGAAATGATGCGCCAGGCCCGCCGTGCCGAGCGCGCGCTTCAGCAGGTCTACCGTCCCGATGGCCTGAACTTCGGACTCAATCTCGGGGAAGCTGCAGGCGCTGGTGTGGCCGACCACATCCACCTCCACGGCGTCCCCCGCTGGAACGGCGACACCAACTTCATGGCCGTCACCGCCGAAACCCGCGTCTTGCCCGAGATGCTCGAGCACTCCTGGCAGAAGCTCCGGGAGGCGCTCACCGACGACCCGCTCGAACCCGCGTCCTCCCGCTAACACCGCACGGCAGGGCTTCGCCCCAAGGCAATCGCTTGCGCAGCCAGCGCGGCCGATTGCCTTGCGCGGCGTGCGCGTTTCCGGCGTATGCTACAGGCATCTTCAGGCAACTCATGGCACACCGGCCACCATCCCAAAGAGTAATCACGCGGCATTCGACCGCGCCCCTCTGATCGACAACCTGATTCCTGTAGGAGACTTCGCGATGCTCACGAACCACGTGCCTCCGTTCCGCGCCCGTATCTCCACCGCCTCCACCGAGGCCCGCCGCGTAAGCCATGGAGGGATGGCTTTCACCATCCCCCCGCATCCTCGACAACCGCAGGACGGCTCCGCCGCTCCGGTCTCTGAGGACACGCAAAAGCAGCGCTTCCCGCTCTCCAGCAGCTACGCCAATACCCCGCTGGCAGGAGAACCGGAAGACGCGCAGCTCACCGGCTCCACGCGCTCCCTTTTCCGTCGCGCCATGGGGCTTAACGTACGCATCCCGGACGCCGCGGACGTGACCCGCCGCAAGCCGCAGCAGCCCGCCCCCGGCGACGCCACCAACGCGCGGATCGCATAGCGGATCGCCTAAACACTCTCCCCTCCCCCACACTCACACCCGACGGCAAACGAAAACGGCCTCTCCTTTGGGAGAGGCCGTTCTTTCTGCTTTGCCCCGAGGGCGAAATCCCGTGTTGGCTAATCCAGCTTTTGCAACGCACCCGAGCGCATCGGCGTCGCCTCAAAGTTCGTAATGCGCCATTGCCCCGTCTGCAGCGAGCGCTGGTACACCCGTGTCGAGCGGAAGATGCCATGCAACGGATGACCATCCATGGTGCCGTCCAGCTCTGCGGTTGAGGTCACAATGGCCGCGTGGCGGCCCAGTACCTTCACCTTCACATCGTCAATCTGCAGGCTGTTGAGCACCATTGTGTGATCGCGTATCCGGTCCAGCTGCTGGTTCTTGGTCAGCACCTGTCCGTTGCCGTTAATGCCCAGATAGTCGTCTGAGAGGAGCTTATCCATCGCCGCAAGATCGTTCGAGGCTTCCGCCTTGCGCCACTGCTCATCAATGGCCAGAACAATCGTGCGAATGTCACGCTTCTGCGGCGGTTTGTTTCTCTTCGCCTGCGCAGAGGCGGAGCAGAAAAGAACGAACAGCGCCACAAGGGCGTATAGGGCTCGGCGGGATGGCATTGGCTTCAGCATGGTCTCTCCGGGATCTGCTCCCAGATACTGTAGTAAAACCAGATGCCGTCTCACGTCAAAAAGCAGCCTGAGCCGGGCCAAATCGGCTAAAGCAGTGCGTGCAGATTTTCCAGCTGCCGGTCGAGCATCTTCTGGTACAGCCCGCCCACCGCATACTGCTTGAAGTGCTCCGAAGCGCGATGATGCTCCAGCGCCGCTTCGTCCCGATACTGCTCGTATAACAACAGTGTATCCGGCTCGCTCTCCATCCAGTGCGGCGTGTAAGCCAGGCATCCGGGCTCCTGCCGCGAGGCCTCCGCAAGCGGGATCAGCACTTCCTCAATCCCCTTGCGGTCTTCCTCACGAAACTTCATACGGACAAAGAACGTAATCATGCAGCGAACCCGCCTTCTTTTTCCATTCACGAGCCTTCGCCCGTGCGCTTAGCCAAGAATCTCGGCAAACTCAGGCTGCGACATCGTCTGAATGCGGTCCGGGCCCGTTGAAATCATGCCCAGCTTTGCACCCGACTCCTTCGCGATGAACTCCAGGTACTCCTGTGCCAGCTTCGGCAGCTTGTCGTACTCCACCACGCCTTCGGTCGAAGCGTTCCAGCCCTTCAGCGTCGTGTATACGGGCTCAATGGTCTTGAAGCCCCGGATGTCGGCCGGAATCGTATCGGTCAGCTTGCCGTCCACCTTGTAGTGCGTGCAGACCTTGATCTCTTCCAGCTCGTCCATCACATCCATCTTGGTCACAACCAACCACTCGGTGGAGTTGATCATGTTGGAGTAGCGCAGCAGCGGCAGATCCAGCCAGCCGCAGCGGCGCGGACGTCCTGTCACAGCGCCAAACTCGTTGCCGCGACGCGCCAGCAGCTCGCCTTCCGCACCGAAGTCTTCGGTCGGGAACGGGCCTTCGCCTACGCGCGTCACATACGCCTTGGTCACGCCAATCACCGTGCCGATCTTCGTCGGTCCCACGCCGGTTCCAGTCACAGCGCCGCCCGAGGTGCAGTTAGAGCTGGTCACAAACGGATACGTTCCGTGGTCGATATCCAGCAGCGCGCCCTGCGCGCCTTCAAACATCACGCTCTTGCCGTTATCCAGCGCTTTATTCAGCAGCTCCGCCGTATCGGTCACGTACGGGGCGATCAGCTCGGCGTAGCGCACATATTCTTCATACATCTGCTTCGGATCCAACGGCTCGGTGCCGAACAGAGCATGCGCGATCGTGTTCTTCTCATGGCACGCGTTGTTGATGTGCGTGCGCAGCAGCGAGGTGTTCAGCAGGTCGGCCACGCGCAGGCCGTTGCGGTGAATCTTGTCTTCATACGCCGGTCCAATCCCGCGGCGCGTCGTTCCAATCGTCGTACGGCCGGGAGCGGTCTCCGCCGCCAGCTCAATCATGCGGTGGTACGGCAGAATCACCTGGGCACGGTTGGAGATAAACAGCTGCTTGGCTGCAGGATCATGCGCCGGCAGACCAGCATCTTTCAGCTTCTTTACCTCGGCCAGAAACGCAGCCGGGTCCAGCACAACGCCATTGCCGATCACGCCCACGCAGCTCGGGCGCAGCACGCCGCACGGAATCAGCTGGAGGACAATCTTCTTGCCCTCGATGATGACCGTATGGCCAGCGTTATGACCGCCTGCGTAACGAGCGACAATGTCAAACTTCTCGCTAAGGACGTCGACGATCTTGCCCTTACCCTCATCGCCCCACTGGGCACCAAGAATGACGGCGGACTTCGGCTGAGGCTTATTGTTCACGAGCGGGATGAGCTCCGGGGGACAAAGTACGCGGGAAGAAATCACCGCGCCTTTGTGTCATTATACCGGCTCACACCCGGCGCGCGCACCCGCTACTCGGACGCCTTTTTGTCCACGGCCTTGTTCAGCCACTGCTGGTCCTTGGCTGAGGTCATTCCGTCGAGATCCGTGTTGTAGCCAAAACGCATACACATCAGCACCGGATGGCTCATCCCCGCAGGCAGCGCCGGGAACGACGTGTTGTGCCGTATAGCGGCCAGCGCGCGTGTGTCGTCCAGCGCATAGCCGCTGCGCTGCGTCACCTCGGGGTCCACATAGGTGCCGTCCGGGTAAATCACGAACCGCACCAGCGTCACATGCGGCTTGCCGACATGACTGGAAAAGTCGTGGCGCGACCGCTGATTCCACTCCCCCAAAATCCTCGAATTCACATTCCGCACATACGCCGTCAGCTGGCCGGTCAGAGCCGGCGGCGCGGCGAAGGAATCGCCATAGACACCCTCCGCCGCGCCGCCGCAAACCTCTTTCGGTTTTACTGGCACATCGGCAATCGGAGCTTTGCTCGCGGCCGGCATCGGCGCGGGTTCAAGATCCAGCGTTCGCAGCGAGCTCGGAGGCGGCGCCTCCGGAAGCGCACCCTGTGCGCGCAAGGAAAGAGGAAGGCCGATGGAGGCCAGAGTAAGAAGGGGGCAAAGTGCTCGAAAACTCAGCATAAGTAGGGGATAGAGCAGTGCAGTCACTATAGCGCATCCTGCTGTTTTGGCAGAAATACCGTTGTTTCCGCCGGGACGCCCGCCCGTCTCCGCGGCCGGTAAACTGGACTCGTGCCTGAGTTACCCGAAGTCGAAACCGTAGCCAACGGCGTGCACGAGCGCGTCCACGGCCAACGCATCCGCAGCGTCTGGACCAGCGGCAAGCCCCAGACCTTCAAAACCCCCGAGCCTGACCTCGTCGAGGCACTCACCGGCGCCACCATCGCCCGCGTCCGCCGCATCGGCAAAACCATCGCGCTCGACCTCACCCGGCGCGGCAAGCACACCGCGCAGTTCCTCGTGCACCTCGGCATGACCGGACGCCTGCTCGTCTCCGCGGCCGAAGTCCCGCTACCGCCCCACACCCACGCCGTGCTCGCGCTCGCCGACGGGCGCGAGCTGCGCTTCGTCGACGCACGCCGCTTCGGCCGCCTCTCGCTGGCCACCGACTACCAGGGCCCCGGACGCGAGCCCACCACCATCTCTCCGGAAGACTTCGCCGTTCTCTTCAAAGGCCGCAAGCTCGCCATCAAAGCCGCTCTGCTCAACCAGTCCCTGCTGCACGGCATCGGCAACATCTACGCCGACGAAAGCCTCTTTCGCGCCTCCATCCGCCCCACCCGCCAGGCCGGCAAGCTCACCCGCGCCGAGCTCCTCGCTCTGCACAGCGCCCTGCAATCCGTGCTCCGGCACGCCATCCAGCTCGGCGGCTCCTCCGTCTCTGACTACGTCGATGCCGACGGCGTCCGCGGCTTCTTCCAGCTTGAACACAAGGTCTACAGCCGCGCCGGACAGCCATGCCTGAGCTGCGCCACAACACTCAAAAAGCTCACCGTCGGCGGACGTACCACCGTCTACTGCCCGCACTGCCAGCGCTAGGCCCAGGCGCGCCACTGCACGCAGAAAGGGCACGCCAGCGGCGTGCCCTTTGCTTCGCGTCCCGCACACCTTCGTTCGTTAGCAGCGAGCCTGCTGCAAACCGGCCACCGCCGCGCCCAGCGCGCGCACCGACTGCGCATCCTCGACGATCTCCAGCGAATAGTTCTGCAGGCAGCTCATCTTCACCATCTCGCTCAGGTACTCCTTCAGCATCGACAGATCGAGAAAGCGTACGTTGTAGCCCGTAAAGTAGAACTTCCCTCCACCGGAGACGTGGATCGAACTTGCCGTCGCCGCAGCCATCGCCCTGTGCCACAGGCGCTTGAACTCCAGGCAGCGCGCATCCGGATTCGGCTTGCGGTTGGCAGCCTCAAAGACCTCCTCCGGCTCCATGTCGAGGAAGCGCAGCCGCATCGCGCGGTGCCCCATAATGCCTTCCAGATGGCCCTTGCCGCCGCAGCCGCAGTAGTTTTCCTTCTCGTCGAGCGTCACCACCGTGTGGCCGCCCTCCCATACGCCCGGCGTAAACGGATACACGCCGTAGCCGATGCCCGTACCCAGCGTCCACACCCTGATCTTGTGATCCAGCTTGCCGTGCGTCGAGGCCAGCCCAGCGGCCATCGCATCCGCATCGTTCAGCGCACAGACCGGTACCTTGATACCGCGCGAAGCCAGCTCCGCAGCCAGCAGCGCCTCCACATGCGCGCCCTTCAGCTGCGGCAGATTCGGCGCCTCGTCCACCACACCGTGGTTCACCAGCCCGGGCAGCGCCAGACCAATACCGCCCAGATCGTCCCGGTGTCCCGCGGACAACTGCTCCACCGTATCGGCAATGGCCTTCACCAGGGCCTCGGTCGGCAGCTCGACCAGCGAGTCGTCCTCATCGGCATCCGCAGGCGCAGGCCCATCCGGATACCGCACCATCGCGCCTGCGGCCTTGCCGTCATGGGCCACCACCGCGTACACGCGCTCGGCGAGAATCACGCCGATCGAGGTGCGGCGCTCCTGTCCGGTTGTCGGTTGCTCTTCCACTAGATCAGGCGTCGTAGGCACGGGGGAACCTCCATAGGATTGCCGCGGCATTGTCGGCTCTTGCCTCGCGGGCAAATTCCCCATGAGGTTTTGAGACCTTATCTGGCACAAGCGTACACCGTCAACACCCGATCGCTCACCGCGCCGCACCCTGCAACGCCGCCTCGCGCCGGGGCTTTGCCGCAAATGCAGAAAAGCCACGCTGGCCAGCGTGGCTTTTCCGGCAAACAACAGGCCATGCGAAACAGGCGTTAGTCCAGTTTGGAAACGCGGTTCAAACCGTTGAACGCAGCCACCTTGTAACACTCGGCCAGCGTCGGGTAGTTGAAAACCGTCTCGACGAAGTAGTCGATCTTTCCGCCCAGCGCCATCACCGCCTGCCCAATGTGCAGCAGCTCGCTGGCGCCTTCGCCAATGATGTGCACACCCAGAATCGCGTGCGTTTCGCGGTGGAAGATCAACTTCAGGCGGCCCGTCGTATCGCCGCGAATCTGGCCGCGCGCAATCTCGCGGTAGTAGGCCAAGCCCACTTCATACGGAACGTCCTCCTCGGTCAGCTGCTCTTCGGTCTTACCGATGAAGCTGATCTCCGGAATCGTATAAATGCCGTACGGATAGAAGCTCGGGTTGGAAACGATCGTATCGTCGCCAAACGCTCGCGCCGCCGCAATCCGGCCCTGCTCCATCGACACGGAGGCCAAAGACGGAAAGCCGATCACGTCGCCGGCTGCAAACACCGTTGGACACTTGGTGCGGAAGTCCTTGTCCACCGGAATACGGCCGCGGTTATCAGATTCAATGCCAGCGTTGGCCAGGTTCAGCTCGTCCACATTGCCCTGGCGTCCCACGGCATACAGCAGCGCATCGCCCTGCAGCTTCTTCTTGGACTCCAGCGTCGCAACGACCTTGCCGTCAATCTCTTCCACCGACTCGACTTCTTCGTTCAAACGCATCGTCACGCGCGCATCGCGCAGGTGATAGCTCAGCGCTTCCACAATCTCGGTATCGGCAAACTCCAGCAGGCGCGGACGGCGTTCAATCAGCGTCACCCGCACACCCAGCGCCGCGAACATGCAGCAGTACTCCACGCCGATCACGCCGCCACCCACCACAATCATGGTCTGAGGCAGCGTCGTCAGGTTCAGAATCAGGTCGCTGTTGATGATGTTCGTGCCGTTGATCGGCACCTTCGGGCTGATCGCAGGCTTCGTTCCCGTCGCAATCAGAACATTCCGGGCCTCGTAAATCTGCGAGCCCTTGGAGTTGGTGACCTTCACATGGGTCGGATCTTCAAAGCTCGCCACACCGGTCAGCATCTCAACGTTGTTGCGCGAGAGCTGCGCATCCGTCACGTCGACCTCAGTCTTGATCACATGCTGCACACGGAAGGCCAGATCCGCCATCGTGATGCGTTCCTTCACGCGGTAGTTCATCCCGTAGATGGACTTGTAGTTGTAGCCGCTCAGATGCAGCACAGCCTCGCGCATTGTCTTGGAGGGAATCGTGCCGGTATTGATGCAGGCACCGCCAACCACCTCCCGGCTTTCCACCAGGGCAACCTTCTTGCCCATCTTGGCGCCATAAATCGCGGCACGTTGCCCAGCCGGGCCGGAACCGATCACGATGAGATCGTACACAGTAGCCATGCGTCGAGTTGCACTCCCAGGAGATTGAAGAACCACCGGCTTCGCGAAGACGTTCAGACGAAGCAGTGTAAGCCGTCCTTATTCTATGCCTCTTAGTAGGCAACCGCGAGTCGCCCCGCCACCCCGAACCCGCTTACACTGAGCTCGCATGGTACGCATGGCCATCGCCGATCACACCACGCCCACGCAGGTTTTCAAGCGCTGGGCAGGCTCAGGCCTTGACCTCATTCAGCTGCGCGATAAACGGCTACCCGCCGGCGATCTCCTCCGCCTTGCAGAAAACTGGGCGCATCTGCTGCAAGGCTCCTCCACCCGCCTGCTCGTCAACGGCCGGCTCGACGTCGCCCTCGCTGCGGGAGCCCACGGCGTGCACCTTACCTCGGCCGACACTGAGCTTTCCGCCCTCCAGGTCCGCTCCATCTTCCCCGGAGCCTTTGTCAGCCGCAGCTGCCACAGCCTCGCCGACGTCAGCCGTTCGCTCACCGAAGGCTGCGACCTCCTGCTCTTCGGCCCGGTCTATGAAAAACGCGTCGCCGGAGAGCTCCTCACTCCCGGCAGCGGGCTCGCCTTGCTGCGCCAGGCCTGCACCCTCGCCGGCCGCACGCCCGTCCTCGCGCTCGGCGGCGTCACCCACGCCAATACGCCGGAGTGCCTCGCCGCGGGAGCCGCCGGCATCGCCGCCATCCGCCTCTTTCAGGATCTCCCAGCAAAAGATCTCCCCGCAAAATGAAACGAGACAGGCCTGAGGCCTGCCTCGTTCCCACTCTCCCGCCAGCTAGGGCCTTGCCTTCTCCGCCGGGATAAAGTCTTCCTCCACCGCCTTCTGCATCAGGTTCGGCGGCAGCAGCCCCTGCGCCAGCAGAAAGTCGTGGAAGCGCAGCGCGTTGAACTTCGGCCCCAGCGCGGCCTCGGTTTCCTTCCGCAGCGCCAGCAGACGCGTGTAGCCGTAGAAGTAGCTGTTGGCCTGTCCCGGCATCCGGAAGGTGTAGCGTTCCACCTCCTGGTTGGCAAAGGGCACCGAGAAGCAGCCATCGTCGGTCAACACCTTCATCGCCTGCTGCGGCGTAATCTTGCCTGCCTGCAGCTCCGGGTCCAGGAACGCGCGCGCCGCACGCAGCAGACGGAACTGCAGTGAAATCAGCTGCCCTTCCTTCGGCATGAACGGCATCATGATGTACTCCGAGTACAGCCCCCAGCCCTCGGCATTGGTTGAGTTGAAGGCATACATTGCGCGCGCCTTGGACACGCCATGCTCCACCATCGAGTCAAACTGCAGCTCATGGCCCGGCCGCGCCTCGTGCGCAATCAACGTCCAGCTCGCCGCGTCAAAGGTGTAATCGTCCACCTTCGTCGCCTTGGTCTGTCCCGGCCCCGCGGGCATATTCAGCGGCAGCACAAAGACCCCGCGCTGCCCCGTATTGTTCAGAAACGGCGGAGGCACCATATGCGGCGCCGGCTGCTGCGCGCTCTCGGCCTCCGTGCCCAGGCGGATCAGCGCCGGACGCTCCGGCAGCGTCACCAGCTGCTCGGCCACGATAATCTTTTCAATCTCGTGCAGACGATTCTCGTAGAACGGCAGAATCTCATCGCCTTCCAGCTGCTGCTTCTTCAGCTCGCGGATCACATCGCGATAGTCGCTCGACTTCCAGCCGTGCTCCTGCGCAATCTCCGCCGCCAGCGGCTTCATCTGCGCCTGGTATTCGCTGAACGCCTTATGCGCCATCGTGGCGATCTGATCCGGCGGCAGATCAATGCCGTAGCTCTCAAACGCGAGCTTGTACTCCTCCGGAGGAAGACGGAAGTCCGTGCGCGCCTTCGGCAGAACCTCCTTGCGTTCGAACTCGTCATAGGCGGTCAGCTGCGCCTTCAGCGTCGCAAACGGCTCCTCCCAGCCCGTCAGCTTGTACTTGGTAAACAGCGCCGCAATTCCGTCGAGCACCGCCGCATTGCGCGCCAGCTGCGTCTCCATCTCCTGCCGCGCCGGATACACCATGTCCGGCTTGGCCATCTGTTCGCGCGTACGTTCTATTGCAATCGTGGCAATCGGGCGGTACGCCCCGCGCAACCCCGCATAATCCTTCAACCGGTCCACCGCGGCCGCGCGCCGCTCCGCCGGAACCTGATCGTCGAGCAGCGTCTGCAATCCGCTGTACACGCCCATCGTCGCGTTGCTGAACGGCACCTTGTGCGCCCAGCCATAATCCTGCTGCCGGAAACTCAGCGTCTCGGCGCTGATCAGGATCTGCATATCCTGCCGTACCCGTTCATCCGGCTCAGACTTGATCTCCCGCTGCAGCTCCGCCACCACAGCTTCTTCCTCAGCGCGCTGCTTCTTCTCATTGGCCAGCGTCGGCACGCCCACTTCATGGTCGCCCCAGCTCAGCCCTTCATAGCTCGCAGACTCCGGCGAGTACTTCAGACTCACCTTCAGCAGCTGCTCGGTGTAGCTGTCTGACTTCACAATCCAGGCGGGCTTGGCCGCGGCCACCGGCGCAGCAGTCGAAGCCGTCGAAGGTGCCGAAGCTGCTGCGGCAGGCTTGGCCCCGGTTTGGGCAGAAGCACCCGGCACGAGCAGAAGACAGCAGGCGAGTGTGTGAACAGGTTGAATAGGCAAAAGAAACTCCTCCGGAAAAAACGCGGCCAGGCAAACAGGCCGGACGCTCGCGTTACTACAGTACACGGCTCTGCCATCCTGCACAGCGCCCTTGCCCGGTCAATGCATCTGCTTACGCGTCAGGGACTAAAATAGTTCCAGGACCCCTCGGGAGGTGGGCAAACCATGCTGATTACACCGGAACTGATCGCCGAGGAATCTCTCCACTTCGACCTCTCCATCCCGGAAGGCGAGCTGGAGTATGCTCCCGATACGCGCCAGAGCGGCCCGCTCGCCGTCAAAGGCCAGGCCGACCTGATTCTCGAACACCGCGGCCCCCGCGAAATCGTTGAAGACATTCGCCTTCGCGCCCGCTTCGAAGGAAACTTCGAGCTTCTCTGCGCCCGCTGCCTGGAACCCGTCCAACAGCATCTTCACGGCTCCTTTGACCTCATCTTCCGCCCCGCCAGTGCCGATGCTGCCACTGGCGAACACGCAATTTCGGAAGACGAGACAGAAATCGGGTATTATGAACAAAGCGGCCTGCGGCTCGAGGACGCTGTGCGCGAACAGGTGCTTCTTGGCCTGCCCGGACGAACCCTCTGCCGCGAGGATTGCAAAGGCTTGTGCCCGCAGTGCGGCGTCAATCGCAACACAACGGCCTGCAACTGCAGTGAGAAGCCCTCCGACCAGCGCTGGAATGCACTGGCTGGGTTGGGAACCGATCGCAAAGCCTAAGCACCGCAAGAATTTTTGACTTCTGAGTTCACCCGAATGCACCGGGACTTTTCCCGGGGCTCAGGCGTGAACGCCTGAGAGGAACACCAATGCCGAATCCTAAGCGCCGCCACTCCAAGCAGCGCACCGCCAAGCGCCGCTCGCACGACTTCCTTACGCCCAACACCGGCGTAGGCAACTGCACCAACTGTGGTGCAAAGCGTGCCCCGCACACCATCTGCCAGAACTGCGGACAGTACAAGGGCCGTCAGTACTCCGCAGACAAGACCGTAGCTACAGCCTAAGCTTTCTCCGCTGTACCTACCCTTTGGGTTTCATGCCAGTAGACATCGTCCTCGATGCCATGGGAAGCGACAAAGCTCCTGATCCCGAGATTCGGGGAGCTATTCTGGCCTGCCGTCAGTTGGACGTTCGCGTCCACCTCGCAGGTCCGGAAGACCTCCTGCGCCCCAAATTAAGGGAAGCCCTCGCCGCTTCGGCTGGTGGGGGTTTTGTCGTTGGCTCCAAAAAGGAGCGGCTCCCTGTCTATATCGCTCAGGCCTCCGAATGGATCTCCATGGAGGACAAGGCGGCTCAGGCCGTGCGCAACAAGCGCGACTCGTCTATGCGGGTCGGGCTCAAGATGGTGCGCGAGGGCAAAGCCGCCGGCTTTGTCACGGCAGGAAACACCGGTGCCGCCATGGCCACGGCCAAGATGGTGCTCGGCTCGCTGCGCGGCGTCGATCGACCCGCACTGGCCACGGTGCTGCCCACCACGGCGGGCACGCCCTGCGTCCTGCTGGACGTCGGGGCCAACGTCGACACCGATCCGGACAATCTGCTGCAATTCGCCGTCATGGGCCACATGTACGCCAAGAACGTGCTCCGCGTAGCTCGTCCGCGCGTCGGCCTGCTCTCCATCGGGGAAGAAGACTCCAAGGGCAACACGCTCACCCGCGACACCCTGCCCCTGCTGCGGGATCTTGGCGAGCGCGGCATCCTGAACTTTCTCGGCAACGTCGAAGGCCGCGACCTGTACAACGGGGCCGCCGACGTCGTCGTCTGCGACGGCTTCGTGGGCAACGTCGCGCTCAAGACCTCTGAAGGCATCGCCCGTCTGGTCAACGCCTCTCTGCGCGAAAGCCTGAAGTCCACGGTCACCGCTCAGGTCGGTGCTCTGCTTGCCCAGCGCGCCTTCAAAGCCTTCCGCAAGCGCCTTGACTACTCTGAGTATGGCGGCGCACCGTTGCTGGGCGTCCGCGGCGTCGCTATCGTCGGCCACGGCTCCTCCAACGAGCGCGCCATTATGAACGGGATCCGCGTGGCGGCCGAGTACGCCTCAGCCGACGTCAACACCGCCATCGAGAACACGCTCAGCACGGTCACCGAGCAACAGCCGGTCTAACGCCGCCGCGCGTATTCCCCCGGGGAGGGCACCACTATGTCCAATAAACATCTTGATCCACCGCCTGCCGCCACGCGCGACAAAGCCTCCTTTGAGCTGCTGCGCGTCTGGGTTGCGGAAGCCGGTCAGCACGTCAGCCTCCGCTCCGGCACCTGGGAAGACCCCTTCGCCTGGGGCATCGTGCTTGCGGATCTCGCCCGCCACATCGTCAACGCCGAGGCCATCTCCAACCCCAAGCTCGACCGCGAGGCGTTCCTCGAACGCATCCTCGAAGGCTTCGAAGCCGAGATCGAGTCGCCCACCGACGAGGCCGAAGGCGAGCTCACCTAGCCCGCCCTACATCACCCGCGCCACACGCTCCAGCTCCTGCTGGATACGTTCCGGCGTTGCGCCTGCGGCTTCAATGACGGCAGCCGCCCCGCGCGCCTCCTGCGAACCGACCCCATAGCCTCTACCCGTCAGAAAATTGGCGACAATCTCCGCTGCCTGAAAGCTGTCCACGCCGGACTGCAAGAGCTCATGGCGCAGCAGCAGCAGATCGCCCGGGGTGAACTTCTCCACCACACCATCCCGCTTCTGGTCCCTCTCGTCCATTCCCGCCTCCTGGTCCAGCTTTCCTCCAGCGCAAGGGCTGCCGCGTCCAGAGTTAGAAGAAGGCAGCGCACCATAGGTTGTGCGCTTTCTTCACGACTTCTTTGCTGCGGCGCAAAAGCCCTGTCGCACGCGTCCTCGCACTGTGCGCACGGCTGCGCTCCGCGCGCTATCCTGAGTACATGAGTTCGACAGCAGTTGCCGCACGCGTCCTCGACGGAGTCCAGATCGCCGCCGAGATCAAGAATGAAGTTGCCGCCGGTGTTCAGCAGGCCAAAGCCGCCGGCTACACGCCCGGCCTTGCCGTCATCCTGGTCGGCAACGTCGCCGCCTCGGAGATCTACGTTCGCAGCAAGGTGAAGACCTGCGCCGAACTGGGCATCCACTCCGAGCTCCACACCCCGCCCGAGTCCGTCTCCACGGAAGAGCTGCTCAAGCTCGTCCAGCAGCTCAACGCACGCGACGAAATCGACGGCATCCTCATCCAGCTTCCTTTGCCCAAGCACGTCGATACCGAGCTTCTGCTCGAAGCCGTCGACCCGCGCAAGGACGTGGACGGCTTCCACCCCATCAACGCAGGCCGCCTGCTCTCCGGCGCCCCGGACGATCAGCTGCTCGCCCCCTGCACCCCGGCCGGCATCCTTGAAGTGCTCAAGCGCTCCGGCATCCCCACCGCGGGAGCCAACGCCGTCGTGCTCGGACGCTCGAACATCGTCGGCAAGCCTGTCGCGGCCATGCTCATCAATGCTTCGGCAACGGTCACGGTCTGCCACTCGCGCACCCGCAACCTGCCGGAGATCACCCGCGAAGCAGACATCCTTGTCGCCGCCATCGGTCGCGCTGGCTTCGTACACCGCGACATGGTCAAGCCCGGCGCCGTCATCATCGACGTCGGCATCAACCGCGTCACCGGCGAAGCCGAGCTCGCGCAGTTCTTCCCGCCCGAGCACCCCGAGCACACCAAGCGGCACGAAACCTTCGCACGCCGTGGCTCCACCGTCATTGGCGACGTCGATCCCTCCGCCTTTGCTGTGTCCAGCGCCTACACCCCCGTCCCGGGCGGCGTCGGTGCCCTCACCATCGCCATGCTCATGAGCAATACGCTCAAAGCAGCAAAAATGCGGCGCGGAAAGTAAAGAGGAGCGCACACGATGCTTCGCGTTGGGCTCACAGGCGATCTTGGCAGCGGCAAATCTACCGTAGCCCGTATGCTTGCCGAGCGCGGTGCCGTGCTCTTCTCCTCCGACGAAATGGGCCGGGCTCTCATGGAGCCCGGCCACACTGTTTTTGATCAGATCGTCGCTGCCTTCGGGCCCGACATCCTTGCGCCCGACGGCCGGCTCGACCGCCGCAAGCTGGCCGCAGCAGCCTTCGCGCCCGACCATCCGCGCATCGATGAGCTGAACGCACTCATCCACCCTGCCGTCATCGCCGAGCAGCAGCGCCAGCTCACCCGCCTGCGGGCCGAGCGCGAGCACGCCATCGCCGTCGTAGAATCCGCCCTGATCTTTTCCGCGAAATCCCACCTCGGCGAGCACTGGGACAACCGTTTCGACGTGATCCTCATGGTCACCGCACCCGAGCACGATAAGATTACCCGCTACATCGAGCGCGTCACCGAAGGCCGTCAGATCTCGCTCGAAGAGCGCAGCATGCTCGAAGCCGACGCCCGCGCCCGGCTCGCGCGGCAATCGGCCAACGCCGAGCATGAGCACGAGTGCCTCGTCCTGCAGAATCGTGGCAGCATGCAGGAGCTCGCCCTCCAGGTCAACGCCGCCTGGGAGCTGCTACTCGCGCGCGAGCAGGCCTCATAGCTCCCGCGCCGCATCCAGACAACCCGAACCCCGCATTCGCGCCATCTTATCCAACAGGCACACACTTCAACTGCCCCGAAGGGACGCTGCGATCGCTCTATGCCTCTGGAAGCAGACGTTCCCCCCATCGCCGGGTTGACCTACCGACTCTTCGCTCGCGCCGGAAAACGATACCTGCGAAAACACTTTCGCAGCGTCATGGCACAGCGCACCACGCTGCTGGAAAAGACCCCGTTGCCACTCGTGGTTTACGGCAACCACTCCTCCTGGTGGGACCCCATGCTGGCCGTCTTCCTTGCGCGCCACTTCCTGCCGCACCGCCAGCACTACACCCCCACCTCCGCGGCCACGCTGCGGCGCTATCCGATTCTCGGCAAGATCGGCCTCTTCCCGACCGAAAGCCACTCCGCCGCCGGCATCGCCCACTTCCTGCGCACCTCTGAGGCCATCCTCAAGCAGGGCTCCGTGCTCTGGATACGCCCGCAGGGCCGCTTCGCGGATACTCGGGAGCATCCTCTCCGCTTCACCCCGCTGCTGGCTCTGCTTGCCCAGCGCATGCCCGGCCTCACCCTGCTCCCCTTCGCCACCGAATTCACCTACTGGGACGAGCGGCTGCCCGAAGCGCTGGTACGCTTCGGAGACCCGGTCATGATCGGCGACAACCACGCACCCGACGCCGTCACCCACGAGCTCGAACGAGCCCTCGCCACCACCATGCTCGAGCTGCAGCACGCCTCCACCCTGCGTGACGCCTCGCAGTTCCACACTCTGCTCACCGGAACACGCGGTACCGGCGGTGCGTACGGTGCCCTGCAACGCCTGCGGCTCGGCCAGCGCTCGCTCGACCACACCGCGAGGCGCTAACGCATGATCCTGGCTGCATCCTCCTGCCTTCTCCTGGCCGTCTTCGCCTGCGCGGCCATTCCCTTGCTGCTCTACCTGCTCAACCTGCAGCGCTACCGTCCGCCCAGCTTTGGGCCGCCCAGCCTTGAGCGCGTCGCAGTCCTCATCCCCCTCTGCAACAACGAGCACAACCTGCGTGCCTGTGTTGAGAGCATCCTGCGCAGCGAAGAGGTCAACGTCGTCATCGCCCTGTGCGACACCGGCTCCACCGACGGCACCCTGCCGCTCGCCGACAAGCTCTCCCGGAACGACCGCCGCATCGACCTCCTGCACACCGGCCCGATCCAGACCGGCTGGAACCCCTTGCAGCAGGCGCGCTGGAAGCTCGCCCGCGCCGCCGCCAACGAGCCCCTCCTGCTCTTTCTCGATGCGGACGTCCGTCTGCACCCCTGGGCCATCGCCCGTGCCGTCACCTCGCTGCGCAAGCAGGAGCTTGGACTGCTCTCCGGTTTTCCCCGCTTCGCCTCGCGCAGCCGTCTGGACCGCCTCGTGCTCCCAGCCATTCACTTTCTTCTGCTCGGGCTCATGCCGCTGCAGCGCGCGCAGAGCCCCCGCAACGCCATCGGCTCGGACAAGTTCCTTCTCTGCGACCGCCGCGCCTACTTTGCCAGCGGAGGCCACGCCGAGCTCCCCACCGCCACAGACAACGGCTTTGCCCTGCCCGCGCTCTTCCGCAAGCACGGACAAACCTCCGGCCTCGTCGATCTCTCCCGCCTTGTTCGTGTGCGGCCCCTGCCGGGCCGTGAGCGGGAGAGCTTCGCGCAGCAACAGGCCGCGCAGCTCACCACCGCCTCCCGCGTGCTGCCCTGGACGCTCTGGCTCACGCTCGGCCAGATCCTGCCTGCGCTCGGCTCCCTGGCCGTCCTGCTCGCATTTCCGTTACTCAAAACAGCGGCGTTCGCCAACGACGGCACAGACCTCGGGCTCTACCTGCTCTGTCTGCTGTTGCTTGGCCTTGCCCTGCTCTGCAGCTATCTGCCGCGGTTCATCGCCGTGCGCCGCTTCCGCGAGCCGCTCGGCTCGGCGCTTCTGCATCCGCTCGGCATCGCGCTCTTCCTCGCGCTCGGCTGGTACGCTCTGCTTTCCAGCATGCTGCGCAACCCCTTCGAGATCCGCGTTCGAACCTCTGCACCGGAGTAGCCGCGCAGCCACGGGCAGAGGCGCTCCGCTCTCTACGCCACGGCCCGCTCTACGCCGAGTACTTCGCGTAGCTCGTGTTCGTCTCGAACACCGTACAGTCCTTCAACTGCACCCGGCCCTGGCTCAGCGTCCGCACCTGCTCCTCCGTCTTGTCGAAGAAGTACTTGGCGAGGTTCTCTGCCGAAGGGTTCACCGTCGTGAACGGCTCCAGGTCGTTGATCATCTGGTGGTCCAGATACTCCACCGTCGGGCGCAGCACCTGCTTGAGCAGCTTGAAGTCCAGCAGCAACCCGCTCTCATCCAGCTCCTTGCCTGCCAGCGTCACCAGCACGCGATAGTTGTGCCCATGCGGGTTCTCGCACTTGCCGTAGTAGTTCCGCAGGTAGTGGCCGGAGGAGAAATGCGCTTCGACGGTAACTTCAAACATCGTGTTCTAATCCCTATTCCTTCCGGCGTCGAGCCTCGCGACGCTGTTCTTCAGAGCGGTGTTCCGCCTGCTCCCACAGCCTCGTCATCGTCGCCAGCAGAGCCACAACCAACCCCGCCAGCAGAAGCCAGATCGCCATCGTGCGCCACAGCGCAGCATCTCCCGGCGAGCCTGCAACCCCTGTTGCGGACAGCACACCGCTCACAACCGCCAGTGCGCCCAATACAGCCGCCAGGATGTACAAAGTGCGGCCCATCTCTTCTAGTCTACTTCGCTTCAAAGAAGCGCTCGACCTCACCGATCTCTTCCGTTCTCCTGTAGGCCGGCAGCGAGTCCAGAAACGTCGCGCCATAGCGCGTCGTCCGGATCCTCGGGTCCAGCAGCATCAACACGCCGCGATCGTTCATCGAGCGGATCAACCGCCCAAAGCCCTGCTTCAGCGCAATGACGGCCTGCGGTATCTGCAGCTCGGCAAAGGCATTGCCTCCGGCTGCCGTAATGGCATCCGTACGCGCCTTCAGCACCGGGTCCGTCGGCACCGCGAACGGCAGCTTGTCGATAATCACGCAGCTCAGCTGCTCGCCCTGCACATCAATGCCCTGCCAAAAGCTCGACGTCCCGAAGAGCACCGCATTCGGCGTCTCGCGAAACTGCTGCAGCAGCGCATGGCGCGGTGCCGAGCCCTGCATCATCAGAGGAAACGGTACCTCGCTCAACAGCCTGTCATGCATCTCGCGCATCTGCGCATAGCTGGTGAACAGACAGAACGCGCGGCCGCGCGTAATCTCCAGCACACGGCGAATCTTCTCCACCGCCTGCCGTACAAACTCCGGATGACGCGGCTCCGGCATCGTCGGCGGCAGATACAACAGCGCCTGCTTGCCGTAGTCAAAGTGCGAGGGCACCACCAGCTCCTTGGGCATCGGCACCCCCAGACGCTTCTTCACATGCTCAAAGCCCGGCTTGCCCTCCGCGTCAGCCACCGTCAGCGTTGCGGAGGTCAGCACGACGCTCGGAAAGCGCGCAAATAACGTGTCCCGCAGCAGCTCTGCCACGTTGATCGGCGTAGCCTGCAGATGCGTCGTGAAGCTGGTAAAGAGCTGTGCCTCCGCGGCGGCCCGTTGCGCCATCGCGGCCGAAGCCACCGCACCCACCATCCCGTTGGCCAGCATCGGATCCTGCGCACTCACCGCGCCCGCGCGCTGATTGCGCAGCGTGCTCCGCAGGTTCGAACTCGCCCGCCGCTCAATCCAGAAGACGTTGTTCCTGTCCTCGGACTCCATGAGGAACTTCAGGTGATGGCGCACATCCGTGGCCCGGCGCTTCAACCCCGCCGCCTCGTCCACCTCGCGCAGCGAACTCAGCTCGCCTTCCAGCCGCACCAACGCATTGGTGGCGCCGATATACGCATCGCCACGCGCCTCCAGAAAGTCCGAGCGATCCAGAAACTCCAGCCGGCCAAGATGCGAGGGCGGCGACGGCAACGAGTTGAAGAACAGCTTCGAGCGATCCCGCAGCGACGCCGTCGCATTCTCCAGCGCAGAGGTACTCACCCCCTTGGACCGCAGCAGCGACTCCGTATCCCTGGCCAGCTCCTCAAAGCGCGCATTCGTCAGCGCCACGCCAAAGTACTGCGACGCGACATCCTCCAGCTCATGCGCCTCGTCAAAGATCACCGCCGCGGCTTCCGGCAGAATCCCCGCCTCCGGAGCATCGCCCGCCTGCTGCTTGATGTTCAGATCCGCGAAGAAAAGGTGATGGTTCACAATCACCAGTTCGCTCTCCAGCGCCTTACGCCGCATCTGCGTAATAAAGCACTGCTCCCAGTCCGGACACGTCTGCCCCAGGCACACTTCGCTGCGCGCGTCCAGCTTGTGCCACAGCGCGGAGTGCTCCGGCAACTGGTCAATCTCCGCGCGATCGCCGGTCTCCGTCGTCTTCTCCCACTTCGCGATGGCGTGAAACTGGTCGATCTCCTCCAGGCCGCTCAGCAGCGGGTTATCGCGCAGCGCATACAGCTTGTGCTTGCACACATAGTTGGCCCGGCCCTTCATGTAGCAGACGCGCAGCGGCCCCAGCAGCGACTCCAGAAACGGAATGTCCTTGAAGAAGAGCTGCTCCTGCAGGTTCTTCGTTCCCGTCGAGACGATGATGCGCTGCTTGCGTTCCCGCGCAAACCGCAACGCCGGCAGCAGATACGCCAGCGTCTTGCCCGTACCCGTGCCCGCCTCCACCACCAGATGCCGTTGATCGGCCAGCACCTGCTCAATCGTCTGAGCCATCGCATACTGCCCCGGCCGGTGTTCAAAGTTCAATGAGCTGTTGGCCAGCAGTCCGCCGCGATGAAAAAAGTCATACAGCGACGGCAGCCGGCCATCGGCCGAACGCTGCTCATGCAGCTTCTCGATCTGTTGCACCAGGCTCATCTCTCTAGATGATATCCTCGCTGTTTCTTCGCCCTCACGTAAGCCTCATGCGACCATAGAGAGAACACAGAAGAGGATTTCCAAATGGCACCGAAGCGCGAACAGAAACGACTGGGCAAAAAGCACCGCAAGGCCACCACGCGGCCCAAGCAGGGCAAGGCCCCGCGCGCAGGCGCCAAGACCGGGGCGCAGATCGCCGGTGCGGCCCCCAAGCAGCGCAAAACCATCGCCGCCAAGACCGCGGCCAAGCAGGCCGCCGCACACATTCCCAAGCGCTCGCCCGAGCTCGAACGCAAGGTCAGCCTCGCGCAGTCGGACGAAGACAAGTACATCGTCGGCCGCCCGAAGAAGTTCTCCCTCGGCGGCGCCGGCTCCTCTCACGCCCAGCGCGAGGACCGAGAGCTGGAGCACCTCGCCAGCGAGCTGATGCTCGCCACCAGCAACACCGGGCACCACACCCCCGACCGCATGCCGCTCGTGGCCATCTGCGGCCGCCCCAACGTCGGCAAGAGCACACTCTTCAACCGCCTCACCGGCACCCGCCGCTCCATCGTCGGCGACGAGCCCGGCATCACCCGCGACCGCATCTACGGCGAGGTCGAGTGGGCCGGACGCACCGTCCGCCTCGTCGACACCGGCGGCGTCATCCCCGACGACGAAGCTCTCATCCCCGCCGAAATCTTCCGCCAGGCCAAAGTCGGCCTCGAAGAAGCCGACGCCATCGTCATGGTCATCGACGGACGCACCGAGATTACCGCGCCCGACATCGAGCTCTCCCGCCTGCTGCTCCGCGGAGGAAAGCCGCTCTTCCTCGCCGTCAACAAGATGGATACCGCTGAGCTGGAAAGCTCGGCGGAAAACTTCCGCACCCTCGGCTTCAAAAACGTGCAGCCCATCTCCGCCGAGCACAACTCCGGTATCGGTGACCTGCTCGACGAGGTCTGGGCCGCCCTACCACCCGAGTTCGTCGCCGAAGAACCCAGCGAAAACGAAGAAGGCTTCGATCAGGAGTTTGACGAAGACATGGGCCCGCTGCTCGACGACAGCGACGAGGAGGACGACACCGAATCCGCCCCGCGCGAACGCAAGCTGAAGTCCCACGGCGAGCACGTCCAGCGCGAAACCAAGATCGCCATCATCGGGCGCCCCAACGTCGGCAAGAGCACCCTGCTCAACGCCCTCACCGGCACCGAACGCGCCATCGTCAGCCCCATCGCCGGCACCACCCGCGACGCCGTCGACGAGGTCGTCGAGCGCGACAACCACAGCTTCCGCTTCATCGACACCGCAGGCATCCGCCGCAAGGGCAAAACCAAGCTCATGGCCGAAAAGCTTTCGGTCATCATGAGCCGCAAGCATCTGGAAGACGCCGACGTCGCTCTGCTCGTCATCGACGCCACCGAAGGCATCACCGCGCTGGACGCCAATATCGGCGGCTATGCGCATGAGAGCGGCCGCTCCGTCATCATCCTCGTCAACAAGTGGGATGCCATGACCAAAACCGGTCCCGACGGCATGCGCATCCACGACGGCAAGCCGCCTGCAGACAAAAAGGTCTACGAACAGCAGGTCCGTGACTCGCTCAAGTACCTCGAGTACGCGCCCCTGCTCTTCATCTCCGCCATGGAGGAGCTCAACATCGATCAGGTCTTCAAGAAGGTCGAGCTCGTTGCCCGCGAGCGCCGCAAGCGCATCTCCACCGGCAACATGAACCGCTTCCTCGACGCCATCGACTTCCAGCGCGCCAGCGTGCCCATGAATAAGCGCGTCAAAATTTATTACATGACGCAGGCCGCAGTCGCTCCGCCCACCTTCGTGCTCTTTACCGATCGCGACGTCAAGCTGCACTTCAGCTACGAGCGATTTCTTGCCAACGAGGTCCGGCGAGCCTTCAAGTTCATCGGCTCCCCCATCTGGTTCAAGATCAAGGCCCGCAACAAGAAGAAGTCAGAGTAGCCGCTTCGGCCCCACGGCGGCCCGGCAAACACAACGCCCCTCCGGCTCTCCAGCCCGAGGGGCGTTGCGTTTGTTTCCTCTCGTCCAGTGCGCGCTCAGCCCTGCCAGCGCCCGGTCAGAGTGCGGTTGCCGCCATCCACCCATCCCAGGCCTCCAGCGCTCGTTCACACTGGATCCTGTGCCGTTCCTTCTTGTCGCGAATCTTCTTGCGCAGCTCTTCTTCAAGCGGCACCAGCAGGTCGAAGGTGATATTTGCCGGTTGAAAGCGCTTCGTCTCTGCATGGGTGATGTAGTGCGAGAGCGAACCGTTCGCCGTAAGCCGCGGCGCAGCCACGGGCTGCCTGCCCTGCGCCAGCGCCGCGGCATAGCGGCCCGCCAGCAGGCCTGAAGCCATCGACTCCGTATAGCCTTCCACCCCGGACAACTGACCGGCGATCATCACATTCGGGTGCGAGCGCAGCTGCAGCGTTTCCGTCAGCAACGACGGCGCATGGATATACGTGTTGCGGTGAATCTGCCCGTAGCGCAGAAACTTCGCGTTCTCCAGCCCGGGAATCATGCGCAGAATCCGCGCCTGCTCGCCGTACTTCAGCGAGTTCTGAAAGCCCACCAGGTTGTAGCTGTCCGCGCGCAGATTCTCCTGCCGCAGCTGCACTGCGGCATACGGCCAGCGCCCTGTCTTCGGGTTGGTCAGCCCGGCCGGCTTCATCGGCCCGAAGCGCAGGGTGTCCTTGCCTCGGCGCGCAATCTCTTCAATCGGCAGGCAGCCTTCAAAGTAGTTCAGCTTCTCCGCCGCGGCCTGCGCTGCGACATCGCCGCCGGAAGGGATCTGCTCCCACGGCTTGTGCTCAATCCTCTCTGCCGTGGCCAGCGCCTCGATAAAGGCCTCGTACTCTTCCTTGGTGAACGGGCAGTTGATGTAATCGGCAGTGCCCTTGTCCCAGCGCGCGGCAAAGTAGCACTTCTCCATGTCGATCGAGCTCGCATCCACAATCGGAGAGATCGAGTCATAGAACGCCAGATGCTCTGCGCCCGTAAGCCGCTGCAGCTCTCCGGCCAGCGCGCCGGAGGTCAGCGGACCGCTCGCCAGCACCGTAATGGTCTCCGCGTCGTCCTCCTCCAGCCGAGTCACCTCTTCGCGACGCACCTCGATCTTCGGCTCCGCCGCGATCATCGCCGCCACCTTTGCCGAGAACACCTCACGGTCCACCGCCAGCGCATGACCCGCCGGCACACTCGCCTCATCGGCCGCCTGCAGCAGGAACGAGCCTGCCCGCCGCATCTCCTGCTTCAGCAGCCACGGCGCCGTATTCTCCGACTCGCTCTTCAGCGAGTTCGAGCACACCAGCTCCGCAAAGTCGCTCGTCAGGTGCGCCTCGGTCGAACGCACCGGGCGCATCTCGCTCAATACCACCTCGCAGCCCATCCGGGCCGCCTGCAACGCAGCTTCCGGCCCAGCCAGTCCGCCGCCAATTACGTGAATCTTCTTCATCACTTACAAGGGTAACGGTTCTGAGAGCGAAGCCAACGCCGCCAGCTTCTCATCGGCAATCCGCATAATGCGCCACTCCGTCTGAATATGCGCTCCAAGACGCTGATACACCGCGATTGCGGGCTCATTCCACTCCAGCACATCCCACTCCAGGCGCGGGCATCCCTCCTCCACCGCCACCCGGGCTACCTGCGCCAGCAGCGCCTTGCCAATCCCCCGTCCGCGCAGCGACGGCGTCACATACAGGTCTTCCAGACGAATTCCATGATGTCCGCGCCAGGTCGAGTAGCTGGTAAAAAACAACGCGAAGCCCGCCACCGCGCCGTCATACTCGGCCATGAAGCAGCGAAAGCGCCTGGGCTCGGTAAAGCCATCGCGCAGCAGATCGGCCTCCGTTGCCAGCACCGCATCCGGCTCGCGCTCGTACTCCGCCAGCTCCCGAATCAACCCCAGTATCGACGCCACATCCTGCGGCGCAGCCCAACGCACCTTCATCTCTGCCATGCTTCTCAGTTCCCACTCCGGCCTCTGTTCCTCGGGCCTACTTTGTGTCCTTGTTCTTGGCACTCGGACGCAACCCAATCTCGAAGCTCTGCAGCACCGCTCCCTCTGCGCCCTCTTCCTTCCAGCGCACGCGACGCAGCTCCAGGGTCGCCCCCTTCAACGGCGGCTGCTCCAGCCCTTCCATGTCGTAGAACAAGTATCCCGCCACCGTCTGCTGCGGTTTCACCGTCGTGGTCTTGAAGCTGAAGTCCTCTTCATCTGCCAGGATCTTCGTATTCACCGGCTTCGAGTGGTAGTGGATCGACGGCAGCGGCGCTGGCAACGGAATCGTCTTCGGCTTGACCTGCTTCAGCTCGAACATCCGCCGGTCCAGGTCCTCCGGCGTGGCCGCCTGCACCTTTGTATTGTCCGCCGCAATGAAATCGATCCGCGCATCCTCCAGCGTCAACGTCCGATCGGAGTGATTGGTCACAATCACGCGAATCGGCATCATGCCGTGCTCGAAGTAATTCAGTCTTGTGTCGGGTGCCGTTTGCTTCTCATCACCCGGCTCCGCCGCAATGGTCACACGCTCCTGCTCATGCGTGTCCTTCATCTCGTACGCATCGGCCTGCCGCGGAGGCTTCGGCTTGCGCGCCTTCTCCGCACTCGCGGCCGAAACGGCCACAGATCCCAGCAAAACCAGCGAAACCAAGCGCCGCGTCATCATCATTGATTATCCTCGCAGAGTGACAGACGAGGCAAAGTTCATTTCAGGGCCCAACACCGCATGATGCCCTTCTACAGCCTCGTGCTGGCGCTCGGACTCGTCCTCGCTTCCCCCTGGTGGCTGCTGCGCATGCTCACCACCGCGCGGTATCGCGAAGGCCTGCTGCAACGGCTCGGCTTCGTGCCCGCCGCGCTGCGCCGCTACGTCAACGGCGAGCCGACCCTCTGGCTACACGCCGTCTCCGTCGGGGAAGTGCTCGCCGCCTCCCAGCTCATTGAGTCGCTCGACGAGGCGCTCGGCAACCGCCTGCGCCTCGTCCTCTCCACCACCACCCGCACCGGCCAGGCCCTCGCTCAGCAGCGCTTCGGCGCGGAGCGCGTCTTTTACATGCCGCTGGACTTCCGCTTCGCGGTCACCGCCTACCTCCGCGCGCTTCGTCCGCAAGCCATCGTGCTGCTGGAAAGTGAGCTCTGGCCACGGCTACTGCATGAAGCCCGGCGCCGCAGCCTTCCCACCCTCGTCGTCAACGCCCGCGTCAGCGACCGCAGCTTCCGCCGCGCCCACCGTCTGCGCTGGATCTGGAAACACGTTCTCGCCAAAGTCACCCTCTTCCTCGCGCAGAGTGACGCGGACACCGAGCGCCTCCAGGCTCTCGGCGCACCGCACGCACGCACCCTCGGCAACCTCAAGTACGACGTACGCGCACCGCGCCACTCCCAGCTCGCCGAGAACATCCGCCAGGCCGCCGCAGGCCGTCCCATCCTCGTCGCCGGCAGCCTCGTCGACGAGCGCCAACAGTACCGCCTCGAAGACGATCTCGTGCTCAACGCCTGGGCCGGCGGCATCCTCCCCCACCACGACACCCTGCTCGTCCTCGCCCCGCGCCATCCTGAAACCTTCGATCGCGCCGCCCAGCTCATCAAGCCCTTCCGCTTCCGCCGCGCCAGCCGCTGGGACACTCCGGACCCCACCGCCGAGCCGCTTGAGATCGTCCTGCTCGACACCATCGGCGATCTCGCCTCCGTCTACGCCATCGCCACGCTCGCCTTCGTCGGCGGCAGCCTCGTTCCCCGCGGCGGCCATAACCCGCTTGAGCCCGCGCGCTTCGCCGTCCCCACACTCATCGGGCCGTCGTTTGAAAACTTCCGTGAGATCGTTGCGCAGCTCCAGGCCGCCGAAGCCATCCGGATCGTCGACGAAGAAAACGAGCTTGCTCAGGCCGTCGTCGATCTGCTCGACCACCCCGCCCAGGCGCAAGCCCTCGGAGAACGTGCCCAGGCCGTCTTCGAGGCTCAGGCCGGCGCGACCCAGCGAGCCGTCCAGCAGATCCTCGCCCAGCTTCCCGCGCAGGTGCGCCCATGAGCGCGCAGCGGCCCTGGGTCTGGCCCCTCGTGCCGGTCTACGCCGCCGCTCAGGCGCTGCAAAACGCGCTGCGCCCGCGCCCCCAGATCCTGCAGCGCCCCGTTGTCAGTGTTGGCTCCATCTCGGCCGGCGGCGCAGGCAAAACACCCGTCGTGCTTGCGCTCGCTGAGCTACTCACCCAGCACCACCTCTCCTTCGACATCCTCTCCCGCGGTTACGGCCGTCAGAGCAAAGCGGTCCTGCGCGTCGAGCCCGAGGCCCCCGGCGCGGCCCGGCGCTTCGGCGATGAACCCACCCTGCTCGCCCGGCTCACCCAGGCTCCCGTCTGGGTCGGTGCCAGCCGCTTCGCCGCCGGACAAGCCGCCGAGCAGGCCGCCGCCCAATATGGCCTGCCCGCGCTCCACCTGCTCGACGACGGCTTCCAGCACCGCCGGCTCGCCCGCGCGCTCGACCTCGTGCTCCTCACCCGCGAGGACCTCGACGACGCCCTTCTTCCCGCCGGCAACCGTCGCGAACCTCTCACCGCGCTCCGCCGCGCCAGCGCCCTCCTCCTTCGGCAGGACGAACGCGACGAAGTCATCCCGTGCCTCAAAGAGCTGTTACCCGCTCCACCGCCGCTCTGGATCCTCCGCCGCCAGCTTCACTTCGACACGCAACTCTCCATCCTCGGCGCCGGGCTCCGCCCCCTCGCCTTCTGCGCCATCGCCCGCCCGACAGACTTCTCCGCCAGCGTCCAGGCCGCCGGCTGCGGTCTCGTCGACACCCTGTACTTCCCCGACCACCACACCTACACCCCGGCCGACATCCAGACCATCCTTGACACCGCGCGCAGGCTCAACGCCTCCGGCTTCGTCACCACCGAGAAAGATGCCGTCAAGCTTCCGCCCGCGCTCCGCGAGCCTCTCGAAGCCTTCGGCCCCCTGCTCGTCCCCGCGCTCCGCGTCGGCTTCGGCGACCCCCAGCAGGTGCTCGACACCCTCCGCGCCCTGCTGCAGGAGTCCCACGCATGAAGCTGCTCCTCGTCCGCGTCGGCGCTCTCGGCGACGTCCTGCACGCCCTTCCCGCCGCCGCCGCGCTCAAGCGTCTCCAGCCCGCAACCCGCATCGACTGGGTCATCGACGAGCGTTGGCGCCCGCTCGTCACCGCGGCAGACGAGCCCGGCCCGCTCGTCACGCGCTCCTTCCCCGTACCCACCCGCCAGTGGAAGGCCGCGCCCTTTTCCCGCGCCACCCTTGCCTCGTTTACCGCGTTCCGCTCGCTGCGCGGGCACTATGACCACGTCGTCGACCTCCAGGGCACCCTGCGCTCCGCCGCCCTCGGCCGCCTCGCCGCCGCCCCCGGACAGCTCTCCGGCTACGCCGATCCGCGCGAGAGCTTCGCCGCGCGCCTTTACGCCCACAGCATCCCCCGGCGCGGCACCCACATCGTCGACATGACGACAAACCTGCTCGCCGACTCACTCGGGCTCAACCTCCTCCCGGCCCCCATTCGCCTGCCCCGCCTGGAGCAGGCCGAGCGCTGGGCCGAGCACGATGCGGTCCTTCGGCGCCCGCTCGCTCTCCTTGCGCCCTCCGCCGGCTGGGGCTCCAAGCGCTGGCCCGCCGCCAGCTTCGGCGCGCTGGCCCGCCTGCTTCACCAGCGCGGGTACGACGTCGTCGTGAACGCCGCCCACGCTCAGGACGCCGACGCCAACGCCGTACTCGCCCACAGCCACGCAACCGCGCGTCTCGTCGTCTGCGACATCGCCGGCATGGTCGCCCTCATGCGCCGGGTCGACCTCATGATCGGCCCGGACTCCGGCCCCACCCACCTCGCCGCCATGCTCGCCGTGCCCACCGTCGCGCTCTTCGGCCCCACCTCGCCCGAGCGCAATGGTCCCTGGGGACCCGGCCCGAAGATCGTTCTCCGCCACCCCGGCTCGCCCACCACCTACAAGCGCAGCGCCGAGCCCGACCCCGGGCTCAGCCGCATCCTCCCCGAAGAGGTCCTGGAAGCGGTGGAAACCCTCCGCAACGGCGGCAGCAGCCCCGCTTAGCGTGAAAAAGCACGGAATTCGCCCAGCGTGTCCGAACACCGCCCCCGCCTCTGCGACAATACCCAGATGGCTGCACCGCCCGAGCGTACCCCCTGGCAGAAGATCGCGCGACGCATCCGCGTCCCGCTCGGCTTCGTCACTGCACTTTTGTTCCTCTTCTTCGCCCATCCCACCCCGGCGCTACTGGGCCTGAGCCTTCTGCTCGTCCTTCCCGGTCTCTGGCTGCGTGGCTACGCCGCGGGCTACGTCAAAAAGAACGCGGAGCTTACCCGGACCGGCCCCTACGCCCACACCCGCAACCCGCTGTATCTCGGCTCCGTGCTCATCGCCTTCGGTTTCGCGCTCGCCTCCGGACGCTGGTGGCTGGCTGTGCTGCTCGCCGGGCTCTTCGCCCTTATCTACCTCCCCACCATCCTCAGCGAGGAGGCCTTCCTCCGCGCCACCTTCGCCGGTTTCGACGACTACGCCCGCCAGGTTCCCCGCCTCCTGCCCCGCCTCACCCCCGCCCGGTTCCCCGGCGAGCAGGCCGGGCTCGGACGCTTCTCCTCCGAGCGCTACCGCCACCACCGCGAGTACAATGCCCTCATGGGCGCAGTTGCCATCTACGGGCTGCTGGCCGTGCGCATGTACCTCTTGCGCACCCACGCCTGATCCCAATCCCCGGACGGGAGTGATTTTCGTTTGAAGGCTCGGATTCTCGCAGCCACTCTGGCTCTTTTCAGCCTGTCCGGCGCCACGGCGCGCGCGCAGGCCAACGGAACCAGGCCGGCACCCGCACCCCAGCGCCCCATCCCCTCGCTGCAGCCGCCGCAGGCCGGATTTACCTGGCCCCAACACCAGACCCTGACCTTCACCGTCGACTGGCGCGTCTTCACCGCCGGCACGGCCGTCTTCCATCTGGACCAGCAGCCCAACGGCCCGCTCAGAATCACCGCCACCGCCGACTCCATCGGTGCGGTCAACATGCTCTTCCCCGTCGTCGACGGCTTCCAGGCCGGGCTCGACACCCGTACCGGCTGCTCCACCGGCTTCAACAAGCAGATCCAGGAAGGCCGCCGCAAGATCGCCTCCGATCTCGCCTTCGACTACCAGCACGGCAAGCAGACCCAGAACGAACGCAACCTGGTCAAAGGCACCGCGACCCACAAGGAAGCCAACATCCCGGCCTGCGTCACCGACTCTCTTTCAGCCATCTTTTACACCCAGTCCCAGCCTCTGGTCACCGGCCAGACCGTCTACTTTCCGCTCGCCGATTCCATGCGTACCGTCACCGTCGGCATGAAAGTTGAGGGACGAGAAGAAATCAAGACACCCGCTGGCACCTTTCAGACCGTCAAAGTGCAAGCGACCGCTGATGAAGGCGTGGTTAAAAACCGCGGCTCCATCTGGATCTGGTACACCGACGATGCCCGCCATCTTCCTGTCCAGTTCCAGGCACGGCTCTTCTGGGGGACAATCACCTTCCACCTCCAGTCAGTCGAGTTCAAATAATTTCCGGCGCACGGAGTGATCCATCATGAACACCACTACGCCCAGCAGTGACACTCTCGTCACCATCGCCACCTTCCCGGAACCCGCCTCCGCCAACGTCGCGCTGAGCACGCTGGACGCCGCAGGCATTCCCGCATTTCTGCAGGGCGCCAACGCCAACAGCCTCCTTCCCGTCGCCTTTAGCGCAGCCCTCCAGGTGCGCTTCCGGGATGCCGACACAGCTCGCTGCGTCCTCGCATCCTCCGACCTCGCCCCTCTTTCGCTCGACGAAGTCACCGCAGCTGAGATTGCCGCAAACGGCTCCGTGGAGTAACTTGAACCTTGCCGCCGGGTGCTCCTCCCAAAACCCGGCTTCATCCCGAGGAAAGAACGAATCATGAAGACCCCGATGAAGATTTGGATGACCACGGCCGCAGCCGCCGTACTCGCGGTGCCCCACCTCGCCCTCGCACAGGACGCCAACGGTACCGTGCACGGAACCGTGAACAACGCTGCCGGACAGCTGCTCGCCTCCGGTAACGTCGAGTTCACCACCGACCGCACCCAGCCTAAAGACGCGAAGTTCGCCTACACCTTCCCCATCGGCCAGGACGGCACCTACTCCGGTAAAGACATCAAGCCCGGAAGCTACGTCGTCTACGTCGTGCAGGATGCCAACTTCGTCGACCGCCAGGAGCTCACCGTCAAGGCAGGCGACAACGACACGCTCAACTTCGACATGACCCGCGAAGAGTACATCAAGAGCCTGTCGGAAGAAGACCGCAAGAAGATCGAAGAGTACAAAAAGAGCAGCGCAGAGACGACTGCGGCCAATAAGGTCGTTGCCAACCTCAACTCGACGCTCCAGGCCGTACGCGCCGACCTCAAGTCCCCGACCCCGAACTTCGACAAGGATGAGGCCGACATGAAGGCCGCCACCGCCGCCAAGCCCGATGAAAGCGTCCTCTGGCTCCAGCTCGGTGACGTGCTCGCAGCCAAGGGCGACTCCCTGGCCGCGGCCGATCGCAAGGCCGGCAAGCCTGCCAGCTCGGACGCCGATCTGCTCAAGGCCTACGCGGACTCTGCCGATGCTTACAAAAAGGGTATCGACCTGAACGCCGCTTCCAAGAAGCCTTCGCCCAACGATCAGGCCGTTGGCTACAACCAGATGGGCAACGTTCTGGCGCATGCCGGCAAGGTAAGCGAGTCGGAAGCAGCGTATGAAGCCGCCGCCAAGCTCGTACCCGCGAACGCAGGCATGTACTACGGCAACGAAGCCGCCATCATGTACAACGCTTCGCAGGTTGACGCTTCGCTCAGCGACGGTGCACTGGCCGCTGCTGAAAAGGCCATCGCCGCTGACCCGAACCGCCCCGCACCGTACTTCATCAAGGGTCAGGTGCTGCTCCAGAAGGCAACGCTCGATCCCAAGACCCAGAAGATCATCGCGCCTCCGGGCTGCGTCGATGCCTACCAGAAGTACCTGGAGCTGGCTCCTGACGGCCCCCAGGCTCCTGCCGTCAAGGAAGTTCTCGGCACCCTCGGCGAGAAGATCCAGACCCACTACAAGGCTGGCAGCAAGAAGTAAGCTGTCTTCAGGCTTCCCCGCAAAGCCCCGGCAACCGCCGGGGCTTTGCGCATCCCCATTCCGCAAACGCCCAAGGAGAGACTCTGCTGTGCCGAACCAGGTTCTGGACTTCCCCGACGCGCTCGCCGTCGTGCTGCAGCACGCCGCCCGCATCACCCCACCGGCCTCGGCCCACGACCCCCTCTCTCTGGCCACCTCGCTCGGCCGCGTCCTCGCCGCCCCCATCCGCACGCCGCGCGACCAGCCGCCCTTTGACCGCTCCACCCGGGACGGCTACGCTCTGCGCGCCGCCGAGCTGCACCAGCCTCTTCACCTCCTCGGGCTGCTCCGCGCCGGCGAGCACTGGAGCGGCGAGCCGCTCCAGCCCGGCCAATGCCTCGAGATCATGACCGGCGCCCCGCTTCCCGCAGGCGCAGACGCCGTCGTCATGATCGAGCACACCCGCCTCGAAGGCGCCACCGTGCACGTCGAGCCCGGCCGCACCCTCCAGCCCGGCGATAACGTCGTCCCACGCGGAGCCGAAGCACTCGCCGCCGACGAGCTGCTTTCCCCCGGCCACCGGCTCGACGCTGCCGCGCTCGCACTCGCCGCCAACTGCGGACGCTCCGCACTCGCCGTCTACCGCCAGCCCACCGTCGCGCTCATCGCGACAGGCGACGAGCTGCTCGAGGCCGGATCGCCCCGCAACCCCGAGCCCTGGCAGATCTACAACTCCAACACCCACGGCCTCACCGCCCTCACTCTCGCCGCCGGCGGAGACCCTCGGCCCCTGCCCATCGCGCGCGACACCCTCGAAGACCTCCGCGCCCGGCTCGACGAAGCCCGCGGCTCCGACCTCGTGCTCTTTACCGGCGGCGTCTCCATGGGCAAGTACGATCTCGTCGAGCAGGCTCTCGCCGAGGCCGGTGCTGAGTTCTTTTTCACCGGCGCCCGCATCCAGCCCGGCAAGCCCATCGTCTTCGGGCGCTTTCCCACCGGCACCTACTTCTTCGGGCTTCCCGGCAACCCTGTGTCCACCGAGGTCTGCTTCCACCTCTTCGTCGCTCCTCTGCTGCGCGCGCTCAGCGGCCAGCGCCCGCCGCTCGCTCCGCGCTTCGTCCTGGCCACCGTGTCGGAGGCCTTTCAGGGCCGCCCAGCCCTCACGCGCTTCCTTCCCGCATACCTTGAAGACACCACCGTGCGCCCCGTCGCCTGGCAGGGCTCAGGAGACCTCGCCGCCAACGCCCGTTCCAACTGCTTCGCGGTGGTAGAACCCGGCGGCCTGGCTCCCGGCCAAACTGCGCAAATCCTGCTGCGCTAAGCGATACCATGGCTCTATGCTGTCCTTCAGAAAATCATCGGGATACGCTCTGGCCATGCTGCTGCTCTGGATCGGGGCGCTCTGCCTTGAGTTCTACCGCGCCTTCAAGGCGCACTGGCAGCTCTCGTCCAACCACAAGGTCGCTCTCTTCGTCCTCTGCCCCGTCATGATCCTTACCTCCAGCGTCGACTACCGTCGCCGTCGCGCACAGAAAAAGGCACTCGCATGAGCCAGCAACTCTCCCACTACGACGCCGCAGGCGAAGCCCACATGGTCGACGTCTCCGCCAAAGCCGCCACCAGGCGGGAAGCCATCGCCGCGGCCTTCGTCGAGCTCAACGACACCGTGCTCGCCGCCCTGCCGCAGAACCCCAAGGGCAACCCCCTTGAGGTCGCCCGTTTTGCCGGCATCCAGGCCGCCAAGCGCACCAGTGAGCTCATCCCCATGTGCCACCCGCTCGCGCTTTCCTTCGTCGATGTCGCCTGCACCCTCACCACCGGCGGCGTCAGCATCCGCGCCACCGCCGCTACCGTCGCCGGAACCGGCGTGGAGATGGAGGCCATGACCGCAGCCTCGGTCGCCGCCCTCACCGTCTACGACATGACCAAAGCCCTCGACAAAGGCATCCGCATCCGCGAGGTTGTGCTGCTGGAAAAGCGCGGCGGCAAAAGCGGCGACTACAAACGCGCGCTCTAAGCCCCTCACCACAGGCTCCCAGCTAGAACAACAAGCCGCTCTCTCCCGGGGCGCCCGCATCGCTCCACGGCGCCTCAGCGTCTTCTTCCGGGTCGAGCCGCTCTTCGCCCACCAGCAGCTCCTCGCCCTGGTTGCGTGCGTTGTTCACCTTCGGGTTCGCCGCCCACGCCTGCATCCGCTCCGCGGCAAACGACTGCAACAGATCCTTCGGCAGCTCCGCTCCCGCGCCCCTGTCCAGCCACCGCTCATACTGCTCCGGCTCCAGAATCACGGGCATCCGCGTATGAATCCGCGCCAGCAGCTCGTTGGCCTCCGTCGTCACAATCGCAAAGCTCTGCAGCCACTCTCCGCTCAGCGGGTCCTTCCACGCATCCCACAGCCCGGCAAAGGCGAACAGAGGCTCCTGCTTCATGCCGAACGCCCACGGCTTCTTCACCACGCGATCTTTGCGCGCGCGGCCCTGCGCGGCCACCCGCAGCGTCTCCCACTCGTAAAAGGCCTCTGCCGGCACCAGGCAGCGCTGGCGCTCAAAGAGCCGCTTCCACATGCCTCCGCCCAGGCTCTCGGCCCGCGCATTGATCGTGGAAATGCCCTTGAACTCTTCAATTGACCGCGCCTGAAACGGCACCAGCCCCCAGCGCATCAGCACCGCCTCGCGGCCACCCGTCTCCCGGCTCTGCCGCACCACCACCTGGTGCGTTGTCGGAGCAATGTTGAACTCCGGCGCCACCGGAAAGCCCGGCACGCTCTGCAGCCCAAAGAACTCCACCATCGCCTGCTTGTCCGCCCGCCGCACATAACGCCCACACATGCTTCCAGCCTACCGTGCCAAACCAGCCGGGCCCGCCTACACCGCAGGGGTTAGACCGCCTGCGCCAGCACCACACTGTAGGCGTGTGCCTCATCGGCCCAACGCTCTTCAAGCGCAAAGCCTGCGGCCAGCAGCAGCTCGTCCACCTGTGCCTGCGTGAACTTGTAGCTGTTCTCGGTATGAATCGTTTCTCCGGCCGCGAAGGAAAAGCACTCGCCCGCGATCGTCACCGTCTGCGGCACCGCGCTCTCCAGATGCATCTCCATGCGCGAGGCCGCGGCGTTCCACCGCGCCACATGCCGGAACCGCTCCACCGCAAACTCCGCGCCCAGCTCGCGATTCAGGCGCACCAGCACATTCCGGTTGAACTCCGCCGTCACACCGGCCGCATCGTCATAAGCCGCCACCAGCTGCGCCACCGTCTTCCTCGCATCCGGAGCCATATCCAGCCCCAGCAGCAACTTCTCCCCTGCACGCAGCTGCCGCCGCAGGTTGCGCAGAATCCCCACCTGAAGCTCCGGGGAAAAGTTTCCGATCGACGAGCCGATATACAGCGCCAACACCTGCATTCCCGCAGGGCGCTCCACCTCATACGGCTCGGTCACATAGTTGGACACCTGCGGCTGCACCTGCAGCCACGCAATCTCGCGTGTCAGCGCCTCGGCAGCTTCTTCCAGCGCAGACGCGCTTACATCCACCGGCTGATACAGCACCCCGCGCTGACGGCGCGCAAACTCCCGCAACAGCACGCCGGTCTTGGCCGCCGTTCCGGCTCCCAGCTCCACCAGCGTCGCGCGTCCCACGCGGCTGGCCAGCTCCGGCGCCAGTCGTTCAAACAGCGCCCGCTCGGTGCGCGTCAGGTAGTACTCCGGCAACGCCGTAATGCGTTCAAACAGACGCGAGCCCTCGGCGTCGTAAAACAGCCACGGTTCCAGCGTCTTGGGCTCGGCCCGCAGCCCGGTCAACGCCTCGGCCAGAACCGCCTGCCGCAGCTCCGGTCCCGCCGGGGACGGCGAACACGCAGCACCAACGTTCTCTCCTGCCCACACTCCCGCCACGCAACGCCTCGTCTCTTCGGGCGGCTCACCGCTGGAGCCCGACTCTCATAAGCTGGCCCACATCTCCGGGCTCCTCGGTAGGATGCCAGCCAGCCGCACAGGTTGCGCCCCTCTTTCGAGTAACCCCACCCTTTCCCCCTCGGCGCCCTGCCTCCGTCCTACCCCTCGGCCACATCGCGCGCCAGGCGTAAGCCGCTGAACTGCCAGCGCGTTCCCGGCGCAAAAAAGTTTCTGTACGTCTCCCGCACGCTCGCTCGCGGCGTCACGCACGAGCCGCCGCGCAGCACCATCTGCGAGCTCATAAACTTGCCGTTGTACTCGCCCAACGCGCCCGGCAGCGTCCTGTACCCCGGATAGCCCGTATACGGCGACTGCGTCCACTCCCACACATCGCCCCAAAGCTGCGCCACCCGGCCCGGCTCTGCAGCAGCCGCCACCGCAGGATGCAGCCTCCCGCTCTCCAGCAGATTGCCCTCCACCGCGCTCGCCGCCACCGCATACTCCCACTCAAACTCGGTCGGCAGCCGACAACCCGCCCAGCGCGCATACGCCTCGGCCTCAAAAAAGCTCAGATGGCACACCGGCGTCGCCAGCAGCGACTCCAGGCTCTGCCAGCCGCGCAGCGTAAACACCCGCCACCCTGCCGCGCTCGCCGCATCCCGCTGCCAGTAGAGCGGCGCCTGCCAGCCCTCTTCGCGCATCCTGTCCCAGCCCTCGCTCAGCCAGAGCTCCGGCCGGGCGTAGCCATCGTCTTCCAGAAACGCCAGGTACTCCGCGCAGCTCACCAGCCGCGAGGCCAGCTCATACGGCAGTTGAAAGCGCTGATGCCGCGGCGTCTCATTGTCGAACGCAAAGCTCTCCACCGCCGCAGCCTCCGGCGTCACCCCGCAGGCGATCAGCCCCGGCGCCTCCGGAGCAAAGCGCACCCACACCGGCTCCGGCGCAGACGCTGGCTCCCCCGGCGCTCCGTGCAGATAGGCCGGATGCAGCGGATTGGTAAAGAACGCGTGCTTGATGTCAGTGGCCGCCAGCTCCAGATGCTGGTACTCATGCTCCAGCCCCAGCACCACGCGCCGCACCGCTTCGTTCTCCGCGCCGTTTTCCAGCAGCCGCACAATGCCCGCATCCACATGCCGCCGGTAGGCCAGAATCTCCTCCAGCGCCGGGCGCGAGAAGCTCGCCCGCAGCTTCTTCTCCGGCATCTCCCCCAGCGCCTTGTAGTAGCTGTTGAACAGCCAATGGAACTCCGGATGAAACGCCTGATAGCCGGCCAGAAACTCCGCCAGCACAAACGTCTCAAAGAACCACGAGGTATGGGCCAGATGCCACTTCACCGGCGAGGCCTCCGCGCAGGACTGCACCATCATGTCCTCCGGCGTCAGACGCCCGGCAAACACCATCGTCTCCGCACGCACCTGTCGAAACCGCGCCAGCACCGTCATCGCACTTCCGGTCTCTACCAGCATCTCTCGTTTCTCCTTCCGCGCTCTCTGGCGTCTTCGACAACCGCAACACCATGTCCGGTTAACAGAGCCTAGTGCCGTTCTGTGCAATTCACAAAATTCCTTCTTCCGGAACGCGTCTTCAGCGCGTCATCCACGTCTCTACAGGAAGAGATCCGTATCCCGACCGCAACTTCCGTTGGAGGCACCATGCAGCACACCCGGCATACACGCACGGCTACCCCGGCCCTTCTGGCCAGCGCGCTTTTCCTCGCCCCCCTCGTCGTCACCGTGCCCGCTCACGCCCGCCCCACACCGCAGCAGGACCAGTCTCCCGCCGACCGCCCCAGCCGCACCAACTTCCCCCACATGCAGCGCGCCGAAGGGGAAGTCACCGCAATCGACGGCAAGACCCTCAGCCTCAAGGCACAGGACGGCACCACCTCGCTCGTGCTCACCACCGCCGACACCCGCATCGTCCGCGGCATGGGCATGGGCCCCAGCGGCCCTCGCCCCGGCGGCAGCGGCGCAGAGCAGGACCACCACTCCATGGGCAACCTGCAGACACTCGCCTTCACCGACATCCAATCCGGCGACGGCGTCCTGGCCCTGGGCCAGCTCGACGACTCCACCCACGCCCTCAGCGCCCGCGTCCTCGTCGTCACCGACGCCGCCACCCTCAAGACCCTGCGCGAAAACCTCGGCAAGACCTACATCACCGGCCACGTCACCGCCGTGGACCTCGACAACGCCAGCCTCACCGTCAAGCGTCCCGACGGCGTCTCGCAGACCATCGGCTTTGACGAAACCACCAGCTTCCGCCGCGCCCACATGCACCAGTTCAACAGCGGCTCACCGTCAAGCGCCTCCGCGCAGCCCGAGCCCTCCAGCGAAAGCATCACCCTCGCCGACATCAAGCCCGGCGACAACGTCAACGGCAAGGGCTCGCTCAAGAACGGCGTCTTCGTTCCCTCTGAGCTTGTCGTAGCGCCTCCGCACCCGCTGCCCCCGAACCAGCAGCCTCCTGCCACGGACTCCAAATAAGCATGACCTCTGTCCCGTTCCGCGCCCCGGCCCGGGCCGTTCGCTCCACAGCGACGGCCCTGGGACTCGCCCTGACGACTCTGAGCACGCTTGCGCTCAACGCCCAGACCGCACCACCGCCCTCCGGCACACCGGCGCAAAGCGCGGCCAGCGTCTCCCCTGCACCCGTGGGCGGAGGCAACATCCGCGGCACCATCGTCGCCGGCACTCCGGGCAAAGCCGGAGCCACACCCCTGCCCGGCGTCGCCGTGACCGCGACCAACACCCTTACCGGTCGCCGGTACACCGCGGCTACCGACATCGAAGGGCACTACGCCCTCAGCATCCCCAAAAACGGCCGCTACGTCCTCAAAGCCGAGCTCACCGGCTTTGCCCTGAATACCGTCGAGGTTGTGCTCAACGGCGACCAGAGCGCCACCCACGACTTCGGGCTCGAGCTCGCCAGCCGCGCCGCAGAGGCGGAAGCCCAGCAGCAGGCCGCCACCTCCGGCACCACCGCCCTGAGCCGCGGCCTCCAGGGGCTGTCTCTCTCCGGCGGCAGCGATGCCGCCAACACCATCGCCTCCAGCGCGGCCATCGGCAACTCCGGCGTCAGCCTCCCCACCCTCTCCGGCCTCGACAGCACCACAGGCGCAGCGTCTGACTCCATCGCCGTCTCCGGCCAGTCCGGGCAAATGAACGGCCTCTCCAACTTCAGCGAAGACGAGATCCACGACCGCGTCCAACAATCGCTCGACCGCGCGCGCGCCGAAGGCCGCAGCCCGGATAGCCTTGCCGTCGCCGGCACCCTCGGCCCCATGATCATGATCGGCGGCGGTCCGGGTGGCCCCGGAGGCTTCGGCGGACCGGGCGGTGGACCCGGTGGCTTCGGTGGCGGTCGCGGTGGCTTCGGCGGACGAGGCTCCGGCGGATTCCGCAACTTCAATCCTGCCCAACCGCACGGCTCGCTGTACTACACCGGCGAGTGGGCCGCACTGGACTCGGCGCCGTGGTCCCCCACCCTCACCCCGGTCACCAACCCCGGCTACACCAAAAATAGCTTCGGCGCGTCCTTCATGACCTCGCCCTACCTGCCCGGCCTCACCAAGCCCTCCACCCGGCAATTCGTCTTCGGCAACTTCTCCGGCCAGCGCGACACCACGCCGCAGATCCTCACCGGCACCGTGCCCACCGCCGCGGAGCGCGCCGGAAACTTCACCGGCGACCAGACCATCTACGATCCCCTCACCGGCCAGCCGTTCGACTACAACGGCGCCAACGCCATCAACCCCACGCGCCTCTCCTCGCAGGCGCTCTATCTGCTCAACCACTTCTACCCCACCTGCAACGTCAACTGCGACGGCACCGGCACCAACCGCTACAACTATCAGACCGTCACCACCGCCGGGCAGAACTCCGCCAACGCCTCCGCGCGCTACGTCCGCAACATCGGCCAGGACGCCGGTGATCCCTGGGCCATGATGCACCAGCACGGCAACGCGCCCGCATCCCTGCGCCAGAACATCAACGCCAACGGCTCCTACTCTCACTCCGCCTCCGACCAGCGCAACATCTTTCTGCTGCTCGGCGGCGCCACCGTCTCCGACGGCTACAATGTCGGGCTCGGCTACAACATCTCCCGCGGGCGCATCAACGAATCGGCCAACGTGAACTGGAACCGCTCCCACGCGCAGACCCGCAACTACTTCACCGACTCAGCCTCCGACCCCGCCTCGGCCGCCGGCATCGCTACCCCCAGCGACGGCGCCATCGGCTTCCGCCCCGGCTTCTACAACGGCCTGCCCTCCATCACCCTCAACCAGTTCACCTCGCTCAGCAACACCGCTCCCAGCGAGACCATCGGGCAGACCATCTCCTTCTCCGACAACGTCAACTGGCGCCCCCGGCACCACAGCTTCCGCTTCGGCTTCGACTACCGTCGCCAGCACCAGGACTCTCTCGGCGGCTCCAACCCCCTCGGCTCCCTCGTCTTCACCGGCTACAACACCCAGAGCCCCGCCGATCAGGCCTGCACCGCGGGCACCACCACCGACTGCTCCAGCAACTCCGGCAACTCCTTTGCCGACTTCCTGCTCGGGCTCCCGCAACAGTCCAAGATCCAGGCCGGGCTCGCAAAAATCTACCTGCGCGAAAACATCTACGACCTCTACGCGCAGGACGACTTCCGAGTAACCGGCAACCTCACCCTCAACTACGGTGTGCGCTACGAGTACTTCGCGCCCTTCAGCGAAAAGAACAACCGGCTCGTGAACCTTACCGGCGTCTCCACCTACACCACCAGCATCGGCTGCGTTGCTCCGGACGCCTTCTCGGTGACCACCGCCAACGGCACGCTCAACTGCGCCGCCGGACCCAACAGCACCCTCATCCATCCGGACCGCACCATGGTTTCGCCGCGCTTCGGCCTCGCCTGGAAGCCCGGCTGGATGAAGGACACCGTGCTCCGCACCGGCTACGGCATCAACTTCAACACCTCGCAGTTTGCCACCTTCGCCAAGCTGCTCAGCTACCAGCCCCCGTACGCCACCGTGCAGAACAACGTGCTTGCCACCGCCTCCAACGCCACCGGATGCTCCAACGCCAACCTCACCCTGGCCGACGGCTTCGGCTGCTCGAACAAGCTCTACCAGAACAGCTTCGGCGTAAACCCGAACTACCGGCTCGGCATGGTACAGGTCTACAACTTCGACCTTCAGCGCACCCTTCCGCTCGGCATCCTTCTTGACCTCGGCTACAACGGCTCGCACGGCAACAACCTCGACGTCGTCCGCGCGCCTAACCAGCACTTCAACACCGTCACCACCACCAACGCCGTCGCCTTCACCTACGAAGACTCACTCGGCGAATCCACCTTCAACGCCCTTACCGTCAATCTCCGCAAGCGGCTCGACCACGGCATCGGCCTCAACGCTACCTACCAGTACGCCCACTCCATCGACAACGCCTCCACCTTCGGCGGCGCCTCCTCCACCTCCTCCATTCAGGACGACGGCGACCTCCACGCCGAGCGCTCCAACTCCAGCTTCGACGTCCGCCACAGCCTCACCGCCGGCTGGGTCTGGGAGCCGCCCTTCGGCCCCAACCGCGCTTTCCTGAACAAAGGTGGCCTGCTCTCCGCCGCGCTTGACGGCATCGTCTTCTCCGGCTCGCTCACCGCCACCAGCGGTTCGTACTACACGCCCAGCTTCACCGCCAACGCCTCGCAGATCGCCGGCGGCGGTGCCTACACCCTGCGCGCCGACCGCAACTTCGCTGAGGCCATCAACGGCTCCGGAAGCATCAACGAGTTCTTCAACACCGCAGCCTTTGCCTGCCCCGGCACCGTCACCGGAAGCCTCACCTCCTGCACCCCGGCACACTATGGCTCGGCCTCGCGTTACTCCATCGAAGGCCCCGGCCAGCTCGTCGCCAACGCCTCCCTCTCGCGCATCGTCAAAATGGGCGACACCCGCACCTTCGAAGCCCGCATGACCGCCTCCAACGTCTTCAACACCGTCCAGTACAGCGGAATCAACACCACCGTGAACTCGGCCACCTTCGGACAGGTCACCGGCGCCGCCACCATGCGCAAGATCGTCTTCACAGCCCGTTACCGCTTCTAGCGCGAGAAGAGCCCATGACGCATCGTTTCTACTCCCGACTCACCGCCGCAGCGCTCTCCGGCCTGCTCTGCCTCTCCGCGCCCGCCCAGCAGCCCGATGCGCCCCCCTCCGCGCCCCAGGCCACTGCCGGCTACACCCTCAAGGTCTCCACCAACATGGTGCTGACCAACGTCGTCGTGCGCGACAAAAAAACCGGCGAGGTCGTCAAAGGCCTCCACGCCTCCGACTTCACCATCACCGAAGACAAGAAGCCGCAGCACATCAGCAGCTTCGACTACCAGAACGTCGACCAGGCCGCCCAGCTCAACGAGAAAGGCACCGCCTCCGGCCGCTCCGTCCAGGACATCCTCAACAACGACTTCGCCGCCTCGCCCCAGCAGCTCAAAGACCATCGCCTCATCGTCCTCTTCTTTGACATGAGTTCCATGCAGGACGACGACATCGACCGCGCCGTCGACGCCGCCACCCACTACGTCAACCAGCAGATGCAGCCCGCCGACCTCGTCGCCATGGTCTCCCTCTCCACCTCCCTCTCCATGGATCTGGACTTCACCAACAACAAAGCCGCCATCCTCCGCGTTCTTGCCCGCTACAACGGCGACGACAGCTCAGGCTTCACCCCCGGCGGCGACGGCTCCTCCGACGGCACCGCAGACGACGCAAGCTCCTTCACCGCAGACGACTCCGAGTTCAACTCCCTCAACACCGACCGCGAGCTGCTCGCCATTCGCACCATCGCCAAAAGCCTTGAGCGCGTCGATCAACGCAAGTCCATGCTCTACTTCTCCGGCGGACTCTCCCGCAACGGCATCGAAAATCAGGCCAGCCTCCGCGCAGCCACCAACGCCGCGGCCCGCGCCAACCTCGCCATTTACGCAGTAGACTCCCGCGGCCTCAGCGCGCTGCCTCCCGTAGGAGCCGCCAGCAGCGGATCGCTGCGCGGAACCGCCGCCTACACCGGCTCGTCCATGCAATCGCAGCTCAACTCCGAAGCCGAGTCGCAGGAGACCCTCTCCACGCTCTCCATCGACACCGGCGGCAAGCCCTTCTTCGACTCCAACGACTTCTCCCCCGCCTTCCAGCAGGTCCAGCACGACACCGAGGCCTACTACATCCTCGGCTTCCGCTCCACCAACCAGCGCAAAGACGGCTCCTTCCGCCACCTCTCCATCTCCGTCAACCGCAAAGATCTCAGGATCGAGTACCGTCCCGGCTACTACGCTCCCTCCGACTTCCAGCACCAACGCACCGAGGACCGCGAGCTCGCGCTCAAAGAGCAGATGCGCTCCGACCTGCCCGCCACCGACGTCCCGCTGTACCTGCAGGCGCTCTACTTCCGCACCGCCGACAACCGCTACTACATCCCGGTTTCGCTCATCGTCCCCGGCTCAGCCATCCCCTTCACCCAGTCCCGCGACACCGACAAAGCCACCCTCGACATCATGGGACAGGTCACCGCCAGCGAAGGCTCCGCCAAGGGCGTCGACTTCGGCAACGTCCGCGATACCCTCAAGCTCGCCGTCAACCAATCCCAGCAGGCCGCGCACCGTAACCTCCAGTACTCCACCGGCTTCGTCCTCTCGCCCGGCCACTATCACGTCAAGTTCGTCGTCCGTGAGAACCAGACCGGCAACATGGGTTCCTTTGAAACCGACCTCAACGTACCGGATCTCAAGAAGCTCCCCGTCAAGCTCTCTTCCGTCGTGCTCAGCACACAGCGCACCCCGAACAGCGATCGCAACAACCCCTCGCTGCTCGTGCGTGACGGCGTCGAGTGGGTACCCAACGTCGCCCACATCGTCCGGCAGGACCAACACCTGTACTTCCTCTACGAGCTCTACGACCCGGCCCATCCCAAGAACGCCGCCGCGCTCGCTCCCTCACCCGGCCTCCGCCGCCGCGAAGGCGACGCCGCCCACGTGCTCACCAGCATCGAGTTCCTGTCCAACGGGGCCAAGGTCTATGAAACCCCCGTCGTCACCGCCGACCGCGTCAACATCGGCGACCGCAACGCCGTCGCCTTCCAGTTCGATGTCCCCGCCACGCAGCTCAAACCCGGCACCTACATCTGCCAGGTCAACCTCATCGACGACGCAGGCGGCAGCTTTAGCTTCCCCCGCATGGCCATCCGCATCACCCCAGCCGCCACGGCGGCTGCGCCTGCAGAAGCTTCCAAACCGCCGGCTGAAGCGTCCAAACCATAGCCCGGCCAACGGCAACCAGACGCACCACGAACTCAGGTGCTCTGAGCGGAATGCACAGCTCCCTGTTCCGCTCAGAGACCTCCAGCGTCCCTACCCGTTGTCTCCCTGAAGGCGCACCCACCGCCCGCGCTACCGGTACGGGCAATGCCGGCAGTCGGAGTTGCAGCAAAAGCCGCGCCGCAGGTGGTACTGCTCGGTAAACACCACCAGTCCGTTCTCCCAGTACAGATCGCCCTCCAGCAGCTCGAAGGCGTCAAACGCTGCTCGCGACTCCGGCACCGCTGCGTGCTCATCTGGCTTCTTCGCTTCACTCATCCAAACAGACCATGCGAAGGAACATTTTGTGCTTCGGACATTTCTTCGTTCTGCCCAGCATCGCTATTCGTTTTTTTGACGATGAGCGTAAGTCCCATAGAGGGCATTTTCATGCCAATCAGGAGAGTCGCTATAAAACTCCCCAGCAAGGCCTCAAACTTTGTAGCCGAGGTTTTGGAAACTTGGCACTGATGGGATCGGTATGCAAATATTTTGCGGATAGAAAAAACTTACGGGCTTCCCTTCACACGAAGATAAGTCGAACAGATACACAGGAGATTCATGGGAATATCCCAGTTGCAATCGTCTATGGGCCGAATCGCGTCCACCTGCGCGCGAGCAATCACTCTGCTGGGTCTTGCTACTGGACTTTCCGCTGCCGGATACCGGCTTTCCGGACCGCATGCTGCAAACTCCCCCGAACCGCCTGACTTTCGACTTTGGGTCACGACTCCGGATCTCACCAAGCACCTGGCAGAGGAACAAAACTTTCAAGTAGAGGGTGAAGGCGCGTCTCTTGTACAGGTAAACACGTCGCAGGAGTTGCAGACGATAGAAGGTTTTGGAGCTGCGTTTACGGATACTTCCGCATGGCTGCTTCATGCATTGCCACAGCAACGTCGCGTCGTTCTGATGAAGAGCTTATTTGACCGTAGAGAAGGGATACATCTTTCTCTCATGCGGGTTCCCATGGGATCGTCTGACTTTACTCGGACCAGTACATACTCCTATGCAGACACCGTTCAGGACCAGGCTTTACCTGAGTTCTCTATACGTCATGACAATGCTTATATTCTTCCCGTATTACGCGAAGCTCAGAAGATGAATCCGGAGATGCGATTATTTGCTAACCCATGGAGCCCACCCGCATGGATGAAGACCAACCAATCCATGCTTGGCTCTGGCAAGCGCGCTACGCTCCTTGAAAATCAGTATGGGGCGTTGGCAAATTATTTCGTGAAGTTTCTTCTGGCGTATGAGAAAAAGAGCGTGCACATATGGGGCATTTCAGCTCAGAACGAACCGAATCAGGACCCTGCCACTTATTCAGCTATGTACCTTGCGCCTGAGGATGAGGCGCGATTTCTCGTAGAGAATCTTGCTCCGGCTCTTCACAAGGCGAACCTAAATCCCGTGATCCTCGCAGCGGATACCAGTAGTGCAGATCCGGCCTATGCGAAGGCGCTATTTCATGATCCCAGAGTGCTTCCATTAGTGGGTGCAACGGCTTGGCATTGTTATCAAGATATCGATACTTTCGCTGCGGGGCTTGCTGAGCTGAGGACGATTCTTCCTGATCGTCCGATGTATGTCACCGAATGCTCTACCGGCCCTGGCGGTTACATCGCGGGTGATACCACCGAAAAGACATTAGTGGCACTCAAGAACGGCGCCTCCGGCATGGTTCTTTGGAACCTTGCATTGGATCCGTCTGGTGGCCCCAAAATGGGCGTAGGGTGCGAGAGGTGTACGGGATTGGTAACGATAGACCCGGCCTCTGGCCACTATGAAATGACTCTCAACTATTACGAGCTTGGCCATTTTTCCAAGTTCGTCCACATGGGTGCGCGCCGCCTCAAGACGTCGGACGGCGATGGTATCTGGGCACAGGCTTTTCGGAATCCAGAGGGATCGATCGCGATCGTTCTCTACAACACCAATACCGACACGAGAACCGTATCCGTTCAACTGGATTCATCGAAATCTGTACGATTCGCACTCTCCTCGCACGCTACGGCAACCCTTGTGAAAACTTCCAATGAGCCTTAGAGCAAAAGCACACATTGCCACCATCGTGGTTCCCCTTGCATAGGCTCTTTTCACGCGGGATGAAGGGCATGATCCTGCGTGAAAAGAGCGTACAGTGACGGCTACGCTCTCCTACGGCAGCACGCCACTCTGCGGAGCGTGGCATTTCCCCATCGCCGCCATCCACGCTTTGATCAGATCCCTTGCGCCATGCACTCGGCCTTCTCTAGGCGCACCCACCGCCCGGGCTACCGGTACGGGCAATGCCTGCAGTCGGAGTTGCAGCAAAAGCCGCGCCGCAGGTGGTACTGCTCGGTAAACACCACCAGCCCGTTCTCCCAGTACAGATCGCCCTCCAGCAGCTCGAAGGCGTCAAACGCTGCTCGCGACTCCGGCACCGCTGCGTGCTCATCTGGCTTCTTCGCTTCACTCATCCAAACAACCTCGGCTGCGCCTGTGCTTCCGCGCGCACAACCCGGGCCACATCCGCACGGACCACCTCGGCCATCGTGCGCGAACGCCGCTTCGGCTTCAGCACCGCGACCGCCTCGGCCACCCGTTCCGGCGGCAACCCGTTCACCAGCACCACCTCACGCCCCGGCACCGCGGCTTCACGCTCTCCCGGAACCACAATCCCCACCAGATTCAGCGCATCGCACGCGGCAATCGTAATGCCCTCTTCGCCCTCGCGCGCACCATGCTGCCGCCGCGCCGCGCGTAACGCCTCTACCACCTCCGGCACGGCAAACTGTTCACCAAACGCTCCGGTCACAAAGCGGCCACCCCGCACCTCGCCGCGAGCCTCCAACCGCCGCAGCACCGGCACCAGATCCCTCCACTTCGGCGCATTCGACTCCCGCGCCAGCAGGTCACGAAACAGCACGCCATAACGACACAGCAACACCCTCGCCTGCGCCTCCAGCGCCGCCTCCTCGCGCCGCGCCCGGGCAATCATCCTCGCTCTCTGCTCTTCGCTCGCCCGCTCCAGACGGGTCTCGGGCTCACTCTCCGGCTCCGCGTCATACAGCAGAGACCAGCGTCCCGTCGTCGTCCTCGCCGCAGCGCGCTTGCGCACACTCACAACCGGCGTCTGCGCAAGGGCCACTGACTTCCGGCGCGGGTCCATCATCGCGCGCAACTGGTCAAAGCCATCGGCCGAAGCCACCCCCGCCGTCGCCAGCTCCCACAGCGCACTCAGCACCGCCTGCTTGGCAAGCCCGCTCTCCCGCTGCAGCTCCGCGGTAAACGACGCTCCACGCTCTCGCAACAACCGGCGCATCTGCTGCGCCTCCGCGCTCAGGCTCGCGCCCAGCACCGCCTCGTCCACGCGCTTTTGCTCCAGCGCCTGCGGCAACCACTCCGCGCTCTCGCGCAGGTAAAACGTAATGGGAGCCGCACTCGTCGGCACAACCCTGCGCGGTGCCGCGCCTTCGCCCTCCGTCCACGCCGGATGCGGCGACAAGCGTCCCCAACCCACCACGCCCGCCAGACACAGATTGTCCAGAAAGCGCGGCTCATAGTCCTTCACGCGACGCGGAAGAATCGAACGCTCCCACTCCACCGCCGGAGCCTCAAAGCCTTCCATCTGCTCCAGCACCGCCAGCACGCCTTCTTCACCCTCCAGCTGCGCTCCCGGCGCCACATGCTGCCACTCCAGCAGCCAGCGAGAAAACATCTGCGCTGTCACCGGCTCCACGCTCTCGCGCAAACCCTTCAGCGTCAGCCGGTGAATGCGCTGCAGAATCCTGCGCTCGCACCACTCCATCGCATACGGTTCATCCTCACCGGGCCGCGGACGCTCAAAGACACCGCGCATCGCCAGCCCCTGCAGCTCCATTGCCAAAAACGCCTGCTGCAAGGACGACGCCGCCAGCTGCAGCTTCGCGCCCAGCTCCTGCGCCGTCACCGGTCCCAGCAACTGCAGCCACCCCTGCGCCGCCGCCAGCGTCGCCGTATCGCGCGCGCCCAGCGTCTGCGCCGGACGATCCTCCGTCCCCGTAATCGTCGAAGCCGGACGATCGTTCTCCAGCGTCAGATCCGGCAAACCCGCCTCCGGCCACAGCAGGCGCGCCTCCGCCATCCGCTCCGCGGCAATCCACACCCGCTCCTGGCCGATCTTCGCCTCAAAGGCGCGCCCCGCATGCACCAGCCGGCCAAAGTAAATCGGCCAGTGCTGCACTCTCCTGTCCGACGAAGCACCGGCCTGCTGCACAAAGCTCCCCGGCAGCATCACCACCTGCAGCAGCAGATCATGCAGCTCATGCTCATCGCGCACATCCGGCCACAGCTGCGCCCGCACCGCTTCAATCGCCGCACGGTCCAGCCTGCCCGCACCTTCGGCCACGCTATCGGGCAGCGCCCGGCGCAGCGAAACCGCACGCGTCCGCCGTGCCGCCGCATCCTCCGGGTCAAGAAACGCATACGGCATCGCGTTCACCAGCTCATGGGCAAACAAAGACGGCACCGGCGTATCCACCGCCACGCACTCAATCTCACCCGCCTCCAGTGCGCGCAGCAGCTCTTCCAGGCCGTCAAGGTCCATGCCTTCGCTCAGCGTGTCGCGCATCACCTCATTCACCAGAGGATGATCCGGAATCTCGATATCGCCCGTCATCGTCTCCGGGCACGCACTCGCATGAGGAAACACACTGGCCAGCAGATCCTCCGAGCGCGTGCGCTGAATCTGCGGCGCCACGCGCTTGCCCTTCTGCATCCGCAGCAGCTGCAACGAGCGTCCCGCCGCCCAGCGCCAGCGATTCTTGAACAGCGGCGAAGGAATCGCTGCCTGCTCCAGCAGATTCCGCACCGTATGCACGCTCAGAAACTGAAACACCTCGGCCAGAGGAAAGCTATGCTGCTCGGCCAACGAGATGTTGATGCCGTTATCGGTGGCCGCGGCCTGTAGCTCGAAGTTGAAGCCCCGGCAGAAACGCTTGCGCAGCGCCAGCCCCCAGGCCTTGTTCAACCGTCCGCCAAACGGCGCATGCAGAATCAGCTGTTGGCCTCCGCCTTCATCGAAAAACCGCTCCGCCACGATCCTTCGCTTGGTCGGCACCGCTCCCAGCACCGCGCGTCCGCCCACAACGTACGCAATCATCTGCAGCGCTGCGGAGTCGTTCACAAAGCACTCCTGCTTCAGCCACGCCACGCACTCCGCTACCTCCGGGTGCGAGGCCACACACTCACTCGGCTTTGTCCGGCGCGTCCGGCGGTCAAGCTCCTCACGCAGCTCGCTCACCCCGTCGCTCAGCACAGAGGTCCGCTGCGGCGCCTCACCCTCCCAGAACGGAATACTCGGCGGCGCTCCCTGCGCATCCTCCACCAGCACCTTGCCCGCCGGATCGATGCGCTGAATCCTCCAGCTCGCATTGCCCAGCTGCACCACATCGCCCGGCGAAGAGTCCACCGCGAAGTGTTCATCGAGCGTGGCAATCTGCACATTCTCCGGCTGCAGCATCACGCTGAACAGGCTCGTATCCGGAATCGCGCCCCCGTTGGCGATGGCAATCATGCGCGAGCCCCGCCGCCCATGCACCTGTTTCTGCACCCGGTCCCGCAGCAGGTACGCGCCATAACGGCCACGCGAGCACTCAATGCCGTTATGCAGCAGCGCCAACAACTCGTCGAACGCCTCCCGCCTCAGCTCTCGGTACGGATACGCTCGCCGCACCAGAGCAAACAACGCATCTTCGTCCCAGCTCTCCGCCCCGCACAAAGCCACCAGCTGCTGCATCAGAACATCGCGCGGAGCATCCGGAACTTCCAGACGATCCAGCTCTCCGGCCTTCATCTTGCGCAGCAACGCCGCCTGCTCCATCAGGTCGTCGCGCGTCAAAGCGAAGAAGCGTCCCTTCGGCACCGCACCGCGCCAATGCCCCGCTCGCCCCACTCGCTGCATCGCTACCGCAACGTTGCGCGTCGTCGCCACCTGGCACACCAGATCCACATGCCCAATATCGATGCCCAGCTCCAGCGACGCCGTCGCCACCAGGATGCGAATCTCGCCGTTCTTCAGCCGTTGCTCTGCATCCAGCCGCATCGCACGCGACAACGATCCGTGGTGCGCGGCCACAGCATCCGGGCCCAGCCTCTCCGCCAGCTCAAAGCTCAACCGCTCCACCAGCGCGCGCGTGTTCACAAACACCAGCGTCGAGCGATGCTGCATCGCCAGCTCCGCCAGCTTGCCGAACATCTCCTCCCGCATCGCCACCGAGGTAATCGAGCCCAGCTCCGTACCCGGTACCTCGATTGCCAGATCCAGCTCCCGGCGCTGCCCCACCTGCACCACCGTCGCCGCGTACGCCCTCGCCCGCGCCGGTCAAAAACTCCGCTACCAGCGCAATCGGATTCTGCGTCGCGCTCAGCCCGATCCTCTGCGGCCCCCGCGCCTGCCCCGTCAGCATCGCCCCCGGAGAAAGCCGGTTGTCGCCCCGCACCAGAGCATCCAGACGCTCCAGGCTCAACGCCAGATGCGCCCCGCGCTTGTCATCCGCAATCGCATGAATCTCATCGACGATCACCGTCGAAACCCGTCGCAGGTTCTCCCGCGACTTGCCCGCCGTCAGCAGAATGTACAGGCTCTCCGGCGTCGTCACCAGAATATGAGGCGGCTGCTTTGAGCATCGCCACACGCTCTTTCTGCAACGTATCGCCCGTGCGCACGCCCGTGCGAATCTCCGGGCAAAGGTAGCCGCGCTCAAGCGCCAGCTCCCGGATCTCCCGCAGAGGACCGTCCAGATTCTTCTGCACATCGTTGGACAGCGCCTTCAGCGGCGACACATACACCACATGCGTATGCGGCATCAGCGAGCCGTCCAGCGCCGCACGCAGCAGCTTGTCAATACAGACCAGAAACGCCGAGAGCGTCTTTCCCGAGCCCGTCGGCGCAGAGATCAGCACCGGCTCGCCCCGCAGAATCGCCGGCCAGCCTTCCACCTGCGGCTCCGTCGGCGTGCCAAAGCGCCGCACAAACCACTCCTGCACTACCGGATGCGCCCATGCCAGCGTCTCAGGGAGCGCTGCGCTGTACGCCGAACTATCGCGCTCTGCGTGCATAGCTTCGATTGTAGCCTGCGATTCGCCGCCTCTTCGCCTCCGGCCAACACCCCGCCGCGCTACCATCCATCTCATGGAAACGTTTCGCGAACTCGGCAGCGCCACCAGCCGCGGGCCAGCGGAGTGGTTCACCGGAGAGGTCTACCTTCAGCCTCTGCTCGGTCCCGCTCACTCCCCTACCCTGCGCTCGGCCAAGGTCTCCTTCGCCTCCGCCGCCCGCACGGTCTGGCACACCCATCCCCGCGGTCAAATGATTCACATCCTCAGCGGCATCTGCGCCTACGCCCGCTGGGGAGAACCCACCCAGCAGGCCGTCCCCGGCGACACCGTCTGGTTTGCTCCCGGCGAAAAGCACTGGCACGGCGCCGCACCCGGCCATCCCATGACCCATCTCGCCGTGCAGGAAGCCGACGAAAACGGCGAGGTCGTCACCTGGCTCGAAGCCGTCACCGAGTAGCCCCGCACCGGCCTCAAACAGCACAAAAGGGCGACCCCGCAGTGGGCCGCCCTTTTGTGCTGTTGCCGAATTCGTCGCGCTGTTGCTCTTGTCGCCCCGGCTTCAGACGCTTTGCCCACGCGGGCCTTCCAGGCTACATGTTGCCCACGCCGATATCGGCATGTTTGGCCTCCGCGTCCTGCGGATCCAGATAGCGCTCAATCGTGCTCTCCAGAACGCCCTTCGCCGTCAGAATGAAATCGATCGCATCACGTCCCGCGCCCTGCCCTCCCGGCAGCGTCGTCACCCAATGCGCCATCGCCTTGATCTGCGGACGCGCATTCGCCGTCGCAATCGCCAGCCCTGCAACCCGCAGCGCCGGCAGATCGATAATGTCATCGCCTACAAAAGCGACCTCTTCGGCCGTGCAGCCTTCATCCAGCAGCACCTTGTCAAAGGCTTCGCGTTTATTGGACTGTCCCTGGTACAGGTGGTCAATCTTCAGATCCCGGGCCCGCAACGCCACCACCTGACTGTTGCGCTTGGTCACAAAGCCAACCTTCAGCCCGCCCAGCCGCGCCAGCGAAATGCCCAGCCCGTCATGCGCCGAAAAGCTCTTCACCTCGGTTCCGCTACCCTTGCCATCCGGAATGAACGTGATGGAACCATCCGTTAGTACGCCGTCCACGTCAAACAGCAGCACCTTGATCTTCTTTGCGCGTTCTTGAGCCGTCATGCTTCCAGCCTAACCGAAGCGCGGCAACGCTTCCTGCGCGCAGAAAAAAGTGGCGGCTTCCGGGCATTGTCCCCTGCCCAGCGAAGCCGCCGTTCGTCCTTGCTGTTGAGTTAGACCGAGGCACCGGTCAAAACGTTTACACGTCGCCGCACAAAACTCTAGCGCCAGTGCCCTTCAATCCACACATACCCGCCGCCGCGATGCGACCAGTGTCCCGGGATCCAGCGCACACCCGGACGCGGAGGAGCCACGTAGTAGCCCGGAACCCACACATAGCGCACACCATCCCAGCGGTGATAGCCCTCATGCCACACCCAGCCCGGACGCGGAGGAGGAGGAATCCGCTCCACGGGACGCGGAGGAGGGGGGCCAATCCGCACAACCACCTGAGCCTCGGCCGCAGCCGCGCCTAACGTCAGTGCCAGACCGCAAACCGCAGTAAGCCACGTCTTCTTCATCGCAGTCTTCTTCATCGCACATCTCCTTCGCCTGCCGCCGGGGATTCACTTTCCCCAGCGGCTCACCGGCTCAAACGTCCGTTGTTTGCGAAAGTTGCGCCACAACTTTTTGCTTTTTACGTGGTTACCCATTTGATATTGCATCCGATGCTGGCACGCTGTTCTTCCAGCGGCGCCGCGCCCGACAACAAGGCCTCCATCGCCGCCCGCAGGTCCTCACCACTTACCGCAATATCGTTGCCCCAGCCATCGGAGCGACGCGGGCGGCTCGCATCCATCTGCCCGCGATACACCAGCTTCTTCTCTCCATCGAACAAGAAGAAATCCGGCGTGCACTCTGCGCCGTAGCTGCGCGCAACCTCCTGCTGCTCGTCCAGCAGATAGGGGAAGTCCCATCCCAATCGCGACGCCTGCTCCCGCATCCCCTCCGGTCCATCCTGCGGATACTGCACAATGTCGTTGCTCTGAATGGCGCAAAACGCAATCCGGCCCTCGTAGTCCTTGGCCAGCGTGGCAATGCCCTGCTCCAGGTGCTTCACATACGGGCAATGCACGCAGAGAAACATCACCAGCAACCCGTGCCGTGCGCGTTCGCCGCCCTCGCGCTCCACCAGGGCAAAGACATCATCCCGGCTCATCGCCTTGCCGGAGATCACATCCAGCAGCTCGAACGCGGGAGCTTCCGTACCCAGCGCGACCATTCTTGACTCAGTTCGTGACATCGAACACCTCGTTTCCCCGTCTACTATAGCGATGCCCCATGCCTCCCTACGAGAACCAGACCGCAAGGTCCCCCTTGCCTGGGTTCTTCAACCGAAGCATTTGTCGTAGTCTCAAGCTAGTCATACAGCAGTTAAAAAGGACATATTCGCCCTATGCGTTCTCTTGCAGTCGTCCGCCGACCCTTTGGCCTCGCGCTCTCTGCGGTGCTAGGCCTCGCCAGTGTAGTGATCTCCCCCCTCGCCCTGGCCCAAAGCGCTGATACGGTCAAAGCCACAGCTCGCTTCAAGACCGTTCCCGCCCTGACGGAGCGCACCACGCTGGAGCACCACGTACCGCTCTGGGCCACCGAGTCCACCGATCTCGGATCTCTCAACGCCAGCACCCGCATGACCGACATGCACCTGGTACTGCAACGCGCTCCTGAGGTAGAGGCCGCCTTCGAGCAGCTGCTCACGGACCAGCAGAACCCTGCCTCCGCGCGCTACCACCAGTGGCTCACCCCCGCGCAGAACGCCGCGGAATACGGCATCGCCGCCTCGGATCTTGCAGTCGTCACCAACTGGCTGCAGTCCAGCGGGCTCACCGTCGACAGCATCGCCGCCGGCGGCGTCTTCATCACCTTCTCCGGCACCGCTGCCGCCGTCGAGAGCGCCTTCTCCGCCCCCATACACAACTTCTCGGTCGAGAACGTCACACGCTACTCGATCACCTCGGCCCCGCGCATTCCCTCCGCACTCACCGGCATTCTCCAGTCGGTCAGCGGCCTCAGCCAGAACCTCCGCGTCTCGCACGCGCACGTGCGCGCCCTGCCCACGGCCTATCAATACAACCAGAGCGCACAATCCTCCAGCGCCTCGTCCCTCTCCAGCTCGACCACCATCTCGCCCAGCACGACCTTCAGTGACAACAGCCACGCGTTGGCCCCAGGCGACTTCAACATCATTTACGACATCGCGGCCAGCATCAACAGCGGCATCAACGGCACCGGCGCCTCGGTCGGCAACATCATTGACTCCCGCATCTACGCCTCGGACATCTCCTCCTACGAATCCCTCTTCGGACTCCCCACCAACACGGTGAACCAGATTCTGGTCACCCCCAAGAACGACCCCGGCGTCAGCAGCGGGACCAACGGCAGCGAAGGAGAAGCTCTCCTCGACGTCCAGCGCATCATCGGCACAGCGCCCAAAAGCACCGTCAACCTTCTGGTCATCGGCGACCTCTCCGACAGCAGCATCTTTACCGCCCTGCAGTATGAGATCAGCACCCTCAACGACAACGCCGTGAACATGAGCTTCGGCGGCTGCGACACAGACACCACCGCCGTCACCGACGCTCAGGCCTACGAAAGCTATTACAAAACAGCCACCGCACAGGGAATCAGCATCTTCAACTCCTCCGGAGATGACGGAGTCGCAGGCTGCAACAGTAACTACAAAACCATTCCCGCCACGCAGGTTCAGGCTGCCAATCTTCTCTGCATGAGCGGCTACGTCACCTGCGTCGGTGGCACCGAGTTCGCCGACGCTTCCAGCCCCAGCACCTACTGGAGCAGCACCAACAACTCCACCACCAAGGCTTCGGCTCTCTCCTACATTCCGGAAGGCGCATGGAATGAACCGACCTATACCAACAGCAATAACGTGGTCGTTTATCAGGGTTCGGCTACAGGCGGTGGCCCCGGCCTGCTTCCCAAACCCACCTGGCAAACCGGCACGGGCGTTCCGGCCGATAGCCTGCGTGACACCCCCGACATCGCCTTCTCGGCCTCGGATTACGACGGCTATCTGATCTGCCAGGCCGACATCAGCAACAAGTGCTCCACCGGCAGCTTCGCGGCGCTCTACGGTGGCACCTCGGCCTCTTCGCCCTCCATGGCGGGCATCGCCGCCCTCCTTGCCCAGAAGACCGGCTCCCGTCAGGGCAACTTCAACCCGCTGCTCTACGGCCTCTTCAACGGCTCCTCTTCCTCCAGCGTCTTCCACGACGCCACCATCGCCACCTCGGCCGTCTCCACCTGCGTGGCCACCACGCCGAGCATGTGCAACAACTCCACCCCCAGCGCCACCAGCCTCAGCGGCGGCCTCGCGGGCTACCTCCTCCAGACCGGCTATGACATGGCCACAGGTCTTGGCTCGCTCGACGTCGGCAACTTCCTCACCGCCGCCAACAACTCCACCACCACCACTACGCTCGCCCTGACCGCCAGCTCCGACGTCGCCGTCGTCGGCTCCGCGACCACGCTGACCGCAACCCTCAGCCCCAGCACCAGCTCCGGAACCGCCGCTACCGGCACCGTCACCTTCTACACGGTCTCCGGAACCACGCTGACCTCCATCGGCACCGGCACCCTCTCCAGCGGCGTCGCCACGCTTTCCTACACCTTCGCCACCGCGGGCACTTACACGCTCCGCGCCATCTACGCCGGCGACTCCGACTTTGCCACCGCCACCTCGGCCGATCTCACGATCACGGTCAACAACAACACCTTCACCATCACACCGGCCACACTCAGCTATCCCTCCGGAAGCTCCACCCTGCTGGCCGGCACCACAGTCACCGATCTGCTCACGGTAGCCTCCAGCACCTCGTTCTCCGGCACCGTGGCCTACACCTGCTCCACCAGCGACAGCACCATGGCCACCTGCTCCGTCAGCCCTGCCAGCAGCGTGCTCACCGCCGGCGGCTCGGCAACTCCGGTGCTCACCATCAACACGGTTGCCGGCAAGAGCGGCACCGTCTCGGTCATCGTGACCGGCACCTCCGGCACAGAGGTCGTCACCTCGCCCTCCGTTAGCCTCACCCTCACGCCGCCCAGCTTCACCATCACGCCCGCGACCACCACGCTCGCTGTCATCGGTGGCTCCACCACAGCCACCACCACCACACTCACCGTCACCAGCGTCAACGGTTACGCAGGCACCGTCTCCCTCGCCTGCCAGCCGCAATCGGCCTCCGGCACCGGACAAAGCGCTCTCAGCAGCGCTGGCTCCTGCTCGGCCACTAGCGTCACGCTGGCGGCAGGCAGCAGCGCCACCAGCACCCTGAGCGTCACGGCCAACGCTGGCGTCTCCAACTTCTACGCGCACCTCACCGGCACAGGAGCCACCAGCGGCATCACCACCAGCCCGGCTCCGACCGCGGACGTAGCCATCACCGTCAACGCGCCGATCACCCTCAGCGCCTCTCCCGCCTCACTCTCGTTCACCTCCGGCGCCACCACCGGCAACACCAGCACCATCACCGTCGCCGCACAAAGCGGTGTCTCCGGCACGGTCACCCTGAGTTGCGCGCTCTCGTCCTCCACCGCAACCTCCGCCCCCAGCTGCGCGATGTCGCCCACCAGCGTCTCGCTCACCTCCGGAGGAACCGCGACCTCAACGCTCAGCATCTCCTCCACCACCGCCCACACCCAGGCACAGACGCAGAGCTTTGCAGGCTTCACCGGATGGCGTCTGGGCGCGCTTAGCCTGGCGCTGCTCGGCGGCCTGGCGCTTCGCCGCCGTAAGGGCATCGTGCAACTCACAGCCGTGGTCATGCTCGCACTCGGGCTCACCACCCTCACCGGCTGCGGCGGCAGCGCTCCCAAAAACACCTTCACCAGTGCCGGGAACTACACCGCAACCGTCACCGCCAGCTACGGCAGCTACACCACCACCACCACCGTGAGCGTCGCCATCCAGTAACGGCGCCACTGCAAACGTAGCGCGGCCCGCACCCCCACCCGGTGCGGGCCGCGCTACGTTTAGCCCCAACATCTTGCGTCCGCGTTTTCCACGGCTTTCTGGCCGGAAACCGTCGTTTGCACAATTCTTGTGGCTTGCATCCGGCCCTCGCCCCAACTACCCTAAAAAAGTTCCGGCACAACTGCCCCGAGAAAAACCCGGCAAACAAGCATGCTTACCGGGCTTTCCACAGAAAAACCCTAAGAAATACAAACGTCAGGGCGCGAAACCCCACGTCTGGGGGGAGTATCCATGCAGGAACCACTACATCTAGTTGTTTAGGGCTTGACCGCCCCCCACATACGGCGTACCTTCAACTTCACCGCAGGTATTGGCGAAGAGACGCTAAAGGCCATACCGTCGACGAATATCGGCAGACGATATTTCTGCTGGCTTGAACCACTTCCCGCGCCTTATCCGGGCCTGTTGTTCTCAAAGCTCCGTCAAGCATCCGTTTCCCCTGATTGACCCGGGCACCGCCCGGTCGACTTCCAAAACACCGAGGTCCTGCCTACTATGGCTTCCCGCACCGCCACCGACGTCAAGAACCCTTCCGCCACCACGCCCGCAGCCGGCAAAACCGGCGCGGCCAAAGGCCTGCACTTTACCCGCCACTTCTCCAAGCCCGGCGTTCACCCCTTCGACGAAGTTACCTGGGAGAAGCGCGACGCCGTCATTCAGGACTTCAAGGGCAAGCTCATCTTCGAGCAGAAGGACGTAGAGGTCCCCGCCGACTGGTCCATGACCGCGACCAACATCGTCGCCAGCAAGTACCTCCACGGCCAGGTCGGCACAGCCGAGCGCGAAAAAGGTGTCCGCGACCTCATCAGCCGCGTCGCGGAGTCCATCCGCGACTGGGGCAAGCGCGACGGCTACTTCGCCTCCGAGCAGGACGCAGAGGTATTCTTCCACGAGCTCACCAGCCTGCTCGTTCACCAACGCGTGGCCTTCAACTCTCCCGTCTGGTTCAACGTCGGCTGCGACCGCCTCGAGCCGAACTCCGACGCGCACAACTGGCACTGGGACGCCGCCAAAGGACAGACCGTCTTCTCGCGCACCGGCTACAGCCGTCCGCAGTGCTCAGCCTGCTTCATCAACTCTGTGGACGACTCGCTGGACAGCATCCTGACCCTGGCCAAGACCGAAGGCATGCTCTTCAAGTGGGGTTCGGGCGCAGGCTCCAACCTCTCCAAGATCCGCGGCTCCATGGAGCTGCTCAGCGGCGGCGGCACCGCCTCCGGCCCGCTCTCCTTCATGCGCGGCTTCGACGCCTTCGCCGGCGTCATCAAGTCCGGCGGCAAGACCCGCCGTGCCGCGAAGATGGTCATCCTCGACGTCGGCCACCCCGATATCGAAGACTTCATCGAGTGCAAGGTCGTCGAAGAGCGCAAGGCCTGGACTCTCATGGCCGCCGGCTACGACGGCTCCGGTCCTGACTCCGAGGCCTTCACCTCCATCTTCTTCCAGAACGCCAACAACTCCGTCCGCGTCTCCGACGAGTTCATGCAGGCCGTCGCAGAAGATGCCGAGTTCTCCACCCGCACCGTCAAGGACGGCAAGCCGGTCAAGACCTACAAGGCTCGTGACCTCATGGCCAAGATCGCCGAAGCCACCTGGCAGTGCGGCGACCCCGGCATGCAGTACGACACCACCATCAACCGCTGGCACACGAGCAAGAACACCGACCGCATCAACGCCTCGAACCCCTGCTCCGAGTACATGTTCCTCGACGACTCGGCCTGCAACCTCGCCAGCTTCAACCTCATGAAGTTCCTCACCCCCGGCGGCCAGTTCGACGCCGCGGCGTACAAGCACGCCATCGGCATCGTCACCACCGCGATGGAAATCATCGTCGACGCCGCCGGTTACCCCACCGAGCAGATCTCGCGCAACTCGCACGACTACCGTCCGCTCGGCCTCGGCTACGCCAACCTCGGCGCGCTGCTCATGGACTTCGGCCTGCCCTACGACTCCGACGCTGGCCGCGCCTTCGCCGGTACGCTCACCGCCATCCTCTGCGGCGAAGCCTACGCGCAGTCCGCGCGCATCGCTGCGGATTGCCCGCCGCTCGGCGCCGCCACCCCCATCACGCAGTCGGTAGGCGTGCAGGGCGGCGCTTGCCCCGGCTTCTACGTCAACCGCGAGCCCTTCCTCGACGTCATCCGCATGCACCGCGCCGAGGTCAACAACATCGGCAAGGGCACCAAGCCCACCGCCAAGGGTGCACAGGACGCCGCAGGCTTCATCGCCCCGCAGCTCGAAGAGCTCAAGGCCGTCTCCCAGCAGTCGTGGGACGACGCGCTCGCCCTCGGAGAAAAGTTCGGCTTCCGCAACTCGCAGGTCACCGTGCTCGCGCCCACCGGCACCATCGGCTTCATGATGGACTGCGACACTACCGGCGTCGAGCCCGATCTCGCCCTCGTCAAGTACAAGAAGCTCGTCGGCGGCGGCATGATCAAGATCGTCAACAACACCGTCCCGGGAGCGCTCTTCAAGCTCGGCTACAAGCAGGAAGAGGTCGAGGCGATCGTCAACTACATCGACGCCACCGGCACCATCGAAGGCGCACCCGGCATCAAGCCCGAGCATCTCGCCGTGTTTGACTGCTCCTTTAAACCGGCCAAAGGAACTAGAAGCATTTCTTGGATGGGCCACGTCAAGATGATGGCGGCCGCTCAGCCCTTCCTCTCCGGAGCCATCTCCAAGACCGTCAACCTGCCCAACGACTGCACCGTGCAGGAGATCGCCGACGCCTACACCGAGAGCTGGAAGCTCGGCCTCAAGGCCGTGGCCATCTACCGCGACGGCTCCAAGGGCACCCAGCCCCTCAACGTCTCCGCGACCGACAAGAAGGACGAAAAGGCTGAGGCCGTGGCTCCCGCCGCTGCCGCCAGCACAGAGATCGCCGAGCTCGTCGCCGCAGAAAAGGCCTCCACGCAGGCGGCTCAGGCCGAGGCGCTGGAAGCGCGCCACAAGCTCGCCGCAGCCGAGGCCCAGTTGGCCAAGCTGCTCAGCGGCTCCGCGCTCGACAACGCCGACTCGGCCGCACCGCCGCGCGCCGTCCGTCACCGCCTCCCCGCCGAGCGCGCCTCCGTCACACACAAGTTCGCCATCGCAGGACACGAAGGCTACGTCACGGTCGGGCTCTACCCCAACGGCCAGCCCGGAGAGATCTTCATCCGCATGGCCAAGGAAGGCTCCACCATCTCCGGCCTCATGGACAGCTTCGCCACCGCAGCGTCCATGTGCCTCCAGCACGGCGTGCCGCTCAAGCTTCTCGTCGAGAAGTTCGCGCACACCCGTTTCGAGCCCTCCGGCTGGACCGGCAACGAGCAGATCGGCTTTGCCAAGTCCATCATGGATTACCTCTTCCGCTGGATGCAGCTCCGCTTCCTCAGCGGGCAGCAGCTTGACCTCTTCGCAGGCCTCAAGCCCGCGCAGAGCACGCAGGCCGCCACCGGCACCACGCTGCTGGCCAGCGCGCACGAGCCCACCAGCTCCGTGGACGATCCTTCTTCCCTGATCGACCGCCGTCCACCGCAGCAGGGCATCGCTCCCGACCTCACGGCGCACGACGGCCTCGCCTCGAACATCGACCTCTCCAGGGTGGAAGACCGTGGCCTGTATCACGCCTCCGACGCGATGAAGGGCATGTACGACATGGGCGACGCCCCCTCGTGCAGCACCTGCGGAGCCATCATGGTCCGCAACGGAGCCTGCCACCGCTGCATGGAATGCGGCAGCACCAGCGGCTGCAGCTAAACCCAAACACCCACGCAACACAAAAGCCCCGCCTAAAGGCGGGGCTTTTAAGGGACATCAATTTATCCATTTGCATAATTTATTAGCCTATGGCTTAATAATTCTATCTCGGAAAACGGAAGGAGACGATATGGCTGATTCGTTTGGGGCAATGCTTCGCAGAACCCGTCGTTCAGCAAATAAGACACTCAGCGAAATGGCAGAAGCGGCAGGTGTGTCGATCGTTTACTTGTCCGAAGTTGAACGAGGTAGCAAGAATCCTCTCAGCACAGACAAGATTCTAAAGATCGCTTCAGCCTTGGAGGTAAATCCTGTCCCCTTGATTGAACAAGCCGACCAGCAGCGAGGAATCATCGAATACCACATACCGGCTGCCAGAGGTCTTGCTACCGATGTCGTCAGCGGACTAGTGGCCGGTCTTCAGCGTGGCGGCGTTACTGACAAGCAACTTCAACGCATCAAGGAAGTCCTCGACGAGGAACCTAAAAATGAATAAGCCCGTCACCGGTGTCAAAGCTGATCGCAAGTGCAGTCATGCAGGTCTGGAGAAGAACGCGCGTCACCTTCGCCAACTCATGCAGCTCGATTTACTTCAGCCGCTCAACGCCCTTGAAGTGTTCGAAGATCTCGCGGAGATTTCGGTAACCGCCGGTGACGGTTCAGCAATCCCGCTATGGTCGAGCGTCGTCGAGACAGAGGATAGCGAGGGTTACACGCAGTTCGACAAAACTCAGAAACGCATTGAAGTTTTCGCGGCGGTCGAAACGTACGAATGGCTTTCCTCTGGTCATCCGCGCGGAACCTACTTCCTGGCTCACGAACTTGGCCACTGCTGCCTTCACACGGATCAGTTGATGAGAATCGCGAAGCTTCCCACAAAGCAGCAGTTGGCGTTTCACCGTGCTCAACAGCATCACCCGGTTTATCAGGACACTGAATGGCAAGCCAACGCATTTGCTAGTGCGCTATTAATGCCCGCTCAGGGCTTGGCTGCTATAGAGGCGAAGTGCGGATTTCTTTCACCATCGCAAGTCTCTGCGAAGTATCAAGTTTCGCAAGAAGCCGCCTTCTACCGCATTCAACTCTTCAATCAGAGGAGGTCAGAACTGCTTTGATGTGCTGACGCGCTGAAGCCCCGGATTCACGGTCCAGGGCCTCAGGTAGCAATTCGCCTTTCGGCTACTGCGGTGTTGCAGACTGCGCCACAAGCTTACTTCGAGCAAGTGGAAAAGGCAATACCCCGCTAAACGAGTAGGAAGGGCTGGCATCGACTCCACATCGTCGAGGAAGGGACTTTTATGTCCCAAGCAGCCGCACCACCGTTCCCGGCACCGGCCGGGTTCAAGTGGGTTGCCACCGCGTACTTCACGCACTGGCGCTCAAAGAAGATCATCCGCGCAAGCGAACACGGAAAGCAGTGCTTCTTCTTTCTCGTCCGCATGAAGAAGCGCTAAATCCAAGGCACCGGAGATTATCTCCGGTGCCTTCTAGCAATCAGAAAGGGATCTTCATGAGTGAACATGAAAAGCAACTGAAAATCGGTAAGTTGGTCGAGGTGTACAGCGACGTCAAGGGACGGCTTACGAATGTAACGGCGCGCTTGCAGAAGGCGCAACGCGCATACTCGTACGCGAGCCTTGTTATGCAGAACAACTTCCTGAAATACATCAATGGCACGTTCAACTCGCAGGCAGCTGGACATTACGGGAATCAGGGTTCGGTTCAGGATTTGCCGCATCTTCTCAGTTATGCCGAACTCGCCGAGGCATTTGAGGAAAAGAACAGGCTTGAACCGGAACTCGCAGAACTACGGCGAGAACTCTCGACGTTGGCTCCTCATCTTCTTTAGCCAGCTCACCCGAGGGCTGAACTAACATTTAGCGGCCCTCGGGCAACTTTCCAACCGCGCATCATCTCACAACTCCACCACCAGAAATCCTGTCAAGCCCCAACCCTCTTGAAACCCCCTAACCACCACAAAACAAAATAAATAGCGCTCCAAAAACTTTGCGCAGTTTTACCCTCCACTCTATAAAATAGAAATAGGGACACAAAAAGGGCCGCGAGCCAAAACTCGCGGCCCTTTCTCTTTGCCGCCGACACTGTCTGTCGAGCAGGCAATCACCCTCCTACCCCTCGCCGAATCAACAAAATCCAGGCAGGCAATCAACCAGGCAATGGGGGAGGGGGATCCCCTGCCCGAAAGGAATCCAACATGAAAACCGTTTACTGCCGCCACGTCCGCACCAACGGCGAACGCTGCTGCGCCTTCGCCATGCGCGACGAAGGCTTCTGCTTCTTCCACTCTCACCTCAACAGCCGCCACGGACAGATCGCTCGCCGAACCGCCCGCGAGCAAGCCGTTCTCACCCCGCTCAACGGCTCCGAACCTCAGCTCCTCACCCAGCCCGAGCCGGAACTCACCCTCGAACTCCCTCCGCTCGAGGACCGCGAAGCCATCCAGCTCGCCCTCTCCATGCTCGTCACCGCCCTCGGCGCCAAACGCATCGACCCGCGCCGCGCCTCCGCCATCCTCTACGGCCTCCAGGTCGCCAGCGCCAACGCCGCCCATCTCCAACCCGCCAACGCCGACAGGCTCGTCGTCGACACCGTCACCACCCCCGACGGCCACACCCTCGCCCCCGACGTAGACCCCGACCACCTCGACGAGGCCGACATCCGCCACTTCCGCACCTACCTCAACCAGACCGCACCGCCCCCTCAGCCCGCCCACCTCCTCCCCACCGCCGGCATCTAACCCCACAGGAGGCCATCCGCCATGCGCTTCACCCTCACCCTTCTCCCCCTTGCCGTCTTCACCCTGCTCGGTATCCCCTCCCTCCACGCCCAGCAGCAGAGCACTCCCCCCGCGCCCCAGGCCGGGCAGGCCCCCGAGACCGGCACCGGCCGCAGCCCGGGCGGAGACGTCGGCTCCGGGGCCGGGGACATCGGCAAAGGCACCGGAAAAGGAGCAGGAAAAATCGCCGAAGGCACCGGAAAAGGAGCCGTCGACGTCGTTACGCTTCACCCCGTCTCCGGCGCAGAGTCCGTCGGCAAAGGCGCTGCCGTCGGCGGCAAGGATATCGGTGTCGGCGCGGTGAAAGGGACCGGCAAAATGGCCAAGGGTGCCGGCCGCGGCATAGGAAAAGGTGTCAAGAAGATCTTCTAAGCTGAACAGAGCCCATGAACCCCACCTCCCCCAGCCAGCTCCGTGGCCTGACCGCCGCTCAGGCCGCCTCGCTTCCTCCCCTTCTGCTCGCCCTCTGGCACGACGCCCAGGGCAACTGGGAGCAATCCCACGCCGTCGCGCAGGAGATCGCCACCCCCGGCGGCTCCTGGGTCCATGCCTACCTCCATCGCAAGGAAGGCGACGACTGGAACGCCGGTTACTGGTACCGTCAGGCCGGCAAATCACCTTCCCGAAACACACTCGACCAGGAATGGGAGCGGATCGCGGCAACTTTGCTCGCAGAAGGCATCCCCACAGTCGACTCCTGCAACTCAGTAAGTGACTCACAAAAAGAAGGTTTCTGATGCAAAGTGTTCTTGATCGTTTGAAGGACGGCATTCGCCGCTTCCAGTCCGGCGTTTACCTTGAAAACGCTGAGAAGTACCAGCAGGCCGCTACAACCCCTCAGCAGCCCCACACGCTGATGATCGCCTGCGCCGACTCCCGTATCGACGTAGAAACGCTGACCAGCTCAGCGCCCGGCGAGCTCTTCACCACGCGCAACGTCGGCAATCTTGTTCCCGGCTACGGAGAAATGCTCGGCGGCGTCTCCGCTGTCATCGAGTACGCGGTCTCCGCCCTGAAGGTGCAACACATCGTCATCTGCGGTCACTCGGACTGCGGTGCGATGAAGGCCCTGCAGAACCCCTCGTCGCTCGACAGCCTGCCCACCGTTAAGAGCTGGCTGCGCAACGCGCATGCCGCCTCGGAAGTAGCCAAGATGCTCTCCCCTAAGGACGAGAAGCCCAGCCACTTCCTCCACCGCCTGACGGAGCGCAACGTCCTTCTCCAGCTCCAGCACCTCAAGACGCACCCCTCCGTGGCTGGCGCCATGGCCAAGGGTGAGCTCACCGTCTCCGGCTGGGTCTATGAACTTGGCACCGGTGTCGTACACATCACCACGGACGGTGAGACCTTCACCGCGGTCACCCCTGCATGATCGTTCCCAGCACCCCACAGCTCAAACGGATGGTGGCCTACGTCGGCTTCCCTGTTGTTCTGCTTCTGCTGTGGGACTTCGCCATCGTGCTGGCGTTCAAGCTGCTGTACTGGGAGTGGGTCGGCTCTCCCCATGTTCCCCTCGGGCTTTACGGCTCAGCCATTGGTGTCGTCGTAGGCTTCCGTAACAACTCGGCCTATGGGCGCTGGTGGGAGGGCCGCCAGCTCTGGGGCTCGGTCGTGAACAACTCCCGCTCCCTGGCACGCGAAGCCATCACAATCATTCGGTCGCCGAAAGCCGAAGAACAGGCTGAGGTAAATGCGTTGATACGCGATCTGGTCCATCATCAGATCGCATTCGTCCATGCGCTGCGACAGCACCTACGCCAGCTTCCTCCCTGGGAGGAGCTGGAACGTATTCTTCCAGGCGAAGATCTAGCCTATTTGCGGACTCGTGCGAATGTGCCGCTGGAGCTTCAGCTCCGCATGGGGCAACTTCTGCAGCAGGCGCGTGAGCGCAACTGGTTCGACGCGCTTGCCTGGCAGGCGTTGGATCGTAACCTTGACGATCTGGCGGATGCGCAGGGTGGCCTAGAGCGCATCAAAAACACCCCCATGCCGAAGCAGTACGACTACTTCCCGCAGCTTTTCGTGAATATTTACTGCCTGGTGCTCCCCATGGGCATGGTCGAACACCTGGGCTGGTTTACCCCGCTTGGTTCCACGCTGGTTGGGTTCATGTTTCTGGCGCTGGACAAGATCGGACGCGATCTCGAAGACCCCTTCGACAACACGATCTTTGACGTTCCGATGACCTCCATTACCAAGAGCATTGAGATAAATCTGCGCCAGCTCCTCGGAGAAACCGCTTTTCCGGAGCCGGAAAAACCCATTCACGGCGTCCTTTGGTAAACAGCCACGGGATTGACACGGCAAGCCAATTGCCCGTAGCGTAGTGGAAGGAACATGAGCGCACGCCAGCATCATCACGGTCATCACCATCATCACCACGCGAGTGGGCGAGTGGTTCTGTCCGGTGCGGCCAAGCAGTAGCGCACAGCCGAAGTTTCCAACAAGGACACGAGCAGCCCGCCTCCGCGAATCAGCGAGCGGGCTTTTTGCTGCGCTCGAGGAAGCGGAACCACAGAACAGCAGCAGACAAAAGAAAGATTTCTTTCCCCATGACCGCAACCGACACTCTCGCAATCGACTTTGAAAAAGCTGGCGGCCTCGTCGCCGGCATCGTGCAGGACGCTAACACCGGACAGGTTCTGATGCTGGGCTTTCTCAACGAGCTGAGCTATGCCAAGACGCTCGAAACCGGCTTTGTCACCTTCTGGTCCCGCACACGCAACAAGCTCTGGATGAAGGGCGAAACCAGCGGGAATCGCCTGAAGATCGTCTCTGCCTCCACCGATTGTGACAACGATGCGCTGCTGTTCCGCGTCGTCGTCGAAGGCGATGGTCTGGTCTGCCATGAAGGCACGGTGAGCTGCTTCACGAAGCCGATTGCCGACGCAGCCAAATAACTGCGGCTCTCTGCCAACACTTCTGAACCAACAACGTTTTCTTCGCTGTAATGCGTGTGAAAGGACATATGGGCAACAAACTGAAGCTCGGAATTCCCAAGGGTAGTTTGCAGGAAGCAACACTTGCGCTGTTCGCGCGTGCAGGCTGGAACATTTACGCCAGCGGCCGCTCCTACTTCCCTTCCATCGACGATCCCGAAATCGAGTGCATGCTGGTGCGAGCGCAGGAGATGGCTCGCTACGTAGAGCACGGTGCGCTGGATGCCGGATTGACCGGCAACGATTGGGTGCTCGAGAACCTGGCCGACGTCGAACGCGTTACCTCCCTGACCTACTCCAAGGCCAGCCGCACCAAGGTGAAGTGGGTGCTTGCCGTCCCGGAAGACTCTCCGTACCAGAAGGCCGAAGATCTTGCAGGCAAGACCATCGCGACCGAACTGGTGGAGTTCTCCAAGCGCTTCTTTGCTGAACGCAATATTCCGGTAACGGTTGAGTTCAGCTGGGGTGCAACCGAGGTCAAACCGCCGATGCTCGCAGATGCGATTGTCGAAGTTACGGAAACAGGCAGCTCTCTACGCGCCAACCGGCTCCGCATCATCGAGGTGCTGATGGAGTCCGAAACGCAGCTCATTGCAAACAAAGCTGCGTGGCAAGATGACTTCAAGCGCAAGAAGATCGAGACGCTAAGCCTGATGCTCAATGGCGCCATGGCCGCGCAGAACCAGGTGGGCCTGATGCTCAACGTGGAGAAGGCAAACCTCGATGCGGTACTCGACGTACTCCCGGCGCTGAACTCGCCGACGGTAAGCGAGCTGCGCGATAAGAATTGGGTTGCGGTGAACACCATTCTTGAACAGCACACCGTGCGCGACATCATTCCGCAGCTAAAGAACGCCGGCGGTACAGGTATCGTTGAGTTCCCGCTTAGCAAGGTTGTTCTGTAAGGGGTTGACGCTATGAAGATCTTTTTCTCGATTCTTGGCTATGTGATTGCGGCGGCCGCACTCTTCACGCTTGTGCGCTTCTTCTGGGAGCAGCGCCGGCAGAAGAAGATAGACGCTACCGGCACGGTCGTTTTCGCCACACTTGTCTCCATGCAACCGGTCAAGATGTTCGGCAGAATTCAGGGTGATCTGTACAAGATCACCCTGCGCGTGCAGGAGCCAGGCGCAAGCGCAGCGCACGAAGTCACCATGCGTTCGCGTCTCGACCCGCGTGCGCAGATGCAGCCCGGCTCGCGTGTGCCCGTGGTTCTCGACCCGAAGAATCCCAAGCGCATCTATCCGGCTTCGCAGGAGTCCTCCAAGCGCGCCGTCATGACGGGGCCGCGTGGTGAACGCCGCCTGATGGAGGCGCAGATGCGCAATCCTCAGCGTGGTATCCCGACGCCTCCCAAAGGCTATATGCCGCCCAACATGAACAACGGCGGCAGCAAGCGCCGATACCAGTAACGTCTTCGCAACGATAAGGGCATCATGAAGATCCTCAAGACATTCGGCGAGAACGCTGCGGCCACAGAGGCCGTGCTTCGTGAACTGGAACAACGCGGCGCGACCAACACCGCCAAGGTTGATCCCGTAGTACGCGAGGTACTCCACGCTGTTCGCACGCGAGGCGATGAAGCGCTTCGTGAGTTCGCAGCAAAGTTCGACGGCCTTACCGACGCACAGCCGCTGCTCGTTACACGGGAAGAGATGGAAGCCGCCTGGAACGAAACCAGTGAAGAGCTGAAGGCGGCCATGCGTCTGGCGCAAGCCAATATCCGTGCGTTTGCGGAGCGCCAGCTTCCGCGCGCCTGGAGCTTTCGCCCTGTAGAAGGCATGGAGGTCGGACAGATTGTTCGTCCGCTCGGCGCTGTGGGTTGCTACGTCCCGGGTGGACGCTATCCTTTGCCCTCCACGCTGTTTATGACGGCGACTCCGGCACAGGTTGCCGGAGTGGAGCGCATCGTGGTCTGCAGCCCCAAACCGGCACGCGAAACACTTGCAGCCGCTTACCTTGCAAACATTACCGAGTTTTACCGTGTAGGCGGCTCGCAAGCGATCGCCGCCATGGCGTACGGCACACAGACGATTGCGCCGGTCGACAAGATTGTCGGCCCCGGCAATCTCTATGTAACGGCGGCCAAGCAAGCCATCTCACAGGAAACCGGCATCGATATGCCCGCAGGGCCTACCGAGATTGTTGTCACCAGCGAAACGGGCGATGCCGCGGGAATTGCAGCCGACCTTGTGGCGCAGGCCGAGCATGATCCTGAAGCGCTGCCAATTCTGATTACGAGCAACGCAGCTCTGGCAGAAGAGGTAACGCAACAGGCTACCGAGCAGGCCAGGGGCAATGAGATTGCGTTGACCTCGCTTGCGGCACAAGGCTATGCCTTTGTCACTCAAGATGCAGAAGAAGCGCAGACGCTCACCAATCGCCTTGCGCCGGAGCATCTGACTGTCGATGCAGGCTCCGATCTTCGCTGGGTCAAGAACGCAGGCTCTGTGTTCATCGGCCATTACACGCCGCAGTCCATGGGCGATTACATCTCCGGCCCCAACCATGTGCTGCCGACTGGCCGCAATGGACGGATTCGCGGTGGACTGAGCGTGCTCGACTTCGTGAAGGTCATAACCGTGCAGCAGTACACGCGCGATGCACTGCGCGAGATCGGCCCGCACACCATAGCGCTGGCTGAAGCTGAAGGACTCAAAGGACACGCGGACAGCGTGCGGGTGAGGATGCGATGAGCGTTGCGTCAAAGTTAGCCAAAGGAATCCCTCAATCACTGCTCGAAGAGCTTCGCTCCTCCGGAGGAACGCTCGAGCATGAAATTCTGCACAAACTGAGCCACCTGCCTGCGATGGCCGAGGTGCAACCACGCAAGCGCGTGCTCGAGATGCCGGAGTACCATCCGCCGCTCGCAGGGCGTAATGCGCTTCGACTCGACTTCAACGAGAACACGATCGCTCCTAGCCCGCGCGTGCTGGCTAAGATGCGCGAGATCACGGCCGAAACCTTGACGATTTACCCCGAGCGTCAGGCCGTTGAAGAGATCGTGGCCCAAGCGCATGGCCTGACCGCCGAGCAGGTTCTTTTGACCAACGGCGTTGATGAAGCGATTCACCTGATGGCTTGCGCGTTTCTCGACGAAGGCGATGAAGCTCTCATCTGCACGCCGACCTTCTTCATGTATGACGTCTCGGTCGCAATGATGACCAGCGGTCTGGTGAAGGTGCAGTGCGATGACAGCTTCGAGTTCCCTTTCGAACGCTTCCTCGATGCCATTACGCCACGCACCAAGCTCATCATCGTCGCGTCTCCAAACAATCCGACCGGCTCGACGATCTCACGTGAGCACCTGCTCGCGATTGCGGAGGCCGCACCGCAGGCGGTCTTGATGGTCGACGAAGCCTACTACCACTTTCACGGCGACAGCGTGATGAGCGATGTCGGCAGTATCGCGAACATCATCGTCGCACGGACCTTCTCCAAGGCCTACGGTCTTGCGAATCTGCGCGCGGGCATGCTCTGCGGGCCGAAGCGCCTGATCGATTTCGTACGCAAAGTCAGCTCGCCGTACAACGTGAACGGCGTTGCGCTGGCAGTGCTGCCGGAGGCCGTTGCGGATCAGGAGTACCTGAATTCGTATACGACGCTCATCCACCAGGGCCGCGAGCGCGTGCAGGAAACCTGCAAACAGTGGGGCATCCGCACATGGCCATCCGCTGCAAACTTCGTGCTGATGGATATCGGCGCCAAGCACAAGCTGCTGGTTGACGCGATGCGTCGCCGTGGCGTCCTGCTGCGCGACCGCTCCGCAGACCCCGGTTGCGATGGCTACGTCCGCATCACCATCGGCTCAGAGCAACAGGTCACCGCCGGGCTCGACGCGCTGCGTGCTTCACTCGATGAAATTCAATGGACGCCAGCCGAAAGCGTACTGGCGCAAGGCCGCACCGCCAAGGGAGAACGCGATTATGAGTGATGCTGTAGAAGAGATCGGAACCAAGCTTGCCTCAAGCGAAATCCAACGCATCGGCAAGGTCGAGCGCAAGACGCTGGAAACTGACATCAACCTCCGTCTGAACGTAGACGGCATGGGTACATACAAGATTTCGACCGGCATACGCTTCTTCGACCATATGCTTGAAAGCTTTGCCAAGCACGGCGGATTCGATCTGGAGCTGAAGTGTATCGGCGATCTTGACGTCGACCAGCACCACACGGTGGAAGACGTAGGCATCGCTCTGGGAGAAGCCTTCGCAGAGGCACTGGGCGACAAGCGCGGCATTCTGCGTGCGGGCTACTTCGTAATGACCATGGATGAAACGCTCGCGGTCTGCGCTGTCGATCTTTCCGGGCGCGTTGCCTGCGTGGTGGACGACCAGTTGACCGTCCCCGTTGTCGGCGATCTGCAGACGGAGCTCGTTCCGGACTTCTTCGATGGCTTTGCCCGCGGCGCCAAATGCAACATCCACGTGAAGACGATGTACGGCCGCAACAATCACCACAAGATTGAAGCTATCTTCAAGGCATTTGCCCGTGCGATGCGCGGGGCCTGCTCGAAGGACGAACGCATGAAGGATCTGCTGCCAAGCACCAAGGGTTTGCTGTAATCGAGGCGCACATGATCGCAGTCATTGATTACAAAGCGGGCAATCTTACCAGCGTGGTGAAAGCGTTGAAGCATCTTGGCGCAGAGAACATCGTTGTCACGCAATCTCCGGAAGAGGTTCTGCGTGCCAGCAAGGTGGTGCTGCCGGGCGTGGGACACTTCCGCGCCACGCAGCTTCTGCACGACCTGAAGTTGACGCAAAGCATTCGCGAGGCCACGGCAAACGGCACACCGTTTCTGGGCATCTGCGTCGGGCTGCAGTGGTTGTACGAAGGCTCGACCGAGGCTCCTGAAACAGAGGGGCTGGGACACTTCGCCGCACGTTGCGAACACTTCCCTGCACGCTACAACGGCGGAGAGCTGAAGTCGCCTCATGTGGGATGGAACTCGATAGAGAAAATCCGTCCGGACTCCAAACTGTTTGCCGGCGTTGCGGACGGAAGTTTTGTGTACTACACGCATTCATGGCGTGCCCCGGTAAGTGCCGACACCGCTGCGACGACCCCGTATGGCGGAGACTTTACGGCCGCCGTTGAGCGCGGCAACGTCATGGGCGTGCAATTTCATCCGGAGAAATCCGCAGAGACAGGCCTGCAGGTGCTGCGTAACTTTCTGGAGCTCTAAGACTCATATGCTGACCAAACGAGTGATCGCCTGCCTGGATGTCCGCGGAGGACGCGTCGTGAAAGGCATTCAGTTTGTCGATATCGTCGATGCGGGCGACCCCGCAGAGCTGGCGCATCGCCATGCTGCTGCAGGCGCCGATGAGATTGTGCTGCTCGACATTACAGCCACGCATGAAGGCCGCAGCACACTGCTCGACACCGTAAAGCGCACGGCGGAAAAGCTCTTTGTCCCCTTCACCGTCGGCGGAGGCATTCGCTCAGCGGAAGACGCGGCCGCGGTCTTCGACGCAGGCGCCGATAAGGTCTCGATCAACTCCTCTGCCCTTGTGCGGCCGGAGCTGATTGGCGAAATCGGTAGCAGCTTCGGCGCGCAAGCGGTCATTGTGGCTATCGACGCACGCCGCGAAGGTAAAGACCCGCGCGAAGCCGAAGTCTTCGCCAGCGGTGGACGCAAGCCGACGGGACGGCGGGTGGTGGAGTGGGCTCAGGAGGCCGAACAGCGCGGCGCGGGAGAAATCCTGCTGACCAGCATGGACTCCGACGGCACACGCAACGGCTTTGATTGCGAGCTGACCGCAGCGGTTTCCGCAGCGGTGCAGATTCCCGTCATCGCCTCGGGCGGCGCAGGCAATGCTCAGCACTTTGCAGAAGTCTTCACACGCGGACGAGCCGATGCTGCGCTTGCAGCCAGCATCTTCCACTTCGGCGTTACCGATAGCCGTGCGCTCAAGGCAGAGGTTGCGCGCAGCGGTGTCGCAATGCGCCTGCCCTGCTGAACCAACGCACTTTTCTTCACCACCGCATACCGCGGCATCAACCTTCAAGGACAACCCTCCGTGCTTATTCCTTCGATTGACCTTATGGGCGGCAAGATCGTCCAGCTTGTGCAGGGCGAAAAGCTCAAACTCAGCTTCGACGACTTTGACTACTGGATTGACCGCTTCTCCAAGTACCCACTCGTACAGCTGATCGACCTCGACGCAGCGATGCGGCAGGGAGAGAATCGTGCCCTGATCGAGATGATTTGCAAGCGTCTTCCCTGCCAGGTGGGTGGAGGCCTGCGCACAGCGGACGACGCACAGCGTCTGCTTGCACTCGGTGCCAAGCGCGTGATCTTCGGCAGCTCGCTCTTTGGCGCGCAGGCCGAGGAGGAGCCGAAGCGCCGCCATAAGCTCATTCGGCTGGAGTTCGCCGAGTCATTGAAGAAGGCCGTAGGAGAAGACGCGCTGTGCTTCTCCGTCGACACCAAGGGCGGCAACGTAGCGGTACGCGGCTGGAAGGAAACCGTATCCCTGACACCGGAAGAAGCCGTGACCTGGCTTGAAGACTCCTGCGCCGCCTTCCTCTACACCCACGTGGATACAGAGGGCACCATGCAGGGCTTCCCGATCGATGTCGCAGCCATTCTGCGCTCCACAACGGCCAAACAACTCATCGTTGCCGGCGGGATCAAGGAACAGGCCGAGGTCGATTCGCTGGACGCGATGGGCGTGGACGCTGTTGCCGGCATGGCCGTCTACTCCGGGGTGATGAACGCGTAGTTTCCCGAAACAGACGACGCGCTGAAACCTGAGCGCAACACAACTCTGCGAGCATCGTGTGCATGAAGACATGCATGCGCTCGCTTGCCCTCGCGGGCCTGAGCTGTGTTGCGCTTTCCGCGTTTGCGCAAAAGCCGGAATCACTCGTGGTGATCTCCATTGACGGCATGAAGCCGGAGTACGTCACCCATGCCGAGGAACACGGCCTGAGGATTCCGGAGCTACGCTCTTTTCTGAAGCTGGGCACCTACGCTGACGGCGTGCAGGGCGTTGTCCCCACCGTCACCTACCCGAGCCACACCACGATTGTGACCGGCGTATGGCCAGCGCAGCATGGAGTGATCAACAACACGCTCTTCGATCCTCTCGACGAGCATCCTGGGCAGTGGTACTGGGACTTCCGCGACATCAAGGTTCCCACGCTGTATACCGTGGCCGATGCCGCCGGGCTGAAGACCGCGGCCGTAAGCTGGCCGGTTACGGTCGGTGCGCCGATTGACTACAACATCGCAGAAGGCATGCAGTCAGAACGCACGGACCTGCCACCCGACTCGCCGTATCACCCGAGCGACATTCTCTCGCAGCTCGGACTGGGCACACCGGAGAACACGGATGATTTCCGCACGCAGGAAGCCGTGGGCATCCTAAACAAGTGGAAGCCCTCCCTGCTGCTGGTGCACCTGATCGGCCTGGACCACCAGGAACATCTGCATAGCCCCTTCAGCACGGAAGCAGATGCGGAGCTGGAGAAGATCGACGCCAATGTCCAGGCAATCGATGAGGCCGCACACAAGGTCAACCCGCATACGCGCATCGTCATCGTCTCCGATCACGGGTTTCTGCCCGTAGAGCACCATGTAAACCTGAACGTCGCGTTAGTGCAGAACGGCTTTGTGACGCTTGCGGAAAGCAAGAAGGAACACAAGCATCCGAAGGTGGAGAGCTGGACCGCAGCGATGTGGGGCTCCGGTGGTGTGGCAACGATTGTCGTGAAGGACAACGACCCAGCGATCACGGCGAGGGTAGGCGCGCTGCTCAGCAAGCTCAAGGCCGATCCTGCAAACGGAATCGCTCGCGTGCTGACACAGGAAGAAATCGTCCAGCGCGGCGGCTTTCCGAACGCAGCCTATCTCGTGGACTTTGCCGACACCTACAGCGAAGGCGACAACTACTACGGCCCACTCGTAACCGGCGCACCGCACACCGGTACGCACGGCTATCTCTCCGACCGCGCGGCACTGCGCTCGAGCTTCATGGTGAAGGGCGATGAGATTGCCAAAGGCAAAGACCTCGGCGTAATCGATATGCGCCAGATCGCACCGACGCTCGCGGAACTGCTCGGCGTCAAGATCCCCGATGCACCGCTTCAGCCGGTCTCGGTTACCAAGTAGCCTCACTGCAAAGGGGCACAGCGATATGCATCCACTGTGCCCCTATTTTTTGCGTTCCATACTTTCCGCTGCAGCTTAATCGTTCGCGTTGTCCTCGCCGGTGAGAGCGTAGTATCCCTGACGAGCCTGCACCTTCAGCCCCTTGCCACATTCCATCTCAATATGGCGATATTTCCCGTCAGCGGTTTTGTTGGTCGGCGTGTAGCTGAGCAGGTACTGCGTACGCAACTCGTCCTGAATCTGATCGAAAGCATCTTCCAGCTTGCGGCCGGAGTTTCCAACATTGATCACGCGGCCACCGGTTTCATGCGCAAGCTGCTCCATCTGCGACGAGCCCGTATAGATCATGCCCGCCGCGGCGTAGCCTGCGCGATCGGCAATCAGAATGGGGTAAACAATCACGTTTGCCTTCTGGGCCGCCTCGATCGCGCTCTTGCTCGTCTCCTGCGACCCCTGATCCTGGCCGTCAGTCAGAATGATGAGAACCTTGCGGCCCACCTGAGCCTGCAGCTTGTCATGCGAGGCCAGATAGACGGCGTCATACAGCAACGTGCCACGGGGGTTCGAGGTAGGCATGGGCCCACCACCGATGCCGGGGATACCGGCCGAGGAGCTGGCAGCGTTGATCGAAGCTTTGTCGATGGCGCGCTTGAGCTCGTTCGGGCTGTCGGTAAAGTCCGCCAGCAGATCGACGTTGACGTCAAAGGAGATCAGGAACGCTTCGTCCTTCTTGGTGAGGACCTCGCGCAGAAAGCGCGCTCCGGAGTCCTGCTCGAGCGGAAGGACGTGCTCCTGCGAGCCGGAGGTGTCGAGCAGGATGCCGATCGTCAGCGGCAAATTCTTCTCCTGCGTGAACTCTTTGATGGTCTGGGGCTGGTGATCCTCGGCCACATCGCAGTCATTTTTGGTCAACCCAGCGGCAAAGCCGGTCTTGTCGCGTGCCGAAAAGTACACGTTGACCAGATTGACCCCGACCTTCAGACGCTGCGTCGCCGGCAGATCCTCGACATCCGGCGGCGGTGCCGTACTGGCCGGCGGCGGTGCATCGGGCGAGGTAGACTCCTGCGCCTGCAAAGGCGCAGCGACAGAGGCCAGAGCCAAAAGGCTCAGGACCCAGAGCAAACCGGGGCGAACGATTCCCATACCCCTATTAGACGACCTTTGGGCGGATTTGGGCGACCATCGGCCGCCAAGACACACAACGATCACTCCTTCGGATGCGTCTGAAAGGAAAGAAGCACATTCTGACTTCAAGGCTGATACCCTCAACAGTAAGCACCGCAGGCGGGTGCGCTTTTCAGGAGAGAGCAGGAACGATGCAGTTCGGCAGCAAGACAAGAGTCGCGGGTACACTCGCCATCGCAGCCATGACGGCGGCCACGGGGCTGGCCATGGTCCGTCCACAACAGCAGGACCAGAAGCAGCAGCCCGCCTCCTCCACCAGCTCCACCTCCGAGCAGTCACTGCCCGATGGGCCGAAGCCGCAGACGCTGCCGTCCATGGACCCTCTGGTTCCGACAGCGCCTTACATCGCTCCGCCCGCCGACACCACGACCAAGGCAAGCACGACCGATCCTAACGCGGTTCCTTCCTCACTGCCCGACACCCCGGCTCCCACGCAGGCGGCTCAGCAGACTCAGGACGAAGGCCCCGCACCGGAGCTGCCCGCTCCAGGCACTGCGGACCTGGCCATGACCCCGCTGCGTGTGCACGTCAACTTCGTGGAAATCCCCTTTACGGTGAAGGACTCGCACGGCGAACCCGTACCGGGCATTACCTGGCGCGACGTGCGTGTGTATGAAAACAACGTGCAGCAGCACATGAGTGTTTTCACCACGGATCCCTTCCCGATCTCCGTTGCTCTCGTCATCGACCAGAGCGTGACCTTCGACACCATGGAGAAGATCAACGCTTCGCTTTCGGCACTGCAGGGCGCCTTTACTCCCTACGACGAGATCTCGGTCTTTACCTACGCGAGCAGCGTAAAGAAGCAGACAGACTTTACCGCAGCACAGAGCGCTCGTCTGGGCGTGGTGCTTGACCGCTCCAAGGGCAAGGGCCGCGACCCGATCATGCCGCTGGGCGGACCGATCGCGCAGACCACCAACATCAACAACCACGGTGTCGACCCGAATACCGATAGCTATGCGACCAAGCATGGCTTCGATAAGCCGGAGCGCGAGTTCCATCCGCTGAACGATGCGATTCTGGCAGCCGCGCAGGAGCTTTCCACCGCTGGCCGCGGCCGCCGCCGCATTATCTTTGTCATCTCCGACGGCAAGGAATACGGCTCCGTAGCTAAGGCCAAGGACGTCATCAAGTACCTGCAGACCAACAAGATCGCCGTCTACGCGACGCTGGTGGGCGATGCCAGCATCCCCGGCATGGGCTTTTTGGACCGCATCCACCTTCCGACCACCATGCGCGACGACGCTTTGCCCCGTTACGCTGCCGCGACCGGCGGACAGTGCGACCCGGAGTTCCGCCCCAAGGGCATCGAACAGAGCTTTGCCAAGATTGCAGAGACGGTTCGCACCCAGTACACCGTCGGCTACTACTCGCATGAGCCGGTGCTGGACGGCAAGTTCCGCAAGGTGGAAGTACGCGTGATGAAGCCGAACCTGACCGTTATCGCCAAGGACGGCTACTACCCGTCGCCGGAAGACCAGCGACCGCAGACCTCGCACTAGAAGCATGGCAAACAGTGCAACAGCAGGAGCAGCGGCCGCCTTGGCGGCCGCTCTTTCGTGGGGTGGAGGCGATTTCTCCGGAGGCATGGGCTCCAAGAGCGCCGGTGGCACCACGAGCGCGGCTCTGCTCATCGTCATCGCCTCGAACGCGCTCTCACTGGTCGCGCTGGCGCTGATCTGCTGGCTGACGCATGCGCCCTACCCGCACGGAATGCCCCTCTTGTGGGGTCTTATCGCCGGCATGTTGGCAGGAGTCTCCGTAGCCGCGTTCTACCAGGCGCTTTCGCGCGGCAGCATGGGCCCATCCGCTGCCGTAAGCGCTTTGCTCGCCGCCGTTCTTCCGGCAGCGGTCTCCGCACTGCTGGACGGAGCGCCTCACCTGCTCCAGCTTGTGGGCTTTCTGATCGCCTGCGGCGCGATCTGGACGATCGCTGCGGGAGAAAATACGCCGGATGCTCCCGGAACAATGCGGCTGGCGGTACTCAGCGGCGCTGGCTTCGGACTCTATTTCACCGCGCTGCGGCTGGCCAATCCATTGGGAGTCTTCGAGCCTCTGGCGCTGGCGCGTGCCGCAAGCCTTGTCACCTGCACCACGCTCTGGATCGCGGTACGGCGCGGCCAAAGCCACACAACGCGCTTTTCCAGCACGACCTGGCGCTGGATCGCGTCCGTTGCCGTGCTCGATACGATAGGGAATCTTTGCCTGATCTGGTCGACCCGGCTGGGAAGGCTCGACGTAGCCGCCGTTCTCGGCTCGCTCTACCCGGCCGGAACGATTCTGCTTGCGGCCTGGAGACTGCACGAGCGCCCATCCCGCCGGCAAAAGATCGGGATGGGCCTGGCTGTGCTGGCCGTCGGACTGATCGCCTTCTAGCTCTTCTCGCTCGCCAGCTGCACACGCGCCTCAACCATCTTGGCCGCGGTCTTGGCGGAGCTCTTCTGCAGGTTGATTCCTGAAGGATCAAAGCTGGGCGCAGGGTACTGCAGCTTCTGAGCGCTCAGCGCATCGACCAGAATCTGCGAAATGGCGACGTTTCGGAACCACTTGTAATTGCTGGGGATCACGAACCAGGGAGCGTGCTTCTTGGACGTATGGCGCAGAATCTGCTCGTAGGCATCCTGGTACTGTGGCCAGTACTGACGCTCAGCGAAATCCGATTCAGAGAGCTTCCAGTGCTTATCCGGGGTATCGATACGCGACTGCAGGCGCTCTGTCTGCTCTTTCTGGCTGATGTGCAGGAAGAATTTGAGGATGAGCACATTGTTCGCAGCCAGCATGGCTTCCCAATCGTTGATCTCGTCCATGCGCTTGCGGGCGGTCTTCTTGTCGACGTGCCCATGCACCACCGGCGAGAGGACGTCTTCATAATGCGAGCGGTTAAAAATGCCGATCATGCCGCGCGGAGGGACCTGCGCATGGCAACGCCACAAATAATCATGACGGGCTTCCAGAGAGTTCGGCACCTTGAACGAAGCAACATCGCAGCCTTGTGGGTTGATGCCACTGAAAATATGCCGGATCGTGCCATCCTTCCCCGCGGTATCCATGCCCTGCAGCACAAGCAGGACAGCCTTGGATTGCGAAGCATAGAGCACTTCCTGCAGCTCGCTTAGCTGTTCACGATGTTTTTGCAATAACTCTGTGGAGGCTTTTTCCGAAACTCCGGGATGAACATCAGCCCGTAGTTTCTCCAACCGAGGATTCGCGCTCGGCTTCACAAGGAATGACGACGTCTTCACCTTCATCCCCTGTGAGATGCACTTCAGACGCCTTGTGTTCCACGAAGTCGCAAAAAGGATTCTTTTCAGTAACTTACGTGCAGACGCAACAATGCGAGACCTGTAAACACAGCTCTCGCATCTTTTTCCAGTGCCCGGTTCCGGCGCTGGCCAGCTTGTAGATTGCGAAACGGCCTAGGCGGCAGGCTTGGTGGTTTCGTCAGCCTTTGGCGTTACGGTGTGTGCCGCTTCGCTGGGCTTGTTGACCTCGTCGGCCACACCCTTCATACCGTCTTTAAACCCGCGCAATCCTTCGCCAAGACCCTTGCCGAGTTCCGGCAGCTTCTTGCCGCCGAACAGGATTACGGCCAGGATGGCCAGAACAATCAAATGCGTGGGCGTAAATAGTTCACCCATGATGAAGCCTCCATTGGTGCCGCACGGTCTTTTCGCGCAGCAGCAGACGCCTCTTCATTGTCGCACGTTCGCGCCGCCGGTATATCCTGAATGAGATTCAATCGAGTGTGCCGATTTCGCGCCCCCGCCTGCCAGCGGTTTTGCGAAGCCGGAGGCAAAGGACAAGTAGGTTTGCTGATGGGGATGTTCCGTTTTTCCGCTGCGCGCGCCGCAGCCGTTGTTACTCTCAGTCTGCTGGGGATTACCGCCGGCGCTTCCGCCCAGGTTGCTGCACCCGGTACCGCGCCCATGCGCATTCGCGAAGCTGCAACCGCTACCCCCGCCTACACCGGTCCGGCGTATGACAACCGCTGGGAAGCGTACGGCGGTCTGCTGTACATGAACGGCCAGGCTGGTCAGGATCTGCAGTATCGCTACAACATGGGCGGCGGTGAACTGATGGCCACCTACTGGCTGGGCAAAGCCCGGATCAAGAAGTGGGGCGTGGCCGGTGACTACCGTATCGGCGCAGGTACGACCGCGGTGAACCCCGTTGCCAATAATCCGAAGTACAACTTCAACCGTGTGCTCGTGATGCAGAACATTGTCACAGGCGGCGTGGTGTACCGCACCCCGTTCCGCAACCGCTATGCCTCAGTGGAAGCACACGCGTTGGCCGGTATGGCACACGGCATGTATGACCACTCGATCCGCAACTACCCGGACCAGAGCGCGCTGACCATTGCAGCCTGCCCGGCGCAGGTAGACGCAACACACCCGGTCAGCCTCGGAACCTACTGCAACAGCACCACGGGTTACGGCACAGCAGGCATCAGCATCGACTTCAACAACAGCTCCAAGCTTGCCTTCCGCCTGCAGCCAGATATCATCTTCGAGCACTACGGAACAGAAACACGCGAGTTCTTCTCGGTTTCTCTCGGTGCGGTTTACCGCTTCGGCGGCCCGTCTTCCCACAAGAAGAGCAAGTAAGCCGAGCGCTACAAAGACAGCACAAAGGCCACGCATCTCGCGTGGCCTTTGTGCTGTCTACAAGGGGATGCTACTTCTGCTGCATGAAACCGGCGCTGACCGGGTTTTCATACACCGAGTAATCGCGTGTCACCACCGTAAGACCGGACTCGGTCACGAAGTAGTTCTTGCGATCTTCCACCGGGTCGTAGCCAATCACCGTACCGTCCGGAATGTGCACATCGCGATCGATGATCGCATGACGAATCCGGCAATGGCGGCCGATGTTGACGTGCGAAAAGATGATGGAGCTATCAACATCGGCATAGCTGTTCACACGCACGTCATGCGAGAGCACTGAGTTTCGCACCACGGAGCCGGAGACGATAGAGCCTGAGCTGACAATGGAGTTGATCGCCATGCCCGTGCGGCCCGGCTCGCCAAAGACGAACTTGGCCGGCGGGTACTGGTAGGCGCGCGAACGCATGGGCCACGCCTTGTCATACAGGTTGAAGACAGGAGCGACGGCGGCCACGTCCATATTGGCTTCGTAGTAGGCATCGAGCGTACCGACATCGCGCCAATAGAGCGCATGCTGCTTGTTCTCGTCCACGAAGTTATACGCATGCATGCGGTAACGCCCCAGCAGGCTCGGCAGAATGTTGTGCCCAAAGTCGTGTTTGGAGCTCGGGTCTTCCGCATCGCGGGCCAGCTCGGGCAAAAGCACATCCGTGTTGAAGATGTAGATGCCCATGGAGACGTCCACCATCTCCGGATTGAACGGAGAACGGATGTTGGTCTCCTTCGGCTTTTCGACGAAGCCGCGCACCTCGCCGTTTGGTGCAACGTCGACAACGCCGAACTGTGCGACCTCACTCGGCGCAACCGGCAGTGTTGCCAGCGTTACATCGGCCCCCGAAGCCACATGCTGCTCCAGCATCAGCGCGTAGTTCATCTTGTAGATGTGGTCCCCGGAGAGAATCAGCACATACTTCGGCTCTTCTGAGCCAATGGAATAGATGTTCTGAAACACGGCGTCGGCGGTGCCTTGATACCAGCTCTTGGACACACGCTGCATCGGCGGAAGAATTTCGACAAACTCTCCCAGCTCGTTGGCCACAACCGAGCCCCAGCCTTCGCGGATATGCCGGTTCAAGGAAAGCGCTTTGTACTGCGTCAAGATGTAGACGTGCCGCAGGTCAGAGTTGATGCAGTTGGACAACGTGATGTCGATAATGCGGTACTGGCCTGCGAAAGGAACCGCGGGCTTAGCGCGATCGCGCGTCAAAGGAAACAGTCGCTCGCCTGCGCCACCCGCAAGCAAAACGCCCAGTGTATCTCTCATAATCGCCACAGCTTTCGGACCTCGTTCTATCCGTTATGGTTCTTCTTGTTCGGTTTGACGCAAATTAGAACAACGCAGCCGCCCGCGTTGCGCACCGCGTCGGTGAAAAAACGGCCACAGAGAAGTGTGCCGTCTGAAGACAAGAAATGGGAAGACGTGAAAAGAAAAAGGCGAGACTCGCGCAATGCGAATCTCGCCTCAGGGATCTTCACCGGAGAACAACTCAGGCTTCGTCCGGTTCGACCGTTTCCGTATCTGCAGCACCGGACTGATCTTCGGTCGTGATGCGCAGGCTCTTTAGAAACGTGATGTCATTGCGAGTGAACGGTCCACCGTCTTCCGACTCATTGCCCTCTTCGGACTCGACCGCGTCCTCTTCTTCGCTGACCTCATTGAGACCGATCGTGGCCTCCAGCATCAGCAACACATCAAAGCCCTGTTCGCGGATCTCCCGCACGACTCCAGCGATGTCTTCGCTTTCCGACACCGATTCGTGAATCGCTTCACCGAGCTTTTGAATGAGATCTTTGACCTGCTGGTTCAATCGCACCTCCCGCGTGGCAGTGTTTTGCGCTTGTGGGCCGCGGGTGGGTATTCCCTCCGAAACATGCTCAAAACCGGGAGAGAACGGCAACTGCGGGTCAACCTGTTCTTGTAGACTACGCCGCTCCCCCGAACGTGCCAAGGGGCGAATCTTCCCGGGCTCCTGTGCAAAACAGACCACAAAGCCTCTTATCTCTCCGATGCAGCTAAGCTTGCAACGGTTCATCTTTGAGAGCTCTGACGAGGAAAAAGACTCCATGGATGACATCATCGCCTCCCCCGGGCCGCCCTGCGTACACTGAAGAGGCAATGGATAAGGTTCGATTCGGACGCGCCCTGGGAAAAGGAGCACGCGCTGCAGCAAAGTCTCTGGCCGAAGCCGCCGATGCGGCGACCTCGCCTGATCCGCGCGCTTCGGCCCGCAGAGCCGCTCCCCACCCCACACCCTACGCCCAGGCTGCCGAACAGCTTCGCCAGACGCAGGCAAAAACGGCACGCGCTGGAAAGCAGGTGGGGAAAGGGGTTCTCGCACCCGTGAAAAAGTTCTCTACCGTCGTGACCCTGCAGGTCGTCGGTGTTTTCTTCGCCCTCTTCGCCCTCACATTGGGCCGCGCGGTCTGGCAGCAACGTGCAGCGTTTGCCGCTGCCGCAAACGCCGAGGAACGCCACAAGCTGTGGCTCTACCTGCTCTTCTTCGTTCTCTTCAGCTACTTCTCGCTCTCCAGCTTCCTGCGAGCCCGACGCCGCGATCGCCGCGCCTGACAGCTATCCACATGACCCAGAACGTGTTTCCCAAACGCGAGCCGCAATCTGCGCCGCGCCCACGGGTACACTTGAGGGCGTATGGATAACACGACGCTCGCCAACGCTCTTCCTCTTCGCCGCACCGGACTCCACAGCACCCACCATGCCCACAAGGCTCGCATGGTCGACTTCGGAGGCTGGGATATGCCGGTTCAATACTCCGGCCTGATTGAAGAGCATATGGCGGTGCGGGAACGCGTCGGCATCTTCGATGTCTCGCACATGGGTGACATCCAGCTGCGTGGGCCGAACTCGCTGGCCGCTGTGCAGAAGCTGCTGATGAACGACGCCTCGAAACTGCAGATCGGCCAGGCGCACTACTCGGCGATGCTGACCCCCGAAGGCACCTTTGTCGACGACGTCGTGCTGCACAAGCTCGGCGAAAACGACTACCTGATTGTGATCAACGCAGGTACGCGCGAGAAGGACGTGAAGTGGGTTCGCTCGGTCATCGGCAACATGAGCGGCGTGCACGTCATGGACGTCTCCGATTACTACACGCAGATCGCCATTCAGGGCCCCCGCGCCAAGGACACCCTGCAGAAGCTGACCGGTGTCGACCTCTCCGAGATCAAAAACTACTGGTTCAAGTGGGGGCAGGTCTGCGGCCTGCATAACGTGCTGATCGCACGCACCGGATACACCGGCGAAGACGGCTTCGAGATCTACGTCCCCTCCGATGAACCCACCAGCGCTCGCGTCTGGCAGGAGGTACTCGACGCTGGCGCCGAGTTCGGCATCCAGCCCTGCGGCCTGGGCGCGCGCAACACGCTGCGCCTGGAGTCCGCGATGGCGCTCTATGGCCATGAAATCTCCGACACCATCAACGTCTTTGAAGCGGGTCTGGGACGCTACTGCAAGCTCGACAAGGGAACCGACTTCGTAGGCCGCGAGGCTCTGTTGAAGGTCCAGCAAGCAGGCGGACCGCAGCGCAAACTTGTCGGGCTGGAGATGGTAGAGCGCGGCATCGGCCGGGACGGCTACCCGGTTCGCTCGGCCGACGGGCAGCTCATCGGCGAGGTCACCTCAGGCTCTCCCGCTCCCTTCCTCAAGAAGAACGTGGCTCTCGCATACGTTCCGGCCGAGCTCACGGAGCTGGGCACGGAGGTCTTCGTCGAGATTCGCAACCAACCCGTCAAAGCGGTCGTCGTACCGACGCCGTTCTACAAGCGGCCCAAGCCTGCGACTTCCATTTCAGGAAAAAGCTAATCCCCCACTGAACATTCACCGGTAAGAAGGCCGTGGACTCCTCCACCGTAACGGTAAAGAACAGACCGAGCACCAAACAGGAGAAAGGGGCAGACCATTACCGGTCTGCCCCTTTCTCCTGTTTGTGAAATCTGTTTACGGCAAAGCCGTCTTCCATAGAAGGCGATTACTGCCGTATACGGGACTGCGCGGTAAGCCCGATGGTTTTGAGCGTGCGGCGCAGCTCCTCACGCTGAGCTTCCGGCACGCCGGCCATCACCTCATCCAGATCACGCTCGTGCCGGGCATAAAGCCGCTTGATCACGGTTGTGCCTTCTGCCGTGAGCTGCACAAAACGCACGCGCCGGTCGTGCTCGTCGTTGGCACGATGCACCAGCCCGCGCTCTTCCAGGCGATCCACGGCTGCGGTCATCGAAGCATTCTTCAGCAGCACCACGTCACACAAAGCGCTCATGGTCATGGCCCCCTTGTGCAGCAGCGCTTCGAGAATCATGAAGTCGCTCAACCCGATCCCCAACCCTGCCACGGAGTGCTCCACAAACGCAGCCATGGAACGGTAAGCACGGGCAAGCACGACCCAAAGGGCCGCGCTGCTCGTGGAAGAGGGTTTGTTGAAGCTGATCGCAGGCATGGCCTTCATCCTAACGCTACGCGCAGGAACTGCCGCGCCAGCTCGATCTCTTCCCCGGAGACCGTGTGAGGGCGGCCGGGGAAGCGCTTGCTGCTGACGCTTGCCCCCATGCGCTCCAGCTCGGCCGCGGTCGCCTCTACCCGCGCCCAGGGAACGTGCGGGTCAGGATCGCCCGAAAGCAATAGCGCCGGTGTGCCGTCGAGCGAACCTTCGTGGTGCAGGTCAGCGTCCAGAGGCCCGATCAGGCCTCCCGTGAAGGCGATCAACCCTGCGTATCGCGCCGGATGCGACGCGACAAACTCCGAGCTAAGGCAAGCACCCTGAGAGAAGCCGGCAACGACAATGCGATCCCGCGCCACTCCCTGCTGCTCCAGCTCCGCCACCGTCTCGGCGACACGCTGCAGAGCCGAGCTCAGATACGGCTCGTTTGCCTCGCGCGGAGCAAGAAACGACTGCGGATACCAGGTATGCCCGGCGGCCTGCGGAGCCACCAGAGCAAACTCCGGCTGTCCCAGCAACGGCCCCAGCGTCAGAATGTCCTGCGCCGAGCCCCCGCGGCCATGCAGGAGCACGATGGCTCCTTTGGCCGACGCTACCGGAGCGCCACCCCATACAAGCGGCGCTCCTCCATGCGGATGCGTGTTCATACCTGCACCTCTTCTTTCTTGCTCGCAGCGTTGAGCTGCGCGGAGCTCTGCGACATGGTGATCGGCAGAACGCGGGCCTCGATCAAAGCACGCTGCGGCTCCACCCAGGTGGGAAGCTTCAGGGCTTCGCCCAAAGATTCGACAGGCTCGTCGTACAGGAAGCCCGGCGTGTCGGTAGCCATCTCAAAGAGCACACCACCAGGCTCGCGGAAGTAGATCGAGTGGAAGTACTGGCGATCCTGCACGGGGGTTACGCCCAGGTGCGGTGCCACCTTCTCGTGCCACTCGGCCTGCGCGGCGTCATCCTGATTGCGGAAGGCGATGTGATGCACGCTTCCAGCACCGGGACGGCCCCAGCCCGCGTTCGGGTCGACAACAACGTCGATCTGGTTCCCCAGCACAGCTCCATCCGGCGAACGGAAGCGGACACGGCTTCCCTCTTCGGCCACTTTGACGAAGCCGAGCAGGTTCAACGCGCCTTCGGTCGGAGCAAGCTCGCGGTGCAGCATGGTCACGCCAAAGAAGCCACGGATCGCGTGCTCTGCTGGTACATCTGCGTAGCGCGCCGGAGTCAGCTCCGGAACATCCATGTACGCAACCAGCTCCAGCTTCATGCCGTCGGGGTCCGCCAGGGTCAACACCTCTTCCCTGCCGCCGAAGCGTTTGCCGGTGCGCTCTACCAGCACCCCCTTCTGCGTCAGGCGCTCGTGCCAGTACTCTACAGAGCCAGCCGGGATGCTAAAGGCGGTGTGCGAAACCTCGCCCGCACCCGGGGTTCCACGACGAGCGTGGGGCCAGGGGAAGAAGGTCAGAATCGTCCCCGGAGTCCCCGTATCGTCCCCGAAGTAAAAGTGATACGTGCCGGGATCGTCAAAATTCACCGTGCGCTTTACCAGGCGAAGCCCGAGAACCTCGGTATAAAAATCAAGATTTTGCTGAGGATTAGAAGCGATAGCGGTGACGTGGTGGAGTCCAACGATGGGGTTCATGGTAGGGGTGAATCCTTTCCGGGCGGCGGGCGCCCAACTGTTTCCACTTCATATGATTCGATATCGAAATAAAAGATTCACCGATTCGCCGCAGGAAAAATTCCCGCAGCTCAAGCCGTCATAAAATGACGGCATGAGCTATCCCCAGAACTACCGCTACGCCAAGTCCCACGAGTGGCTTGCGCTCGACGGCGAAACCGGCACCGTAGGCATCACCGACTATGCGCAGAGCTCGCTCGGCGACATCGTCTTCGTGGAACTGCCGAAGGTTGGCCAAGAGATTGAAGCCGGCTCTACCTTTGGCTCGGTCGAGAGCGTCAAGGCAGTCTCCGACCTCTACGCTCCTGTCACTGGCACCGTCACGGAAGTGAACGAGGCCCTGAACTCGGCACCGGAGACGATCAACACCGACGCCAACGCCACCTGGCTCATCAAGCTCGCGGTCACCAACACCGACGAAGCCAATGCGCTGATCTCCGCCGCGGACTACGAAAAGTTCGTCGCAGAAGAGACCGGACACTAAGCCGTTTCCCGTTTTCCTGTTGTCTTTGTTTCATACCGTGGCCCGGCGGAGTCATCCGCTGGAGGCTGCGCCCGCCCAAGAAAGATCAGGCCATGCGCTATCTACCCAAGTCTCCGACCGACCGCATCGAGATGCTCGAAGCCATCGGTGTGCCGTCGATTGATTCGCTTTTTGAAAGCGTACCCGCCGAGTTCCGCCTTACACGCGATCTAAACATTCCGCGCCAGCACTCGGAAAGCGAAGTGCTCGACCGTTTCAAGGCCTTTGCGGCCAACGTGGCCTCAGGCGAACTTGCCGAAGCGCAGACCGCGACGCAGTATGCGAGCTTTCTGGGCGCGGGAGCCTACCGCCACTACCGCCCCGTTGTGATCGATTCTCTGGTACAGCGTGGCGAGTTCCTGACCAGCTACACGCCCTATCAGCCGGAGATCGCGCAGGGCACGCTGCAGGCTACCTTTGAGTTCCAAACCATGATCTGTGAGCTGACCGGCATGGAGATCGCCAACGCGTCCATGTACGACGGCTCGACCGGGTGCGCCGAGGCCGTCATGATGGCGGTGCGCGTTACCGGACGCTCCGGAGCAGTGGTTGCGCGCAGCGTACACCCGGAGTACCGCGAAGTTCTGCACACCACGGTTCAACATCAGGGCATCCCGGTCACCGAGGTTGCGTTTGACACGACAACCGGACGAGTGGACCTGAACGCGCTTGAGGCCACCATCACCGAGGACACGGCCTGCGTACTGATCCAGAGCCCGAACTTCTTCGGCACCATTGAAGATGTGGCTGCGCTGGCAGAGATCGCGCACAAGAAGGGCGCACTCCTGATCGTCTCGATCGCAGAAGCGCTTTCGCTCGGCATTGTGAAGCCGCCAGTTGAAGCAGATATCGTTTCGCTTGAGGCCCAGAGCTTCGGCGTGGCGGTCGGCTTCGGCGGACCGTACTGCGGCGTGCTGGCCTGCAAGGAGAAGTTCCTGCGCCAGATGCCGGGCCGCCTGTGCGGTGAAACGAAAGATTCCAACGGCAAGCGCGGCTTCGTGCTCACGCTCTCAACCCGCGAACAGCATATCCGCCGGGAGAAGGCGACCTCGAACATCTGCACCAATCAGGCGCTGGTTTCCTTGATGGTGACGATCTACCTCACCGTCTACGGCAAGCAGGGCCTGAAGGAACTCGCCGAGCAGAACCTGGCCAAGGCCGAGTATCTGCGCAGCTCGCTGGAACGCTCTGGCGCAAAGAAGCTCTTCAGCGGTCCAAGCTTCAATGAGTTCGCCGTCGTTCTTCCGGCCACCGCGGAGGCAACCAACGCCAAGCTGCTCGAAAAGCAGATCATCGGTGGCTTGTCGCTGGCAAAGTGGTATCCGGAGCTGGGCGAAGGAGCTTCGCTGTGGTGCGCAACGGAGCTGACCACCAAGGCACAGATCGACGCCGCGGCGGAAGGCGTTCGCTAACAGGAGCGGTTCGATGGACATCAGCGCAATCGAAGGACAGGAGCTGTGGGCGGTCGAGTTCGTCTCCGACTACCTGCGGCTACACTTTGCCGATAGCGGCGGCGCGGCCGGCCCGATGCTTACCCTATACACCTGGCCACACCTGCTGCTGAGCGACTTCTCGTTGGCCTACGGTGAGCCGGAGTACCGCAACGGTGTCTGCGCGCAGATCGGCGAGACGGTCGCAAAGGCTTCGCTCGAAGAGTTTGAAGCCCTGACCGTGGAGTTTGAATCCGGTACGGTCATCGCTCTCAGCCTGCGTGAGGAGGACCTCGACGGGCCCGAGGCTGGCAGCTACTCCGAGGACGGTAGTGGTGAGAACGAAGAAGAGTTCTAAGAACGGCTAAAGCAGTAGCTCAACGACAAAGACGAAGGCGGACTCCTCAAAACAGAGTCCGCCTTCATCTTTTGAAAACGGCCTAGTAATTCCGGATGAATGTATCGCGTGGCATACCAGAGCGCCGGGCACGTTGCAGCATCGTCTTTGCGTCCTGCTCGCTCATCACTCCACCCAGCGCAACCAGGTACGGTCCATGGCCGCCGGGGCTGAAGACCTGCGGCTCAAGCGATGCATGATGCCGCAGGACGCTCTTGACCTTCGCCTGCGCCTGATCCTCGTGATTGTACGTATAGGCGATGACATGCCAGCCGTGCGCCGGAGCCACCGGGGTGGCTGCAGGTTGCACCGCAGGGGTGCTCTGCACTGGCGCAGACGAGGGTGCTTGCACCGGAGCGGCAGCCTGCGTCTGCGGCTTCCCTGAAGCCAGATGCCAGACACCGGCGATGACCAGCAGCAACACCGCAGCACAGGCTCCGAGCAACAACCACCGCTTGCTCTGGCTTTCCTGCGACTCGATCTGTGCCTGAGCCCGCCGCTCATTCCGCGGGCGGAACTGGGGCGGAGCGGCCTCTTCCGCAGAAACCGGTAGAACGGAGGATGCTGGCACGGGAGACGAGTGCGCAGGCGGCAGGCTTGCGGGCGGCACAGTCACCGCGTTTTCGCTTGCCACCGGGGATGGCGGTTCAGGCTTGGCTGCCTCTTCCGGGCCGAGCAACGCTTCGATCTGCTCCAGCGACAACGAGCCATCGATAGCTCCCGGCACCACGCGATAAAACGGCTCCGGCAACTTGAGCTGCGCACGGAGCTCGGACTCCAGCGTGAGGCAGCGCAGCAGCAGTGTGCCCAGCGCGCGGACATCCTTACGGCGCAACGCGGCACAACCTTCCTGGGTCAGAAACTCCTGATCGGCAACGCACTCGCGCACACAGTCGCTGCGCAGCTTCACAACCTCTCCTACGGCGAGAACGTTGGCAGCCTCGATATGCTCGTGCACCAGCCCGGCGCCGTGCAGGGCACGCAGTGCCTGCGCTACGGCTCGAGCGACCTGCAGGCTTTCCGTGGGAGTAAGCGAGCGGTCCTTCAGGACATCGCCCAGGCTTGCATCCTCAGCCTCCATCAACGCATAGGTCAGTGAAACACCGTCAAAGTCAGTGCTGCCAAGCTGATCGATCTCGATCAGATGCGGGTGCTTGAGCGCTGCAACCTTGCGCCATCGCTCCAGTTGCTGGTCTTCATCAAAGTGGGCTTCAGTCAACCGGATGACGGCCTGCTGACCCTGCTTGTTGGTGGTGGCAAAGAAACCGTTGCGTCCCTCCGAGCGAAGCAGTCTGCCCAGGAGGTAATCGCCGTTAACGGTCTTACCCTCGTAATCCGTCCAAAGGTGCATAAAAGTACTCCAGAATTGTTGTCGTGCAAGGGGAACGTTCCCAGGGGATGCGGCGAACTCAGCGCAATCTCCCCGGTGGAGGCAGACGGTGTGCCTGATCACAGTGGATGCCCTCGGACGGCGAAGAAGGTGTGAAGGAGAAACCGAAATTTTCTCGTGAATACGATTCGTTACTCACCGAGATGCAAAAGCCTGTGATCCGGTGAACAGAACCGTTTGCAGGAAAGCGCTGTCCAGAAGGTCTTCCACATATCTTCTGTGGGGCAAAACAGGGTCTGAATATGAGAAGCTGGAAGAAGCGTTTATCCGCCTTCCAACAGTCATTTTCTGTGCGAGCGGCGCAAGGAGTTTGCTTCCATGTCGGAGAAGTTCGTCGGCACACCGCGCAAGGTGAGCACCCATGTCAATCAGAACGAAGATTTGATCTTCGAAAAGTCCTCCCCCGGCAAGAAGGGCTATCGCCTGGCGGAGCTGGACGTACCTGCCGTTGATGCAGCCTCGCTGCTCGGCGAGCAGACACGCCAGGATCTTGGCGTGATGCCGGAACTGAGCGAGATCGAGATTGTGCGTCACTTCACGCGTCTTTCAACGTGGAACTACGCCATCGATCTCGGCATGTATCCGCTCGGCTCCTGCACCATGAAGTACAACGGCCGCATCAACGAGCTGGTAGCCCGCCTGGAAGGTCTCGCCGAAGCGCACCCTTACCAGCCGGAAGAGCTCTCGCAGGGCGCACTCGGCATCATGAAGCTGCTGAGCGACTGCCTGATCGAGATCACGGGCATGGACGCCATTACGCTGCAGCCGGCAGCCGGCGCGCACGGCGAGTTCACCGGCATCCTGCTGGCGAAGGCCTACCATACGGCCAACGGAAACCCGCGGAAGAAGATCCTGATTCCGGACTCGGCTCACGGGACGAATCCTGCCACTGCAGCCGTGTGTGGGTACGATATCGCCAATCTGAAATCGAACGCTCGCGGCATGGTCGACCTGGAAGCGCTCGCAAAAGCCGTGGATGAAGACGTCGCCGCGCTGATGCTCACCAACCCCTCGACGATCGGCGTCTTTGAAGAAGACATTCACAAGATCGCCGACATCCTTCACGCGAAGGGCGCGCTGCTCTACATGGACGGCGCGAACATGAACGCGCTCTGCGGCAAGACACGTCCTGGCGACTTCGGCGCCGACGTGATGCACCTGAACCTGCACAAGACCTTCTCGACCCCGCACGGCGGTGGTGGCCCGGGCTCGGGTCCTGTGGCCTGCAAGAAGATCCTTGAGCCGTTTCTGCCGACGCCGGTTGTGGTCGAGCGAGAGAATGGCCTGCTCGGCCTCGAATACAACCGCCCGCAGACCGTCGGTCGTGTGCGCGCTTGGTACGGCAACTTCGGCATGTTCATCCGCGCGCTGGCGTACATTCTCGCCAACGGCCCGGACGGCCTGCGCCAGACCACCGAAGACGCTGTGCTCAACGCGAACTACCTCCGCGCCAAGCTTAAGCACCTCTTCGACCTGCCCTTCGATGCGCCGTCGATGCACGAGGTCGTGTTCTCCGACAAGCGCCAGACCAAGAACGGCGTGAAGACCGGCGACATGGGCAAGCGCCTCATCGACTATGGCTTCCACGCTTATACGGTGAGCTTTCCGCTCGTCGTTCCCGGCGCGATGATGATCGAGCCGACGGAGTCGGAGTCGAAGGAAGAGCTGGACCTGCTGGTGGATGCATTGGAACAGATCGCTAAGGAAGCGGACGAGAATCCGGAGCTGGTGAAGACGGCTCCGCACACCACACGCCTGCAGCGTCTGGACGAAACCACCGCCGCGCGCAAGCCGGTGCTGCGCTGGAAGGCTCCTGCCGCCGCAACACCTTTAACCCCGGAGAGTGCTGCCAAGGAGTGGTAAACCGACGGGCAGAGACTGCCTGGCAGAAGGACCACGGCTTCCGTAAAGCTTCCCCGTAGTTCAGCAACAAAAAAGTCAGGCCGAACCTCGCGTTCGGCCTGACTTTTGTTGCTGGGCATCGGCTTCGCTTGCCGCTGATCACGCTGTTCCTGCTCGGCGAAAGCGCAGTCTGGACCGCCTACGATGGCAGCGAAGCCTTCCGTATAGGCCTGTGCGTGTTTCACATTGCAGCAGCTAGCCTCTACCAGAGACTGACCCGTTAGTCTTACGCGGAATCCAACGGCTCAACGCCATCGCCACCCCGACAAAACGATGCAGCCAGCGATATCTTTGCGGCGTGGCGATAGCGTGCAGCTCGGAGCTAGTCGGCTACCACGGGGACGGACACATCGGTCTTTTCCCAGCGCATATGCAATACGGCATTCTTGCCCTTGACGCTCTCAAAGCTCAGCGTCATGGTCTCCTGCGACTGTGGCAACGTACCGGTCTCCATCGGAGTCCGGCCAAGGTCCTGCGACTCGTTGTACACCGTTCCCCACTGTCCATTCTGCTTGTTGACGATGAGCTGCCACGGAGCTCCCTCCGCTGCCGGCAGAGCATACAACGTGTACGTTCCCGCAGGAACCTTCAGGTCACCGATCGTCAAATCCGTATCCGTCACAAGCGTCGTCGCAGCATTCGCGCCAAGACGCCACAACTTGCCGTAGGGCACCAGGCCGCCCATAATCGTGCGGCAACGAATGGAGGGAGCGTTGTACTTGATCGAAACCGTCTTGCCGTCCAGTTGCGTTTCAGCCGAGGCGGCAGGAGAAGCCAGCGGCTGCCCTGCGGCAGGCTTGCCATGGCCCTGCACCAAGGGGTTTGGGCACGGCTTGGTCTCGGTCTGGGCGTGGCTAACCGAGGCCGTAGCCAAAACGAAAAGGGCGAGCGAACAAGCAATACGATTCATAACCTCTCCTGTGTTTCCGAGGCTCATGCTACGCTAGAAACAACGAGCCTGGCCTGTGTTCGTGGATTTTTCTACCCTGGCCGGTACCGTACCTGGTTTATGCGCCCGTAGCTCAGCTGGATAGAGCAACAGCCTCCGAAGCTGTAGGTCACACGTTCGAATCGTGTCGGGCGCACCATCCCCTCTCAAAACTCAGCTATCCAAGCAGCTCAGCTATCCAAGCAGCTCAGCTATCCAAGCAGCTCAGCTATCCAAGCTCAGCCACCCAGCGGTCAACACCGACGAACTGATGCCCTTGCGCTGGAAGCTCCGCAAGCAACGAACGCACGGCGCCGACGGTGGCAGAGCGATCCGTGCCCAGCGCCCGGTCTCCGCCGTCATGCAGCAGAATATTCGCCGCCACCCCGCGGCGCGCGCAGTGCGACAGCCCCCGGCGAACGTTGCGCAAGACGCCCTCCACGCCGATCGGAAGCCAGTCCTTGCCCATTACGTTCCACTGCACGGTCTGCATGCCCAGCTCGCGCGCAAGACGCAACACCAGAGGGCGCCGCGCGCCGTGCGGAGGACGGAAGTAACGAACCGGGGCCCCGAGCGTGTCCTGCAACGCAGCATGGCAACCGTAGAGCTCTTCGCGAATACGCGTTCCGCTCTGCCAGGCCAGCCAGGGGTGCGTCATGGTGTGGTTGCCAACGACGTGGCCGGCAGCCAGCACACGGCGCGCCAGGTCCTTCCGTTGCAGTACGAAACGGCCGATCATAAAGAAGGTGGCACGTACCTGATGCTCGGCAAATAGATCGAGCAGCACTTCCGTATCGCGGTCATTCGGGCCATCGTCAAAGGTGAGAGCGACCTGCTTCGGGTCCGAGCCGACGATCAGCGTTTGGCCGAAGATCTGCGATCCAGGAAGAAGCGCTGCATTCGTCACCACCGCTGCAGCGGCAGCCAGCGTAACTCCGCCCGCAATCAGCGGACCCGCAAGCGAGGAAGAGACCAACATCGTTCCCTTTTAGTATCGCCCGGGCAACGGCTTGCTTCAAGACAGGGGCCGCAAGCAACAGCTCTTTCCCTCAGTACCATCAAACCGAATACACGTGCGGCGATGAAACCCGTCTGGCCGCTGCAACGTCGAGAGCTTATGAGACCGCTTCCGCAACGAACCACGATCGCGCTTTTCGCCCTGCTTCTGAGCACGCCTCTGAGCCTTTCGCTCCATGCGCAACAGTCCGCTCCGACCGATAACTCCGCGCAGGCGAGCCCGCTGGGAGCACGCACAACCAGCCCCACGACCGATGGCAGCAACGAGGCGAGTCCCCTGCCCGACACCAGCCACGGCGGTCTGGGCGTTAATGCTTCCTTGCCTGCAGGTACAGCGATTCCCGTAGCGCTGGTCAACGCCATCAGCTCCGGCAGCCTGCACAATGGGCAACAGGTCGCCGCACGTACCACCGCAGCGATCCGCACACCGCATGGAACGCTGCCTGCCGGCACCGCAGCGATCGTCACGGTCGTTGCAACCTCACCTGCAGGCCGCGTTATTTCCGTCGGAGAGTTTTCTCTGGAGCTCTCGCATCTGGGATCGAGCAGCCTGTACACCGACATTCAGACGTATCGCGGTAAGCCCGGGACGCGCGATCTTCCCGATGCACTCCCTTCGCTTGGCTCCGAGGCCAGTCTTCCTGCTGATGCGCCACTCACCTTCCGGATTATGGCGCTGGCCACGGCCGCAGAACAGGCTCCAGCAGACTCCGGCCTTCTGCCCGGCGGCATCAATGGCATCGCTGACGCCACCGCAACATCAGCAGCCCGATAGCGCGTACGAAACCGGCAGACCACATGCCGGGCAGCACAAAACGACGCTGTTTCACGGTTGTGGCCACACACAGCACTGCTTCTATCTTTTCTTCTTTCGAGGCCCCTTGCAGGATTCACCGCAGAACTCGCCGCTTCACTCCCGCCTGTTGCCGCTGCGCACGCACAGGGATCATCGTCTTGTCGACGTAGAGGCGCAGAGTATCTGGGACCATGTATCCCAGTCCCCGATCCGGAATCTGTGGACCTTTGAAGGCGTGCAGGTAAAGGTCGTGCTGAAGCGTACCGGGGAAGCGGTGCTCACCGACAACCTGCTCTCGCGCGCAGCCGAGCTTGGGTATTACTTCCTGTTTGCACTCTTCCCCATGCTGATCAGCGCCAGCTCAATCCTTGGGCTGGCGGCTCGCCATGCGGATGCGATCTATGCCAAGCTGCTGAACTATCTTTCGCTCATCGTTCCGCACTCGGCGTACCAGATGGTGATCGAAACCTTCAACCAGACCACCGCGGCCTCCAGCGGAGGCAAAGTCACGCTGGGACTGGTCGCCGCGCTCTGGACCGCATCCGTGGGCTTCTCCGCAATCCAGGACGGCATGAACACGGTGTACCGCGTTCGTGAGACTCGCCCTTACTGGAAAGCTCGCGGCTCAGCCATGCTGGTAACCCTGCTGCTCGGCGTCATCATTACCGCAACGCTGGGCGTTCTGCTGGCAGGCGACTACTCTGCCCGCATGCTACGGGCGCATATCGCTCATCCGCTGCTGTGGGGCGGGCTGTCCTTTTTACTGCACCTGATCTCGTGGGTCGCTGCCATTGCGCTGCTCATGCTGCTCTTCAGCACGATCTACTACTTCGCCCCAGACCTGCGCCATAAGTGCTGGCACTGGCTCACCCCGGGGGCCAGCATCGGCATTCTTACCTGGATTCTCACATCGCTTGCGCTGCGCGTGTATCTACATTTCTTCAACAGCTACTCCCTCACCTACGGATCGCTTGGTGCGGTCATCATCCTGCTGACGTGGTTCTACGTCACCGGGCTGACCCTGCTGCTGGGCGCCGAGGTGAACTCCGAGATTCAGGCGGCCGTGGCAGAACGCGCGCTGCTGCAGGGGACGACGCCGCCAGCCGGCACCGCGCTGAAGCCCGCTGCGGTGCCGCCGCCACCACCACCCTCGCCAGCAAAAAGCTGATGCCCGCAACCGGGTGCGATTGCGGGCATGCGAGCGGTAAAGGGTCGCGCTACTTTGCCGGAGTCATCGGCTTCAGAATCTCGGAGAGGCGATCAGGAACCGCATCCACACGCTCCAGCGAAGGATAGCGTTCTCCGTCGTGATACTCCAGACGCACGACCTTGTAGTAGCCCGTGTTCTCGACGATCAGCTCGATCGGCTTCTGCGTTGTCTTTGCCTCCTGAATCGCTGCGCGCAGCAGCCCGGTGCTAAAGGCGCGGCCGTTCACCGCCACGATCTGGAAACCGGGAGCCAACCCGGCCTTGAAGGCGAGGCTGTCGAAGAGAACATCCCCGATCGATCCCGTGGAACCCACCATCAGGCCAAGCGAGTAACGTGCATCAAGATACCCGCTCGACTCAAGCAACTGCGACCAGTAATTTGGTTGATCCGTGTAGACCAGCTTGTAGCCGGACAACGCATCCAGCCCCTTCTGCTCCGGTACATGCAGATCGTTGGAGTCAAGCCGCACGCGCAGGAAGCCAGCCCAGTCATTCGGGCAAACGGCGTTGAGTCCTTTCACCACATCGTCGAAGGTGTAGGGCACAACCTTCGGTCCTGTATTGCCGCCGACCCCTTCAAAAGCTGCGGCGAAGTCGTTCAAGGACCTGGCTCCGTTGGTCTTTTCACGAATCGTAAGATCGACCTCCAACCAGAGAAGCTCGCCTTCGTCGTAGTAATCCACGTTGCGACGCCAGGCGTCATAGGCACCGCCAGCCGAGTACAGGAGCTGCGCGGCGGTGGCCGTGTCCTGCAGGTCACGCCAGGTACGCCCCTGTCGTGCATCGTTCAGGTAGCCGTAGACCGTTGCCAAACGATCGCGATAAACCTCAGGAGACCAGATACCGGAACGCGAGGTCAGGACATCGCCCAGGTACTCGGTCAAGCCTTCGTACACCCACAGAAGATCGCCTTTCATCGGCGAGTCGTAGTCCCCCGTCGCCAAGCCGGCGGGACGGCGGTACTTGCCGTTCCACGAGTGCGTAAACTCATGCGGCAGCAACAGTCCGTTGGCAACGAACTGGCTGTCATCGGAGAAGGTCTGATGCGCGACACGGTCGTCAGAAGACTGGTGATGCTCGAGACCGAAGTGGGCTACCTGATCGCTAAGCGTTACGAGAAAGTGATACTCGCCGTAGTGACGCGATTTGTAAAGCGCCCCGGTCTCATGCACCAGGCGAGTGAACTCCTGTATGTGCTCCTCAGAGAGTGCGAGATCTTCCGGACCATCGCCTGCGAGATCCAGAATGTGCTGCGGCGTGGTATCGGGCGCTAAACGGATCTCGCGGAACCAGCGACCTGCAAGCACAGGAGAGTCGATCAGCTGTTCCAGACTAACGGTCTTGAAGAGGGTAACGTTCGGCTCAGGCTTTGCGCTCATCTCCAGCGCTGTGCCGAACTTCCACTCCGCAGGAATCCGCAGCGTCGGCACGAACTGCACATCGGCCGCCTTTGCCCCGGCAGGATAGAGCAGCACAGAGTTCCAGCTCAGCAACGCCAGGTTGGCGCTCGTCGACGCACCAGCGGAAAACCCCTGCGCCGCAGCGGTTGCCAGAAACTCCATCTTGACCGTAAGCGATGTGGCGCCTGCAGGAACGGTGAGGTGGTAGGCGAACATGTTCACGTCGTCGCGCTCCCACTTCACGCGCAGACCGGTATCGGTGGTCATCACCAGGCCAGTACTCTGATCGATCGGGCCGCTCGGGCTGTGCTCACCGGGAATCCACTTCGGATACACCAGCGTAAGCTCACCCGGCTTTACAGGCAGGGTCTCGGTTGCATAGAGAATCCGTCGCGGCGCATCGGTCAGATCAACCGACAGCGCGATCGGAGCACTTTGAGCAAAGAGGCTGGGAACCCCACACAGAATGGCAGCAGCGAAATACAGAGAGCGACGCATGCCCCACAGTGTACGGTCTAGCTACCTGCGACCGTCATGCCTTCAATGCGAACGGTGGGAACCGCTCCAGCGCCGCGGAAGTGCAAATCATTCGCAATGGCACTGACGTTGCGGAACATCTCCTTCATGTTGCCAGCAATCGTGATCTCTTCCACCGCGTAGGCCAGTTCACCGTTCTCGATCCAGAAGCCGCTGCAGCCCTGCGAGTAATCCCCGGTCACAAGGTTCGTGCCAAAGCCCATGGTGCTGGTAACGTACAGCCCGTTCTTCACCTCGGCCAGAAGCGATTCGGCGCTCATCGTGCCGGGCTCCAGGTAGTAGCAACCCCCGCCAATCCCGGGTGCTCCAGCCAGACCCCGGGATGCCTTGCCCGTGCTCTGCATACCAAGCTTGCGCGCGGTGTACGTATTCAGCATCAACTCCTTCAGAACACCGCGTTCGATCACAACCGTGCGGCGCGTCTGCAGGCCATCCCCATCGAACGGCGCCGTGCCAAAGCCACCGACGCGCAGCAACTCACCGGTAGCCGGCACGGTTCGCTCGAAGACGAGAGTACCGTCATCCACCATGGTGATGTTTTCGCCGGCAACCTGCTCGCCCAGCTTACCGGCAAACATTGAAGCGTTGCGATAGATCGCATCGCCGTCTGCGGCATTCAACAGATTGCCCATCAAGCCGCGCGAGACATCCGGAGAAAACACGACCGGACACTGCTGGGTTGGAACTCGTCTTGCTCCCAAACGGCGCAAAGCGCGCTGTGCAGCGATGCGGCCGACCTCTTCAGGTGACTCCAGCAGCCGTGGCGTGCGCGCGTTCGAGTACCAGGAGTCACGCTGCATGGAGCCGTTCGTATCCTGCGCAATCGGCGTCACCGCAAAGCTGCAGTACGAGCGGCGATAGCCACCCGAAAAACCTCGCGAGTTCACCATCACGCGACGCGAGGAGCTGGCATCGAAGCCTGCACCGGCCGAGTTCTGGATGCGGGTGTCGTAGCTCATCGCTGCGGCCTCGCAGCGGCGAGCCATCTCAATGCGCTCCGCCGGGGGCACAGCATCCACATCATCGAAGTACAGCGCTAGATCCGTTTCGCAGATGCCGAAGGCTTCGCGCTCGGGCAGGCCCGCAAACGAATCCACACCGGTTACCTTTGCCAGCTCAACCGCCGCATGAACGATACTCTCCAGCCCATCGCGCGACAGATCGCTCGTGGAAACGCTGGCCGTGCGCTGGCCACCTTCGGCTTCAAAAAACACGCGAAGGCCCAACGCCCGCGAACCGGACTCCGTCAACTCCTCCACCTGCCCGAGACGCACGCGCACGGAAAACTCATCGCCTTCCATGCCAACGGCCTCCGCATCCGTGGCGCCGCCACGCAGCGCAAGCGCTACGGCCTCTTCGGCAAGCAACTCAAGATCATTCGATACCTGCGACTTCACACTCATCGTCCTGTTCCACCTACCGTCATGCGGTCGAGCTTGATCGTGGGCATGCCTACCCCTACCGGTACGCTTTGCCCGGCTTTGCCGCAGGTACCGATGCCTTCATCCAGCGCCAGATCGTTGCCCACCATCGAAACGTACTTCAACGCCTCAGGCCCATTGCCCACAAGCGTGGCCCCCTTTACAGGAGCGGTCACCTTGCCGTCTTCAATCAGGTAGGCCTCGCTGGCGGTAAAGACAAACTTGCCGTTCGTGATGTCCACCTGACCACCGCCGAAGTTCACCGCATAGAGTCCGCGCTTGACGCTCTTGAGAATGTCCGTGGGATCATCCTCCCCGGCCAGCATGTACGTGTTGGTCATTCGCGGCATGGGAATCGCCTGGTAGCTTTCGCGGCGGCCGGAGCCTGTATTGGCCATGCCCATCAACCGCGAGCTGAGCTTGTCGGTCAGATACCCCCGCAGGATGCCGTTTTCAATGAGCACCGTCTCCTGCGTCGCATTGCCTTCATCGTCCACATTCAGAGAACCGCGACGGCCAGGCATGGTTCCGTTGTCCACTACGGTTACCTTGCTGGAGGCGACCTGCTGCCCGATGAGTCCGGCAAAGGCGCTTGTCTTTTTGCGATTGAAATCTGCCTCCAGACCATGCCCCACGGCTTCGTGCAACAGCACACCCGGCCAGCCTGGCCCGAGCACTACCTCCATCTCCCCTGCAGGCGCGGCTACAGCATCAAGCTGCAGAAGCGCCGTGCGGGCAGCCTCCTGCGCGAAGTGTTCCGGCGTTTTCCCCGCAAGATCGAAGTGCTCAAGCGTGACGCGACCACCGCCGCCCGAGCTGCCGCGCGCGGTGTTGTGCTCATCCTTGGCGATGACGAAGACGTTGAAGCGTGCCAGCGGCTGTGTATCGGAAGCAAAGGTACCGTCGCTTGCCGCAATGAGAATGCGGCGCAACTCGTCGTTGATGCTCGCACGAACCTGCACGATCCGAGGATCAAAAGCACGCGCTGCCTGGTTCGCGCGCTCAATCAGCTTGATCTTCTCCGCGATTTCCGCATCGGCACTTGCGCCCGCAACGGGGTACAGCTGCGGCGAACGCGTCTCGGTAAATCCCTGCACGCGCTGCGTTTGAGGACCGCTTGCAATCAATGCGGCTGTGCGTGCAGCCTTCAGCAAACGCTCCGGCGAAAGATCATCGGTATAGGCAAAGCCCGTGCGCTCTCCACTCAGCACACGTACGCCGCAACCGACACTGATGCCCTGCGAAGCCGTTTTGATGATGCCCTCGTCCATACCGAGCGAGGTCGAGCTCACGGCTTCAAAGTAAAGATCGGCAAACTCGCCGCCTGCGCTCAGCGCCTCGCTAAGACAGCGCTCCAGAAGGCGCTCCGTAAGACCTAACTTCTCAAAGAAGTAGCGCTTGTGATCAAGGGAGTCGAAAGGGACGGGGCTGGAAGCAGCGGCCATGCTCTATTGTAGAGCGCCTGCGTAATCCCTTTGAGAATGCAGATTTCCCTGGCCCTGCAGCAACTGCGCCCATCCACTAAAATCAGCGCATGAGCGCGATGTTTGCTGAAACTCCCAAAGACGAGCGCAAGTTTCCGGCCACGGCGGTAGCCATCGCTGCAGTCGCGGTGCTGATTCTGATTGCGGTGCTGGTTCTGCTCGGCCGCCGGCATGGGCCCGCCTTCGACCCCAGCCAGCCACAACCGCCCGCAGCGTATGCCTCGCACCTGGATCTCTCCAAGCTAACCATGAGCGAATCCAGCAACATGAGCGGCGGACACATGACGTACCTCGAAGGCCATGTGACCAATAACGGTTCGGAGACGGTAACCGGCATTACTGTGCAGGCAGCCTTCCATGCAGCCGACACGACGCAGAGGCTGGTTGCGCCGATCCAGATCATTCGTATGCGCGAACCGGAGATCGATACCGTTCCTCTGAGCAGTGCGCCGCTGGCTCCCGGGGCAGGAGCGGACTTCCGCCTGATCTTTGAAGGCGTAAACGATACCTGGGATACCCAGCTGCCGGGTCTGATCGCCATCGGCGTCAGCACAAAGTAGACCGTAACGAAAACAAGAGCGGGAGGACGTATATTGTCCTCCCGCTCTTGCATTTACCCGGCAGAAAGCTACACCGCGGCCGCGGCCTTGATGGCAAGCAACGTCTCCAGCAGTGGCTTCAGGTTGTTCAAATGCAACGCGTTGGCGCCGTCAGACTTCGCCGCGGCGGGGTTTTCATGCACCTCCAGGAACACGCCGTCCACCCCCGCAGCCACCGCTGCGCGCGTCAGAACCGGAATGAACTCCGGCTGACCGCCGGAGACACCGTTGTTGCCGCTCGGAGTTTGCACGGAGTGCGTTCCGTCAAAGATTACCGGCGCCAGGCCGCGCATCGTCGGCAACGAGCGCATATCCACCACCAGATTGTTGTAGCCGAAGCTTGCACCACGCTCGGTCAAGGAAACGCGATCGTTGCCGGAGTCCCGCACCTTCTGTACCGCGTGCTTCATGTCCCAGGGTGCGACGAACTGCCCCTTCTTGACGTTGATCGCGCGCCCGGTCTTTGCCGCAGCCACCAGAAGGTCCGTCTGACGGCATAGAAACGCAGGAATCTGCAGCATGACGTCGACGTCGCCGATCGCATCCGAAACCTGCGCGGCCTGATCGGGAGTGTGGATGTCGGTCAACACTGGAACGCCCAGCTCCTCGCCTACCGCGCGCAGTATCCTGCAGCCTTCTTCCAGTCCAGGGCCACGAAACGAGTGGATCGAAGTACGGTTTGCTTTATCGAAGCTGGCTTTGAAGACGTACGGGATGCCAAGATCGGAGGCGATGCGAGCAATCGAGGCTCCCAGCGTCCGGGCATGTGCCTCGCCCTCCAGCACGCACGGGCCTGCGATGAGAAAAAGCTGGGAAGAACCGATCGGAAGAGAACCTAGCTGGAACGACTGCGGATGCGACATAAGAACTCCAGTGTATTTGAGCAGGACTACACAAGGGGAAAGGGCAGGCCGGTGTGGCCTGCCCTTCTCTGTTTCGAGGAACCGTGAAACTAGTTCGGGTACACGTACGAGAGTGCGTGATCGCCGTTCGGTACCGTTGCAACGCAGGAGGGCTCCGTCACGCCAGTAAACGGCGTATTCGCAACCGAGCTCAGCGTACCGTCTTCGCTCTTCAGCTGTGCGCCGGAGACCGAGTTGTCCAGGTAGTTGGCGGTGTAAAGATAGTTGCCGACTGCCGGGTCAACGACTACGCAGCGTGGGCCGGTCGACGTCTTGAAGGTACCCGTTCCGGAGATCGCACCCAGCGAGCCATCCGCATGGTTGATCGTGAAGCCCGAAACGGTGTTGCCGTTGTAGTTCGCGGTGTAGAGGTACTTGCCACGAGGATCGATCGTCATTGCCAGCGGGTACAGATCCGTAGAGTACGGGCTGGACGAAAGCGCCGACAGAGTGCCTGAAGCGCTGAGCTGGAAGCCATAGATCTGGTTCGAGGTCTTATCCGAGACGTAAACGTAACGTGCCGTAGGCTCGACGATGATCGCCGACGGATTGACACCGGCATGGATGGAGCCGATCGCCGTCAGGTTTCCGGTGGTGGTGTTGACCTGATACTCGGTCACAACGCCGTCCGAGGTCGTCTCCTGCTGCGCGACATACGCGAAAACAGCGTTGCCGGAGTTCGTTACAGGAGCGGTGATCGCAATGCCAACCGGAGCATAATCCAGGTTGACGTTCACGGCCGTACCCAGCGTTCCGTCCGACTGAATCGGGAAGATCGTAACGCCGCCAGGGCCGGTCGAAGCCGGTCCGTAGCCGATCTGGTACTCATACGTTACGTAAAGGAAGGTGCCAGTGGTATCAACCGCAGCACCGGTCGGGTATGTACCCGTGATGTTCGGCGTCTGCTGGCCGTAGAGCTTACCGTCCGTACCAATCGAGAAGACTTCGACCTTGCTGTCCTGATCGCCGCCGATTTCATACAAATACTTGCCGTTCGGGGAGGGGATCGCAGAGATCGGGTTCTTGAGCTGGCTGGTGAACGGCGAACCGGAGATCTGGTTCAGAATACCGGTTTGATAGTCAACACCGTAGGCGGTGATCGCACCACCCGAAGCCGAAGGCGCGTAAATGTAGGCGGCGGTGTAGTCGCGACTGCAGGCAGTGAGCCCGAGGCCCATCACCAGAGAGATACCTGCTGCCAACGTATTGCGGCCCAGTTTGGAGAACTTCATGTGTTTCCTTGCTCGCGTATTCCTGGTAATTCCCCGGTCCTTACGAACCGGGGTACAAAAACTTAGTCGATCGAACCTGAGATCGCAAGGCATGAGGCCTCGCCGGTCGCGGAGAAGGTAGATCCACGCGTTAGGTTCGACAGAATACCCGTCGTGGTATCGATTCTCTTACCTGTGATCGTTCCCGCATCGTGATCCGAGGTGTACACGTACTGATTGGTCGGATCTTCCACCATGCAGACCGGATTCGCACCCGTCGGATAAGGAGCACCGGCGATAGCCTGAATCTGGTTGTTGGCGGAGTTGATGGTGTACGCCATGATCGAGCTATACGGGATCGACGGCAACGTTCCGTTGTTCGTCTGGTTCAGTACGTAGAGGTACTTGCCGCTGCTGTCGATGATGGAGTACTGGGGGTTCTCCGTACCAAGGCTGGTCATCGTTGCCGAGCCGCCGTTTACAGCAGCCAGAGCGCAGGTGGAGCCGATCTGGTACAGCGAGATCGAGTTGTTCAGGTTATCGGTCACCGAAAGCAACGAGCCGTTGCCGTTGATCGACGTGATATTGGAGTTCGAAAGCTGAATGCCACCGTTGGTGGTCGTAACCAGCTGACCGCTCGAGAAGGTATAGGCCTGGATCGTATTCGCGTTGGTCGCAAAGAGGCAGCTGCCCGCCTGCTTCATCATGATCGGCGAAGGGATTGCAGACGATGCACTGCCAACCTCAAAGTAGGTCAGCGCAGCCTGGCCGTTCGCTACCGACTGGGTATTCTGCACCAGGAAGAGGCGGCCCGAGCTGTCATTAATCTGATAGGCCGTAATCGAACCATTGCCGTCAGCCGAGGGTGAGTACTGGTCGAGAACGTAAAGGTACTCACCCGTGGAGTCAAAGGCCATCCACTGCGAGTTGTAGCCCTGCGTGACGTAACTTTGCTGGAAGGTAAGCACGCCGTCGCCACCGACCGAGAACACCGAGACATTGCCCTGGGTAGCATGGGTACCCTGAGCACCGCCGGTTCCTTGGTTCAGAACGTAGATGTAGCGTCCACCCGACTTCACCAGGATCTGGATCGGCTTCGAGCCGCCAGAAACAAATGGCTCGTGAGGCGTCTGGGTCAAGTTACCGGTATAGTCATCGACCTTAAACGCAGCGATCTGGTTGTATTGCTGACCAAGCACCCAGAGGAATGCGATGGTACCGCCGCCACATCCCGTCATGCCTAGTCCTAAAATCGCTGTTGCAAATAGGGCCAATGCAGAACGGCCGAACAAACTCAACTTCATGCGTTTCCTTCAATCACCTGCTGCTTAAGAACAGCCCTCATTGGCACTGTCCGTAGCCCAGGGAAACCTGTCTCGGGGGAGGAGTACAAACCTACCAGCGATTGTAGATGGATAAAAGGGGTTTCGCCAATTTCCGAGGCAAAAAACCCATCCGAAAATGCGGAGCCGCGAACGAGAGGGCTCGCCCGCGGCCCCGCAGAGGGTTGCAGCTACCAGACCCGGCAGCCACCGTTGGCCGGCATCATCGGCTGGCCCGCCTTGCAGCCAAACGCTTTACCGAATTCATCGAAGTTCTGAACGGCACCATTTGCACGCCACTGGCCCGAAGAATGCGGGTCCGTCTTGGCACGAACGCGCGCTGCCTCGTCGGTTACGTTTTCACACCAGACCTGGGCGTAGGCCAGGAAGAAGCGCTGCTGCTCGGTGTAGCCGTCGCGCTTGCCGCTCTCGTAGCCGGGCAGCGCTTTTGCCTTGTCCTGAGCAATGGCCTGCTGCAGCGCCTGGAAGGCGATCCGCAGACCACCGTTATCGGCGGTGTTTTCTCCGAGCGTAAGACGGCCGTTCAGGTGGGTACCGGGAACGGACTCAAAGCTCGAATACTCATCGGCAAGGCAGCTGGTCCGGGACTCGAACTTGGACTTATCTTCCTCGGTCCACCACTGCCGCACGTTCCCCTTCAGGTCATACTTGGCGCCCTGATCGTCGAAGCCGTGCGTCATCTCGTGGCCGATCACCACACCGATACCGCCAAAGTTCACCGCATCATCCAGCGTGGGGTCGTAGAACGGCGGCTGCAGAATGCCAGCCGGGAAGTTGATGTTGTTCTGCGAAGGCATGTAGTAGGCATTGACCGTCGGAGGCGTCATCCCCCACTCGGTCAGGTCCACCGGCTTGCCGAGCTTGTTCAGGTTGTAGCGCTCCTCAAAGACGCTGGCCCGTTGCATGTTGCCCAACAGGTCGTTCTGCTGCACGGCCAATGCCGTGTAATCACGCCAGTGCTCGGGATAGCCGATCTTGTCCGCAATCGCATCCAGCTTGGCCTTCGCCTGTACCTTCGTCTCCGGACTCATCCAGTCCAGATGCGCGATATCGATCGCCATCGACGCTTCCAGCGCCTTAATCAGCTTTTCCATGCTGTCCTTGGAGGACGGGGGGAAGTATTGCTTAACCCAGTCCTGCCCGACGGCCTCACCCAGCACTCCATCGGTTGCGCTGGTGCAGGTCTTCCAGCGCGGTTCCTGCTCCTTCTGGCCCTGAAGCGTCTGGTGGAAGAACGCAAAGTTCTCGTCCACGAACGGCTTGGAGAGCCACTCGGCCGAGCTGTGAATTACGTGCCAGCGCATGTAGCTCTTTACTGCGGGCAGAGACTCGGCCGTCAGCACCTTCTGTACGGTCTGCACGTAGCCGGGCGAGGAAACGTTCAGCGTCTTGGCCGTGTTCACCCCGATCCCCGTGAGATAGGGCTGCCAGGCGTACACGGGAGAGAGCTGCTGCACCTCGTCCATCGTCATGATGTGATACCGCTTAGCCGGGTCACGCATCTCCACGCGCGCCATGGAACCCTGCGCCAAAGCGGTTTCGATGCGGAGCACGTCGGCAGCTTCACGCTTGGCTTCTTCCGGGCTGTCTCCTGCGAACGCGAACATCTTTTCCATGTGCGCAACGAACTTGTCGCGCAGATCCTTGGAGCGCGCATCGTCGGTCAGGTAATAGTCGCGATCCGGAAGAGAGAGGCCACCCTGTCCGGTAGCAAGAATCTGCTTGGTGGAGTCCTTCTGATCCTGCATGACCTGAACGCGGAAGAAGAAGGCGGAGCCATCGTTGTTTGAGAAGTCCACGTTGAGGGCCGGAAGATCGGCGATGGTCTTCATCGTAGCGATACGCGCCAACTCAGGCTGCAGCGGCTTGTCGCCCAGCGAGTCAACACGCGCCGTATCCATGCAGGCACCGTAGAACGAGCCGTACTTGGTCTGCAACGGCGTCTTCGGGTCGGCAGAAGCCGCCACCAGCGTCTGGTTCAGAGAGTAGAGGTTGTACTCATGAAGCTCGTTGAAGCGCCCCCAGCGCACCTGATCTGCCGGAATCGGGTTCTGCTTACGCCAGTTCCCGCAGGCGTATTGATAAAAGTTCGTACAAGGATCGGCGGTCTTGTCGATCGCGGTTACGTCCATCATGACGGGCTTTTTCGGCTGTACAGGTGCCTGAGCAAGAATCGACACGGCAGCAAAGGGCAGAGCCAGAAAGGACAACAGTACTTTTGAACGCATAGATCTCCTAATGGGTATTCAGCTTACATCGCATGGAACGAGAAGAGAACGCTCCACCCTGCGACACTCGCTACAGATGAAAGAAGGCGTTCCTCTACGGACGCAGCAGAGCCGGGACAGGACGCACTTCAGGCCCGCACTTTCTGCAAAACTTCTGCAGAAGCCACGGGCCTGATGCGAAAAAGCCAATCGACGATCCGATTCCGAGGTTTTAGAAGATCTTCATGTGGATCGTCAGGTACTTCTTCGGGTCTTTGCGCAGCATGGTGACCAGCTCGCTGGAGTTCTTCAGCAGGTCGTTCAGGTTCGTGTAAGCCTGATCGTCAGTAGCCAGCTTGCCGATGGTTCCCTTGCCTGCGTTCACGTTGCCCAGCATGAGGTTCAGGTTTGAGACCGTGCTGTCGACCTTGCGGGCAAAAGCCTCATCCTTGGTCAATAAACCGAGCGTGCCCTTGCCCTGATCCGCGGTCCCCAGCAGGGAGTTCAGATGCGCAACCGTCGAATTCAGATTGTTGTACAGCTGGTCGTCGGTCAGCAGCTTGCCTGCCGAGCCCTTGCCCTCCTGCAGGCTGGCGGTGATCGCGTCCAGGCGTTCGACACTATCGTTCAGGTGGTTATAGAGCGAGTCGTCGTGCAGCAGCTTGCCCGCCGAGCCCTTGCCTGCGTTCAGGTTGGCAACCGTTGTATTCAGGTTCCGCACCGTCAGGTTCAGGTTGTCGAAAAGCTCGCGGTTTTTGACCAACTGCCCCACGGTTCCTTCTCCGTGCTGAATACCGTCCACGATGCCGGAGAGCTTGATCAGCGTCTGATTCAGGGTCACCAGTGTGTTTTTTGACTCGGACATGACCGCGCCAAAGTCAGAGCCAGCTTCCGAGGAGAGGGTCATGCCGCTCTGCAGCTCCGGGCCACTGGCCGTACGGCTATCGATATCCACCGTCGCATCGCCGACGACACCGGTCTTTGAGAGCGTGGCCTTGGAGTCAGCATGGAGGCGCGACTGGTACTTGCTGCTGACCCGCATGATGACGTGTACCGGGGCCATGCGGTGCTCGGGATCCTGCGAGATCAGCACGCTCTTCACGTCACCGATCGTTACGCCCTCGAGCTGGACCTCTGCCCCCTTCTTCAGGCCGTTTGAGTTCTCAAAATAGGTATCAAAAATAATCTTGTGCGAGAAGGGGCCCATGCCTGAAGCACTTGTCATCAGAAACAGCAGCGTGGTCAACGATGCCAGAGAAACGACAACCAGCACTCCCACCTTGAGCTGCGACCACTTCACTTCCTGCTGACTGGGCATATGCCTCCTCAAAGATTCTTCCGGCCCGAGTGTCACCTCGTTCGCCGCGCGGTTTAACGATTAGAGAGCTTCGACGTCCGAAGGGCTACATTCTTTCAATGTAGTGGAGCCTCCAGCCAAAATACAGGCCGTGCCCTGCATCTACCGGTTACCCCTCGGCTACCACCACGGCAATGGCCAGCTCACGAGAGTGAGAAAGACTGAGGTTCAAACGCTGAATTCCAAGCCGGTCGGCGATTTCGCGCGCGCGACCATGCAGGACCAGCTCCGGGCGCTGCCCCGGCTGGCGCGTCACCTCAATCTCCTTCCAGGCCACACCCCGGCTGATCCCTGTGCCGAGAGCCTTCGCACCGGCCTCTTTCGCCGCAAAACGCGCCGCGAAGCTCTCGCTTGCGGTCTTGACCTTTCTGCGGCAGTAGGCGATCTCTCCCGGCGTGTAGATTCGCGCCAGAAAGCTCTCTCCGAAACGGGCGAGGCTCTGCTCAATCCGCTCGATTTCGATCATGTCCGTACCGATACCGACGATCATCTTCTTTTAAGTGTAGCGGTTGGAAGCACTGATGGCGTACGTGCCCCTGCTCACCGATAAACGGTTTGGACGAACCCACATCGTTTTATGACCCCTTTGACCCCAATCTCCAACGTTCGTCCAGCGCCGCCGCAGGGCCCGGCGATGGCCCGTGTTGAGCTGCAGGGGTACACCTATGAAGACCGCGGGCAAGCACTACGCGCCGCGATTGCGGCGCTGGAGCAGGCAGGAAGCTGGATTCTGGAGCGCAACTCCTCACGGCCCGATTGCGTGCGTTTGCGGTTAGAAATTCAGCTTCGTTCCGTGATGGAGCTCTATGCAGGCCTGCTGGCCGCCGGACTGGAGCTAACGCGCGGAAGCCATCTCGCGCTCACGGAGCTCTGTTCGATCCGTGCCTTCCGCAATCGCGCCGCCGAGCCCAGGAGGGTGCTGGAACTCGCACTGGAGATCAGCTTTCTGGACGAGCTTTCCCTGGTAAGCCCGCTGCTTACCGACTCCGGTTCCGCCTGAACACAAGCGGAAGGACTAGAATAGTGGCTGCGATGCCGCCCGTCTCCGAACTTATCCAGATCGATCTTTCTCCCCGCAAACCCGCACCCAAGCCGGAATGGCTGAAGGCACGCGCGCCCATGGGGGAAACGTTTCATAACCTGAAAAAGCTGGCCCGCGAGCTGAATCTGCACACGGTTTGCGAGAGCGCGCATTGCCCGAATATCGGCGAATGCTGGAACCACAAGACCGCCACCTTCATGATGCTCGGCAACCTGTGCACCCGGCGCTGCGGTTTCTGCGCCGTGCCTAAGGGTAAGCCCGAACCGATCGACCATCAGGAGCCGGAGCGCGTAGCCTATGCCGTGGCGTCGCTCGGACTGAAACATGCCGTCATTACCAGCGTGAATCGCGATGATGACAATCTGGGTGCGGCTGCGGCCTTCGTCAAAGTCATTCAGGAGATTCGCCGCCAGGCGCCAGGATGCCAGGTAGAGGTACTCACGCCCGACTTCCAGGGCGTGGAAGAGGCTCGCCGCATGGTGGTCGATGCACGACCCGAGATTCTGAACCACAATATCGAGACCGTGCCGCGCCTCTACCGCGTGGCTAAATCCGGCGGCCGCTATGAAAAGTCGCTGCACTTTCTCGATAGCGCCAAGAAAGACTCCAGCGCGCATCCGGACGGCCCGATCGTAACCAAAACCGGCATCATCGTCGGCATGGGCGAAGAGATGCACGAGCTGCTCTCGGTCTTCCGAGATCTCGCCGACCGCAAGGTCGATATTCTGACCATTGGCCAGTATCTGCGTCCTTCGCGCGACCATCTGCCGATGTCCCGCTTCTACACGCCGGACGAGTTCGCGTTCCTGAAGCACGAGGCACAGCAGATGGGCTTCAAGCACGTGGAGTCCGGCCCGCTGGTGCGCTCCAGCTACCACGCGCATGAACAGGCTCAGTCCACGGGATTGGCCTAACCGCAGGCTTGGCTTATCCGCGTCCGCGTAACCGGCTCAACATACGCCGGTCGCGGCCGGTGGGTTTCTCCGCGGGAAGGTCCTCATACTGCGCATAGGCTTTCTTTTCCTGTGCGAGCTGCTGCCGCGCCTCGCGGCTTGCATCGCTTTCACGGTAGAGCTTCTGCGCGGTCGCCGCAGGGCCACGTACCTCACTCAGCTCGAGCACCTCGACTTCAAAGAGGCCGCCTTCATTGGTGATGTTCAGTTTGTCCCCCACGCGCACCTCGCGCGCCGGCTTGGCGAGCGCGCCGTTCGAACGCACTCGCCCCAACTCACATGCCTTCACCGCGAGCGCACGCGTTTTGAAGAAACGTGCAGCCCAAAGCCATTTGTCCATTCGTGTTGCCATACAGCACTAAGGCTAGCCGACTTCGAGCCCGCCCGTCGCGCTATAGACCTCGCCGGTCACATAACTTGACTCCTGTGAGGCCAGCAAAACGTACAACGGCGCCAGCTCCACCGGTTGACCGGCACGTCCCATTGGCGTTTCCGCGCCGAAGTGCGGAATCTTCTTCGGCATCTGCCCCCCTGTCACCTGTAACGGAGTCCAGATCGGACCGGGCGCAACAGCGTTCACGCGGATGCCATCTTTCGCAACCTGCCGGGCCAAGGCACGCGTAAAGTTCAGAATCGCAGCTTTTGTCGGAGCGTAGTCGAGCAGACTCGGCGAGGGATGCGTTGCCTGAATCGAGGTCGTTGTGATGATGGAGCCGCCACGCGGCATCAGCTTCAAGGCCTCCTGGCAGACCCAGACCAGGGAAAAGACGTTGACCGTAAAGGTTTCAATCATCTGCTTCGTGGTGAGCTCCGCGATACGCTCCACCGCGTGCTGATGACCGGCGACCGCGGCCAGAATGTCCAGCCCTCCCAGCGTCTTCGCCGCCCTTTTGACCAGCGAACGCGCAAAGCTCTCGCGCCGCAGATCCCCCGGAAGCGCAAAGGCTTTGCGGCCCTCGGCTTCAATCAGCGCAATCACCTGCTTTGCATCCGCCTCTTCACTGGGCAGGTAATTGATCACCACATCCGCTCCCTCACGAGCGAACGCAATGGCCGCAGCGCGCCCGATGCCGGAGTCGCCACCGGTCACCAGCGCCTTACGCCCCAGCAGGCGTCCGTTGCCGATGTAGCTGGTCTCACCGTGGTCTGCCAGCGGCCGGAGCTTTCCAGCCAGCCCCGGAACCTTCTGCACCTGGCGCGGAAAGGTGGGGCGCGGATACTGCTTTGTAGGGTCCTGCAGAGAGTAAAGGTTCTTGCCCTTTGTCCTGGCCATCGTCACTCCTTTCAGCGAAGTGAGATGCGAAGCCCAAGAAAGGTGGCCTTAGTCAACCTTTGCGACATCAACAAGCGTGGTGTAGAAGGTCGCGCCTCCTCCGATATCTGTGAGGCGCTGGCTTGTAAGCGCATTGACGTTTGCGCCGTCTGCAGAGAGCTTCTGCCAGTCCAACCGTGCCGCCACTACCCCCCTGCCAACCTGCTCGCCCAGCTTCGCCAGCAAACGGATGCTGCCACGCGTATTCCAGACACGCACCTCATCCCCCTGCGCAATGCCGCGCGAGGCCGCATCCTCTGTATGCATTTCCAGCACACCGGCGGTCTTACGCTCCATCTGCTGGTGTCCCGCGAGATTGGCAAAGGTGGTGTTCATAAAGTTGTCCGCCTTGCGCGGCAGGAACTGCAACGGAAACGCAGCCTCCCGATGAGCAATGGACTCCACCGGCGCCTGCCATTGCGGCACAGGCAGCATCTGCGCACGAGCGCTGGCATGGCCGAACCACTCGCGCGTGGAGAACGGAAGCGCGTTCTCCTCAAACGCCAGAGGAACATGGCCTTCCCGCTGCAGGCGTTCCTTCGTAATGCCCTGCAGCAAACGGCTAGGACTCACCAGCGCCTGCTCGATCAGCGCCTCTTCCTCCACGGCAAAGAACTCGGGCTCAAAGCCCATACGGAGTCCGAGCTGCGAGAAGAGCCACACGTTCGATCGCGCTTCTCCCAGAGGGGCAATGGCCTGCTGCGAGAGCTGCGCGAAGCGATGGCCATAGGAGCCCATCAGGTCCGTGTGTTCCAGAAACGTTGTGGCCGGCAGAACGAGGTCGGCGTAATCCGTCGTGTCAGTAAAGAACTGCTCGTGCACAACGGTGAAAAGGTCCTCGCGCCGCAACCCCTGCAGCACACGCGTCGAATCCGGCGCAACCGCGGCGGCGTTGCAGTTGTAAACAAAGACAGCTTTCACCGGCGGATCGTTGAGCGTCGTCAACGCATCGCCCAGCTGGCTCATGTTCACCATGCGCCCGAGACGTCCCAGCGGGCTGCGCTTGCCGAGCTCCGGCATCTGCAATGCGGCGCTGTTGAAACCGAACGCGGAGCTCATCGAAAGCAACAAACCGCCCCCGCGCTGCTTCCAGCTCCCTGTGAGCAGTGGCAGCATCGCAACCGCGCGTGCTGCCGTTCCTCCACCCTCCGCTCGCTGAATGCCGTAGTTCATCCGGATAGCCGCTGGCTTGCGGCCATCGCGGCCTGCGAGACCAAAGGTTCGTGCCAACGCCTCAATCCGCTCTGCGCCCAGCCCCGTAGTGGCTGCCACCGCCGCCGGGGCGTGCTCCGGCTGTAAGGCATGAGCACGGAGCTCGCGCCAGCCTTCGGTGCACTCCTCCAGATACGCTTCGTCGACCAGGCCATCGCGAAACAGCACATGCATCATCGCCAAAGCAAGCAGCACGTCCGTTCCCGGCAGAATGGCCAGATGCTCGTCCGCCAGCGCGGCTGTGCGCGTGCGATACGGGTCGATGACGACGAGCTTCGCTCCCGCACGCCTCGCCTGTTCAATAAACGGCCACAGGTGAATGTTGTTGCCATGAATGTTCGCGCCCCAGGCCAGAATCAGGCCGGCCTCGGCAAACTGCTGCGGCTCCATGCCCAGACGCGTACCGTAGACACGCGTGAGCGCTTCTGCGCCTGCAGAAGCGCAGATCGTACGATCGAGCTGCGACGCGCCAAACCGGTAAAAAAAACGGCGATCCATGGAGCCGTAGCCAAGCTGGCCGATCGTTCCCGCGTAGCTGTAGGGCAGAACGCTCTCCGGACCGTACTCCGCAGCAACCGACTGCAGCCGCGCAACGATCTCGGTCAGCGCCTCTTCCCACGAGATGCGCTCAAACGCTGCGGCTTCCTGCCCTTTAGGCAGCGGCCCTTTCGCAACACCGGCACGGCGTCGCATCGGGGAAAGCAGCCGCTCGGGGGAGTACACCCGATCCAGATAGCGTGCCACCTTGCCGCACAAGAAACCGCGTGTCACCGGGTGCGATGGATCTCCCTGCACCTTCAAGGCACGCCCGGTAGCTTCCTCAACGGTAACCAGAACACCGCAGGAATCGGGGCAATCGTGCGTGCAGACCGCATGAACCTGGCGACTCGACATACCATGATTGTAAGTCGCCGCTTCCGGCTCCATCCCCTTGAGGTCTCCCATGCTCAACCGCCTGCTGCCTGCACTCGTTCTTACGCTCACGCTTACGCCTAACGGTCACGCTCAAAGCTCCGGCGCAACGAGCTCCGCCTTTACAGCACAGGACGAAGCCGCGATCCGACACAGTCTGATTCAGTCCTCCGAAGACTGGAACCAGGGCAACATGGATGCGTTCCTTCACTGCTACAAGGACAGCCCCGATATCCTCTTTATCGGCCCTAAGGTGCAGCACGGCTACGCTCAAATGAGCGCCTCCTATAAGAAGCACTATGCGACATCGGCCCAGATGGGCAAGCTGAGTTTTACCGATCTGGAGGTTCAAGCACTCGATGCCCACTTTGCCACCGCAACCGGATGGTTTCATCTGGTACGCGACCAGAAAGATGGAGGCAACGGTGAAGGCTACTTCCTGCTCGTGCTGGAAAAAACCGAACAGGGATGGAAGATTGTTCGCGATGACACTACCAGCGCTGCCGCAAGCCACTAACGGACTCTACGCCCAACACCGATGAGCGACCTCCTCCTCCAAGCACGCGACCTGGTAAAAATCTACGGAGACGCTCGTGTCGTCGATGGCGTCTCACTCTCGCTGCACCGCGGTGAAACGCTGGGCCTCGTTGGCGAATCCGGCTCCGGCAAAAGCACGGTCGCCCGAATGATTCTCCGCCTTACCGAACCCTCCAGCGGCAGCGTCACCGCGTATCTGGAGAACGGTGAGGTCGACCTGCTCGCGCTCCCTGCGCGCAGAATGCGTGCGCTGCGCGCGCGGCTGGCCATGGTTTTCCAGGACCCGTATGCCGCTCTGGACCCGCGCATGACCGTTCGTCAGGCGCTCGCAGAACCGTTTGCTATTCACCGGATACGCCCCGAAGGTGGGCTCGATGCGCGCCTGCAGGCGCTCTTGGAAGAGGTAGGGCTCGACACCGCCGCGTTGCCGCGTTATCCGCATGAGTTTTCCGGCGGACAGCGGCAGCGCATCAACATTGCGCGGGCGCTTGCGCTGGAGCCCGAGTTGCTGGTGCTCGACGAACCGGTAAGCGCGTTGGATGTTTCCGTAGGTGCGCAGGTGATTAATCTGCTCCGCGAGCTGCAGCAACGCCGTGGCCTGACGTGCCTGTTTATCTCGCACTCCATGCCGTTGGTGCGCTACTTCTGCCATCGCGTCGCCGTCATGCAGCACGGACGGCTGGTGGAAGAAGGCACCTGGCAGCAGGTCTGCGAACACCCCCGAGAACACTACACGCAACAGCTGCTGGCTGCGACACCGGAGCTTCCGGCCTAGCCCAGACGGCGCTCTTCATCGCATACGTTGCGCAGGTAATCCCACGAATACATGCCCGCTTCGTGCCCGTCGTTCCAGGTGAACTTCAACGCATACTTGCCGACAGGCACAACGTCCGTTGGCGATGCAGGCGCCTGATACATCGGCAGCAACGAGGCAGGCTGCGGCTTGGGAACCCCGGGCTCACGGCCTTCCGCTTCGCGCGCTTCATGGCAGCCGGCGCAGGGACAGGCCTCGCGCAACCAGGAAAAACTCCAGTGGCTCTTGTGGCCATCACGCCACTCGATCTCCATCCCGGTGCCTCCGGTTTTATCGATTCGCACCTTTGCGGGCTGAATCGCTTCTCCGGTCAACCGTACACGGCTGGCCTGACGGGCAGCTTCTTCCGCGCTGACGAATTTAATCTCGTGGCTCATAGGCTGTGCTGCCTCCAGAAGAAGTATGCCGCGATCAGCGTGCCTGTGGCCACTACGATGCCGCGCAAAACCTCTCCGTTGGCACGACGTGCAAAGTGCGCCCCCACCCAGCCTCCGAGACCGGCAAAGAGCATGGAGACCGCACAGTAGTGCCACAACACCGCACCCTGCACAACAAACGTCAGAATCGCAACGAAGTTTGAGCTTGTGGCCGCCACCACTTTCAACGCGTTCAGCTCATGCATGCTTTCCATGCCGAAGAGCGCCAGCACGGTCATAACCAGAAAGCCTCCGCCCGCGCCGAAGTAGCCGATGTAGAAGCAGATCGGCAACAAGGCCAGCGCAAGAGGAAGCAAAGGAATCGGGCGGTCAGCATGGTGATGCGCGCTGCGCCGCCGCAACCATTTGGATACAGGCCCACTGAGGCCGAACAGCACGGTCCCCATCAGAATCAGCCAGGGGATCAGGCGCAAAAAGGTGCGCTGCTGCGTATGCAATAGAGTTTCCGCCCCGGCGATACCGCCCACAACACAGACGCTTCCCAGAACGGGCAGCAGATCGCGCCGCACATCACGACGCAGCGTCGCCAGCGATGCGAGCTGCCCTGGCCAAAGCGCCACCGTGTTCGTTGCGTTCGCTTCAACCGGCGCAACTCCAACACCGATCATGGCCGGAAACGAGATAAAGGAACCGCCGCCCGCCATGGCGTTCATCACGCCGGCGATCAACGAAGCCACCACCAGCCATAGATAATGCCAGTGGGGAATGAGACCAAGGTGCATATCCCTTTATTTTACGGGGGATTTACGAGCCCTCTGCGCGGTGAGCGCACAAAGCCCTCATGCCGAAACGCCGCACAAACGCAGTGCCTCTTCAATGGTGTCAGCGGAAAGAAGACACTTCCTGTTGCCGCGCAACATGCCTTCCGCCTCGCAGGTATCCAGAAAGCGCAGCAGCCCGTCGTAGAAACCAGCCGTGTTCAGCAACACGACCGGCTTGCTGTGAATCTTCAGCGTCTGCCACGCGAGGACTTCGAACAGCTCTTCCAGCGTGCCAAAGCCGCCGGGCAAGACCAGAAACGCATCGGCGCGCTCTCCCATCAAGGCCTTGCGCGTATGCATGGTGTCAACAATGTGCAATTCACTGAGGCCGTTATGCGCCACCTCACCCTTTACCAGTACCTGCGGGATGACCCCAACGACCTGCGCTCCCGCGGCCAGAGCAGAGCCTGCAACCGCACCCATCAGACCAACCGTGGCTCCGCCGTAAACCAACCCGAGCCCGCGCTGCGCCATCACCCGGCCGAGATCTTCCGCCGCCTGACGATACTCCGGACGCGATCCGTCCGCTGCGGCACAAAAGACTGCAATGTTCTTTGTCGACATGGCACGAGGATACCGCGAACACGCAACGGACCTGTGACCGACAGACGCATCCAGCAAAAGGCAACCACGAAAGGCGCAACGCAGAAGCAAACAAAGAGGGAGGCTTCGCCTCGGTACGAAGTCTCCCCTTCCCCAAACGAGCTTGGGAACTCTCGCTATTTTTGAGTAGCGGTTTACTTGATGACGATTGTGGCGTTCTTCATCTGGCTGCTGATCACCGCATACACCGTGCTGCCATCGCTGGTGGTGACCTTCTCGCCGGCAATCAGTTCAGCGTCCTGGGATTTCCCTGGCTCAAGCGAAACGCTCTTCGAACCAACCTGCACCGTTACAACAGCGGCAGAGTCGTTGCGCAGCGAAAACTTGATTGGCTTGAGGTTCGACGGGGCACCCATCTTGGCGTGTAGCGGGTTGTGAAAGCTGAGCGGCGAGGCGACGGCGGCCGACGTGGAAGCAACGCTGATGGCTGCGGCCATCACCATGGAGGCGGAAAAGAGACGACGGAACATGTGAGTAATCCTCAATTCAAAATTTGTGAAGTGCCTGCATACAACAGGTGAACTTTGTGCGAACTCACCCGCCATGGTTCGGGCTCTGTTCGTCGCAAGATGATCTACGCGGCCGGTTCACGATTAGTTCCGTATTTTTCGCAAAAATCTTTTCAGGAGGAATACCGAAACGTGGTGCAGATTTCTGCATCCGGAAGCGAGCTTTCCCACGTCTTCTTCTTAATCGCCTCGGCTGCGCCTTCCTCAGCCTCGGGCGATAAAATGGAAGCCGTGGCAGACCTTCTCGCGAACATGAACCCGCAGCAGCGTGAAGGCATCGTAAGTGTCGACGGCCCTGTGCTTCTGCTTGCCGGTGCCGGATCGGGCAAAACGCGTGTGATCACGCATCGCATCGCGTATCTCATTCAGGAACGCGGCGTTAGCCCTGACAACATTCTTGCCGTAACCTTCACCAACAAAGCCGCGAAAGAAATGGAGGAGCGCGTCGAGAAGATTCTCGGCCACTCGACTCTGGCCAAGCCAACGCTGGCTACCTTTCACAGCTTCTGCGTGCGCGTTCTGCGTCGCGATATCGAAGCACTGCGAGTTGGCGGCAGAGGACTCACCCGCAGCTTTGCTATCTACGATGAAACCGACCAGCAGGCGGTCGTCAAAGGCGCGCTCAAACGACTGGGCATCGACGACAAGGCGCTGAAGCCTCGCGTTGTGCTGGGCCGCATCTCGTGGGCGAAGAATCATATGATCGACCCGCAGGAGTACTTCCTGGCTTCTGCCAACCCTGCAGAAGAAAAGATCGCGCACATCTTCAAGATCTACAAAGACGAGCTCTTCAAAGCCAATGCGCTCGACTTCGACGATCTTCTGCTGGAAACCGTGCGCCTCTTCAAGAGCTCCAGCGAGGTCATCGAGCGGTACAACCGCAAGTACAGGTACATCCTCATCGACGAGTATCAGGACACGAATCGTCCGCAGTATGAGTTGATGAAGCTGCTCGGCAAGCACAGCAACGTCTGTGTCGTGGGCGATGAAGACCAGTCCATCTACTCCTGGCGCGGCGCGGATATCCGCAACATTCTTGAGTTCGAAAAGGACTTTCCGGAAGCAAAGACGATTCGTCTGGAGCAGAACTATCGTTCGACCTCCGTCATCCTGGAAGGCGCAAGCGTCGTAGTGGCGCAGAACAAGCAGCGCAAGGGCAAGAACCTGTTTACCGAGCGCGAAGGCGGCTCTCTGATCGGCTTCTATGAAGCACCGGACGGAGAAAGCGAAGCGCTCTTCATCGCCGATCGCATCGCCAAGTATCTTCGGGAGGCCGATTACAACGCTCCCGAGCCGCCACGCTGCGCGGTGCTCTACCGCACCAACTCGCAGTCGCGTCTGGTGGAAGAAGCGCTGCGCCGCTATCAGGTGAAGTACCACATGGTCGGCGGCTTCAGCTTTTATGACCGCTCGGAAATCAAAGACATGCTCAGCTACCTGAAGCTGGTGCAGAACCCGCATGACTCCGTCGCGCTGGGCCGCGTGGTGAACTCTCCCCCACGCGGCATCGGCAAGACCACGATGGATACGCTGGAGAACATGGCGCTCACCGTGGGGATGAGTACGTGGGACGCCATTGAACGGGCGATCAAGGAAAAGCTGCTGCCCGCGCGTGCTCTTACGGCGCTTGGGAACTTCCGCCGGTTGATCTCCGATGCCCGCGCCATGATGGGACCTGAGTTTCTGGCCGCGCTTGAGGCGGATGCAGCAGCCGCACAGCCACCAGCAGCCGCACAGCCCACCGAAGACGACGGCTACCTCGACTCGCTCGCAGCCTCTGCCGACGCAGCAACCGAGGACACAGGCTTCGACTTTGGCTTCAGCGAAACGAACAGCGAAGAAGAAGCACCGGCCACCGTCAAAGCAAACGATGCCGGAAGCAACTTCGATACCAGCTTCAACTTCGGCTTTGACTTTGGTCCCAGCGAAGAGGTTTCGACCATCGCGCCTGAAAACGCCGCTTCTGAGCCGCTGAACCTTTTCGCGAGCACAGAGGAGAACGTCTCCGCCAAGCTGGAGTTCAACCCGTTTGCACCCGTCGCGCTCAAAAAATCGGCCAGCGAGGTGCAGCGTGAGAAGAACAAAGCCAAGCTCGACCGCATTCTGGATGCGCAGGGCGGTGACCACGATACGGCCAACGAAGCCGACGAGCGCGCCTTTCGCAAGCCGGGCGATCCGGCAACGCTTTCCGAACTGATCAAGTTCCTCAACGACCGCTCAGGCTATATCCGCGCGCTTGAAGATGAAGCGACGCCGGAGAGCTTCTCCCGCATTGAAAACCTCAAGGAACTTGCGAACGCGGCGCAGGACGCAACCTCGCGCGGCGAGACGCTGGCCGAGTTTCTGGACCACGCGGCTCTGGTCTCCGACGCAGATCAATACTCCGCCGACGCACGTGTGACGTTGATGACGCTGCACGCGGCCAAAGGCCTGGAGTTCCCTCTGGTCTTCCTCTGCGGCATGGAAGAAGGACTCTTCCCGCACTCGCGCACCCTGATGGATCCAGACCAGATGGAGGAAGAACGCCGCCTCTGCTACGTGGGCATGACCCGCGCGATGGACACTCTGGTGCTCACGCGCGCCCGCTACCGTCGCCGCTACGGCAACGATATGCCGGAAAGCTCACTTCCCTCGCGCTTCCTGGAAGAAGTGCCGCAACGGCTGATGGAAGATCTCGGCTCTCCGGGCGGCGCCCTGAACTTTGGGCACGGTGGCGCCTACGGTTCGCGCCGCGGACGCGGGGACGATGATTACTCCAATGATTCCGGCTACTCCTATGAGGACGAAAGCCAGGACCCAAATCACCGGCCCGCGCGCCAGTACGCCAACCAGCGTTTCGCAGGCGGCACAAACTCTCGCTTTGGCTCCGGGCCGCTCGACAACACCGCAAAGTTCTTTGGAAAAACCGCTAATTCCGGGCTGAAGTTCGGAGAAAAGCGGTTCTCCGGCGGCGCAAAACCCTCGGCCGCAGCCCCCGCAGGCAAGGCCGGCATGGGCAAGGGAATCCGGGTTCGACACCCGAAATATGGGGAAGGAGTCATCTTCGCTCGCGAAGGAGATGGGGATGACGCGAAAATCACGGTACAATTTAACAGCCACGGCATGAAGAAGCTGGTCGAGAAGTTTGCCCAGCTTGAGAAGCTCTAGCAACTCCCAGCATTCTCGCCGCGCAAAATTTTCGGAAAGAGACAACATTCAATGGCAAACACCAAGAACCTCGATCGCGCCGAGCGCAAGGCCGCTAAGCGCAAGTCCCGCGCAGCCGCTCCCGCACTCGGAGAGCGTGACTATCCGCGCGGCAGCAAGAAGCAGAAGGTAAAGAAGCTGGTCCGTGGCCAGTCGAAGCGCTAAACCGCTACGTATTACGGCAAACGGCGGGGGCCTGGCTCCCGCCGTTTGCTTTGCCACTACAATCGAGTTAATCCCGTAAACTCCTCACGACGGAGCCTCCAGACCCGCCTTGCCCCGCCAAATTTTTGCCACCAAGTCCATCGACAAGCTGATCGCCGAGAGCGAACATCCGTCCACCGCGCTGAAAAAAACGCTCGGGCCGGTTTCGCTGACAGCCCTGGGCATTGGAGCAGTCATCGGCTCCGGCATCTTTACCGTGATCGGAACGGCGATCGGCGGCAATCCGGCGCAGCTGGCCAACTGGAAAGAGTCCCCGGTCATCGACCTCATCCTGCACCACGGCCATGTGGCAGGGCGCCCCGGCGCAGGCCCCGCGCTCGCGCTTTCGATGATTCTGGTCGCCATCGTCTGTTGCTTCACCGGGCTTTGTTACGCCGAACTCGCCAGCATGATCCCGATCGCCGGCTCCGCCTATACCTATACTTACGCCACGCTGGGCGAGCTGGTTGCCTGGATCATCGGCTGGGACCTCATCCTCGAATACGCCTTCTCCAACATGAGTGTCAGCGTGGGTTTTGCCGCACACTTCGTCGACCTGCTCGACTGGCTTGGACTACGGCTTGATCCAAAGTGGCTCTCCCCGGCCTACCTTCCGCAAGGACTCACAGATCTCACCGGCAATACGATCTACGCACCGGGCTGGCACTTCGGCTTCAATATCCCTGCCTTCCTGATCGTGATTTTGCTTACGCTTGTTCTGGTTCGCGGCATCCGCGAGTCTGCCCGCACCAACAACATCATGGTGCTCATCAAGCTGGTGGCCATTCTCGTCTTTATCGGCGTCGGACTGCACTTCGTACACTCGGCCAACTACCATCCGTTTGCACCGAATGGCTGGTCGGGCGTGCTCGCAGGCGGCTCCATCATCTTCTTTACGTACATCGGTTTTGACTCCGTCTCCACAGCGAGCGAAGAGTGCCGCCAGCCGCAGCGCGATGTGCCGATCGGCATTATCGCCACGCTCATTGCCTGCACGGTGCTGTACATGGGCGTAGCACTGGTCCTGACGGGCATCGTGCCCTGGCAGACCGTGATTGGAGACGCTGCGCCGGTGGTGAACAGCCTGAAGCGGCTGACCATTGCCAATCATTCGGCGGCACTGCACTGGACGCGGCTCGTTGTCCTGCTCGGCGCCATCATCGGCATGGTCTCCTCCATCCTGGTCTTCCAGCTTGGGCAAGCGCGCGTCTGGTTTGCCATGAGCCGCGACCGCCTGCTGCCGGATGTTTTCTCAAAGCTGCACCCGCGCTTTCGTACACCAGCCTTCGCCTCCTGGTTTGCCGGCGTTCTGGTTGCGATTCCGGCAGGCCTCTTCGACGTTGGAACGCTGGCGGACCTCTCCAACATTGGCACGCTCTTTGCCTTTGTTCTCGTGAGTATTGGCGTGCTTGTGCTGCGCAGAAAACAGCCGAACCGTTATCGTGGCTTCCGCGTTCCCGGCGGCCCCATCTTCCCCTTACTCAGCGTCTTCTTCTGCCTGCTTCTGATGGCCGGTCTACCGGTTCGCACCTGGGAAAGATTCTTCATCTGGCTGGTCATTGGCCTGGCCGTGTACTTCTTCTACTCGCGCAAGCGAAGCGAGTTCTACAGCCGCTAAAACAAAGAGCCAGCGATAACGCTGGCTCTTTACCGTTTCAGCCGTTGCGATCAGGCCTTGCGGCGCTTGCGTCCGCTGATGAGATAAATGGCCGCACGCAGCTCCAGCAAGGGATCATCGCTCGGTTCGATGCCGTCTGTCCGGGGAATCGGATCGAAGATGATGTGCTTCTGCTCCACAGCGGTGTCCTCCACCGGAGCAGTCAGCGTGAGCGTTCCAAGATCAACGATCGGGCGATCCTCAGGCCAGTGCTTGGTTGCGTCGTCCACCACGTCACCTTCGCCCGCAAGCTGCACCTGCACCTGGAAAACCACCGGAGCCTTGCTGACCCGCTCTACGATCTCCTCCATCAGAAAATCGGCGGGCTTTTCCTTCAGCGTCGCTTCGTCCGCATACTGATTGCCCGCTGCCGGAAGGATGCGATAACGACCAAAGCTCTCCTTGCCCTCAGCGGTGAGAAACTTCATCGCAGTCACACCGAAGTAGGTGTCCGTCGCAAAACTGGCCGGTGTGGGCTTGGGCGTCTTCACAAAAGCCAGTGCTTCAGGGTGAGCGCCGAAAAACGCCTCCAGCGGCGAACCGTCCAGATGAGCAGGATCGCTGGCCACCAAAGCACGCAGAAACTCGAGGAACTCAGCGCCTGTCCGCGTCGGAAAACCGTCGGTAGAGTGGCTGACGATGTCGGTGTGCACGTGGTCAGCGAGCATGAAGCGGATGGCGAATCCGCGCGGATTGGCATTCGGATCGTTATCCGGAATCAATGGCAGGCCGGTTGAGTTGGAAAAACGCACCACGACGGGAGTAGACGGCTGGTTGAGATGCTGCGCCCGCGAAACACCAGCGGCGGCGGCCGTCGGCTCAAACGTGCCGGTCAACATGATGCCCTTGGCATGCGCCGGACGGAAGCCGGGATGCTCACCGAATATCGTCTGAAATTGGTCCAGAAGCTGCTGGCTCAGCGCAAGCAGAGCTTCATCGTTGGGCAGTGGCATACCGTAGTTCTCCTGAGGGAATGTGTGGGTGGGGTGCAGCCCTACTTTCTCATAACTTTGCGGTTGTGCGACGAAGCTTCATGGAAAACGTCTAATCTTGAGGAGAGGTCTTAGAGAACTTCCATGAGAACGATCGACGTAACCCAAGGCGTTCGCGTTACCGGTACCCGGACAACCGCCAGCCTGCTGAGCCAGGTACTCTGGATCACCGCGGCGGGCTTTGTCACAACAGCGGCAGGAGCCTATGTTGCCCCGGCGCTGCTGGGCGGAATCGGTTTCGGCTTCCTGTTTCTTTGCACCATGGCGCTGATCTTCGGCGTCAACCTTGCAGCCCGCCGCTCCCCAAATCTCGCGCTGGTGCTCTTCTACGTCTTCACCTTTTTGATGGGTGTAGAAGTCGGCCCCATCATTAAGATGTATCTGCACATCCCCGGCGGCGTGCACATTGTGTTTGAAGCCGCTGGAACCACAGCGCTCGGCATGGCCATTATGGCGACGGTTGCGCAGGTAGCGAACTTTGACTACCAGCGCGTTGGCCGCACCGCCATGTGGTGCCTGATCGGCCTCTGCCTGATCGGTGTACTTGGCATGTTCGTGCACATCGTCTCCCCCGGGCTCTACGCCTGGGCTTCGCTGGCAATCTTCAGCGTTCTTCTACTGGTGGACTTTATGCGTCTGCGCGACGGCGCGATGGGGCTTGCTCCGGTACAGATGGCGCTGAGCATCTATCTGGATGCCTTGAATATCTTCATGGCGCTGTTGCAGATCTTTGGTAACAACAACTCGCGCTCACGCGATTAGCCCCAGCGTGGGATACAAGCGCTTACAGGCGGGGACAGCATTGTCCTCGCCTGTAAGCGTTAACAGCCTCAAACGCACGCGGCTGCTGCATCAGCCTTGCCTTGTGTCGCATCTTGCATGCCGCGACACAGGACAAGACAACAAACGGCGTTTTCCATTGAAACGAGCAGCTCGTTTCTGCATCTTAAGAACAAGGCAATGTCGACTTTCCTCACCGCAGAGTGGCGCAAGCTCATCATGGCGCAGTACGAAGTTGCGCCCGAGAGCCTCCTTCCCTATCTTCCCGCAGGCGTAGAACTCGATCTTTTTCAAGGTCGCTGCTACGTCTCTCTGGTAGGTTTTCTCTTCGATCGCGTGCGCCTGAAGGGGCTGCCGATCCCGGGGCACACCTGCTTTGAAGAGATCAACCTCCGCTTTTATGTACGCCGCCCCAATGCGCCGGATGGCCAGCCTCGCCGCGGTGTCGTCTTTCTGCGCGAGTTCGTTCCTCGCGCTGCGGTTACCTGGCTGGCACGCGCCGTCTATGGCGAGCCTTACAGCACCATGCCCACACAGCACGAGATCCGCAGCAACGAGCACACGCTCTTTGTCGAGTACGGCTGGCAACATCATGGCGTATGGCAAAGCGTCGGCGTAGAGGCCGAGCTCACAGCGCAGCCGCTCGCGCCGGGCTCGCTCGAAGAGTTCATCACAGAGCACTACTGGGGCTATACGCGCCGCAAGGATGACAGCACCTGGGAGTACGCGGTGCATCATCCGCGCTGGGAGACCTATGCGATCAAGCGCTTTGACATTACCGCATCCTTCGGCGAGCTTTGCGGCACGCTGATGGCAGGGGTCAACCCCAAGCTGCCCGCGCATGTTCTTCTCGCCGAAGGCTCTGAGATCAGCGTGTACGGCCACGCGCCCGAGCCGCTCAAATAAAGCCGCCGCAAGGCTTTGCCCTCGAAGCCGGTACACTAAGGAAATGGCACGTGGGCAGGCACTTCCCGACACCCTCGAATGGTTGCAATGGCTTCCGAAGGCAGAGCTTCACCTTCATCTGGAGGGTTCGATTACTCCGTCCACGCTGGTTGAGCTTTCCCAGCGCAATGACGCCGTTCCGCTCACGCTGGCGCAAGCAGCCAACGTTTATCAGTATCATGACTTCCCAAGCTTCCTGATGAGCTTCAAGGCCGTCACCGAGCGGCTGCACACCCCGGCGGACTACGAGCTGATCACCTACAACATGGTGCGCGATCTCGCGCTGCAGGGCGTGCGGCACGCCGAGGCGTACCTCTCCATCGGCATTCTCTATCGCTTTGCGCGGCTGGATGTCGACGAGGTGATGGAGGCAGCGGAGCGTGGCCGTAAGCGTGCCGAGCTTGAGTTTGGCGTTTCGCTGCTATGGATCATCGATGCCGTGCGCCACTTCGGCGTCGAGGAGTGTCAACGCGTCTTTCTGAAGGCTGCGGAGCTGAAGCAGTCCATGCCTTCCGTGGTCGGCATCGGCATCGGCGGCGACGAAGCACGCGGCCCCGCGCATGAGTTCCGCGAGATCTTTGCTGAAGCCAAGGCAAACGGCCTGCACCTGACCTGCCATGCCGGCGAATCCACGGGCCCGGAAAGCATCTGGTCGGCAATCAATATCGGGGCAGAGAGAATCGGACACGCGCTCACGGCGGTGCAGGATGAAGACCTGATTGACGTGCTGGTTCGGAAACAGATTCCCCTGGAGCTGAACGTGACCAGCAACCTGCGAACCGGTTGCTGCCCTTCCCTGCAGGAGCATCCCATTCGACGCTACTTCGAAGAAGGCATGATGATCACGCTCAACAGCGATGATCCGCCATTCTTTGGCGCCAACCTGCTGGAAGAGTACGAGCTTGTGCAGCGCGAGTTCAGCTTTACGCTGGAGCAGATGCGTGAGCTGGCAGCGAACTCAATCGAAGCCAGCTTCCTGAAACCCGAGCGCAAACTGCAGCTGTTGGGCGAGGTAGAGCAGTACGGGTTCTAAACCCGCTCCTTACTTCGGAGCGGGCACCATTACCGCGTTCTGATCGACCTTGGGGATGCCGAAGTGTCCGCTCAGATGAACGAGATCGAGCGGGCGCAACATGCCGCTGACTTCAATCAGGTTCATCTGCGAGCGGGCTCGGATCAACACCGTGACATGGTCAATGTTCGCGCCGTCATGATGCATCCAGAGGTCGGTGATCGGCTTATCCGGCTGTGCGTTCTGCCCAGGGCTCACGCCCTGATCGACCAGATGGCTCCAGCCGGCAGCGTGGTACGCCTCGACGAGCGCCTGCAGATTTTCCGGAATATAAAACGCCGACTGGTGAAAGGTATACCGTTCAAACGTGATGCCTGTAAGGGCAGCGGGCGGCAGCGTCCCTTCTCCCAGAAAGGTATCCAGCATGTCGCGATCAAGCGTAAACGCCGTGTGGGTGGAAGGCTGAGAGCTCAAGCCGGAAAGAATTTCGGAAACACCTGGCGGTTGCTGCTGGGCGACGGCGGAAACGGCGGTAGTGATCAACAGGGCAGCTGAAAGCAGAAAAGTACGCATGCGGGTCCTCGCTCACTGAAGTTAGACCACGATCCTTCGCCGGAAGTTGCGCCCTCCCGTGGTTTAGCCTACGAACGCTGCCGCGCGGCAACGAAAAGGCCCCGCCGCAGCGGAGCCCTCCCGAATCCTTCCGGAAGAATGCCTCACTCGGCCTTGGGAGCAAAGTAGCCCTTCTTGGCGCGTACGGAAAAACGAGGATCAATCGACTGCAGATAAATGGTGCGGAACGAGCCATCCTGCTTGAAGTCGGAAGGCACGTAGATCAGCGAGTACTGGCTGCGGAGCTCCACCTCGATGTTATGGAAGCCCACGGCGACCTCTTCCATGCGCGTGGGGAAGAAGGACTGCCCACCGGTGGCCTCAGAGATCGTCTTCAGTACATCATCCCCCTTGTCCTTGCTGGGACCGGTGTTGGTCGAGATGGTGTAGACGATGGTCTCAGCGCGCTGGCACATCTTGATCGCCTCAGAGGCGTAGACGCGCGAGTAATCGTCATCGCCGTCGGAGACCAGAACGATGGCCTTGCGAACGTTTACGTCCTGACGAAGCGTGAGCATCTGGTCGCGGCAGGTCTTGTACAACGAATCAAAGAGCGAGGTACCGCCGCCGGGGCGCAGCCGACGGATGCCCGTATCGAGCAGGTCGACGCGGTTGGTGAAGTCCTGCGTGATGTCGGTCTGTACATCAAAGCCCTCAACGAAGGCGCGGTCATCCGGGTGCAGCACCTGCAGCAGGAAGTCGGTCGCGGCCTGCTGCTCAAACTGAAAGCGCTGGCGGATGGAGCTGGAGGTATCGAGCATGAGCCCGACGCGCAACGGCAGGTTCGTCTGCTGCACAAAGCGCACCACGCGCTCTGGCGGACGCCCGTTGTCGAGCAAACCAAAGTTGTTCTGCTGCAACCCGGTAACGAACTGCCCCTTGCTGTTGGTCACCGTAAAGATGAGATCGACTTCGCGGGAGACTACGTGCAGACCGGGGACATCTGCGGCAAAAGGAAGATTTTCTCCCTGCCCCTGTGGCTGCTGTCCCTGTGGCTGCTGGGTGGGCTGCTGGGTTGTCGCAGCCGGCTGCGTCACGGGTGCAGGTGTCGTAGCGTCCGTCGCGGGCGTCTGGGTCTGCGCGGTTAGAAGTGAGGGCGCAACGAGGAGGGCCGCAGCAAGCATCTGCGCGGACTTGAGAAGGCTCATGGGGCTGATGGTATCAAACCGCAGACCCCGTTTGGGGCGAATCGCACGGCCAAATCCGCGGCCGAACCAGAGCGCGAACCGGCGCCCTGCTAGGCTAGGCGTGTGAACGTCCTGCAGAACTCTTTCCTTCGGCTCGGGGTGGCCTTTGTGTTGGCTCTAAGCACCTGTGGCTGCAAGCATCTACCGCCTTCCAAACCGCTCTCGGCTCTTACGCCTGCAGAGCAGCAGGGGCACCAGATCTTCCAGGAACGCTGCTATCGCTGCCACAACGACCGGCTGGACGAGGATCGCTCAGGCCCCTCGCTCTTCGGCCTGACGCGCAAACCCTACCTGCCCAGCGGAGCTCCTTCCAGCGACGAACGCATTACCGCTACCATCCTGCATGGCCGCAATATGATGCCGGCACAATCTGACCTGAGCGATCAGGAACTTGCCGACCTGCTGCGCTACCTGCACACGCTTTAGCTTGATTTCCCGGGCTCTGGCCTGGGACGAGGAGCCGCATGACGAATCCTCCGAACTCGCGACGCGGCATGCTGCCAGGCATGGCCGGGATTGCCTTGTTCCTCCTCCTGCTCACGCTGCTCAACACCTTTGCCGCGATCCGCGGGTTCTATGGTGCGGGAGCTTCACGCACAGGTGCCCTCGCACTCTGCTCGCTGCTGCTTGCCGGTGTCCTGGGGCTGCTGCGGCTCCGACGCTGGGGATGGGCTTTGGTCACCGGCGGCTGCCTGCTCCTCTCCCTGGGCGATCTGTTCTTCTTCAGCCGCACGCACGCAGGCTTCTTCCTGATCCGCGCCCTGCTGGAGCTATGCTTCTTTCTCTATCTGGTACGCGCCGATGTTCGCGAACGCGTGCATTAGCGCCTAGCAGTCAGCAAAAGTTCAGGGAGAGTCTTTTCGACTCTCCCTGAACTTTTGCCCGAAGAATCGGGACAGGACTTAGTGGGTACGGCGGCGACGGCTGGCCGGGCGCCCGTTGTTGGAGCCGCCACCGTGGCCATTGCCACCGCGGCCGCCGCCATGCGAGCGCGGTCCCGAGTGAGGACGGCCCTTGCCCGAGCCACCCTTGCCCTTGGGGCGGTGGGGTGCTGCGGCAGGCTTGCCGTGCTGCTGAGCCGGGCTACCCTCGCCCTTCCAGGAGCGGGTTTCCAGCGCGAGCAGATCGCCAATGTCCTTCACCTCATGCTTGCCCAGATCCAGCGGCTGATTCCGCTCTTCCTTGGCAAGATTCTTGTCCGCTTCCGTCCACTGGAACTGGATCTTCAGCTCGCGCTCCAGCTTGCGGGCGTCGTTCTTTTCCAGCGGCGTCACAAAGGTGGTGGCAACGCCCTTGTTGCCAGCGCGGCCCGTACGACCGATGCGGTGCACAAAGTCGTCGGAACCGTTCGGCAGATCGTAGTTGACCACGTGCGCGATGTGCGAGATGTCGATGCCGCGCGCAGCAACGTCCGTCGCCACCAGCACGCGTGCCTTGCCTTCAGCAAAACGCTTGAGCGCAGCGCTACGCTGCGACTGCGAACGGTCACCGTGGATGACCTCGGTTGCGTGACCAAGCTTCTCCAGCTTGCGCGCAATGCGGTCGGAGCCATGCTTGGTGCGGGCGAAGACGATGAAGGTACCTTCTTCTTCCGCCAACATCTTGTCCAGCTGCGCCAGCTTCTGGTCCTGCATCACCATGTAGGCGCGCAGCTCCACACGGTCAGAAGGCTTGGAGGTCGAACCGATCTCCACGCGTACCGGCTTGTGCACGTACTCCTTCACAATCTCGCGGATGTTCGCATCGAGCGTCGCCGAGTAGCACATCGTCTGACGGTCCTTCGGCAGCGAACCAACAATGCGGCGGATCGCGGGCAGGAAGCCCATATCCAGCATGCGGTCCACTTCGTCGAGCACCAGCATGTCCACCTCATCGAGGCGGATCGCCTTGCGGCGCAGAAAGTCTTCCAGACGGCCGGGAGTCGCAACCACAACGCGCGGACCACGCTTCAGCTCTTCAATCTGGTTGTTTTCGCTCAGACCACCGCACACCAGAACAGCGTCGTGCTTGGTCGTGGGGCAAACCTTGTGGAAGTTCTCCAGCACCTGCATTGCGAGCTCACGGGTCGGCAGCAGGATGAGTGCAAGGATCGGCTCCTTGTGATGCTTCGTCGAAGGCTTAGAGATATCCTCCAGGCGCTCGATCATGGGCACCAGGAAGCTCAGCGTCTTGCCCGTTCCGGTCGAAGCAGTGGCAAGAATGTCTTCGCCTTCCAGCGCGGGAGGAATTGCTCCCGCCTGTACCGGCGTGGGCTTTACGAAACCGGCCGCGGTCAGGCGGCTCTTCAGCGAATCGGAAAGCTTGAAATCCGTGAAGTGAACCGTGTCAGCCTGGTCCTGCGTGATGTGGCGAGCGACCTCAAGAGGCTTGGGGTTAAGAATGGAATCAAGGGTAAGTGTAGACAAAGGGTCCTTTTGTATTGAGAAACTAGGCAAAAACAGCGCCAATCGTATGCAGAGACGCAGTTCCGCGCACGGCGCGAGGCGTCATGGATTCCGGTATCAGCATTGCTGTGGGATCGGGAAACAATCTTGCGAGCACTGCTGCTGCACGGCGAGACCGGCTCACGTTTGAGCGGTCTTCTAGCCAGAGCATCCAGTGCAACTTCTGAGAAACATCTCAGCACTGGTACAAGCACTCGGCGCTCGCGGTCTCTGGCCAGACTCGAATCCATCGGGAGTCCTCTCCCGCGGCGCTGTTGCGTAGGATCTACGCAGTTCGATTATAGCGCGGCTTTCGAAATAAAGCTACGGCCGCATATAGCGAGGCCGCCCCAACCAGTGATGCCGCAAGCCTTCTGCAATGCGCGTCACACGGTTGCAGAACGAAAGCAGCTTATGCACCGGCTTTGCGAGGGGCAGAGGAAGCTCTGCCACCGGCCACACAAAGACCCAATAGCGCCAGTTGCTCGAAAATACAGGCCGGACATCCTTTGCAAAGTCTTCGCTGTTCATCGCATCATGCAAGCCGCTGCGCAACATCATGATGGAATCAAACATCCAGTAACGCTGAACACCATTCATGAGCGAGGCCGCCATACGTGGTTCAGCCGCAAAGTAACGCTTTGCAATGCGGTTCAAGCGGATACCAAATACCTCACAAACACCCCAACCACCAGTATTGAACGAGCGGTAAGCAAGCAAACGTTGCCATAAGTACAGGATGCGCATCCGCTTGTGAATGAGAGGAAGCAGCCAGCCCATTTGCAACAGATTCGTGTCGTTCAATGTCTCCAGTGCAGGACTGGCGGTGGCTTCCAGCAAATTCTTATTGACCAGCATGACGCTGATCAGCCCTAACAAGGCATTCACCTTTTCGACGAAGTAGGCGCCGTCGGTGACGAACTCGGCATAACGCCCGAGCTTATCGCGCGTTTCGCCGAGTGTATTCAAGTCGAATTTCCCGGAGAACGCCACGCTGGAGAGATATACGAGGTCGACATCCTGCTGTGCGAGCAGAGACACGAGCGCAGGCAGAGACCCCGGAAGCAGAATGTCGTCGTCTCCCATCACCCACACGTATTGCCCACGGGCCAGACGGTAGCACTGCGCGAAGTTCCCGTCAGCACCGACATTTGCCTCGTTCCTCACATACTCGATCGGCAAACCGCGCTGTTGAAAGCCAGCAATGACCTCCGGGGTCGCGTCCTGCGAACAGTTATCGCTGATGATCAGCTCAACTTCACCGGGTGCCACTGCCTGAAACTGCGGCAGAAGATATTCCAGCAGCTCGGCCAAAAACGGAGCTCGGTTATACGTCGGAATGGTGAGCGAAATGCGCGGCTGCCCCGGACGGCGCGCGCCGGCAGCCGTCGCGTTCGGAAAAACACTCATCCGGCACTTCCTTCCATCTGTAACTCATCCTCAGGGCGCGCGCCGTGCCAACGCCGACGCCATTTAAGGAAGGTATAGGTTCCAAAACCAAGACCGATCACAACCGAACCAGCAGCATAGGCAATCGCGATCCCCAGCCCCCCCATGCGATGCCCCAACCACCAGGCCACCGGCACGGTGTACACCGCTCCGGCGATCGAATTCACCATGAACTTTTCCTGCTTATGAGCGCGCAGATAAATCGCCATCGAGGAAACGGCGGTATTCGCGACAAAGCCGAAGAGCATTAGGCCAAGACCGAGCGGCGACAGGAAGCGTGTCGCGTAGTGCGACCATGTGCCCCCGCAACGCATGAGCAGCACCGCCCCCATCCACACGCAGGTTGCCCCCAGAACTGCGATGCCCGTCGCCTGCCCGAGAGCCTTGAAAAACCGGCGGTCCAACTCTCCGAATTGACGAAGCGCCACAAGACGCCCGAAAGGGGCTGACTTGGTGGTCATCCAGGCCATGGCCACATCGCCAATCTTGGCGGCCACGCTAATGGTCACACCCATGCGACCGGCCTCAATCGGGCCCCACTCTCCCATATGAGCCAGCATCGGAGAGAACAGAGGAATGGTCAGATAGCCGCAGACCCAACTTACGGCCATACGCCACTGCAAGGGCCAGATATCCGCACCGAAGTGGGTACGGTGCGGCCCGGGCTTATGCCGGAGCACGTTACCAAGCAGCTTACGGAAACGGAAGATAGCAAACCCACCGGCAAGAGCCTGCCCCAGCAACATAGCCCCAGGAGCGTACAGGCCGTGATGCAGAAGCAGCATCCCGATGGAAAGAATCGACCCTGTAACAAACTGCGTGAGGCGCGCCCGAGCAATCTCCGGCACAAAACCGCAGCCTTCCAGAAACGAGAAAATAGGGTCAATCTGGAAGGTAAAGCTTGCGGCAATGGCGGCCAGCGTCCACGGACCAGCCCAATCAACATGGGCCGAGTGAGTGCTTACCTGCCGGAAGAACGTGCGGCCCCCGAAAAGAAGCACGACCAGCAGCACGACCGCAGCGAAGCTATACCACTTCAACGCTTTCTGCAAAATCGACGACAAGCGGCCATGCTCACGTTCCGGCCCACGGATGCTTCCGTCTCGCCCGATGGAGAGATAAGCGCTCTCGTGCGATGCCGTTTGCAGAATGACAAACGAGAACCCCAGCTCGAAAATAATCTGGATATTCACCAGCGGATTGATGACGGTATAGAACCCCTGCTCCACCGGCGAGAGATACTTCAAAATCAGCGCGATCGTAATCGCTGCCGCAAGGGCTGACCAGCCACGAGCCAGCACCGTGAAAAAGATGGCACGGTCTAAGCCGAAAACCCGCGCGACACGCGCCAGAACCCCACCGCGCGCAACCGTTCCCGCGGGTGTAGGGACATCAAGGCTTCCATCAGGAAACTGATCCAGTGGTACAGGCGTAACCGTACCTCCGCTCGAAGCGGTCAACGCAGAAGGCAGTTCGCTGGACGGATTTTCTTCAGAATGGAATCGTTGGTCTTGCATGCAAACAGCAGGGTGCCCAAAAGCCGATTGAAACCACGGCTGGCTTTCGTGGTGGATCTAAGAAATAAGGTGCGGGATTGAGTCTTACCGATGCCTGGGACCAGACGTTTTTTTCGACGCCGAAGACTTACGCCCCGGCCGGCGCGGCGGTACAGGCTTCTTGAGCGTAGCGGCTTCGGGCAGCACCTTCTTACGCTCTACCTTCTTGCCGGCGGCAGCGCGCTCGAGTGCCTGAACCTCACCGCCACTTAGCTCACGGAACGACCCAGGAGGCACATCCAGCGTCAACGCGCCGTAACCGATACGGCGAATCTTCTCCACGTGGTGGCCAACCTCTTCAAACATCTTGCGGAGCTGACGATTGCGGCCTTCCGTCAGCGTGACCTCAAACCACGGATTCTCTCCGCCACGAACGCGATCAATCTTGGCCGGCTGCGTGAGCACACGATCACGGCGTCCGCTGCGCACCTCGTTCAAACGGCCACGGTCGATCATGATGCCCTGTCGCAACTGCTCAACAACCTCATCGCTCGGCGATCCTGAGACCTTCACCAGATAAGTCTTCTGCACGCCGGCAGCGGCCTTGGAGAGGCGATTGGCCAGGGCTCCATCGTTGGTCATCAGCAGCAGGCCTTCGCTCAGGTAGTCAAGCCGGCCGACCGGATAGAGCCGTGGCATGTCCTTGTGCTCCCCAAAACGCTTCTTCTGCGCGTCCTGGCCGAGCAGCTCGAGAACGGTCGGGCGGCCTTCCGGGTCGCTCAGCGTCGTAACGTAGCCGCGAGGCTTGTTCAGCATGAAATATCGTTCGGTCTCACGACCGTGAATCAGCTTGCCGTCCACACGTACGTGGTCGCGGCCAAGCACGGCGCGCGTGCCCAGCTCGGTCACGGTTTTCCCGTTGACCTGTACGTGCCCCTCGAGGATAAGAACCTCGGCGGCGCGGCGTGAGGCGATACCCGCCTGTGCCAGAATTTTCTGCAACCGCTCTCCGCGCGGTCCCTCTTCTTCGTATGCCATTGGTTCTATTATCGCTTGTCTGCCTCTCAGAACACAGCTTTCCTACGACACTTCCTTGCAATTTCGAAGCGCACGGCTCTGCGTTGCGATATCAGATGAGCACAGAGGCTCATGCGATCGCCTCCACCATGGACGAGAAATGAGGAGATCTCCCCCCGATGAAGATGAATACTGCAGCCGCCGCGATAGCCCTGGCCGCTCTCAGCCTTCCGCTTTGCGCGCAGAAGAGCTTCACGACGCGACGCGGCGGAACCGGCACCACCTCGGTTTCCCGCACCGGCAACACGATCAACGGCAGCGCCAGCGCTACCGGCGCCAACGGTAACTCCGCGACAGCGAACGGCTCCGTCACCCGCACCCGCGAAGGGGCCCAGGAGTCAGGCACGGTCAACGGCCCAAAGGGCGGCACCACGACCTACAACGGAACCACCACCGACAACAGCAACGGCACAACCACCCAGACCGGAACGCTCACCGGCCCCAATGGGCAATCTCACTCCGGCACGCATACCTCCGTACCCCGAAGCTGAGGACGGCGCGTTCAGCACAGAGGCCGTCCCCCAGGGGACGGCCTCTGTGCGTTTCGGAAACGTGGGCTACTCAGCTGCAGGAAGATCGTCTTCGGTCTCGTCCGGTACGCCGTCGGCCTGCGCTTCGTGCTCGTCGCGCGAAGACTCCACCGATTCCGCAGGCTCATGCGTCTCGGCTGGCTGCTTGTCTTCCAGCATTGCCTCAACCGACTCGTGCGGAGCAGCATCCTCCGGCGCGCTGTCGATCTCATCCACTACGGGGGAACCCTCCGGCTCCGGAGCGGCGTGCCGCAGTTCGGTGGCTTCGTCCATCGGGATCTCCTCCTGAACAGCCTCGTTCAACTCGCCGGCCATCCTCTCGAACTCTTCGATGCTGGGAAGCTCGTTGATATCCCTCAAACCGAAGCGAACGAGGAACTCCTTGCTGGTTTTGTAGAGCATGGGACGGCCGATGACCTGCTTACGGCCAGCGGTCTGCACCAACTTGCGCGTCATCAGCGAACCGATCACGCCGCCGGAGTCAACGCCGCGAATCTCACCGACTTCAGGCGCGGTAATGGGCTGCTTGTAGGCGATCACCGCAAGCGTTTCGAGCGCTTGCAGCGAGAGCTTCAACGGTGGCTTGAGCGACTTGACGAAACCGCGCACCGCGTCGTGAAACTCCGGCTTGGTCGCCAGGCGAAATCCGCCGGCTACCTCACGCACTTCGAGGCCGCGATCGCCGTTGGCGTAGTCCCCAATCAGTTGGTCCAGAATCTCGCGGAAGTACTGGCGCAGACGACGCTCTCGCGCCTTGGTCTCTGCGGCAAGCACCTTCGGGTCGATCTCGACGGCCTCTTCTTCCGGCAGGGCAACCGGCGCAGAGTCTTCTGCGGCAGGCTCCTGCACTTCCGCCTCGTCCGCTGCGGCAGCTTCTGCCGTTTCAGGCTCTTCGGTGGAGGGCTCGGCTTCTGAACCTGAAGCGTCCGGCTCCCCTGAAGCCTCAGGTTCAGACGAAAGCTGCTCTGCCGCGAGGCTCTCAGCGGATGCAGGCGAGTTCGGCTCTTGATCCGTCTGCACATCGGCAGCTTCAGGAACATCGGCAGCGTCGAGAGTTTCCGCGTTCAGGGCATCCTGATCGTTGCTCTCCTCGGCCGGGTTCTCCTCGCCCATCTCCAACGCCAACGTCGTCTGTTCGGCGTCGCGAGCGTCGAGTTCGGTCTGGGCTTCTTCGCCCAGCAGGCCGACCAGCTGCAACAGGGTAACGGGTTCTTCGGAGGCGTAAATGACCGCTTCGATCTTGGCTTTCAGGCTCATGATTTAGCAGATATGAGTGTACCGGATAGGGCGCGTTTGCCAATTTGCCAACAAGGCACTAGCATCCAATATCTAGAGACCGGCCTGCAAAGCAGGTGTCGGCGATCCACGTCGGTTGAACCAACATTCATCGAACAGGGGTCTGACTCGTATGCTTGGTTCGGTGTGCCGTCCGCCAGTCCGGAAAGCCTAAAGAACCACGGTTGGATCCCACCGTCTTAGGACGGGTTCACCGGCGCTTCGCTGCACGGCCCAGTGGGTCGGTCTTTCTAACTCGCCTCACCCCTGCCCGGTTTCGCGGGATACGTTCCTCAAATTATTATTGATAAGTAACTTGCGGCGTATCGCCCGGTACAAGTGGAACGCTGTGAGGACAACTCTTTTTCCGCAACGGTACGGTCGCCCATTCGCTCGGAGAACCCCATGCTGGCACCGCACCTGAATACGGCGCTTCCCGGAACGATCGGCCTCGGCCCGGTGCGCTTGCCTGTATTTGCGCTCTTTGCCACCGCAGGCCTGATGGCAGCCCTCACGCTCTCGCAGCGCACGGCACGCAGGCTGGGGCTCGATGCCGACCGGCTGTGGGATGCCGGGATCTTCGCCGTCGCCGCCGCCTTTGTCGCCTCCCGGGCGCTGCTGATTGCTCAGAACTGGAAGGTCTTTCGCATGGCGCCGATGCTGGTGCTGGCGCTGCCGTCTCTGACCGGCTCCGGAATTCTGCTCACCGCGCTGGCAACGCTGCTCTACCTGCGAGCCAAGCGCCTGCCGCTCCGCCGCAGCTTCGATGCCTGGGCCCCCAGCATGGCTCTGCTGACAGTCTTCCTGCAGGTCGGCCACTTTTTTGAAGGGACCGAGGCCGGGATGCCGACCGCGAAACCCTGGGGCATTCTTACTCCCGGAGACACCGTACTGGGCCGAACACAGCCCGTGCAGCTCTTTGCCGCCACTCTGGCACTGCTGTTGACCCTTTGGCTCTACCGCGGCGCCGCCCACACATCGCTACGCGCGGGTGCATTGGCCGCTCGCGCTTTCCTCTTCGGCGGCCTGGCCAGCTTCCTGCTGGATATGCTGCGCCAGCCCGTGGCACAGGACGCATCCCTTCCGCTCGACCCATCCCAGATCGCCGCCCTTGCCGCTATCGCGGCCGGTAGCCTGCTGTGGCTTTTGCCCGGCAATGCACCGCGCACGCTCAGCGCGGCATCGTACCAGGAGACAACTCACTCCCATGCCTAGCAAAAACATGTTGCCCAAGGGCAAACGACGTCAATCCGTCAAATCAGAGTACCGCCGCATCCGCACCGAGGTAGAGGAAGAAAAGGCACGCCGCGCCGAAGAAAACCCCTTCCCCGAGGAGCCGGAAGATACCTCCTCCGAAGAGGATTATTACGACGTGGAAGAGATGATGGCCGAGCTGAACGCTCCGGTCGATCCCTCCAACCCCTACCTGATCATCTCCAACGCGATTGGCACCCGCAACGAGATCCAGCAGGACATACAGCCTCGCTACGAAGGCCTGAAGCGGCTGGAACCGGAACGGCCTTCGATCGTCGCCCTCGAAGATCTCGAGGTGGAAGACGGAATTCGCACCATCACGGCGCCTGCGGAAGCAGCCTCGATGCGACTGGATGCGTATCTGGCGAAGGCTCTACCGGATGTCTCCCGCGCGCGCGTTCAATCTCTGTGCGACCACGGACAGGTTCAGCTGAACGGCGTGGTGGCCAAGGGCAAAACCAAACTCAAGGGCGGAGAGGTCATCGAGATTGAAGGTGAACCGCATCGCGAGCCGCTGCGCGCTGAACCGGAAAACATTCCACTGCAAATCGTGTACGAAGACGATGACCTGGCCGTGATCGACAAACCAGCAGGCATGACCGTGCACCCCGGCGCAGGCTCGGCAGAGCATAACCGCGGCACGCTAGTCAGCGCACTGCTCTTCCACTTCGGCCACGGTCTGGCCAACTCCGGCGACGCCGTACGACCGGGCATCGTGCACCGGCTGGATAAAGAAACCAGCGGCCTCATTCTGGTTGCCAAAAACGATGCCACCCATCGGCGCTTGTCCGAGATGTTCTCTTCCCGCTCGCTACGCAAGATCTACCTTGCACTGGTCCACGGCCATGTGCGGGAAGACGAAGGGCACATCGACCTGCCGATTGCACGCGACCTGCATCGCCGCACCCGGATGACCACACGCCGCTCCAACGGCCGCAATGCGCTCACGAACTATCGCGTACTGGAACGAATCCGTTCCGGCTACGGGCTGTTTACGTTTGTCGAGCTGCATATCGAAACAGGACGCACGCACCAGATCCGCGTACACATGCAGTCGCTGGGACATCCTGTAGTTGGCGACGCCCTCTATGGCGCGCCACATGCCCTGAAGCCCGCCAACCCGGCTCTGCCGACGATCGAGCCTAATCGTAACTTCCTGCACGCCGCCGAGCTCGACCTTGGGCATCCGCGCAACGGAGAGGAACTGACTCTGCGCGCACCGCTGCCAGCAGAACTGAATGAGCTGCTGGAAACGATCCGCGAAACAAACTAACGCGGTGTGCGGTGCAAGGTTCCGCACCACACACCGCAATTCTGTTCCGAAAGAAAAAAGAGGGCAGCCACTCTCCCCGAGAGGCTGCCCTGAACGTTTGTTTCTGGAGGAACGTTACGGCCTCCGAGGCTACTGCACCGTAACGTTTACGGTAGTGGATTGCGCCGCTACCGAACTTCCACTGGCAGGAGTTGCCGTCACCGTTACGGTGAAGCTCGTCTTCCCAGTGCTCTTGACGCTGCTGCCGTCGCTGCAACCCGTCAAGAGGGTTCCCAGCGAAAGCATGACACCAAGACCAAGCGCTGCAAACATTCGCGCACGCTTACGGCGTCCGAAGAAGACTCCGCAAAGAGTGGCGAGCGTTGCGACTGCGCCTGTGGTCTCCCACGGGTTGGAGCTGCGATGCAACTCCGCCTTTGCCGTCGTCGTTCCAATGACCAGTGTTGCGGTCGTCGTTCCGCCTGCGGAAAGGGTCACGGTACCCGGGTTGATGGTGCAGGTGCCGTTGGCTGGCGCGCCGGTGCAGCTGAGCGTTACAGCGCCGCTGAAGCTCGCATTCGCCGCAAGGCTCAACGAGACAACACCGTTGTTGCCGCTGCTCAGCGTCAACGTTGCCGGTGTACCGGCCAGCGTGAACGCAGGCGTCAGAGCATCGATGGTGATCGCTACCGCAGAAGCCTTCGCAGGGTTGAAGTTCGTGTCACCGCTGTAGACCGCGGTCACACTATGCGAACCGACAGCCAGCGAAGCCGTGGTGAGGGTTGCAGTACCGTTGGCCAGATCGCCGGTTCCGAGCAGCGTGCTGCCATCGTAGAAGTTCACCGAGCCGGTAGCCGTAGGGCGGCCGGTCATCGACGTGCTCAGGGTTGCAGTCAACACCTCGGAGCTTCCAAAGGAAGCCTCCGATGCGGAGGCCGCCAGCGACAGCGACGAAGACCCCTGGCCGATGAAGAGAGCCGGACCATAACCGCTCGACGTCATCACATCCAGAGCATTGTCTCCGTAGAAGTTACCCACCATCGGAGTTTGGCCATCGAGGCTCTCCAGCGAGTTAACCGGAGAGGAGAACTGACCGTTGCCAAGACCCAGCAGCGTAACCATGCCATAGTAGTTCTTCGGCTGGCCGTTGGTGCTGTACAGCGTAGCAACGATGTCCTGATTGCCATCGTTGTTCATGTCCGCAAGCTGCAACCCGAAGAAGAAGTTGCCGGTAGCAATCTGTGACGAGGAATTGAAGGTGCCGTCGCCGTTGCCGGTGAGCAGCAGAATGCCGCCCGTGGAAACGTCGTTATCCTGCACCTCTTCCGAGCTGAGTACGAGATCAGCCTTGCCATCACCGTTGATATCGCCTACAGCAACGTTGCTGACCAGATAGTTGGAGATGACCTGTGTGCTCTCGGCAAAGGTGCCGTCGCCGTTGCCAAGAGCAACAGCAACGTTGTAGCCGGAGCCGCTTGCAAACGGAGCATCGTCAAGGACGAGATCAAGCTTGCCGTCGTTGTTGATGTCCGCAAGCGTCGCACTGTAGAGTTCGGTTCCCGAAGCGGTGAACACCGGAGACGCAAAGGTACCATCGCCTTTACCAAGCGCGACATAGTATCCCGAAGCGCCATTACCTGCAGAATTGCAGGCGATATCGCCACCGTAAGGGATGATCAGGTCAACGTTGCCGTCGCCGTTCACATCACCAGCTGCAGCGTAGTACATCGGGCAAGCCTGTGTCGGCAGACCGATGGACACTGGCGAGCTGAAGGTACCATCGCCGTTGGAAAGAGCGACGGTGACGCTACCCGCTGTTCCGGTCAACACCAGATCCTCTTTACCGTCGCCGTTCAAATCGGCATGAACAGGCTGAATGTACTCAAAGTCAGAGGGGATACCACCCGAAAGTGCCGTTACAAAATTGAACCCACCCTTGCCATCGTTCACGCCGGTCACGATTTCCGTGTCCGAAGTCGTGGCATGGATGAATACGCCATCGCTATAACCACTGGTGGTGTACTTGCCCGTTGCTTCCACGAACCAGTTAATGCCGTTCGGATCGGCGTTGGAGGTCACCACAGGAGCGCCCGCAAGCTGTCCCTTGCCGTTGCCGAAGAAGAGCGAGACCTGTTTGTAATCGCCACCCATCGAGGCAATATCGGTCACGCCGTCGCTATTGAAGTCACCAACCACAAGACCGCGCTCGGCGGTCGGATCCGTGATGTACTGCTGTGCTGTGGTCGGAGCCGCAAACGTTCCGTCCCCGTTGCCGAGGTAGACCGCAAGAGTTCCGCCACCCACGACAGCATCCTGCTTGCCATCGCCATTCAAATCCGCGAATACGAGTTGCGAAGGCGAGGCGATCGCGCTGAAGTCGCTTCCAACCGCGGCACCAAACGTTCCGTCCCCGTTGCCCGGAGCAACCTCAAGCACACCGTTAATGCTGGAGATGAGATCGATCTTTCCATCACCGGTGACATCGGCAAAACTAACGCCAGCGCTGTCGTAATGCACCGTGAGGTTATTGGCCGATTCCGCAGCTGCGCTAATGGGGGTTGTCTGGCCAAGCGTACCGAAGGTACCGTCTCCGTTGCCGAGAGCCGTGGTCACGACATACTGCCCCGTAGTCTGCGTCAGCCGTTCATCCATGGCCAACGCAATATCCGGCTTACCGTCGCCGTTAATGTCGGCAATGGCAAGGCTGTACAGAGGAAGCTGCACGGAAGCTGCTACCGGAAACACCTGGGTCTGCTGCGAAGACGGTGCCTTAAATGTTCCGTCCCCGTTGCCCAGCATAGTCTCAACGTAGATGTTGGCTTTGCTGCGTGAGACGAACGCCGACATGGCATAGATAAGATCCGGCTTACCGTCGCCGTTGATATCGGCAACCGTCACATCGTCGGGATAACCAATACTGGTGTCGATATTGCTCGTCACCGCTGCGTTGAAGGTCCCATTCTGCAGGTTGAGCCAGGTAATCATTGTGTCGTTGTTGTCATCAAACGCCACAATATCCAAATAGCCGTCATTGTTTACATCCACCGCGTACGCGGTATCGACGCTGGAGCTGGCATAGTTTGGGTTGTAGTAGCTGACCGGAGCAACGAGACCGTTGGCCGAGTCGTGCAGCAGGATGTTCATGGTGCCGTCCTGCTGCAGCGTTGCGATGTCCTGCTTGCCATCCTTGTTGAAGTCACCGGTCAGTTCAACCGTAACGCCGTTGTTGAACGTCCCTGTTGCCAGGGACGCCGTGGTGCGCGCGTCATACATCGGCGCATTGACATAACCGCCAAACTTCGGCGTTGCGACATAGCTCGTTGCGTCCTGCGTATGCAGCGAGCTGGAGTTGAGCGCCTTAAGGGGATGCGCTTTCAGGAACGGAATAAGGCTGCGCTGCGCTGGAGTTTGATACTTGGCCAGCGCCGCCGGTACAACCGCCTCTTTGACCGGCATCACATGCACCGGCTTTTGAGCAACAGCAAACCCCGAGAATACCGAGGACAGCAGCGCGATCATTTTTGCGCCACGGGACGAACAAAGAAACATACAGCCTCCTGAGTTAATCGGTTGAAACTGCAAGAAAGCAAACAAGCTGGCCCTGGAGCAGACTTAGTTGACCGTTACATTGACGGTTGTCGTCTGCGCCGTTACACCTGATGCGGTTGCCGTCACCTTGAGAACATAGGTTCCCGCGGTAGTACCGGTTGAGGTGGTATTGCCTCCTCCTCCACTTGTGGTTGTGCTGTTCCCGCCGCAACCGGTCAGGGTTCCGAGAGAAATCAGCAGAACAACCGCAGCCATTGCGCGAAGATCACGGCGACGACGTGCAGGAAGCAGAAGGAAGATACCGAAGGCGAGCAGGGTGCCACCGATACCGCGACCGAGTTCGTGCGTGCTGCGCAGGGCGCTGGTGGTGCGCGCTGTGGAACTGACCGTGAGGGTCGAGGTAGCGGCGCTGGTGCCCGTGATCGAAACCGATGCGGGTGACAACGCGCATCCGATCGGGTCAACGGCACCGGAAGGCGAGCTGCTCAAGGAGCAGGCAAGACTCACCGTACCCGTGAACGAACCGCTCGGCGTTACGGTGATAGTTGCGGCGTTGCCGGTGGTTGCGCCGGCAACCACACTGATACCACCGGTGCTGCTCAGCGTAATGCCGGTGGCTCCGTTGACCGTGACCTCCGCTGTTGTTGTTGCGGTTACCTTCCCTGTGGAAGCATCGACACCGCTCAACGTCACGGTATAGCTTCCACCGGTGGTTGAGGATGTTGAACCAATGGTCATGGTTCCCGTAGCAGACGTCGTGCCGGTAATGTTGAGCGTGGACGGAACAGCGCAGGTGATCGGGCTGGTCGCGTTTGAGGGTGTCGTGGTAACCGCGCAGCTCAGGTTCACGATGCCTGCAAAACCGTTCTCAGGGGCCGCAGTAATCGTCGTGGTGTTTCCGGTGGTGCTGCCCGCAGTCAGCGAAAGCGCATTCGCTTTCAGCGTAAAGTCGGCCTGCTGCAGCGTTACCGTTGCCGAGCTCTGGGTCCCCTGGTAGTTGCCGTCGCCGGTGTACACGGCGGTAAGCAGGTTTGAGCCCGGAGACAGCTGGCTTCCCTGCACCGTAAAGGTAGCGTAAGCAATCGCCGCACCCGAGTTGAGTTCACCAGAGGTCAGACTGCTCGTAGTACCCAGCGTCGTTCCATTGGCTGCGGTAAGCGTGATGGTTCCGGTAGGAGCAAGGGCAAGGCTGTTTGTTTCAATCTCAACCGTGACCTGATCCGACGCCGTTGAGCGTATGGTGGTGCTCGCTGGGTTGACCGAGGACGTAGTTACACCCTTGACAACAGTGAAATCCACTTCGTTGCTGGTGTTCGCCTTATAGCTGACGTCACCCGGATAGGCCGCCACAAGCTTATGCGTACCCACAGCATAGGGATATACCCCTGCCGTGATGCTCGGGAAAGAGGCCAGGTTGCCGCTGGTCATCGCTGCCGTACCCAGCGTCGAACCATTGTCCTTGAGGGTGAAGCTTCCAGTTGCCAGGCCGAGTGAGTCGGTATAACCCTCTGCAGTTCCATACACGGTCGTTTCCGCAAAGATGTACGAACCGTATGGAATGCTTTGCAGACCTGAGATTGTAGCTCCAGAAGGGTCGTAGACATTAAGCCAGAGATCGGTCGAGCTATTCTCTGCGGCAATGTTTACGCTGATGGGCGTCGAGCTGCTCGAGGCATTGCTTGCGTCGCCGGCGTATCGCGCATACACGGTATACGAACCACCGGGAAGACCGTTGTAATTCAGGCTTCCAACGCCGCTGGTCAGCGGAATCGTAAGCTGTCCATTGTTGCTCGCTGTTCCGGTGGCAACGCTCTGCGTGGTGACGAGTGCAGCTACACCGGTTGCCGTCGAAGGTGCAACGTTGACGTTGAAAGCCAGGCTGGTGCCGTGCGTTACGCTCACCGGCGAGGTTGCGCCATTGATCTGCAGCGTGGTCCCCGTTCCTCCCATCGCCACGCTGCTCCAGTTCTGCAGCATCTTGGCAGCATCAACGCTGCCCAGACCGGAAGCGGTGTCATAGCCGGTTGCGGTGTCAAAGCCAGTTGTAAAGCCGTTGGAACCACAGTTCGTCGTGCCAGCCGTGCAGACAACCGCATTATTGCCGTTCACAACGTCATGAAAGACGGTGCTGTACTTCGTGGCGGCCAGCTGATACAGAACGTTGTTGGCTTGACCGAGACGCGAGCCGGTCGCTTCGACGACCAGCGCAAGCATCGCAGCAAAAGCAGGCGTTGCAGCCGAAGTTCCACCAGCACCCGAGAAGGTTGATGTGGAGGTGAAGTTGTTGTCCGACATCTGGCAGTCCGGCCCTAGATAGAGCGATCCGGAACCGCAGATGAGCCATACCGCACCGTACAAACCATTGCCAGCGAGGAAGGATACGTCCGGCACATCACGCTTGCCATCGGAAGGCGTCAGGCTGCTCTGAAAGGCCGGCTTGTCGTAGAGGATACTCACACCCCCACCGCCACCGATGATGTTGGTCGTTCCACTGCTGCTGAGCGCGGTGTTGCTGGCCAGCAGCCCGTTGTTGGAGGTGGAGTCATTCCACGGGCGCTCCGGAATATACGAGAGCGCGGTCAGCCAATACGGAAAGACACCGCTGTAGCTGCTTCCACCCTGCGAGTCCTTCACATAGCTGGTGAAGGCCGTTCCCAGAACATCGTAGTCCGTGCCACCGACTGAAACGTTGTACGGAGTGGAGCCAAGACCGTTGACGGCAAGCCCATACTGGGCGGTAGTGGACGAAGAGGAATCGCAACCGGCAGCGCCGCTATCACCAGAGGAAACGGTAACGGTGATGCCCTGGGCGGCGGCCTGTTCGTACTTTTCGTTGAGAAACGCGTTGGTATCCGAACCGAGGTTCGCTTCGCAACCACCGTAGCTGATGCTCAATACGCTGACCGCATTGTCGTCGATCGCGCGTGCGATCGCGTTGAAAAGGCCTGCGGAAAGATCACTGTCGTTGGAGGTGTAGTAATTGATCTTCGCCTTGGGAGCGAGACCACCCAGCACTTCCAGATCGAGGAAGGTTTCCACCTCGTCCCCGTTGATGCCAGGATCTTCACCATCAACAATCACCGTCGGCAGATTCAACGTCGAGGAGGTTTCGTTGAGGAAAGCCTCGCGATACATCGTTACTGGCGTCAGATCTACGTTGGAATCACCTACAACACCTACCGTCACTCCCGTTCCGTCATACGAAGTACCGGTGTATGCAGGATTGAGCAGCGTATTCGGGACGTCGTAGATTGTCGCAGCGTCCGCTGGATCGACGTACAGGTACGGCGTTCCGGAGCTGCTAAACAGCGTGAAGTCAGGCTGAATACGCTTCGAGTTAGCATCGAATTTTGCGCTAGGCCCCTGAATGGCGGTCGAACTCGGATGAAAATCATCCAGCCCCAATACACCGTTTACGACAGAAGCCATTGCGCGGGGAACCTGAGGCGCAGTGGCATTTGCCATGTGGCGAACACCATCGACCATATAACTGTGGATCTGCGTGCTGAAGGCCTTTTGCACCTGCGAAACATTGCCGGAGAACTGAATCACGTTCGCCGCGGCTGAGCTCTTCTCAACCGTGAACCCCTGCGACTGGAGCCATGCACTAATGGTGGCGATATCGTCGCTCGCAGCGCCGAAAGAAGCGCCGTACTGCGCAGGCGTAAGCCATTTGTGGAAGCTGGGGGAGGCAGGGTTCTGCACATCGCTCAAGTACTGCGTGAGCGCTTGCTGACGGTCCTGGCTGCGGGAAAGGACCAGCATCATGTGATGCGCGGCGGTGTTACCCGAAACAACTCCCTGATCGGTCGCAAACTTCAGCTGCGGACGAACGGTGCTGGCAAGCGGAACACGGTCCGCATCGTTAATCGCGGTCGTAATGCGGCGGGCTGCGGTATTTACCTGAGCGGGCGACACGGAAGCAAACAAACTGCAAACTGCGAGCGTGGCTGCTGTCCACCAAGAGCGGTACAGTGCTGTGCGATTCATCGCAAGGACTCCTTCAGAACTTCAGTTCATTGCACGCGCCCGAAGTACGCGCACAGAGATGCGACCTACAAAGCATCCAGGGCTGCCACCAAGGGTCCTCTCTCAATAGAGTCCACTTAGTCAAGACCATGCATAGCGGCAGGGTGACGAAACAGGGTTGTAACTACTTGCTTGGGTCTGAGCGTACAGCCCGAAACAGAGCTGTAACGATTGGCGTGGCAGAGTATGCGCTAAACCGTGCATTTCCTGCGCCGAGACGACAGCAGTTACCCGGTAGTTATGTGCCTACAATAGAAGCAATTGAAAAGCACAAGCTCAAACCTCCGCTTTCTTCGCTTCTGGCCACTCCAACTTATGGGCTGGGGCTTGTATATCGGCATCAACGTGCTGTGCTCTTTGCCTTGGATTACCAGGATTGACTACGACGCCTTTCGTGGTGCCTTCCTGCTCAGCATCTTTCTTGCCAGCTTCCCTATGTACTGGCTGTGTCATGTGTTGTGGCAAAGACGCGCTCGCATTCGCACGATCGCAACCGTGTGCATGCTGACGTCGTTTCCCATCGGAACGCTTTGCTCTGCCTGTGCGTTTGAAGCAGCCACCTACTTCAGCAAGAGCCGTCCTCCGTTTCGCTGGATCGATGCCTTTACGGCGACCCCTGCTGGATGGTTTGCCCTGATTGCGTGGTGCTCGTTCTACTTCGGCATCAAGCACTATCTGGAGCTGGAAGAAAAGCATCGACAACTAATTGCCACAGAGATACTCGCGCAGGAAGCACAGTTACGCGCCCTCCGCTTTCAGTTACAACCGCACTTTCTTTTCAATACGCTGAACGCTATTTCAACGCTCGTACTCAAGGAGCAGCCGTTTGCCGCGACAGAGATGATTGGTAAGCTGGCGCATTTGCTGCGCAGCACGCTGGATGCTCCCGATCTGCACACGATTCCGCTGAGCGATGAGCTTGCGGTTACCGAAGAGTATCTTGCCATTGAAGAGGTTCGCTTCGGCGATCGGCTCTCGGTACGCTGGGACATTGATCAAACCATCGTCGATACTCTTGTGCCACGCCTCATTTTGCAGCCGCTGCTTGAAAACGCCGTTCGGCACGGTATTGCGCGCAGGCCCCAGGGTGGTTTTATTCTGGTCAAGACACGACGCGATGGAGATCGTCTTTCCATCTTGATTGAGAACGAACCACCAGAAGAATCCTCGGCGGCACTGCTCGACGGGATTCCCCGAACCGGGGGCGTGGGCCTGGAAAACGTCAGGAAGAGACTGGAACAGATGTACGGCGACAGCAGCGGTATGCACACAGCAACGAACGCTCGTGGCAACTACGAAGTGCTGCTCTCGCTTCCGCTCTACGCGGAGACGGATGCTTCTTTTCTTCCCTCACGCAGCATACGATGAAGATTCGAGTTCTTGTTGTCGATGATGAACCGCTCGCTCGCCAGGGAGTTACACTTCGCCTGCAGCGCTACCCGGACCTCGAAGTAATCGGCGAGTGCACGAACGGACGCGAGGCACAGGCCTTTATCCTCGCGCACAAACCGGATCTGGTATTCCTCGACATCCAGATGCCCTACATGAACGGCATCGATGTATTACGTACACTTCCGCCTACCGAGCACCCCTTTGTCATTTTTCTGACCGCGTTTGACGAGTACGTCATGCGTGCCTTTGAAGTACATGCGATCGATTACCTTCTCAAACCAGTCGACGAAGCGCGATTCTCGGCAGCGCTGCAACATGCGCGCCGCGTATTAGGCAACCAGGAGCAGAAAGAGTATCGAGAGCGATTGGAGCGATTGCTCAAGCCACAACAGGCTCCCCCACAACCGCTGCGACAGATCGCCGTACGCATCGGCAAGCAAGTTCGCTTTCTGGATGTAAAAGAGATCGACTGGATTGAAGCCCAGGGAGACTACGCCGAAATTCACGTAGGAACACGTACACATCTGATCCGTGAATCTCTCAACACACTCGACGACCAGCTCGATTCGGATGCATTCCTAAGAATTCATCGCGGAGCGATCGTACGCTTGAACCGGATCGCCGGCATTTCGTCTCTGCCAAACCGGGACTGCTGCGTGACACTGCGCGATGGCACCTCCCTGCGCGTAAGCCGAACCTATAGCAACCACCTTCGGAAGCTGTTGCGCAACCAGATCCAGGCTCAATCCGCAGCATCTCGCTCGGAAACATAAAACGCCACGCTTTAAGCGTGGCGTTTTTGCAAACCGTAGCGTTCTTTAGTGGGCTGTATCCTTGAAGATCTGCTCTGCCAGGAAGTTTTCAACCTTCGTCTGGTCGCGAAGCATTTCAAAGTAAGCCGTCTTCAGCAGCTGCGAACGAGAGTCATGCAGTTGCTGACGAATTGCCTGCTGCACGCGTGGGTCATTCTCATCGCGCTGACCAGCCGGTTCCTTTGCAATCATCTTGTAGATCGCATACCCAACGGGATGCAGCGTCTTGCTGTCGAGCAGCGGCAGAATCTCGGTCGTCTGACCCGGCTTCAACTTCATGATCGCGGCGTACACCGCAGGATCGGCCTTCATCTGCGACTCAGGCACAAACCCCATGTCGCCACCGTTCGGAGCCGTATCCGCACGCTCGGAGAAGTTCATCGCCAACGAACCAAAATCTTCTCCAGCATCAATACGGTTCTTCAACGCCTGAATCTTGCGTTTCGCTTCATCGTCATTCGAGGCCTTGTTGTTTTGCAGGTTCCCCGACTGCGTAGCTGTCTGCCCAGTGACCTGAATCTGCGCCAGGTGATACTGGTTTTCAATCAGGTTGAACTCCGATTTATGTGCGCTGTAATAGTTCGCAACGTCACCATCCGTCACGGTGATCTTGGAGTTGATCTCCTTGTTCAACAGTTTGTCGATCGTAAGCGAGCGTCGCAGGTCGTGGCGAACGTCATCCAGCGTGCGATTCGAACTCTTCAGCTGAGCCTGAAACTGCTCCTCTGTATAAGGAGCCTTCATCTCGGTCAGCTTGGCATCCACCTCGGCGTCCGTCGCGGTCAGGTTCAGCTTCGCAGCACGCTGCTCCACAATCTCCTCAACGACCAACTCGTGCAGAATGTTGAGCTTCAAGGACTCAGCCTGATCCGCCGATGGCGATTGCTGCTGAGGGTTCGACGCCAACTGCGCATCGTAAATCTTGTCCATGTCCGCGCGCATGATCGGATGACCATTCACGGTAGCGACGACACCGTCACCAGGGCCGTTCTTGCAACCGGCAACGGTAACCAACGAGAGAGCGAGAAGTGTTGCTGCTGAAGTGCGGATAGTTTTGCGCATGTGTAAAAATCTTCGCCGAGCTCGGCCCGCAGGCCTGAGGGGGTACGTAACAAAAGTCTACAGGAGGATGACCGATTACTCGTACTTAAGCGTTGTCACCGGGTCGAGACGGGCTGCCCGTTGTGCCGGCAACGTGCCAAACACCACTCCGACAAGGATACTCGTTGTTAGCGCAATCACCGCGCTCCAGGGCGATACGGGTATCTTATAGTCCGACAGTAAACCGACACTCAACGGCAAGGCCAAGCCAATGATCGTACCGATGACGCCTCCTGCCAGAGACAAGAAAATACTCTCTGTAAGGAACTGCATGCGGATTTCTCGCTGCGTCGCCCCCATCGCTTTGCGAATGCCAATCTCGCGAATACGCGATTGAACGTTCGCCAACATGGAGTTCATAATCCCGACGCCGGAGACCACCAGCGTGATGGCCGAGGCCAGGGTGAGAACGATCGTCAACATTGTGGCGATCTTCCCCATCACGTTCAACACCTCTGTAAGCGTGAACGCCAGATAAACACTCGTCGGACGATGCCGTTGCTGAATCACGCTCAGAATCCGCTCGCGCGTCGGCTCCACGGCCGAAGCTTCCGGTACGGAGAAGAAGATCTCCTTCACGGTATCCGTGCCGGTAAAGTACCGTGCGACCGCATACGGAATCAGGATTGTCTGGTCTGAGACCTCGCTCATACCGAAGGTCTGTACGCTCTCGCGGAAGACACCGATCACCACGAAGGGAATCCCACTCAGCGAGATGGTGTGTCCAACGGCGGCGCTCGCGCTGCCATACAGCTTTTCCGCCAAAGGCTGCACCAGAACGGCGACCTTGGCGTGGGTTGAGGAGTCCTGATCGTCAAAGAACCGGCCAGCGACGACCTTCAGATTGCGTACTTCCTTGTACTGCGAGCTAACACCCAGCAGCATCGTATCGCGCGAAATTCCGCTCCCCATCGAGATGCGGTCATGGATTTCGAGCATGGGCGAGCTTGCGGCGATGCCGGGCACCTGGTCCAGAACCGCCGTCATATCTTCGCGAGTCATCAGATCCGGAGTCGCAACGTTATCAGGCCCCGCCACATTGCCGCCGACATACTGCATCTCGATCATGTTCGGCCCGATCGAGGCAATCATATTCAGCGCATACTGGCGTCCGGTCAGCCCGAGTGTGGCTACCAGAATGACCGAGGCCGAACCAATAACCATTCCAAGCATGGTGAGGAGAAAGCGTACCTTGCTGGCGCAAAAGCTTTCATACGCAAGGCGCAGCGTCTCCCGAAAAGCAACCGTGGAGCGCGCGCTGGCGAGTGTTCGTTCGAAGGTGTCCTTGACAGGCGTCATTGATAACCCAGTCAACAGTATCTCAGCTTTAAGCGGAAATAGGAGAACGCTCGCCGACAGAGCCATTTCGCTGCTAGTCTTGAAGAGCCACCTGCGCGGAGGGATGTGTGAGTGGTTGAAACAGGCGGTCTTGAAAACCGCTTTGCCCGAAAGGGCAACGGGGGTTCGAATCCCTCTCCCTCCGCCATTGAGCGATTTGAGACGTCTGCGGACGTCTTTTCTCTTTTCCGCCCAAAAGCAGCCACTGCTTCAAAATATGCGCTAGACCTGTTCCAGTTCCGTGTTCAACCCCAGCAGCCGATCCAGACTTTCCTGCCGATACCGGCTCATGCGAAGCTGCTGGCCGTTCTTCAAAATAATGATGTGGTGGCCGTTGAACCAGGGCTGAATTTCGCGAATAAAGCGAATATTGACGATCGTCGAGCGGTGGATGCGGATAAAGTAGCGCGGGTCCAACTGCTTTTGCATGGCCGATAGTGCTTTACGAAGCACATGCGTCTCGTGGTCGCAGTGTAGCAACAGGGAGCTGCCACGCGCCTCAAACCACTCCACGCGCTGGGTTTCTATCAAAGAAACCCGGCCGTTCTTTGGTACAGGGATCCGGTCGATATGCTCGTACTTCTGTAGCAACGTCTCCAGAAGCTTCTCCACGCGCGGCTCTTCGGCAAGTGGCTTCTTCGCAACGACGGTGGACGCCGGAACGATCCTAGAACTCGCCCGCAGAAACGCTTTATCGAAACGCTCCTTCCCAAATGGCTTCAGAAGGTAGTCCACCACGTTGAACTCATAGGCGTTCACCGCAAAGTTTGCATAGGCCGTGATGATGATGGTGGCCGGAGCGCGATGCTCTCCTAGACGCTCAATGATCTCCAGCCCGCTCAATTCAGGCATCTGGATATCGAGAAACACAAGATCGGGAGCATATTGCTGAATCGCGTCCAATGCCGATCTGCCATCCTCACACTCGGCAACGATCTCCACATCATGATCGAGCAGAAGACGCCGCACGCTCTTACGTACGAGCGCTTCATCATCGGCGATCAGTACTTTCATACTCATTCGCTATACAGCTCCTGCACCGAGGGCGCGATGAGAGTGACGCTCCGGCGCGGCAGACTGATGTTCGCCGTTACCCCCGAAGGCAACTGATCGGCCAGAAAAATCCTGCCTTGCTCCTTATAGAGCGTCTCTAGCCGCAACTTGGTATTGGAAAGCCCTATGCCGCTGTGAAGACACTCGTCCGGCGTGCGCGTGAGCTGCCCCCTGCTGTTGCGAACCTGCAGAAACAGAAACTCTTCCGTCTGTGTAGCAGAGATCTCAATAACATCCTGCCCGGCATGCCGTCCTATGCCGTGATGGATTGCGTTCTCCACCAGCGGCTGGAGAATGAACTGCGGTACAGCGCACTCGAGGCACTCCGGCGCAATATCGATCCTTGCAGAAAGCCTCTCGCCGAAGCGGACCTGCTCGATCGCCAGATGGGCTTCGATCAGCTTCAGCTCCTCGCGAAGCGTGACCTCCTGCAGCTGGTGGTTTTCCAAAATACCGCGCAGCAGGTCGCTCAGGCGAAGCAGCATCTCTGCAGCGGCAGCGGGGTCCTCATCGATCAACGTTGAAATGGCGTGCAGCGTATTAAAAAGAAAGTGAGGTTTGAGCTGCAGGCGCAGCATGTCCAAACGCATCGTTGCAAGCTGGGCCTGCAGCTGCGAACTCTGCAACTCGTTTTCGCGTGCATCGCGGTAGTAGTTAATTCCTTGGACGAGACCGATGAGCATCCAGCACGTGAACATGTTGTACGTTACGTGGGGCCAGCCGCGGGCGAGCATACGCTCCAGCGCAGGCAGGCGATCGTAGGTGCGAATCTTATCCTGCGCAACACTCGCACGCGTCGAAAAGAACTCCGCCGTTCCCAAACGGCCGACCGCCGCGGACTGTAGCATCGACGCGAGAATGGCCAACAGCAAGGTGGTTGCGCTGTACAGCACAACGTACCGGAACCAGTGCGCAAGGTCGAACCGGTAACGCACCGCAAGATAGATGGCAAACGGCGCAAGCGCGGCGCGCGTATACCAAAGCTCCGCCGACCAACGGAGATAACGCAACGGATGAGTTGCATCCCCCGCAAGAACGGCAAAGGAGTACCACTGGCAGGCATGCAGGACGATTAATACATGCAGCGCCACCAGGAAAGGCAGCCAGAACTCAGCCTTGCGAAATATATTGAGCCGCGCATCTGTTTGAGCATCTGGCCGCTGCATCATAGGCGTTTTCCTTGCTTTTCGATGATACCGGAAAGAAACAGCCGGCCCGAAGGCCGGCTGCAACCTGTCTGGAGACAGGGTTAGAAGTACAGCTTTGCGCCGAGCTGAACCTCGCGCGGATCGCCTGCGCCGGTGTACTGGCCCAGTGTGGAACGCGGCGTTGCTCCGGTTCCCCAGGTCGTGTACTGATCGTCAAAGTTCGGGTGGTTGAAGATGTTGAAGCCTTCTGCCAGGAACTCTGCCGAAATGTCGCGATGCAGCGGAATACGCTTTGCAAGACGGAAGTCTGCCGAAGCAAGACGCGGTCCCTTGCCCGTGTTACGGCCGAGCATGGTGCAGGACGAGGAAGACGTCGGATCGCAGGTAGCGCTATCAACAATCGGGCGATCCGTGGAGCTGTTGTTATCTCCGTTCACGTCACTTCCAACCGTGATGTTGTACGGTGTGAAGCCATGCAGCGAGACCAGCGTTGAAGCAACCCAGTCTCCCAAGACCCAGCTCAGAGCCGAGTTCCGCCCATCGTGATGATGGTAGGGAAGGTTCCATACGCCGATCGCCGTGAAGCGGTTGCGTTGATCTTCGTCAGAAAGAGACCACTCCGCGCGTGGGTTGTACGGATCATTCGCCTGCATCGCCTGCGTAAAGTCGCTGGCGTCGTCCTCTGCCTTGGAGTAGATGTAGTTCGCGCGGAAGCTGAAGCCATGCGCAAAGCGGTGCTCCAGAGTCAACTCCAGAGCGTTGTAGATGGAAGAGCCCCACGAACCGAGCGTTTCAATGTTATTGAACTCAGGGTTCAGACGGGCAGAGCTATAGATCGGACGACCGTACTTCTGGGCGCCATCGTTCTTGTTCAAATCGATCGACGGAGCTTCGAGGTTTGTATTGGCCGACTTGATCATGCGCACGCCGTGAACGTACACATAGCTCGCCTGAACGTGCCAGTTTGCAGAGAGGGCACGATCGATTGTGAGCGATGCCTGGTGATCGTACGGCAGCACAAGGTTCGGATCGACGCGGTTGATGGAAGGCGTCGGGATATTGACGCCCGTGGGGTACTGGTTGCTCTCCGGGAAAGCACCGGCGGCAAACTGAGCCGTTGCGGCGCTGCCGGTCATGGAGATGCTCTGGCGCGCAAGCAGCGTGTTACGTGCTGCGAGCAGGAAGAGCTTGTCATAGAACAGGCCGTAACCGGCACGCAGAACGGTCTTGCTGGACGAGTCGAGTGAGTAGGCCATTGCAACGCGCGGGCCAAAGTTATGCGCCTCGCGCGGCATGCCGGTATCCAGAGGGGCTTCGATCGGGTTGCTGGGGTTACGCTTGAAGCCCTGCGGCTGCATGTCGTAATCCCAACGCAGACCGTAGTCCAGCGTGAAACGCGGCGTGGGCTTCCATTCATCCTCAGCCCATACAGAGATCAAGGTATCGGGCAGCTTGATATCCGGATCGCCGAAGCCCTGGCTGAAGGTTGTGGGCGTGCCGCTCTGGAATGCGGAGAGGCTGGCGAAGGTAAAGCTTCCTGCAAAGCTGACCGGGAATGAAGTATAGGCCGAAATGTAATCGACGTCGCCGCCGACCTTGAAGAAGTGCTTGCCCTTTGACTTGCTCAGAGCTTCATGCCACTGATAGTGCGACTCATTCAGCAGCACGGGGAAGTCAACGCTACGACCCCAGTTCGCGACACCCGAGATGGTGATGCGAGGGCCTACAGCATCATTCGCATACTGCGTCATATGCTGAGGCGCATACTGGAAACGCAGTTCATTGAGCATCGTGGGATTGAAGATGTGCGTATAGCTGACGAGGTATGCGTTGTCCTTCTCATGCAGACCGCCGCCGCCGCTCACATCCGTCAGGTTACCAATCGAGATGCCGCCGGAGTTGGACTGATCCACCAGACCATACAGATAACGGAAGGTGAGCTGATTGTTCTCGTTGAAGTTGTGATCGATACGGAAAGAAGCAAGCGTCTGTGTCTGCATTACCGGGAACGAACCATTCGCGATGCTCTTCACATCGCTACCTGGGATCGGACGGCTTGCAAGTACAGCATTGATCGCAGCCACGTTCGAGTCAGTAATCGTCGTTTGACCGTACTGGCGTGCACCGATGTATTCCACCGAACCAAAGAAGAAGGTCTTGCCCTTATCGATCGGGCCGCCCAACGTCATGCCCGGATCTTTACGCGAAAAGGTTGGCTTTGCGGTATTGGTGAAGTAGTTGCGCGCGTCCATTGAAGCATCGCGAGCAAAGTAAAACAGATCGCCGTGGTATTTGTTTCCGCCCGATTTGGAAACAATATTGACCAGACCGCCGCCTGCGTTTCCGTACTCAGCCGGGAAGAGGTTGGTCACAACCTGAAACTGCTGGACGGCATCCTGGCTCATCGTGGTGCGCACATCCCCGTTCAGCTGGCCGTTATTCTCCACGCCGTCGAGCATGATGTTGTTGCTGCGGCCACGCTGTCCGTTGAAGCTCAGACCACTTCCCTGTCCCGAAGTTTGCTGCGAGGTGACGCCGGCAACCGTTGGCGCGAAGTTCAGAAAGTCGCGACCGTTGATCGGCAGGTTGTCGATCTGAGCCTGATCCACAACGCCACCGACGGTTGTGCGTGCGGAGTCAACAATCGGTGTGTCTCCCGTAACGACAACGCTCTGCTGCGCTGAAGCGATAGCAAGCTTGACCGTGAGCGTCGCAATCTGGCCTACGTTCAGGTTGATCCCCTGGCGCTCTTCTGTATTGAAACCATCCTTCGATGTCGACAACTGATAAACACCGATCGGCAGCGCCGTGAAGTGATAGTGACCAACACTATCGGTTTGCGCATGACGTGTAACCCCGGTGTCCTGCGCGGTCAGCGTGAGTTGGGCTCCGGGCAACGATGCGTCAGAACCATCCGTAACGAACACTTCCAAGTCGCTGTTTACTGCCGACTGGGCAAATAACCTAGAGCTGGAAAACAACAAAGTACAGAGGAGCAACACTGAGCTCACCCATACAGATTTCTTCAAATACATACCGCCTCCGTAAAATTACTGCGCTTTGCTATCTGCGGACGATGCATCCAGCTGCCGCCAAGGAGCCCATGAGAGCGTAGTGTTTGCACTCAATAACCTTCCGCTGCGCCACCGCGACGACCATCGGAGCTTCCAACGCGCCAACCTGTGCCCTCTTCAACCTCCACTGCGTTCACATCTCCCTGCGAGCGCAGCTTCGGGTTGAGTTTGTATCCCATCGCTTCAAGGCGGTCCGCCACGTCCACCACCAACGCTCCAGGCTCCGCCTCGATCACGTTATGGCGCAGGTCATAGTGGATACGGGGATATTCGATCGCGTCCCGCAGCGACATCTTGAAGTCCACAAGGTTATTCATCATCTGCACCACGGTGCTGGGAATCGTTGCCGCCCCCGGCGTGCCAAATGCCGCCCAGGGCGTGCCGTCCTGATGCAAAAGAATGGTGGGTGCAAGCGTGCTGATATACCGCTGATGGGGTGCAAGGAAGTACTTGGTATGCGGATCGTGGTTGAAGACGCTCATGTGGTTATTGAGCAGTACACCCGTTCCTGCAGCCATGACCTGCGAGCCATAATAGCCGCTCAGCGTATAGGTATTGCTCACCATGTTGCCGTCCGAATCGATCACGGAAAAATGCGTGGTCTCCGTTGATTCGTGCGTATCTGGGTCGCTCACGGTAATCTCGGAAGCCTTGTCCGGCAAGATTGAAGCCGACAATTTTGCGGCGTACGACTTGCTCAGAAACGCTGAAAGCGGTGCTTTCTCATCGGTGCGTTCATAGAGACGTGCAGCCTCAAAGCCACGACGCAAAGCCTCGACCTGCAAGTGCCGTGCTTGAGAAGATCCCTCGCTGCCGACCGGCAGAGACTCATTCTCCAGCGTGTTCAGCGCTACCGCTTCCGTCAAACCGCCGCTGGCGCTGGGAGGAACCGTCAGCACCTGATTGCCGCGATAGGTGAAGCGGATTGGCTCATGAATCTCCGCCCGATAGTTCCGCAGATCCTCGGTCGTAATCCATCCGCCATGTGCGGCCATATCTGCCGCAATCAGCTCTGCGGTCTTGCCGGTGTAGAACTCCTGCCAACCCTTGGCCTGCATGCGCGCAATGGTCTTTGCAAGATCCTGCTGCTTGACCCACTCGCCTTGCTTCAACGGCTTGTCCGCGCCGTGCATGAAGACTTTGGAGCTTTCCGGAAACTGCTTCATCACAGGAACCTGCAGGCTCAAAATCAGTTCCATTCGCTCCGAAGCAGGAAACCCCTTGCTCGCCAGCTCATAGGCCGGTTGCAAACAGCGCCGCCAGGAAAGCTGGCCGAACTTGTCATGCGCCATGCCAATTCCGGCGGGCGTTCCAGGAACCGCTGCCGATCGGTAGCCGTACTGCAGATCCTTCCAGGAGGTCTCAGAGTTCGTTGCCGCAGGCGACATGCCCGAGTAGTCGATCGCTGCGACCTGACCGTCGTGCATACGGATCAGCATGTGCCCGCTGCCGCCCAGGTTACCCGCCTCCGGATGCACGACCGCAAGCGCAACAGCTACCGCCACGGCTGCATCCACAGCGTTGCCGCCTTCACGCAGAACCTTCAACCCCGCCTCGGTTGCCAACGCATTTGCAGAGGCGATCATGGCATGGGGGGCGCGAACCGGCTGGTCCACCATGGCGCGCGCAGCTTTCAGTTCCAGGCCGCTTTGCGACTTCTCCTGAGCGATGGACGAGAACGGCAGCAACAGCACCAGCAAAGCGGCTTTTGCTCGCAGACTTCCCGAACGTGCATCGATGTGTCTAAACTGCTTCCACTGCATCCTGCTCACCTTGCTTGTTCTGCTTAAGTTGAAGTGGGTCCGTATACACAGCAGCGGAGGCCGCGATGCAACGAAGGCTTGACTGGTTCAAACGCCGAGCTACGACGTTCTTCTTTGATTTGCGTTCATCTTCCTGACAAGAACACGTGCCAGGATGGAGTGGTTAGCGGGGAGATCGTCCGTAACCAATCTGAAATGGTTGATGGCTCTGAATATTGCGTAAATCGCTTATTCTGGCGACCGATACGGCACGAATCGTTCAAAAAGCAACATGAATCGTAGTGGGGGAACTACGAGTGGCATTGCTGCTGCCGGAGCCCAGTGGGCGGTAATTCCGCAGGCAAGGGATTCTCCCATTCTCGCAACCTGCGCCAAATAGTCCAAGTGTCGGCCTGTGCAAAGCACGTCTCGGGCGGCAGGCCCAGCTGCCCATCTCCGTAGCCAAGGCTTTATCCTTGAAGCAGGCCTTTGATGCTCCGGCATCCTCAGGCTCCATCGACCACATGATTATCCGCAACTTCGAGTACCTGCTTGCACTTGCACGGGAGCGCCACTTCGCGCGCGCCGCGGCTGTCTGTCACGTCTCTCAACCGACACTCTCAGGCGGCATCAAACAGCTCGAAGAAGATATGGATGTTTTGATCGTGAAGCGTGGCCGAAGCTTTGAAGGCTTCACCGCAGAAGGAGAACGAGTTCTCGCGCTCGCGCAACAGATGATGGACGACTGCCTGCGCCTGAAGCAGGAGCTACGCGGTTTTCGCGAGCAGGGCATGCAAGGCCCCTTCCGCATCGGTGTGCTGCCAACAACAGAGCCGCTGGGCTCTATCCTGAGCGTGCCTTTCGCAGAACAGGCGCCCCAGCTGGAGCTTTCCATCCGTACGGCGACCGCACCGGAGCTTCTGAATCTGCTGCGCGCCGATGAGCTGGATATTGCCATCACCTACACCGACGACAACGTGGGAGATGGGCTCGCTACGCATCTGCTCTATCGCGAACAGCTTTATTACTTCACCGCGCACCCGGAACCGTTGCCCGCGCGCATATCCTGGGAAGAGATCGCCGCCCGGCCGCTCTGCCTGCTCACCTCCGGCTATCCGCAGGCAGCGATGAAGCATTTGGCCCACGCGCCAAAGGTGCTTTATACCAACTCACCGGTAGTGCTCGGAGCGCACGTCCGCTCGGGCGCCTGGTCAACGGTGCTTCCACAATCCTTAGCCAGCGCGCTCGGCGCATCCGCCAAGCTGCTCGCGGTGCCCTTGCGCAAAAGCGCCGCCGCACAGGCAAATGTAGGATTCGTGACCGCTCGACTCGCACCGCTGCCCACTCCGCTTCATGCCTTCATGGAGCTTGCGCACTCGCCTGCGATCGTGGCGCAGGTGCGCGAAATGCTGGAAGCACACTCGACCTATCTCGTTGGAAATACAGGGCGTTGAGACGATAGGAAAAGCCGATCAAGTATCCGGATTTCCTGTTGGATTTCCAGTGAAATGCGGTGCCATACTCACCAAGTCATGGACCTGATTGTAAGCACGGAACAAGCCCGTAACCTCATCCTGCAGGAGCTCAACCATTGTGTCTCTTCCGTTTCTCTGGAAGAGATGCGCACGGCGTCCGATGAGATTCTGCGTGCACGGCGTGTCTTCGTTGCCGGTGCAGGCCGCAGCGGACTAGCGTTGAAGATGATGGCAATGCGGCTGATGCATCTTGGGCTGCAGGTACACGTAGCCGGTGAGGTCACTACCCCGGCCATCGTTGCGGGCGACCTTCTCATCGTCGCCTCCGGTTCGGGAACAACCGCGGGCGCGGTGCACGCTGCGCAGGTAGCCAAAAAAGTAGGCGCACGCCTGCTGGTTATCACCACCGCGAAAAGCTCCCCTCTCGGCGTCGCGGCAGACAGCCTGCTGATTCTGCCGGCTGCGATTAAGGACGAGCACGGAGGCTCAATCTCCCAGCAGTACGCCGGAGCGCTCTTCGAACAGAGCGTCCTGTTGCTCTCAGACATCCTCTTTCACACCATGTGGCACCAACGAGGAGAGCCTGCTGAGGCTCTCTGGAAAAGCCACGCTAACCTCGAATAACCAATCCCCTGGAGTAACCCAATGAAATTGCAAGTTGCTATTGATCTTCTTTCCACCGCGGACGCTCTCGCCCTGCTGCACAAAGTTGCCGAGCATGTTGATGTGATCGAGCTCGGAACCCCGCTCATCAAGCAGCAAGGCCTGAGCGTTGTCACCAACGTCAAGGCTGCCTACCCTGAAAAGCTCGTCTTCGCGGATATGAAGACCATGGACGCAGGCGAGCTGGAAGCCGACCTCGCATTCAAGGCCGGTGCCGACATCATGACCGTGCTCGCCTCCGCAGCCGACAGCACCATCGCAGGCGCAGTGAAGGCAGGCAAGGCACACGGCAAGCACGTAGTTGCCGACATGATCGGTGTTGCCGACAAGGCAACGCGCCTGAAGGAGCTGAAGGCTCTCGGCGTAAGCTGGGTTGAGTTGCACGCTGGTCTGGATGAACAGGCGCAGGCTGGCTACACCATCGAATCGCTGCTGGAAGCCGGACGCAGCGCGGATATTCCGTTCTCCGTTGCGGGCGGCATCAACACCGAGCGCATCGGCGCAGTAGAAGCAGCCGGGGCCACCATTGCAGTGGCCGGTGCTGCAATCTACGGCGCAAAGGACCCCGCAGCAGCGGCAAAGGCCCTGCGCAGCACCATCCAGAAGCTCGGCTAACCCTGCCGTCTTTCCTAAAGCATAAGGCCCACTCTTATTCCGAGTGGGCCTTATGCTCTTTCGATGAAACCGTAAACGGCGAACCGATTACAACGAGGCCTGCTCCTGCGGCAGCACCTCAAGCAACGCTGTGCTGTGCTTCACAATCGCCGGAGAGGTGCGGTGCGAAACCAGGGTCAGCTTCGATGGGCTCCCTGCATCGCCGAACTCTGTGGCAGAAACATTGGTATAGCCATAGGTGCCGCAGGCTGAAGCCGAGAAGATTCCCATGGAAGCCTCCTGCGTGCTTCCATCGCAACGGCCGCTGGCGATCAGGTGCGCGTAAACACCATCGCGGCGGTTGTAGGCCACCACATCGCCCTCAAGGTTCGTGATCTCATCCTGCGAAGGGATGATCTGCTCCCCGCCAATCAAAGAAACCGTTCCGCGCAGATCCATGTCACTGGGCTGGGGCTCATACGCATCGCCGGTAGCAAAGACATCTGCCAGGGCGCGGACAGTTACATGCAGCGGAAGAACCGTTCTGCCCACTTCAACGGTATCGAAACGCACGCTCAACGTTGCATCCTTCTGGTGCGCGTAGGGCGTTTTATCGTAAACATAGGCTTCTGCGGCGACCACATGCCCCTGGACCTTCGCACCTGCAGGGATCGTAACGCCGTTGGCCAGATGCACCACCTGCATCGTCTTTGCCGTTACGGAATCTCCCACGTGGGCCTCGTCTGCGGAAACCGTCTGCGTAAAGACGATCGGGAACGCCGTTTGTGCAGGCAAAGAGACCGGGGATTGACCTGCCTGTGCAACAGCAGCCACCGAAGTAGCCAAAATCAGGAACGCCGACGCAGCTCGATACATGCCAATCATCTCCGGAGCAAATGTGCTCAATCGAAGTGGACCACTCCAGCGCCTTACATACCCTTACAACTTCCTGACATTTGCCCTTCAACCCGCCTTCGGCCTGTATAACGTTGCTTGAGCGAGGCTTAGCGTCACCCAGAAGCATCCAACCCCTTGAAGCTTCTCTCACAACCTTGTGGCTTGGGAGTGGCCCTTGCCCAAGCAAGTCCCGATACGAACGCACGAGGCAGAAAGAACAGCATGGCGCCGCAAGCTTCCAAGGTTTTGATCATCGAAGACGACAAGAAAATGTCGGATGCACTCGTGACCGGCATACGTGCGGCGGGTTATGAAGTCTTCGTCGCCAATACAGCAGAGGAGGGCTTCTTCCTCGTGCATAGTCAGAAGCCTGATCTTCTGTTGCTGGACCTCACGCTGCCACGTCGCAACGGACTCGACATTCTGAGTCAGCTGCGTAGCGAAGGCAAGGATATTCGAGTTCTGATTCTCACCTCGCACAACACCGTGGACGATCGCGTACGGGGCCTGCAAACTGGTGCCGACGATTACCTGGGCAAGCCCTTCTCCTTTCCGGAGCTTCTTGCGCGTATGGAGGCGTTGCTACGACGATTCAGCAGCACACGCGAAGAAGCCGATCTTCAAATTGCCGATCTCACGATTGACCGAAAAGCCCGAAGTGCAACACGCGGCGGAGAGCAGCTCGATCTGACAGCGCGCGAGTTCGATCTTCTGCTCTATCTCGCTACGCATAGCGGTCGCACTATCTCACGCGAGATGCTAGCGCGGGATGTATGGAAAGAGACCGCACGCTTTACCCCAATGGACAATGTGATTGACGTACAGATTGCGCGGCTGCGTCGCAAGATTGACGATCCCTTTCCGGTAAAGCTGCTGCAAACCGTACGCGGTGTCGGCTTCAACCTGCGAGAGCCACACGCATGAAACCTCTGCTCATCAATCTGCGCACACGCCTGACCCTCTGGTACATCGCGGTACTGGCAGCGGTATTGCTCGTCTACGCCGGAATCGTTTTTGCCTTCCAGTACGTCGTACTCACCAAACAAATCGTGCACGACGAAGTGCAGGAAGTTGTCACCGTTGAAGGTCTCTTCTACTTCGACGCCAATGGCCAGCTGCAACTCCATCAGGATTATTACTCCCGTCCGCACTCTCACCTGCTCATCGATCGCTTGATGGAGGTGCGCGACGGCTCCGGTACCGTGCTGTACCGCAGCCCCACACTGCATGGCATGGAGCTTGGCGGAGCCCCGCACGCAGGAGAAGGCGATAAAAGCTTCAACGAACGCATCACGCGGCTCGCCGACGGCTCACACGCATTGCTGATCAGCCACATTCACGGCATGCAGGGCAAGCAGCTGCTCATTCGTCTTGGCTACCGCATCACGCTGCTGCACGAACGCATGTTTCAGTTCTTCCTGATCCTTCTGATCGCGATCCCCGCAGCGCTGCTGCTCGCCGGAGTCGCAGGGCAAAGTATCGCCAAACGGGCGCTGCTGCCGCTGGACGAGATGGCCAATCGTGCACGAACGATCACTGCTCGCAACCTACAAGAGCGCCTGCAGGTTCACAACGAACACGACGAGCTCGGCCGCCTGGCGCAGATCTTCAATCATCTGCTCGACCGACTGCAGCAGTCCTTTGAACAGTTGCAACGCTTTACCGCAGACGCCTCCCATGAGCTGCGCACGCCGATCGCGGCTATGCGAACCATAGGTGAAGTGGCGCTTGCGGAGCCTCAGCCCGAAGCGGTTTATCGCGAAGCGCTCGGCGATATTCTCGAGTCTTCCGCGCGGCTCAACGACACCGTCGATGCCCTGCTTCTTCTCTCACGCGCTGAGGCGATGCAGAGCGTGCAACAGGAAACAGCCTGGCCACTGCAGCAGGTCGTCGCTGAGTCACTCACGTTGCTGGAAGTTCTCCTTGAGGAAAAACGTATGCGTGTGCGCATCAGCTCATCCGCCCCAAACGATGTTCTCGTGCGCGCGGAGCGTACTTTGCTGCGCACAGCGGTGATGAACGTATTGCACAACGCCGTGAAGTTCGCCGACGAAGATTCCGTGCTGGATGTTGTCTACGCGCAGAAGCCGGAACACCCCAACCTCATTGAGCTTGTGATTGAAGATGAAGGACCGGGAATCGCTGAAGGAGAACAGGACCGCGTCTTCGACCGCTTTTTCACCCGAACTCCGACGCATACTGTCGCAAACAACGGCACCGGCCTGGGACTGTCCATCACGAAATTAATCGTCGAACGGCTTGGCGGAAGCATCCGCTTTGACCCGTCGCTGCGAAGCGGAGCACGCTGCATCATCACGCTGCCCGTGGCAACATAACGACGCAGCGCGCGCTCTTACTGCTTCCCGAGACGGCGGTACAACGTACTGCGGTGAATCCCAAGGCGACGCGCCGCTGCGGAAAGGTTGCCGTTCTCCGCGGACACAGCACGACGCAACGCTTCATCCCGCAGATCCGCAAGGCTTTCCGGCCCCACATGCGCTACTTCCGTTGCCGCGATTCTGGCACCCGCCGCAAAAGCGCGTGAGATTTCGGCATAGAAAAGACCGGAGTGATGCAGGCGATGCAGTTCGCGACGACCCAGCTGCGGACGCTGCTGAAAGATCTCTTCCCAGCGCGCGGAATGAATCGCCAACGGCGCCAATCCCAGATACACCAGGGCGTGGGTGTTCGCGCCCGTAAGCAATCCATCATGGAAGGTCAGCACACCTTCTTCCGGAGTGCCCAGCCATGCAGGATGCTGGTGCAGGCGCACGATGATGTCCGTGGCAGTTTCCTCCACCCAGCTGTGCTCAATGTGTGCGACAGCCTGTCGCACAAGCCGGCCCGCCGAGTGCAGGGAGATATGAACGTCGCCTGAGAGGTTCAACACACCCGCCAGACCGCCTGAGGGCGACATAATCGGCATCGCCTGACAGGAAAGAAAGCAGTTCTCGTCGAAGAAGTGCTGTCGTCCCGTCACTTGCAGAAACCGATGTTCGATAATCGCGGTTCCAATCGCATTGGTCCCGGTCATCTGCTCAGCCCATGTCGCACCAGGCATAAGCGCTACAGTGCGGGCTCTTCCCAGGAAGGTGTTGTCGCCTTGCGAATCCAGAATGACGCCGGTCGCATCGGCCAGCATCAGAATGCGTCCAGCGCCGCAGAGCGTATGCTCCAGCAGGCTCATCTCCCGCAGCGCAAGGCGGCGAAGCTGCTGATTCTGCGACTGATGTTCGCGCAGCTTCATGGGGGTCAACGGGTCCTGGTGAACGTGCCAATGCGGCCCAAGACCGGATTGGCGGCAGCGTTGCCAGGACGCTTGAATGACTTCGTGAAACGGTTGTCGGGGTTCTAAAGCACCAGATGGCATAGGACGTCTTACCGCCGGAATCGGCTCGTAGCTCCTTACAGACCTCAAAATACTCCCCATCACTATGACCTGTCGACATTTATCCGGGCGGCATTTCATGAGACGCATGTCGCTTTCTGCGACATGCCGCGACAGCGACGCATGACAACGGTTAGAGGCGGGGAAGAGTATTTACCCGCGTTGGAGAGATTTCCCCTTCGCAGATGGACCTGCGAAGCAAGCAGCAAAAAGCAAGTGAGAAACGCAAGAGAACAAGGAGAAGCAGAACAATGGCAACCCTGGAAGAAGTCAAGATCGACCCCGCACACTACGGCTTTCACGTTCCTTTCAAAAAGCGGTACGGCAACTTCATTGGCGGCGAATGGGTGGAACCCGTTTCCGGCCAGTACTTTGAGAATCTGACGCCGGTCACCGGCAAGACCCTCTGCGAAATCCCCCGCTCGGGTGCCGCCGATATCGAAAAGGCACTGGATGCAGCCCACAAGGCGAAGGACGCATGGGCCAAGACCTCTGTCACCAACCGTTCCAACATTCTCATCAAGATCGCTCAGCGTATTGAAGAGAACGTCGACCTGCTGGCCGCCGCCGAAACCTGGGACAACGGTAAGCCGATCCGCGAGACCACGGCAGCGGACGTTCCCCTCTGTGCAGACCACTTCCGCTACTTCGCTGGTGCAATCCGCGCGCAGCAGGGCGGTATCTCCGAGATCGATCACGAAACCGTGGCCTACCACTATCACGAGCCTCTCGGCGTAGTCGGTCAGATCATCCCCTGGAACTTCCCGCTGTTGATGGCTGCCTGGAAGCTCGCTCCGGCTCTGGCTGCTGGCAACTGCATCCTGCTCAAGCCCGCAGAGCAGACACCGGTTTCGATCCTTGTGCTGATGGAACTGATCGGCGACCTGTTGCCTGCCGGCGTTCTGAACGTCGTCAACGGCTTCGGACGCGAAGTCGGTAAGGAACTGGCCACCAACCCGCGTATCAACAAGATCGCGTTCACGGGTTCGACCGCAACCGGCCGACTCATCATGCAGTACGCCTCGGAAAACATCATTCCGATGACGCTGGAGCTCGGCGGCAAGTCGCCCAACATCTTCTTCGAAGACGTCATGAATGAAGATGACGACTACGTGGACAAGGCCATTGAAGGCCTCGCTCTCTTTGCCTTCAACCAGGGCGAAGTCTGCACCTGCCCTTCGCGTGCCCTGATTCACGAATCGATCTATGACCGCTTCATGGAGCGCGCGCTCAAGCGCGTAAAGGCGATCCGTCAGGCCAACCCGCTCGATCCCACCACGCAGATCGGTGCACAGGCCTCGCAGCAGCAGTTCGAGAAGATCCTCTCCTATCTCGACCTCGGTGTGAAGGAAGGCGCAGAGCTGCTGACCGGCGGCCACGCCGCAAAGATGGAAGGCGACCTGACCGGCGGCTATTACATTCAACCGACGATCTTCAAGGGTCACAACAAGATGCGCATCTTCCAGGAAGAGATCTTCGGACCGGTTCTTTCCGTGACGACCTTCAAGACCGATGAAGAAGCGCTTGCCATCGCAAACGACACGCTCTACGGCCTCGGCTCCGGTATTTGGACGCGCAACATCAATCGCGCGTATCACTTCGGCCGCGGCATTCAGGCCGGCCGTGTCTGGACCAACTGCTACCACATGTACCCGGCGCACTCGGCCTTCGGTGGTTACAAGCAGAGCGGTATCGGACGCGAAAACCATCTGATGATGCTGGATCACTATCAGCAAACCAAGAACCAGCTCGTCAGCTACAGCACCAAGAAGCTGGGCCTGTTCTAAAAACAAAAGGGCTCAGCCAACAATACGGGGGCAGACGGATCGTACGTCTGCCCCATTTCTAGCGACCAGAAAGGAATTTTGAACGTGGAAGGCCAAAGTAATTCTTCGAAACGCATCGGTGGGCGGCTAATTGCACTGCTATTTGCCGCCCTGTTGCTGAGCGCTCCCTCCGCTCTTCATGCACAAAACCTCGGTTGGGAAGGCGAGACCGGTGTCTTCGTCACGCCGACGGCGTACACCATTGCTACCCCCAAGAACCGTTTCGCGCTTCCGGTAGCGTCTTATCACTACCTGAACGGCGGCGATGTTCTTGGAACCTTCAGCCAGCTCTCCGTTACCAGCGGCTTTGCCAACCGCATCGAATTCGGCTACACGCGTGACTTTCATGCGCAGGGCAACAACGCGACGCTAAGCCCGCTGTGGAACGAAGGCTTCAATACTTTTCATGCCAAGGGCATCCTGATTAAGGAAAACTCGTGGCATCAGGCCTGGATGCCCTCCGTTGCAACTGGTTTTATGGTCCGCAGCCAGGTGCAGAACGTGGGCGGCGCTCTGACGCATAAGAGCACCACAAACGGCGACGTGTACCTTGCACTGACGAAAACGATCACGCAGCTCAAGCCCATGCCTATCCTGCTGACCGGCGGTGTACGCGGCACCAACTCGGAGCTTTGGGGTCTTGGCGGTAACGCGCCAAACTGGGGTGCTTATGCCTTCGGCAACGCAGCCTTCATCTTCCAGGGACCTGTACACAGCACCATCATTCTCGGTGTTGAAGTTGCTGGCCAGCCGCACCATCCTGACCAGTTGCCTACCGGCAACATTCGCACCACCATGGTGTATGCTTTGCGCGTATTGCCAAGCCCAACCATGAAGCTGAACGTGGACTTTGGCATTCTGCAGGGACCTGGCGAGATCTCGCCCGGTGTCGACCTGAAGGCCAAGGATCGTCCCGCATTCGCGATCACCTATGCGTTCTAACTAACCGCAACTGCCCTTTCGGCATCAGCGAGACTGGAGTTCCTTATGAGCAACGCATCTGTAACAGACGCCTCCCTCCTTCCGGAGCAGGTCGTTGCCACTCCAGCCGCGCTGGAGCTGATCGAGAAGCTGCAACAGGACCACGGCAAGCTCGTCTTCTACCAATCCGGCGGCTGCTGCGAAGGCAGCGCACCGATGTGCTTTCCCGAAGGCGAGTTCCGCATCGGCAGCCGGGATGTCCTGGTTGGAAGCATCGGTCAGGTGCCGTTCTACATCTCGGCCTCGCAGTTTGAGTACTGGAAGCACACGCAACTGATCATCGACACGACCAAGGGCTTCGGCAATGCGTTCTCGCTCGAAGGCCCCTACGGCATGCAGTTCCATACGCGTTCTCATGTGTTCAGCACAGAAGAGATCGCGCAGCTGCGCGCCGCCGGCCGCATTTAGTTCCAGAAAAAAAACGCCTGCCTCACGGAACCGTACGTGAGACAGGCAACGCGTTTCATTGGAAGCACTTGTTAGGACGCTGGGTGGTCCAGATTCTTGTACTGCAGTACTTTCATCGGCTCCTGATGATCCTGCGCCGGGAGCTTTGTGAGATCCCAGCCACCGCCTAATGCGCGGATCATACTGACCGCCCCCTCTAATCTGTCCGTTTGCACCTCGACCTCTGCAAGATGAGAGTCAAGCGCTGCAATCTGCGCCGTCACCACCTCGAGATAACTTGTCAGATCGCCGGTGTAAAGCTGCATCTGCATCTGCTGCGTCTGCAGAGCAGCCTGTGTCGCAAGGTGCCGCTTCTGCTCTTCTCCGCTGAGATAACGCAGCCGCGAAAGTGAGTCCTCCACTTCGCGAAACGCATTGAGCACCGTGCTGCGGTACTCATCGGTCGCCTGCCTATATTCGGCATGGCTACGTTGAAGATCCGCACGACGTTCGCCTCCTTCAAACAGAGGAAGCGCACCGCTCATACCATAGCTCCATAAGCTGTTGGCTAGATCTGCCAGACCAAAGCCATTGTCAGAGAATCCGGCCAGGGCGCTGATACGGATATCCGGATAAAACGCCGCTTTGGCAACGCCTATATCCGTATTCGCAGCCGCCATGCGTCGCTCCGCACTGGCAATATCCGGACGCCGCTGCAGCAAGGTGGATGGTACCCCCACAGGAATGGAAGGCACATGCACGGTGAACGTCTCGACCGATGGAATGTGAAATCCAGTCGGCGTCTGATTCGTCAGAATCGCGATGGCGTGCTCCAGAATCTCGCGCCGCATGCGCAGGTTGAGCTCTTGCGCTTCAGTACTGTTCAGTTGATTCTCCGCGCGCGTCACATCCGAACGAGGAGCGATCTCTCCCTTCAAACGAATCTGCGTGATCTGCACGGCGTTCTTATAAGAGTCGATCGAGTGATGATAGACCGCATCCTGAACGTCGAGCCCGCGGAGCTCCACATAGTCCTCCGCTAGCTCCGCCTGCAGACTTAGCCGGGTAAGAGCCAGATCCGCCGCAGTGCTTTGCGCGAGCTGCTTACGCATCAGAGTGGTGTTTCGAATCTTCGACCAAATATCCGGCTCCCACGAGGCTTCGCCTCCGTAACCTTCATCAGTGCCATACAAGGGATCGTACGGCGAGCGGAAGAGACGATTCTCCGAGCTCTTGTTATCTGACGTATCCGCCCCCATGCCAACGTGGGGCATCAACCCGGCCTTCGACTCCGTTATGAGATAGCGAGCCTGCGTATACCGTTCAGCAGAAGCCTGCAGATCGGGATTATTAGCAGCGACCTTCTCTTCAAGCATGTTCAGCTCGGCATCACCGAACAACGTCCACCAGTCACCGCGTAACGCACCGTCCTGCGGTGTGGCTATTTTGAAAACGCCTTCACCCGACCAGCTGGGAGCCAGCGCCATCTTGGGCGGAGTGTACTTCGGCGGCTTATTGCATCCCGCCAGCAGGAATGCAGAAGAAGCCAGCGCTGCCGTTATTCCACGGATTGGTCTTCTCATGGTTTTACTGCCCCTCGCCAGCAGGATTGCTTTGCGGTTTGCGGGTGACCTCTGCAACGTCGTTGTATCCCTTCGTTGGAGGCACGACATGAACGACCTCCCCGTCAAGCAGACCAGCTGAGGGATTGTTCACCACATGCTCGTCGGGGTTTAGGCCGGAAAGGATCTCCACGTTCTGCCCAAGATTCCGCCCCACTGTCACGCTCTTCATCGCGATGTGGTTGCCCGCATCCACCACGGCCAGTTGCTCGCCGTGCTCCTGGAAGATCAAAGAGTTTTCCGGAACCAGCAACGCATGCTGTGTGTTCGGTACGTGAAAGTGCACCGTGGCATACGACCCGGGCCAAACCTGATTGTCCGGGTTATCCATGACCAGTTCGGTTGTGACCGTACGCGAGTCTTTGTCCAGCGCTGTGGCGTCTGTCAGGAACTCCGCATGGAAGACTTTGTTCGGATACTGCGGCACCGTGATATCGGCCGTAACTCCTTTTTTCAGGATCTCGATGTAGTCCTGGGGAACGCTCACAAAGATGCGTAGCTTATGCACGTCAGCGACAGTGAAGAGCTCCGTTGCCTCATCCTTGTCGCCAAGCTCTCCACCTGCCTCACTGACGAAATCGCCAACGTTCACCTTACGCGCCGTCACGATACCGTCAAACGGTGCGCGAATGGTGCGGAACGCCTCCATTGCCTGGAACTGAGCCAACTCATGCTGCGTTGCTTCCAGCTCAGCCTGCTCCGTCCGTGCGTTGGCGGCCTGCACGTCCACCTGCTGCTTGGAAACCGCCTGCGTGCCTTCAAGATTCTTCCAGCGCTTGGCGGTCAGGGATGCAAGATCACGCTTGGCGGTAGCCACTGCAACCGTGGCCTGCGCCGCACTGAACTGCGCATCGAGCTTTGGCGTATTGATCGTTGCAAGCACATCGCCTCGCTGCACCTGCGCGCCATAATCTTTATCCCACATCTTCACGTAGCCGGAAACCTGCGCATAGATGGGAGCTTCATACCAGGCGCTGATGTCGCCCGGCAGATCGAGCGTGATGGTTGAGTCACCAGGCTGCGGCATCACAACACTCACATCTTCCACCGAGGAGGCTTCCGTACGATCGTTCAACGCTGCAAACGCATGCTTGCGGGAAGAGATACCAAGGAAGACAAGCGTCACGGCTGCGGCCGCCAGAACAATTCCGAAAACGACGATTCCACGTCGACGTTGTTTCAACATGATCAGGCCACCCCCTCGGTGTGAACACTCTTTTTGTGATGAAGAATTGCGAAGACACAAGGCACGAAGAGCAGCGTGGCTACAGTTGCCATAGCCAGACCACCGATCACCGCTCGTCCCAGAGGAGCGTTCTGGGAGTTACTCATCGACATCGGCAGCATGCCGATCATCATGGCGAGAGCCGTCATCACGACCGGACGAATACGTACATATCCCGCCTCGATAGCCGCTCGAAGAGCATCGCCATGCTCATGCAGCCGTTCCCTTGCGAAGGCAACAACAAGAATGGAGTTGGCCGTCGCGGTTCCCATACACATAATCGTTCCCGTGAGTGCGGGCACCGACAAGGTTGTATGCGTCAGGAATAAACTCCAGACAATGCCAGCCAACGCCGCAGGTAACGCCGTGATGATGATGAAGGGATCAAGCCAGCTATGAAAGTTGACGACGATGACCAGGAAGACCAATAGGACCGAGATTCCCAGGCCGATCAAAAGCTGCCGATAGGTGCTGTTCATCGTATCTGCCTGCCCACGCACACTCATCAGAGAACCATGCGGTAGCTTGCTTTGGTAACGATCAACCACCTTCTGCACATCTGTGGAGACCGCGCCGAGATCTCGCCCTTCATTCGCGGCATAGATGTCCAGCACCGGAAGAATGTTGTAGTGGGAAACTTCTCCCGGAGTACCAACGGCCTTGATCTGCCCCATTGCCCCCAGCAACTCCGGCCGCTGATTGGTCGGGTTACCATCGCCGGCGCTCACTGGAATCGTCTCCAGATCATTCATCGACGTCAGCTGCTTCTGCGGTGTGTAGATATTGATGAGGTAGGAGAGACCGGTCTTCGGATCCAACCAATAATCCTGCTTGACCTGCTGACTGCCGGAAAGAGAAACGAGTTCGTTATTCGCGACATCCGCCTCCTTCACTCCGGTACGAAGGGCAAACTGCCGCTGAGCATGAATAAAGAGTGTCGGCGTTGTCATCGTCTGCTGAATCGCAACATCGGCGATTCCGTTGATATGCCGCAGGTCCTGCACCATCTGCTTAGCCAGGGCATAGTTGTCCTGCAGATTCATGCCCGAGATACGTACATCAATCGGAGCAGGCAAGCCGAAGTTCAAAATCTTATCGGTCAGCTCCGCAGCCTGGAAGGTAAAGACCGTACCGGGAAATTTCTCATTAAGTCCTTTACGAAGAATTGCACGGTCATCCCACACCTTGGACTCAGGGTTCTTCAGCGTGATCGTAAGATCGCAATCCTGTGCGCCAATCGATGGCGTCGGAATAAATGCCTGGTTGTGAGGACCTACTGGAAGACCGCAGTTGTCGAGAACGTCCTTCACCTGCCCGGGCAATAACGCGGAGATCTCCTTGTTCACCAATACGGCTTCACGATCCGCCACCTCTAGTCGCGTGCCGACCGGCGCACGCATGTGCATCTGCAACGTATCTCCCTTGATCTCCGGGAAGAAGTTCTTCCCGAGATACGGAATCAGAAGAAACGATGCAAGCGCCAAGCCCAGGAAGCAGGTCACGAACATCTTGCGATGATGAACAGCCGATTCAAGGATTGTTCGATACACCTCGCGGAAGGCAAGGAAGCCGCGCTCAAAACCCTTTTGAAAGCGGGTAAAGAAACCCGGCTTATACCCAGGCTGATGCCGTTTCTTATGCTCTTCAATCTGCTTGCCGAGCATCCAGTTAGCCATTGCTGGAACCAGCGTCTGCGACATCAGAAATGACGGCGCCATGGCAAAGATAATGGCGAGCGCCATCGGCATAAACAGGAAGCCTGCTACACCGTCGAGCTGAAACAAAGGCAGCCACACGATGCAGATGCAGACCGTAGCCACCAGAGTCGGCAGAAGCATTTCCCCTGCCGCATCCACAATCGCAGCAGCAAGCGGCTTACCGTGCTCAATGTGAATGTCAATGTTTTCGATCATGACGGTTGCGTTGTCGACAAGAATGCCGACGGCAAGTGCCAACCCTCCAAGCGTCATGACATTGATCGTTTGCCCTGTTACGTGCAGCAGAATGATCGCGGAAAGAATAGATAGCGGAATAGACACCGCAATGATCAAGGTTGAGCGCCAGGAGCCAAGGAAGAGCAGTACGACAAGCCCTGTCAACCCAGCAGCTAGTGCAAGCTCACGCACAACATCGATCACGGAATCCTTCACGAAGGTTGAAGCATCCGTCAGAATCTTGATGTGAACACCGGCAGGAAGCGTGCGATTCATCTGCGGGATGAGCCTCTTCACACCGTTCACAACATCAAGAGTCGAAGCTTCTCCGCCCTTCATGATGACGAGCATGACGGCCTGCTTGCCCTTGACCAGAACAGCATTGGTCTGCGGTGGTCCGCCCTGATACACCCATGCCACATCTCTCAAGCGAACGATCGCATTCCCAATCTGCTTAATCGGCAGGTTATTGAACTCTTCAATCGATTGCGGAACGGCGTTGGTCTGCACCATCCAATCGATCTTGCCGATCTTCTGATCACCCGCAGGCAGAACAATGCTCTGCTGATCGAACGCATTGGACACATCCATCGCGCTGAGCTTATGTGACTGCAGCCTCGCTTGATCGAGAGCAACGAGGACGGTGTTCGAAGCGCCGCCGTAAGGATGCGGAATCACCGATCCCGGCACCGTGACAAGCTGTGGACGCAAACGCGTAATCGCCAGGTTATACAGCTGCGCTGGTGTCATGTTGTCCGCAGTTACCTGCAACGTCATGACGGGAACGGACGAAGCGTCCAGCGACATCACCATCGGAGGAGAGATTCCTGGCGGCAACTGCTGCACGATTGTCTGCGAGACCGAAGAAACCTCAGCCTCTGCACGCCCGATATCGGTGCCCGGCTGGAAGAAGATACGAACGACGTTACGACCGAAGTAGGAATCGCTCTCAAGATGCTCGATGTTCTCTACGGTCGAGGTCACAGCGCGCTCATAGTAGTACGTGATGCGCCCGGAAACGTCGTTCGGCAACAACCCCGTGTAGCTCCATACGGCCGCAACAACCGGAATCTTAATAATCGGAAAGACATCCGTGGCCGTTGTCATGATCGCCTGAACGCCGTACACAGCAATCAAGATAGCCAGAACAACAAAGGTATAAGGCCGCTTTAGCGCGAAACGTGCAATAGCCTTCATCTACACCTGTCTTCTACGGCTTCTTCAAGCCGTGTTCATGGGGAAAAGCTCCAGATCAAGAGCATGGCCGGCACGCTAGAGAGCACCAGCAACACGGAAAGAACCTAGGCTTCGCCCAACCTGCACTTGACTATGACAGGATGCAAACGCAACAAATACCCCTTCGATAGGGGATAAAACTACCCGATCTTTGGGGGTGTCGCGCTCCACCGCGGGAAGTGCTACAGAATGTGACACAATACCCTTGATTGCATGATGGGCAGATTGGAAGTCATCTCAACTCGTCCTGAACCGGCTTTCTTCACCTACGTGACGCGCTCCGTTTACGGTGGATTTGCAGCGACCGTTCTGTTGATCTGCGTTGCAAGTGTGCTGGCCTTTCAAGGCATCGAACACATTCACACGGAAGCCACAAACTCCCTGCGCTCGATTCCCGCACATGGACTTACCCATACAAACGTCGATCAACTGATCGTCCGGCAGTCGAAGCTTCTGCTTACAAGAATGGAGTTGCTGCTAGGGGCCTGTGGACTTTGCGCCATTGTTTGCGGCGCATTTACGGCATGGACCGTTCACTCTGCGCTCCGTCGCATCGAGCAACAAAGCAATGAGCTCAATCTGCTGAGCTGGCGCATCTCACAAGAGCATGAGGTTGTAGCGCGGCGCTTCTCTCACGAAATCCACGATGAATTCGGACAAATGCTCACAGGGATGAGGATGCTCCTACAGAAGACCTCAACCGACGACTTTGAGGAACATCGTAAAGAATGCCTTACCTTGCTCGAAGAAGCCCTGAGTAACGTCCGCGAGCTTTCGCAACTCTTACGTCCGGTTATTCTCGATGATTTCGGCTTAGATGAAGCGCTTCAGGGCATGGTGCGACGAGTCGAAACACAATCCGGCATCCGCATCCTGTATGGCTCGAATATGTCGAAGCGGCTTCCTGAGATGCTGGAAACTCAGCTCTTTCGCATAGCCCAGGAATCGCTCACCAATCTCGTGCGGCACTCCAAAGCAACCCAGGCAGAGATTGAGCTCTTTGCCAATGAAGACTGGGTCACCCTACACATCACCGATAACGGTGTAGGTTTTCCGGAGATCGAAGCGCAGGACTCAGCGCAGCGAGGGCTAGGACTCGCTGGCATGAAAGCTCGCATCCGTCATATGGATGGCACGATGACCGCCGAAAATCTTCCTGCAGGAGGAGCCAACCTGTTCTTCTCGGTCCCGATCCATGCAACAACAGCCATGCCACTGTTCGAGCATCTGCGATGACAAGCAAAATGATTAAGGTAATGCTGGTCGACGATCACGCTATGCTGCGACGCGGCCTCGCGCTCATCATTAAAGAAGATGACTCCATGCAGCTCACGGGTGAGGCAAGCAACGGCGATCAGGCATTACCGTTGGCCTTAGAGTTGAAACCGGATGTTGTCATCATGGATATCTCCATGTCCGGCCTGAATGGCCTGGAGTGCACGCGCAAGCTTACAGAGCAGCTCCCGTCGGCAAAAGTCCTCATCCTGAGCATGCATCGTGATCCGGTCTACGTACGTGAGGCAATGCGTGCTGGAGCAAAGGGATATCTGCTCAAAGAGGACTCTGATGAGAATCTACTCAGCGCGATACGGCACGTTGCTCGCGGCAATGCGTTTCTAAGCCCGGCCGTCGCTGGCGTTATTGTAGGAGACTTCCGCAAGCACGTAAGCAATCCGCTCGATTTGCTTACGAAACGAGAGCGCGAGGTGCTCTATTTCATTGCAGAAGGACGCACAAATAAAGAAGTCGCGTCCCAACTGAATCTAAGCGTCTACACCGTAGAAGCTCATCGCAGCAGAATCATGGAGAAATTAAACCTCCATTCCCCTGTGGAACTCGTCCGCTTTGCCATGCGTAATGGGTTGATTGTGTAGCAACAAACAACGGGCCATTCTTCGAGCATCGCTCAAAGAATGGCCCGTTGCGATTGCTTTGGAGGTTACTGTTTTATCTGCGCTGCCAGCCACTCATATGCGTCCTGCAGCATTTGCGGCGTGACCTCGTGCCCCGCAGTGTACTCCTGATAGCTTAGGGGAATTGCAGAGCTATCCAGCAGCGCTTTGATATCGCGCGCATACTGGATGCGCAGAACAGAGTCCTGCACACCGTGACCGATCCACAATGCAGTATTTTTTTCCGGTGTCTGCGTTACCAGATCCCCGCTAAATTCCTTTGGCAGCCGGCCGCTAAAGCAAATCGCTCCATCCACCAGCCCCGGATAGATCAGACTTAGCAGAAGCGACATGATCGCTCCCTGGCTGAAGCCGACAAGGTAAATCGGAAGGTCGCCGTGCGTTTCGCGCAGTTGCAGTATGTAAGCGCGTAGCTCCTGCAACGATGTACGCGCTTCCTCCTCCTCGATCGCAGGCCCGTTTTCGCGGAACTGAACATGGAACCATGCGAATGCATACGGAGACAAAGCAAAGGGGGCCCGAAGCGTCTGCGTTAGATACTCCTCAGGCGCTGCCTGCGCCAGCGGAAGCATCGCCCGTTCGCTGGCACCTACACCATGAAGAAACAACAACAGCGCGCGCGGCTTTGACTTTGGTTGGTGAACATCGATTGCTGTAAGACTCATTACCTTCTACCTCCGTGCAAATTTCTTAGCCCAGGACAACGTGAACCGGAATACCCCATGGGTCAACCGCTTTAAGGCTCCCGTTCTCCAGCGTTGTCGTCTCCCAGCCTCGCTGCTCCATATTCTTCTGCAGCTTGGCAATCTCTTCGGCGTCGGGAACAACCAGCTCCCAGGACAACAATCGAGCGTCCTGCTCGCTGGCAGGCTGAGACCCCGCAGCCCAAACATTGATGCCGATGTGATGGTGGTACCCTCCGGCCGAAATAAAGAGCACTCCCGGATACGTCCAGGTCATGACGGTGTAGCCCAGCCCCTCGTGATAGAAACGGGCCGCGGTCTCAAGATCGCCGATGTAAAGGTGCACATGGCCAACCTTGGTTCCCTCAGGAGCGCCCTTCCACTCTCCTGCGCTGTCGGCAACCACGGAGCCAAGGTTGACCGCCTCTGTAGCGCTCAACAGCTCGTGGCCTCGTGTCTTCCATTGCTCGCGCGGACGGTCGGCGTACACCTCCACGCTGAGTCCGTCAGGATCTACAAGATAGAGCGCTTCGCTATAAATATGATCACCTGCGCCAAAGTATTCGCCGATACGCTGCAGGTGCTGAATAAAGCTGCCGAGCGCGGCACGGCTGGGCAACAAAAATGCCGTGTGGTACAGGCCAAGGCGTGTGCGGCGGCCGATCGGCTGCACCCCTTCAAGCTGCTTCAGGCGCAGAAAAACCTTGCCTCCAACGCCAAGCTCAGCGTCCGGACCGTCCTGACGCAACACGGCGAGCCCGATCACGTCACGATAGAAGGCAACTGACTTCTCCAGGCTGGATACCGCCAGCGTGACAATACCGACGTGCGAGGAGTCAGGCAATCTGTAGCTGGGCGGGTGGATGCCCAGGCTGGTCGCGTCGACATAAGAGTTTTGGAAAGCCATAAGAATTCTCCTCGAACCAAGAAAAGGTGTTCAAACACCTATTAAGATGCTCCTCGTATTCAAAACGATTCACCAACGCCTTCCGCTCAGACGCCGTCTACGCCGGCCAGTACGCGTAGAGAGCGCAGGAATGCTCCGTCGCCACCTTCGCCAAACGCGGCAAACTGCTGTAAATGCAATGCTTCCAGCGGTCGATCGATTCGTTGCAAAAGCTCCCGCCCGGGTTCTGTCAGCGTTGTAGGTACTTCTCGACGGTCCTGCGCGCCGCGCTCGCGGTGCACCCAGCCCTTTTCGGCCATGCGATTGAGCAGCCGTGTCATATCCGGTGTCGTTGCAATCATCCGTGCTGCGATCTCATTTCTGCCCAACCCCGCAGAGTCCGCTCCGGCGAGAATTCGCAGCACGTTGTACTGCGGTTGCGAGATGCCAAAGGTACGGAGCAGCTCATCCACCTGGCGCGAAAGACGGCTTGCTGCCGCCAGCAGACGGAGATAGGCCTCCTGCGAAGGAGCCCGAAATGAAGTATGTGCGGCAGAGATGTCCGCATTGCGATTGTTATAAGGAGGGTGCATTCGCGTGAATCTCACTTCCCTTCACTGCCACTTTGCCAGAGTACTGCTTCTGCTGGCGGTGTGCATCGCGCTTGCCGAGAGCTTTCACCAGCGAGTGCGGTATTTTACCTCGGCTTCCCTTGCGCAAAGTTACGACTTCAATTATGGTCATAGCTTCTCACCCAGTTTTCATCTCTTTCTGATCTTGAAAGAGCGCAGTGGTTTGCGGCGCCAGCCGCGCTGTATCTAGGCCATTCGTACTTTGCATTGTTCCATCTGCAAGTGATTGCGGATTTTTTCCTGTTTTCACAACCAAGGAGTTCAGGATGTTAGGACGATTTGCTTCGTACTTCTTTCGCGCTACCCTTCTGCTGTTCTGTCTGCTCTGTAGCGCCTTCCCGGGACACGCACAAAACGCAATCTCTACCGGTACGCTCGTCGGTACCGTAACCGATCCTTCTGGCGCAGTTGTGGCCAATGCAAGTATCGCGCTCACCGCATCAGCCACTGGAACAAAGTGGACGACCTCCAGCAATGGCCAAGGCATCTACACCTTTCCCGCGTTGCCCGTCGGCGAGTATCAGGTCATCATCTCTGCTGCTGGCTTCCGCGCCACAGAACTCTCCGGCGTTACGATCTCCGTCGGCCACACCAGCGGCGGTAACGCTGCACTCAGCATCGGTTCCGCCGGAGACGTTGTCAAAGTCGACGCGCAATCGGATACCTCGCTCGACGCCAGCGACACCAGCATCGGCACCCTGGTCAGTCAGCATGTCGTCGCCAATCTTCCGCTGAGCGGACGCCGCTATACCGACTTCGTCCTTCTGACGCCGAACGTCACCACGGACGGCCAGTTCGGCCACATCACCTTTGCCGGTCAGTCCGGCGGTGACCTCTCCGGCTACAACAACACCTCCGGTGGCGCCTCGAACGCAAACGGTTCCAGCTCCTTCACCGTAGACGGCTCGGATGCGACCAGTTACTACTACGGCGACAATCGCGGCTTCACCCGAATCCCCTACATCTTCGGTCTGCAGGCGATTCAGGAGTTCCAGGTCCAGCCGAACGTCTATAGTGCCGCATACGGTGGCGCAGGCGCAGGCTTCATCAATACCGTGACCAAGTCCGGCACCAACCAGTGGCATGGCGACGCGTTCTACTACAACCGGAACTCCGCAACAGGCGCCAACGACGCGGTCGACAAGGCCAACGGCAACGCCAAGCCCCTCAACGTACTACAGCAGTTCGGCGCCGACATCGGAGGTCCTCTCGTCCACGACAAGGCATTCTTCTACTTCGACTACGAACAGCAACGACATAAGAACCCGCTGTACGCCGTCAACCCCGGCCAGGCAGCTACCGACGTTACTGACTTCGGCTTGCCCACCGGCACGGTTCTTCCCACCCCCAACAGCCACTACCCTGTCGCAACCGGACTCTCCGAAGCCGACATTGCAGCGGACCCGACCAGCCCGGCCTATCTACAAGGCGTCTCCAACGCACTCAACGTCATCCACAGCAACCTTGGTCCACGCCAGCGCCGTCGCGACGACTACGAGTTCTTCCCCAAGTTTGACTGGCAGTTGAGCGAAAAAGATCACCTGACGGTGCTCTACAACTACAACCACTTCCAGTCACCGGGCGGCATCATCACCTTCAGCCCGGAAAGCTTTGCAGGCACCGAGCTTCTGGGCAACAACGGCGTACGCGACCACGTCGCTATGGTTCACTGGACCCATACCCTCAGCAACAGCCTGGTCAACGATATGCACGTCAGCTACGTGCGCGATGAACAGATGTACTCGCCCTCGGGACTGGCTCCCTCCGATACAACGCCGGAGATCATCCTCACACAGTCACACGGAGGCGGATCCTCAACGCTGCTTCTGGGCAACGCAACCTTCGCCTACAACAACCTGCGCGAGTACCAGTGGCAGTTTGCCGACCACCTTACCTGGATCCTCGGCAAGCACCAGCTCGAAATGGGTTACGACCTGAATCACGACTCCATCTCCACACGGAACCCGGCCAACTTCTACGGTACCTATATCTTCACCAGTCTTGAGGACTTCGCTCTGGGTAAGTGGAACATCTTCCAGCAAACAGCTGGCGATCCCACCTACAACTTCAGCGACCCGTTCATGGGCTTCTACATCAACGACACCTGGAAGGCCGCCAGGAACCTTACCGTTACCGCTGGTGTACGCGAAGATTTCCAGATTTATCCGAACCCAGCCGGCAACCCGGCGCTACCTTTCACTCAGAAGTTCAACAATCAGTACCAGCGCGTCTCACCACGACTTGGCTTCTCCTACGCCCCGACCACCAAAACGGTGATCCGTGGCGGAGCAGGTCTCTACTACGAGATCTTCGTAGGTGGAAACTATCAGAACTCCACGCAGGCGAACGGTGTTTCGCAAACCGCTGCAAGCCTTACGGACTTCAGCTCAACCTCCACAGGCACGTCGCTTCCGGTCGTCTTCGCAGGTGCGCTGCCCTCTTCCAGCTCCAGCTTCAGCTCCGGCACCAACATTGCAACCATCGCGCCGAATTACAAGACGCCTTCTGTAGTCAATGCCAGCCTGCAGATTGATCAGGAGATTGCACCGCATACCGTACTCACCCTTGGCTCCATGTGGTCGCACGGCATGCACCTCACCTCCTCCACCGCGTACGACATGAACCAGGAGCGCCCAACCGGCACCATCACCTACGTCACGCCCACGGGTTCTGTTACCGAGCCGAATCTCAACAACCTGTCCGAAGGCGCTATCAGCTCTTCTTTCGGACAGATCAATGCGCTCATCAGCCCCGGCATCAATAACTACGTCTCGTTCTTCACGCAGGTCAATCGTCAGATGGCGAAGGGAGCATCCCTGGTGCTCTCCTACACCCTCTCGAAGAGCACACAGAGCGGCGTGGACTTCTACAACCAGTTCGATCTTTCGAACACGCATGGGTTGTCGCTGCTGGATCAGCGTCACCGCCTCTCGGTCGCAACGGTCTATGCACCGACCTATAACAGCGACAGCGAAGCAGCTCGTGCTCTCCTCAACCACTGGACGATCAGCATGATCTCCCAGTTCAACTCCGGACGCCCCTACACGGCGCTGGTCAGCGACCTGAACGACTCCGCTGCTCAGCAGTCCACCAACAATACAGCCGCCGGACTTGGCGGTGGCAACTCCCCCGGTTATGGTCTTGCTCCGGGTGAGGATATGAACTCCTACACTGGCCCCTGGATCACGGAGATCGATCTCGGCCTGCAGCGCGACTTCATGATCGGTGCACGGAACAAGATCACGCTGAAGGCACAGGCGTTCAACCTCTTCAACTCCGCAAACTACTATGTGCAGGCTGGTAGTGGCATCAACCAGGTAAAGTACACCTCCAGCGGCGACTGCTCAACGGACGGCGGTACCTGCACCCTGACTCCCAATAACTCCATCGGAGGCTTCCAGACCAGGAGCTCCATTGCTCAACCCAATCCTCCGCGAGTGCTGCAGTTCTCCTTCGGCTACTCGTTCTAACTCATAAAACTTCTCCTCGAATGCCCGTCCGGCTGACCTAGTCGGACGGGCATTCTTTTTTCTGCTGAAACCGGCTAAATGCCATCGTGGCATCCTTGAAAGGTGAGAAACGCGTCGCTCCACCACCGCCTGCTGACACCGAAGTCTCTTCTGTTTCTGGTCGTTCTCCTGTACGGCTGCTTTGCCGGCCTCAGAACTGTTGCCGATTTCGACCTCGGATGGCAGATGGCAGAAGCACGCACTCTGCTCAGCACACACCACATCTCCTCGGTGGAGACGCTGTCCTACACCGCTGCAGGCGCACCATGGGTCTACCCCATCCTTTCAGGGATCGTCTTCCTGCAGCTCTTCCACCTGGGCGGTTATGCCGCCATCTCCTGGTTCTGCTTGGCAGCTCTTGTAGCGACGCTATTTCTTGCAGGATGGCGCAACCGCTTTGCCGCACTGTTGCTCCTGCTGATCGCAACGCCGACGCTCGCCGATCAGATGATCCCGCGCTCCGGCCTCTTTACGGTCGTCCTTGCCGCGGCCGTCAGCCGCATTCTGCTCGACCACCTCCTGCGCCGCAACAGCCGATTGCTCTTTCTGCTTCCTGTACTGATGTTCCTCTGGGTCAACCTGCACACCGGCTTTCTAGCCGGCTTAGGTCTCATGCTGGGCTACTGCGGAGCAGAAGCGCTCGAGATGCTGCTGCCCGCGCAACGCCGCGACGCACAGGCACATCTACGTCAGGCAGCTCCATGGATTGGAGCTGCTTTCCTTGCGACGCTCCTGAACCCGTGGGGAGTGCGCATCTATCCGCTCACCATGTCATTTGAGCACCTGTCCACGCTGCAGAAGACAACGGTGCTCGAACTCATTCCGCTGTACAAGCAGTTCGCCTGGAGCGACCTCGCTACCGTTAGCCCCTCGAGCAGCATCTGGTTCCTGCTGGCAATCTCTGTGCTCTGCATCGTCTTACTCGCCTTGCAGCGCCGTCTCGGAGCTTCGGTCTTCCTCGCGGCGGCCATCGTCGCGTGCCTTTTTTCCGCGCGCACGCAAGGAGTCTTTCTCCCTATCGCCTGCATCCTCAACGGGCTTGCACTCGCTGACGCCTTCACAAAATTACCCAGCGCACTGCAGGAAAAACGCACCGCTCTCTGCTTTCTGCTGTTGAGCTTCTCAGCCCTCGGCACTCTCTGGAGCATTCATGAGATCGTCACCGACAAATCATCCTTACGCGAGGGCAAGATCACGCTTTTCGGTGCCGGAGCCTCCTGGTGGTTACCGCAGCAAGCCAGCAACTTCGTGCTGGAGCACCACCTTCCCACACAGCTCTTCTCCAACTTCAACCTGAGTAGTTATCTGACCTGGAGCCTGGGGCCGCAGTACCGCGATTTTGCTGACGGCCGTTATCTCCCCTTCGGAGACCATCTTGTCGCAGAGCAGATGCGCCTGACCGGAGCGCCGCTTGACTCCACGCAGTGGACGCAAGCGGCAGAGCGCTACCAACTTCGCACCATCATTTTCCCACTCTCGCGCTTTTTCGGAATAGACAGCATCCCCTTACGTGAAGACTGCGCTTCGCAACAATGGACGCCCGTCTATCTGGATGCAACCGCCGTTGTCTTCGTTCGGAACAATGCTCTTCCCGCAGATCAGCTTTCCTCACTAAGGATCGACTGCCAAAAACAACTTATCGACAACAAGACGATGCCGGGTGTCTCCAGAATGGAGCGCTATCAAACGCTGGCAAACGCCTCGGTGGTCTACTTCATGCTGGGACGATATGAAGATGCACAAATCGCGCTCACAAACGCGCAGGACATAAGCCCCAATGACGACTCCGTTGTACTGTTGCAGGGACAGCTAGAAGCTGCGCAGGGCGACTTCCTCAGCGCGGAAAAGGACTATCAAAAGGCAATTCATCTGCACGCCTCTGACGCAGGTTGGTATCAGCTCGGCCTGCTTTACGCCAACGAACAGCGCTATCGAGAAGCAGGCATTGCACTCCAGCACTCATTGAGTCTGCAGAGCTTCCCACGCTTCGATGTTGTTTGGACGCTTGCCAAGGTGCAGGTACTGAACGGTGATCACCGAGGAGCACTGCTCACACTTCAAGAAGCGCTGGCACTGCTTGCGGACGCAGGAGCAGAAGCAAACCCAGCGCGAGCCAGCATCTATGACGTCTTCGCTGCCACCTACAGCCAACAGCAGGATTGGCAACACGCCATCCAATCGGAACAGGCCGCTCTTGCGCTGAGCCCGAACTCCGAACAGCGCTGGCACACACTGGCCCAGCTCTACAGCTCGGCGGGAGATTCGCACAATGCGCAGCTGGCCGAACAAAAAGCTGCGGCTATTTCTCCTGCTGAGATAAAACAAACTGCTCCTACCCTGCCAGCTTCACGGTAGGAGCAGTCCTTCGTCTCAGGCTTACGGATAGAGCTTGGCTGACTCAATCTCCGGAATTTCTTCTCCGGCGTAAGCAAGCAGCTTCTTGAGCTGCGCCTGCAACTCCGCGGCCTTTTCCTTGTACTCCTTCCGCCCCGCCAGATTCACGAGCTCGTTCGGGTCGGCACGCTGATCGTACATCTGGTACTCCGTATAGACCTTGGCGGCAGGCAGATTTTTTGCACCACTCAGATCGGCGACGCAATACGTCCAGTCCGGCGTACGAATCGCCCGCCCTGTCATTGATTCACTAATCTGAATCAACTGCTGGTTCGGCCACTGCTGCCGAGCCTGCGGCTTATCCAGTAGAGGCAAAACGCTCTTCCCCTTCCAACTGGGTGGGACAGGAAGCCCCGTCGCCTCCAGTACGGTTGGCGCGAGATCGATCAATCCAACCAGTTCCGGAATCTGTTGCGCACCCTCAAATCCCGGGCCGTCGATAATCATGGGCACCCGAATCGAGCTATTATGCGTACTCCGCTTGTACTCCTGATTTCTCGTTCCGAAGTGGCAACCGTGATCACTAATAAAGATGAAGATCGTGTTCTCCGCAAGATTTTCCTCTTCCAGCACCGTACGGATTCTGCCAACAGATTGATCGATTGCTTCGATGCAACCGTAGTAATCCGGCAGTTGAGCCTGCCATATTCCGGGTTGTGCTCGTAGATCCTCCGGAACTGAGACGTTCAGATATTTTTGCGCAACGCCTTTTGGTGCAATCGGCTGATGCATATCATTCTGCTGATGTGGTTCCAGCTGCGAGATGAACAGGAAAAATGGCTTCTCCTGTTTCTCTCGTAGAAAGTGCTCTGCCCGGTCGGTAAGAAAGTCAACACGGTATTCGTCTTTGAACTCGATCGGTTGGTTATCCCGATCCCAGATCGTTCCTTCATAAGGATGTGAAGTATTTTCAATCGCGTTCGCGCCCTCCCACAAGTCGAGAAAGCCACCGCGGTCTTCCGCTTTCACCGGGCCAGGACTTCCGCCATCTTCTTTGCGTTCCAGCGCAAGGTGCCATTTGCCGATAAGGTTCGCGGTGTATCCCCCATTCCGTAGCTCACCGGCCAACGTGGGCAAGGACTTCTTCAGCTCAAGACCGTTGTGCCAGACTCCCGTCTCTGTTGCATAACGGCTCGTGAAGAGTACGGAACGTGCCGGTGCACATACTGGTTGGTTGGTAACGGTCTGGGTAAAGTTCTTGCCACGCGCAGCCAGTGCGTCGATGTTCGGCGTACGAACGGAGCTGTTCTTCCCATTCGCACCGATGAAATCCCAACGTAGCTGATCGGCAAGATAAAGAATGACGTTTGGCTTCTTCGCAGGAACATTTTTCTTTTCGCCCTGCGCTGCCTCAGCGGCAACCGGTGTTGCAGCAGCAACAGCAGCCGCTACGGAAGCCTTCAAAAAATTACGACGCGAGTCGTTTCTCTCAGCCATCACTTCTTACTCCTTTACCAATAAACCTTTGCCGCAAACTGCAGTTGGCGGGCGTTGTCTCGGGTGCTGGTGATCTGCCCGAAGCTTGATGGGGTAGTGAACACAAGATTGCTGGGTGCAGAAAAGTTTGCGGTGTTCGTAATATTGAACGCCTCTGCACGCAGTTCCAACCGCACAGAGTTAGCCAGAGGAATCTGACGGAATGCGGAAAGGTCGAGCTTTCGATACGCCGGCCCTGTGACCTGCGTAGGAGAACCGCCAAGCGCTGCAATGCCTGTCGCCCCCGTTGCAGGATTGGCAAACGCGGCTGGATTCAGAAACTGCTGTGCGTTGTGCAAGCCAGCGTAGGGATTTTGCCCTTGAACCTTCAAGGCGTTGCAACCCAGGCCAGCGCTATTGGTCGTGGTGCAAGTTACGGTGAACGGCTGTCCATCCTGTACCGTACCGATGCCCTGCAACGACCAACCACCTGCAAACCACGAAGCGGGGCCGTTCGTCAGATATGCGTGCCCATGCCCAAACGGAAGAGCCCATGTACCGCTGGCATGGAAGAGGTTGCGAACGTCCGTATCGCAAAGGCCATAGTCGGCACCGATGCCCACGCCTTCCACCCACGGCGCTCGATATCCGCCGATAGTGTTATCCAGAAGATCTCGCGCGTCTCCAAGGCACTTGGAGTAGGTGTAATTTACATCGAGCAGCAACGACTGCGTCTGGCGCGTGACCTCCGCCTGCAGTCCGTTGTAGTTCGTCACAGCGGATGGAATCACATAGGATCCACCGCGCGCAAAGTCAGGAAAGAAGCTGTTCTTTTGTGCGTTCGCGGTAGCAGGCAGAATCTGGCTGAGCGTATTGGAGCCAATCGAAGTTTGAAGGTGCCGCGACACTGATCCTGCATACGCTATCTTCACAACGGTACTGCTCGAAACCTGGTACTGCAGCTGTGCGTTATAGCCTTCCGTGTAGGCGCTCTTCCAGTTATAGGCACGCCCCAGAAGGCTGATGTTCGTCAGGTTTGCGTTCGAAGCGCTGAGAGGGACGTTCAGAAGACCGTTGTTCAAAGGCCCAACGGAATGGTCTGCCGTGAGTGGAGTCACAGCATTTGCCGCCGTATAGCTGGTTGCGATATTGAATGGAAAATTTGCCGCCGGCATAGCGCTCAGACCATAGTTCTCATACCCGCCGTAGAAGAGGCCTGCACCCGCATGAACTACAAACCGCGGTGTAAGCTGCGCGGCTACACCGAAGCGAGGAGCAAAGTTCATAGACTGCGTTTGACCAAGACCTGCATTATCGGTTGGAACGAATGCGATATTGTCCTTTGCCAGAAGGTTGAGAAACGCCTGAGGCATAGAGGCGACCTGTGAGCGCGGTAATAAAAACTGCGCACCAACGCTCGGGTTGGAAGGAGAACCCGGAATGAAGTTTGCCTGCCGGTTGTCCCGTTCTGTAGGAACGCCATAGCGCTCCCAACGCAAGCCAAGATTTACGGTGACTTTCGACGAGAGACGCCAATCGTCCTGAACATACGCGCCGAAGTACTGGCGACGCAGGTTACTGATCGGCGGAAAGCTCGATGCACTCACGCTGTTTGCACCACCAAGATAGTCATACGCATGGCTGTAGCTGTCGACCGAGGGAGTCAGCAAAAACTGTGCCCGGTCTGTAGACCCATCCGTAGCACCGAAGACCGAAGTATAAAGTCCGCTAAAGCCAAAGGATCCACGCGACGACGACGGTGTTGAAGTCGGGTACGCAATGTACTCCCAAAGAACACCGGTACGGATCACCTGATGGCCGTGTGAGTAGGTGAGGTTGTCAGAGATCTGCGAGATGTCACTCGCCTTGTTGCTTGGCAACGATCCCGGTTGACCAAGGTTGTTCAGCAAACCGAAGGACAGCGAGGGAAGACCTCCATTGCCTGCATACTGCGGAATTCCTGCAATGCCATACTGGGCCGGAATCCCTAACTGATTCGCATAGAGTTGACGACGTATATCCGAAACGCGGCTGTAGCCAAAACGCGCTTCGTTCACAAGCGCATTGCTGAAGATATGCGTCTCGCTCAGCGCGACGTTCTGCGCCTGCGTGGCTCCGTTGCCAGGACGGCTCGATTGGCCATCGGCAATTCCTGCAAAGGGGCCGGGGTTCACCTGATCCGTATTCAGGTAGCTGTACCGAACAAATGCAGAGTCCCGTTCACTGATGTGTTCGTCTATGCGCAGATCAATCCCGTTACTGTTGTTCGTAACCGTGGGATAGGACGTATAGTTCGCCGTGATCCCAGCCCCCTGCGGGTCGGGATACAGATTCAGCAACGCGATCGCATCAGCGCTCAGGCGATCGGCAGGAAGCTGATTCAGCAAGCTGCGCTGCGCCGCACCCGTAAAGTTCGCCTGCCCTGCAATCGCACCAGAGTAAAACGGATCGCGCACATAGCTGGAACTCGCAGCGGTCAGACCCGATACAGGATCAACCGCGCCTGCGGTCACCGCACGGGTCGTCGCCGGATCGAAGACTGTACCCACCGGAAAGACGCGCCCCAGCGCATCGGTCTTCGTGCCGCTCTGAAGCAGGACAAGGTCACTGAGATCGGTAAAGCCTGAGTTGCGCTCAGCCAGCGTTGGCACCGAAACGACCTTACTGCTGTCCTGCGCGATGCGCGTTCCCTGATAGTCGAAGTAGTAGAAGGTCTTGTCGCGGCCGTTGTACAGCTTGGGCACGATCAGCGGACCACCCGCAGCAAAGCCAAACTGATTCTGCCGATACGCGGGCTTGCGGCCTGAGCGCGCAAAGTAGTTTCGAGCATCGAGCACATCGTTGCGCAAATACTCCCATGCGTCTCCGTGAAACGCATTCGTGCCGCTGCGCGTCAACACGTTCAAAGCCGCGCCTGCCGAGTGACCAAACTCTGCCGAGTAGTTATTCGTCTGCACCACAAACTCCTGCAAGGCATCGGGCGGCGGAAGAATAACGTACTGCGTCTGGTTCACGTAATCCATGATGGCGGCGTTGTTATCAATGCCATCCAGAAGATAGTCGTTCTGGCCACGGCGTTGACCGTTGGCGCTAAACGATCCGCTTGCCGCAAGTCCGCGCGAATCGGCCTGGGCAAACGTAACGCCCGGAGAGGTCTGTGCAAGAAACGCCACATTACGACCGTTCAACGGCAACGCATTGATCTCATGTTGGTCAACCAGATGCTGCAGCGATGAGCTCTGCGAATCCAGTAACGACGCCACAGCCGTAACCTCCACCGCCTGACTCACAGAACCCACCTGCAACGTCACCTGCGTTTGCACACTGGCCTGAGCTGTAACGCGCAATCCACTCTGGATAAAGCGCGCGAACCCATCGTGCTCCACAGTCAGGGTGTACGTTCCGATCGCCAACGGAGAGATGCTGAACGACCCATCCTGCCCGGAAAGCACGCGACGCACCACATGCGTCTCTTCATTTTCGATT
>JAPWKG010000007.1 GCA_028283625.1 Acidobacteriaceae bacterium | reverse complement strand
AGTCGGGACTGGTTCTACTCATGAGCTCCATCTTCTTCGACCAGGCAGATGCCATGCGCAACAGAAGGCGCGCCACCGGTGGACCTAAAAGAACCACCGCAAAGAGCCGGGTCGTCTGAAGTGTCATGACGAACGACATGTCCGCATGCGTGGAGACCGCGATCAGCGCGATCGAGTCGATGGAACCGGGCACTGTCGCAAGGACGGCTGTCATCAGATCCGTGCCCGCAAGCTCCGAAAGCACTGCGCCGGAAAGACCGCACAGGAAAAGAAGCAGCAGCACCGAAACCACCAGCATTGGCAGGGCACGCGCGCCGATACGAACGATGTCCGGCGTAAAGCGCAGTCCGGTCTGGGCGCCAAGGCAGAGATAGGCAATGGTGGTGAGCCAATGCGGGACGGCAAATGCGACGCCGTAGACATTGAGCACCCCACCGATGAAGATGGGAGTCAGCGAAGCGCCCGCCGGGATAGAGGGCAGCCAGCGACCGATCGCGCAGCCGGTGCCGGCAAGCAACAGGGTCACCAGCACCGGCAGGATGGCTGACTGGGGCCAAGGGCAGTTGCGGCGGACGGCGGCGCGGCAAGAACGGCGCCGACGCAGACCATGGCACCGATCACCATCAGCATCCGCAGTATCTGGATGAATGCCACCATGCGGCTGTCCAGCCCGCGCTCATGGGCAAGGGCGATCATCGTCCCCGCCATGCCGGGCAGGAAGCCCCAGACAGAGACCTCCGTATCCAGCCCGGTCAACCAGCTCGCCACAAACCCGACAAGGCAGGCAAGAATGAGAGTGATGCCGACGAAGATCAGCACGATCGGCCAGATCTCGACTGTCCGCGCGACGATATCGGGATCGAGATGCAGTGCGATCAGTGCGCCGGCAACCGCCTGACCGAACCTGTGGGCCGGCTTCGGAGACCCGGATGGTCATGCCGCGCATTCCCAGGAACGCGCCCAGACAAGCGGACCGAGCAGCAGCGCCGCCGGCACGTGAGCCCATTCCATCGACAGGCCAAGAAACAGCCCGCCTGCGGCGAGCACAGACCACTGCCCCGCCTAGCAGGCAGCTTGCCGGGCCTGGAGAGCGATGTGATCATCCGGTCCATGCTTCTTCGGTTATCAGTGGCGGGCGGCGGGCAGCCCAGGGCCGCGCGGCTTCCAGCTGGCCTGCCAGCGAGAACAGCAATTCCTCGTTGCCGAAGGCCGCGCCGAAATGGACGCCGACGGGAAGGCCTTCTTCCGTCCAGGACAGCGGTACGCTCATGGCCGGGCAGCCGGAGGAGTTGAAGACGGCGGTCAGAGGTGCGTGGCCCCAGAAGCGATCGAAGAAGGCCTCCGGAGAGAGTCCCGTGCCTGCAAGATGCCCAAGCTTTGGAGCAACCGTCGCCGTGACCGGCGAAAGATAGATGTCGTATTTCTGGAAGAAGGCACCCATGGCACGGCTGGTAGCCATGCAGCGTCTGCACCGCTGCCAGATAGTCCTCGCCTGAAAATTCCGCTGGACCGGCGCGTCCATTCGGCATTGACCGGCTCCAGCAGCGAAAGCGGATCCTCGATACCCTTCGCGGCTGCAAATGCCTTGACCCCACGGGCGACGTTGACGGCCGCAATGATGAACCAGGCACGCGCCAGCGCGGCGTTGTCGTAGGCTAGTGTGGTGATCTCGATCTCGTGGCCAAGATCCGCCAGAAGCTTGGCCGCATCCGTCGTGGCGGCAACGACCTCCGGCGACAACGGATAATCCTCGGGGCCTTCGATCTGCATGCCGATGCGAAGGCGCTTTGGTGCCCGACCGACTGCGGCAAGGAATGTGCCCGAACGGCGGCGGGCAGCTGAAGGGATCGCCGATATCGGCGCCCTGCGTCGCATCCAGAAGTGCGGCGCTATCGCGCACCGATCGCGATACGCCGTGCAGGTCGCCATGCCGGCCATGCCTTCGGCCTGCTGCGGCCCTTGCGGTACGCGCATGCGCGACGGCTTGAAACCGAACGTGCCTGTGTGGGCGCAAGGCACGCGGATCGAGCCCGCACCATCTGACGCCTGCGTCAGCGGCACGACGCCGGCGGCAACCAGCGACACGGCACCGCCGGATGAGCCGCCCGGTGTGCGGCTCGGTCCCAAGGATTGCGCGCGCTGCCGTAATAGGTGCCTTCGGTGGTGAAGGACAGGGCGAGCTCCGGCGTGTTGGTGCGGCCCATGAAGATGAAGCCGGCTTCGCGCAGACGTGCGCCCATCGTGCTGTCGGCCGGGCTGCGGATGCCCGCGTGCAGTCGCGTGCCCGAGGTCAGCGGCTCATCCTTGATCGAAGCGCCGGTATCCTTCAGCCAGAGCGGAACGCCGGCAAAGGGCCCATCGGCGTTGGCACTTTCCATGGGTGCAAAGTCGTGGATGATGGCATTGAGCGTCGGATTGACAGCGGCAGCCCTGACCGCGGCTTCCTTCATGAAGTGATCCGGCGGAACCTCGCGCTTGCGCACGAGATCTGCCATCGCCAATGCGTCGAGCGTATCATAGTCAGGCATAGGCATCCCTACCTTCTGTGTGTTCGGCAAATTGAGTCTTCGCTGTCGGCAGCCATTTGAGCAGCGCCGTTTTCTCGGGCAGCTTCGCCGACACGTGGCCGCCCTTGCATATCTCGACCAGGGCATAGGCAACGTGCTCGCCCGCGCGATCCAGGGCTGCGACCGGCCATTCGCCGGTCGGCGGCAAAAGCTGGTCGCCGGCGAAGCTCCAGCCGGCTCCGTCGTTCGCATAGATCTGGGTCAGCCACGCATGCCCCATAAGCCGTGTGGCCAGTCCGATATCGCCGGCTAATATTGCCGCGCGCACCGACGATGTCGAAATCCGGCGGCCGTCCGAAATCTGGTCGTCAATAATATTCAGGCTGAAGCCCTGACGCTCCGCATGATGCTGCAGGAGCACCACGTCCCCCCGTCGCCGACATCCGAAGCGGAAATCGCGCCCGACAACAATGCCGCCGATTCCCAACTGGCCAGTCAGATTGTCCAGAATGAATTCGTCGGGTGTCAGCGCTGCAAAGGCTTCATCGAAGCGCGGTGCATAGATCAGCTCGATGCCCGCTGCCGCTAAAAGACGGGTCTGAGCCAGACCCGTCGAGACACGGAAGCGTGAGGCACCCGAGAAATAAGCCCTCGGATGCGGGTCGCATTGCAGCATGGCCAGCGGAGCACCGCGTTGCCGGGAGATCTCCAGGCCTGTCGCGACCAATTCCCCATGCCCCCGGTGCAGCCCGTCGAAATTGCCGAGCAGCATGATCGCGCCATGCAGTTCAGCCGGCAGCGACTGCGATCCGTTATGGGTGTAGGGAACCCGCGACAGGTCCGGCGAAAAGTCAGACAAGGCTTTCATACCATTCGAAGACTTCCTGCACGGGGATGCAGTCGGCGTATTTCTTGTGCATGTCGTAGAGGTTGGCGAAATGCGGGCTCTCATGCAGGTCGGCCACGCATTCAATCGGCACGATGGTCCGGAATGATCGCGACAGTGCATCGACGACGGTCGCCCGAACGCAGCCCGAGGTGGAGCCGCCGGTGACGATTACGGTGTCAACCTTGTGGAAGCGGGCCAGCGAGTCGATATGTGTCTCGAAGAAGGCCGATGGCATCTTCTTGTTGAGGACGACGTCTTCCGCGCCGATCTCCAGGCGCGGATCGAGCGCCGCGCGGTCGGACCCGAGCTTGATATTCTTCAGGGCATCGACGTCGTCGGCACGCGTGCCGAACACGCCGCAATCGTCGCCCGATGGCGAGAAACCGACATAGGTCCAGATGACGGGCAGGCCGAGCTTGCGGTTATAGGCCGCAAGCTTGTTGACGTATTCCGCCTGGCGCGGATCCGTTTCGTAGGCCGTCTTGTAGACGTCGGGCTGCGTATAGGCGCACTGCAGATCCACATTGATCAGCATTGGCCGCGTGCCGAAACCATAGCGCGGGCGGGAAGGATTGGCCGACAGGTTTTCAAACATCTGTCGTGCGGTGAAGTTGGACGTTTCCATGCTTTCTCCAGCTAAAGTAAATGGGCGGGCGGCTGCTGCGCCCGCCGGAAGTCATCAGGCCTTGCTGATCCACTCGAGCCAGCGAGGCTCGACGGCTGCGGTGTTTTCCGCCCACCATGCTTCATTGATGTGCATGTTCCGGGAGGAGTTGGCCGGGAAGCCTGGCAGCTGCGACTGGATTTCGGTCGGGACGTTGCCGTAGATCGACGTGTTGGCAACGTTGAACGGCAAGGCGGAGGCGTATTTCAGCATGCCTTCCGGCTGCATCATCCAGGCAATCAGCTTCTGCGCATTCTTGGCTCCCGGCGCACCCTTCGGAACTGTCCAGTAAGACTGTTCGACGATAGACTGATTGAATGTGAACTCCACCTTGCCGGAGCGCTTCTTCTCGTCGAGCGTGCGGGCAAGCGATGAACCCATCAGGTCGACTTCACCGTTCTGCATCAGGACGCCCCACTGCGACGTCTTTTCAACCCACAGGTCGACCTTCTTGCGAATGCCGTTCAGTGCCTCGAAGGCATCGTCGATGTTCATCGGATAGATCTTGTCCTTCGGAACGCCGGCTGCCATGAGCGCGATTTCGAAGGAGGGACGCGGACGCGAATAAAGCGCGCGGCGACCCTTGAAGCGCGACGTATCGAACCATTCCGCCCAGGTCTGCGGACCTTCTGCGCCGAACATCTCGTGATTCCAGGCAATGACTGTCGAGAAAGCAACGGAGCCGATGCCGTAGGGCGTGATGACCTTGGGGTCGATCTGCTCCTTCGGAACGATCGAGAAGATCAGGTCATAGTCGATGGGCTCCAGCAGGCCCTTCTTCATGGCGATCTGCATCTGGACGCCTTCGGTGTCGACCAGGTCCCATTCGACATTGCTGACCTTTTCCATGACTTCGAGCTTGGCCATGTCGGGAATCGATGTCGAAGAGACATCAATGCCGGTTGCCGCCTTGAAGGGGTCGAACCAGACGCTCTGCATCGTGTCCGCGTAATTGCCGCCCCAGGTGCACACAACGACGCTGCCGTCACCCTTGAGCATTGCGGCCGGATCGACTGCAGCCGATACCGGGCGCAGACCCGCGCCCATGGCCACGCCGGCGGCCATGCCACCCAAAAGATTGCGTCTCGATATTTCAAATGCCATTGCCGTTACCCTCATTTTTATTGGATGACCACGCTGCCGCCTGACGGCCATGCGTTTATGACTTGCTTGAAATGAACCAGCGGCGACCGTATCAATCGGCCATCGTGTGGCTCATGGCGGGAGCCCAGGAAATTTTCCTGACATCGCCGACATTGGGAGCGACGGAGAGGCCGTCTGTCTGTCGTGTGACAACCACGGGGCCCAAATCGGTCTGCAGCTGGATCCGCAGCAGGGAGCCGAGGAAGCGCGCATCTGTGACGGTGCCGTCGAAAGCCCATTCCGGCGCTTGCACATCATCCAACCGGATCGCTTCAGGGCGGACGCAGATAATAGCCTGGCCGGAGCGGCTTGCCGGCAGTGGCAGGGCGCGGCCATCAAGGGTCAGCCGGCTGCCGTCGGCGATGCCGCGGAAAAGATTGGACTCGCCGAAGAAGTCGGCAACGAAGCTGTTGGCCGGCGAAAGATAGAGATCCTTCGGCGTGGCGACCTGCTGGATGCGACCCTCGTTCATGACTGCGACGCGGTCCGACATGTTGAGCGCTTCTTCCTGGTCGTGAGTGACGAAGATCACCGTCTGGCCGAGCTCACGCTGCAACGACCGGATTTCGCGCTGCATCTCGATGCGCAGGTTGCGGTCGAGCGCCGAAAGCGGCTCGTCCATCAGCAGGGCGCGGGGGCTGAACGAGATGGAGCGGGCAAGTGCGATACGCTGCTGCTGGCCGCCCGAAAGCTGGGGAATGCGACGGTCGGCATATTGCCCCATGTGAACACGATCGAGCGCCCATTTTACCAGGCGTTCCTGCTCGGCCTTCGGCACGCCGCGCGCCTTGAGCGGATAGGCGACATTCTGCGCGACCGTCATGTGCGGGAAAAGCGCGTAGGACTGGAAAACGACGCCGATATCGCGCTGGTGCGGCGGAACCTGCGAGATGTCGCGGCTGCCGAGCATGAGGCGTCCGGCATCCGGCGAGGCGAAGCCGGCGATCAGCATGAGCAGGGTCGTCTTGCCGGAGCCGGAGGGACCCAGGATCGTCAGGAATTCGCCCGGTTCTATGCTGAAGTTGACATCCTCTACGACTGCCTTGTTGCCGTAGTACTTGGTGAGGCGCTGGAACTGGATGCCAAAGCCACGGTTTTCGGCGGTGGTCTCTGAGGATGTGGCCTGAACGGCGAGAGCTGAGGCATTTTTCATGGGAAGGGTCTTTCCGGACTGCGAAACGGACGAAGATGCGGAGGAAGGCGGGGCGACCGGCGCGGACTTGGCAGCGGCTGTCGCGAGCACCAGCGCCGAAGCAACGCGTTTCTGGCGCCACTGCCACAGGGCATAGAAACCGAGGCAGGCAAGGACCAGATAGAGCTGGATGGACGCGATCGAGGTGATTGACTTGTCCAGGCCGTTCTGGCTGAGGCTGTCGTAGATCTTGCGCGGCAGGGTCTCAAAGCGAGGCCCGGCCAGAAGCTGGGCCAGCACGACCTCGTCGAAGGAAAAGACGAAGACAAACAGGGCCGATGCGATAATGGCGGGGATGAGCAGCGGCACGGTTACGAAGACGAGCGTGCGCCACTGGCCGGCACCCAAAGAGGCCGATGCACGTTCGAGGGCTGGATCCAGCGAGCTCAAGCGCGACATGACGGGCATGACGACGAAGGGCAGGACCACGATGGCATGAGCCAGCGCCAGCGGCCAGACGGCGCCCAGCAGGCCGAGCTTGGCAAAGACGATATAGAGCCCGACGCCGATGACCATCAGCGGAACGATCATCGGCGCGATGAAGGTGATCTTCAGGAACTTGGCAAGCTTTGCATTTTCAACGCGAGCGATGCCGACAGCGGCCAGAACACCCGCGACCGTGGCAAACAGCGTTGCCAGAAGGCCAACCTGCAGAGACAGGAAGGCAGCCTTGCCCCAGCGCGGGTCCGAGACCAGAGAGGTGTACCATTCGAAAGACAGCTTTTGCGGCGGAAAGGAGATTGCGTTGCCCTGACCGAAGGAAATCGGCACCAGCAGAAGCACCGGAATGGACAGGAAAACGAAGCAGATAACGGCATAAAGCTTCAGTAGCCGCCTGTTGGGTGCGCTGAGCAGCAGTTCCATTAGCGGCCTCCTCGATGGTAGAGCTTGTCGACGCCGGAGACCCGGTCGTAGATGATGAGTAGTGCGAGGCAAATGACGAGAAGGACGATAGAGGTCGATGCCGCCAGCTGCAGGTCGCCCATCTGCTGGATCTGGTCGCGGATGGCGAGCACGATGGTCGGCGCCCGGCCGCCGCCCAGAATGGCGGGCGTGATGAAGAAGCCGAAGGACAGCGTGAAGACCAGCATGGAGCCGGCAACGAGGCCAGGCAGCGACAACGGCAGGTAGATCTGCCGGAACACCTTGGCAGGCGAAGCGCCGAGCGAAAGCCCTGCCCTTACATAGGAGGGATCGATCGCCTTCATCGCAGGTACGAGCGTGATGACCATGAACGGCAGGAGGATGTGGACCATGCCGATGTAGACACCGAGCTTGTTGTAGACGAGCTCGAGGGGCTGGTCCGTCAGGCCGAGATTGACCAGCAGGTTGTTCACCACCCCGCGCCGCTGCAGGATGATGATCCATGAAAAGGTGCGGGCAAGGAATGAAAGCCAGAGCGAGATGAACAGCGCCACGCCCAGCCAGAGATTGATACGCGAACGGATGTTCACCATCAGATAGGCGATGGGATAGGCCAGCACCGCGCAGATGATGGTCGAGAAGATGGCAAGCTGCAGCGTGAAACCAAGCAGCCGGAGATAGACCGGTTGCATCAGCGCCGCGTAGCCGGCGAATGCGGGGGCAGCAGTGCCGCCCCCGAAGCTCATCCACACCAGCACCATGATCGGCGCCAGGAACAGCACGATCATGCCAACCGTCGGAAGGCCCATTAACCAGACGGTCGTCCGGTTGCGCTGCCTGCCCCAGGCCGTGCCTGCCTTGCGAGCCGGCTTGGCTGGCTGGGCGATGTGTTCGGTGACCTCTATCTCAGCCATCGTGGCTCCTCTGGCTAAACAGCCATTTCCGGAATGACGACCTGGCCCTTGTCGACGATGGTGACGCCGTCGAGCGAGAGCGAAGTCTTCCTGAGGGGTATGTCCATATGGCAGAGCGTGTTGTTGGTGCCGCCGAGCTCGGTGTTCGGGCCGGTGGAGAACAGCACGTTGCCGTAATAGGAGAGTGAGTTGACGCTGATTTCCTGGTCGCGAGTACGGGTGATCGCCCGATGGTACCAGGTCGCGGTGTTGAGCAGGCCCCAGCCGATATGGCTGATGGCATAGGCGCGCGGATCCTTGAAGCTTTCCATGTAGTCGGAAAGCAGGATCGCATCCATGCCATTGCCGGCGATATCGACGACGAAGCCGTCCTTGATAGTCAGCGTCACCGGGCTTTCTATCATCCGCTGGAAGGCGGTAACCGTGTCACCCGGCATGATGACAACCTTGCCGTTGACCTTGCCGTCATGTGCCTGGGAGAGAACCTGACCGGTACCCATGTGATCCCAGCGACCGGGCGTGTCGGTATAACCATACTGGGTCATGACCCGGTAGCCACCCATCTCGAAGGTGGCCTCGGTACCGGCATCCGACCAGATACGCAGCGTCTTTGCCTTGCCGAGCAGCTGCTCGCCATGCTCGATCCGGCGCCGGAGGTCCTCGTTCGGGAAATTCTGCACCAGCACGTCGAAGGGTTCGCGAACGAACAGCATGCGGGCGCCGGCGCCGCAGATCTCGTCCTGCTCCGGAGAGAAGAGCGTGCCCATGACGTCGACAATCAGGTCGGCCTTCTTCAGCGCTTCGACGGCCGGGCGGTTGCCGGCAAGCGCGTTCTTGCCGGTCGTCTGCTTGTCGGTGCGCTTGTTGCGCAGCGGCACGGTGATCTGGAACGGCGTCGCGCCCATTTCACGCGCCGCCAGCATGAACGCTGCGGCGTAGTCGGCGCGGATATCGTCTTCGCCGAGAATGATGACGGTTTCCTCGGGCTTCAGCTTGCAAAGCTTGAGCTGTTCCGTGAACAGCCTGACCATTTCGAGTTGGCTTGGCATCGATGATCTCCCTCAGAGGCCGGCTGCTATGCGCGCCTTGGTAACGAGCGCACTGCGGTTGAATTCGTTGACCAGGCGTTCGCGCATGCGCGGCGCCGGGCTGGCGTTGACATTTTCGAACAGCGCGACGCGGCCGGCGAGCGACGAGCAGGTCAGGTCCCAGATGAAGTTCATCAGGTGCTCCTTCTGCATGCCGGTGACCCCCTTGCCGGGGAGCAGTTCGGCAAGGTGATGGCCGATTTCCGGGTTTTCGAAGGAGGCCTTGCCGAAGCGCATGACGAGGCCCTGTCCACACATTTCCTGCAGCACGTGGATGATGTGCGGGTAGTTGCGGATGGCGTAGAGGCGACCGGTCGTCAGCATCATGACGTCCGGCACCATGACGCCGCTTTCGTTGACATAGGCGTTGGCTTCGGCGGCAACCACGAAGGCTTCGAGCGTGCGGTTATATTCGATGATTTCGGCAAGCATGGAGCGCACGGCCACGATCTGGTCGGTGCCCAGGATCTCGGTGATCATCTGGGCGCAGCCGACGAAGATCTCCGACTTGACCTTGAGGCGTGTCAGAACGTGCCAATGGGCAAAGATCGTCGCCTTGCCGGAGATGGCCAGGCCATGTTCGGAGCCAAGGTTGAAGATCCGGTTCTTCGGGACAAAAACATCATCGAAGATGACGAGTTGGTCAGCTTCCTCGCCCTTGTGCGTCAACGGATGGTCGAAGGGATCGGCACCTGGCTGCGACAGCATTTCACGGCTGACGAGCTTGATGCCCTTGGAGTTGATCGGCACCGCGCCCCAGATGCACGCTTCTGGCGGCGTGCCGGGATAACCGAGGTTGCTGAAGAAGATTTCGTTCGTCTGGGCGGCGATGGACCCGACCGACTTTGCGCCCGAGATGTAGACGCCGTCCTTGGCAACCTTCTTGACGCGCAGCAGCGAGGCGGACTGCGCCATCGGCGAAGAGCGATCGTTCTGCGGGCCCGTCAGGCTTTCCGCGCAGGTGATCGAATTCATCCGGCCTTCCTCGACGTAAGACTGGACGTTCTCGACAAAATCCGGCTGGCATTCATCGAAAGCAGACTTGAAGCCCTTGAACATATGGAGGTGGGCGAGGATGCCGACGGCAAGCGTGGGGCCGAGGTCGATCGGGCGACCGAAGGTGCCGACGGTCTTTAGGGCAGTGTATTCCATCATGGCGCGTCGGCCACGGATGTCCTCGATGGTCTCCGGCACCTGCCAGGAGCGGCCAACCATCTTGCCTGACTTCTTGTCGAACACGGTTGTCGCATCCGAGAAGGCCGGATCGAACTGGTCGTCGAACATGGACGCCATCAGGTCGATACCGGCTTCAAGCGCCGGCTCGTCCGTGACCTTGGCGAGCTTCTTGCCGTTGACCCAGAGCTGACGCCCATCATCAAGAGAAGCCTTGAACTCCGCGCCGGTCTTCAACGCGTGAGCTGGTTTGGTCGTCTGGGCCATGCTGTTCATGTGACTGTCCTCTGGTCTGGCGGTGACCGCTTCAGCGTGGTCGACCGTTGTTGAACCTAAGTCATCACGTGCCCTTACCAATGTCAACCATCATTTGGTCGGTGCGGACTGTTTTTTAATCTTGCCTATTTTTTCGCCAAATTAAGGATTTCTTGCTCACGGCTTAATCGAATGCTTCATTTTAATGAACGGACTTATCCTTTGATTTTATTGATCTTTATTCGATATCGAACTGCGCCCATTTTAATCACTGCGTTGTTCCCCATGGTGAAATCGAATGTCAACCACGACCAATATATGATGAACCATTGACATTGGTTGCCAACCAAAGCTACGATGCGACCATGGTAGAAACTGGTTGGTCGAAGCTGTATGTAAGCATCGAGGGTAATCGCGGGATTGCCCGGGAAAATGACTTCGACGGGGCCAGCACAACATGACGAATGAGGACGCTATAGAAAGCGTGGTCAAAAAAATCAGGGATCTTACGGGCGATGGCGGACGACTGCCGGCAGAGCGCATCCTGGCCGACAGGATCGGCGTGAACCGCTATGCGGTCCGCAAGGCGCTGACTCTGCTGCGGGCTGGATCCGAGATTCCCGCCAGTCGCCCGCGCAGCAGCGGTCGCCGGCGCGTCGAGCCGCACAACATAGCCGACATGACCAGCCCAGCGGAATGTTGGGAGGTGCGTCTGTCGATAGAGCCCGAGATCGCCCGGCTGGCCGCCATCCGCGGCACGATGTCGGAGATCCAGGCGATCGAGGCGGCGCACGCTCTGGCCGAACCATCGGTCTTCGACCTCGAGAGCGACATCGCCTTTCACCGGGCCGTTGCCGCGGCAAGCCATAACGCCCTTGCCCTGCACCTGATCGAGCAGGTGATGGACATCACGCGCGACCCGAGTTTCCGCTCGAAGTTTCCGCCCTTCACGGCCGAGACCGGCTGGCGGCATCACCAGATGATCGTCGAGGCCATCCGCGATCGAAGGGCTGCCGACGCGGAAAATGCCATGCGGCTGCATCTGACTGCAATCATCCAGTGGCTGAACGGAGGCAGAGCGCCTTCCGGTGCCGGTCACGCAACATAAAAGGAGTTTCCATGAACGCTCTTAGTCTGCCGGCTGAATTCGAAATCGATTCTCCTGCCTTTCGCGCAGCCATGCGGTTGCCGGCCACTTCGGTGACGGTAATCGCAGCCGGCATCGACGACGAGCGCAATGGCCTCACGGTCTCCGCCGTCTGCTCCCTGTCGGACACACCGCCGATGCTGCTTGCCTGCATCAACCTCAACGCAACGGCCCTGCCGCTGATCCGCCGCATGGGCGCCTTCAGCATCAACTTCCTCACCCATTCCCAAAGCGCCATCGCCGGCCGCTTTGCCGGACGTGACAAGGTCTATGGCGCCGAACGCTTCGAGGTGGCGATTGGGGCACACTTTCCACCGGCGCGCCGGTGCTGCGCGACGCACTGACGGTGTTCGATTGCGATCTGGAAACCGAGCACGACAGCCCGACGCATGCCATCCTCATCGGCCGGGTCCGCGGCATCATCCGCAACGACACCAGCCGCAGCCTCGTCTATTCCTCCGGGGCATTCGGCTATGCCGAGCCGCTGGCAGACCTCGGCGCCTGAGCTCGGACGATCGGCCTGGAAGGCTCTGACCCCTGCTTCTTTCTCCATCCCGGACCCGATGTCATCGCCCTCAAGCGCCGATCGATATTTTCGGGCGACGAGTGGCCGCCTCTGCGAGATACCGCTTCCGTCAATGGCTTGTCACGGCCATAGATCGCGGGTGATGGATAGCCGCAGAACGATGCCGATGCAGGCATTCATGTAACCGTTCCTTCACGCGCACGGCGGCAACCCTCCAGTGGCCGAGCAAACCGCCACCGATCCATCCCGAATTTACCCCATGTTACGTTGCGTGTTACCGTTACGTACTTACGTTGATGGCCGTTGTTGAGAAGAGTTGCGGGGTCGGCTTTTGACAGCCTTCCCCGGCGGCTCCATTGCCGCCCAGCATGGAGAGCGCAATGTTGAAACACTATCTCGGAGGGTCGCCCTCATGAGCATCTCCCTTGCCTGCAGGCTGCTCGGTGCGACGGCGGCGATCGCGATGACGCTGACATCGGCCCAGCTGGCGCCTTCGCCCGCCTACGCCCAGACCGCTGCGGCGGCTGTTGCCGCCGCCGATACCGATACCGCCAGGCCGAATATCCTCGTTATCTTCGGCGACGATATCGGCCAGACGAACATCAGCGCCTATTCGAACGGCCTGCCTGGCTACAGGACGCCGAACATCGACAGCATCGCCAGGGCGGGCATGATGTTTACGGACTACTATGCCGAAAACAGCTGCACGGCCGGGCGATCGACCTTCATCACCGGCCAGGTTTGCCTGCGCACCGGCCTGTGCAAGGTCGGAGCGCCGGGTGCCCCGGTCGGTCTCCAGCCGGGCGACATGACGATCGCCCAGGCGCTCAAGCCGCTCGGCTATGCCACCGGACAGTTCGGCAAGAACCACCTTGGCGACAAGGACGAGTATCTTCCGACCAATCACGGCTTCGACGAGTTCTTCGGCAACCTCTACCACCTGAACGCCGAGGAGGAGCCGGAAGCCCCCTACTGGCCGAAGGACGACAAGGCCTTCCTTGCAGCCTACAATCCGCGCGGCGTGGTCAAGGCGTCGGCCGACGGCAGGATCGAAGATACCGGTCCCCTGACGAAAAAGCGGATGGAGACGATCGATGACGAGACCACGGCTGCGGCCATCGACTTCATGGGCCGCCAGGTCAAGCAGAACAAGCCGTTCTTCACCTGGATGAACACAACCCGCATGCATGCCTTCACGCACGTTCGTGACAGCATGCGCGGCCAGAGTGGCATGCTGGGCAACGAATATGCCGACGGCATGGTCGAGCACGACGGCGACGTCGGAAAACTGTTGAAAGCGCTCGACGATCTCGGCATCGCCAAGAACACCATCGTCGTCTACACCACCGACAACGGCCCGAACCAGTGGTCATGGCCCGATGCCGCGACGACGCCCTTCCGTAGCGAGAAGGATACGAACTGGGAAGGTGCTTTCCGCGTGCCTGCCATGGTCCGCTGGCCGGATCACATAAAGGCTGGCGAAGTGTCCAACCAGATGTTCTCGGGTCTCGACTGGTTCCCCACATTGCTGGCTGCCGCTGGCGATCCCGATGTCAAGCAGAGGCTTCTCGACGGCTGGAAGCCGAACGGCAGCACCGCCACCTTCAAGGATCATCTCGACGGCTATAACCAGCTCGACTATCTCACCGGCAAGACCGACACCAGCGCCCGCCACGACTTCTATTACTTCGACGACGACGGCGAACTGGTGGCCACCCGCTACGACGACTGGAAGGTCGTGTTCAAGGAACAACCTGCCGTCGGAGGCTTCGCCGTATGGCAGACACCTCTGACCACCTGGCGCATCCCGAAACTCTTCAACCTGCGGATGGACCCCTACGAGCGGGCCGACATCGTCTCCGACCAGTATAACGACTGGCTGGCGCGCAATGACTACCTGCTCGTCAAGGGACAGCTGCAGGGCGCGGCCTTCCTCGAGAGCTTCGTGAAGTTCCCGCCAAGCCAGCGTGTCGCCAGCTTCAACATCGAAGGCGTCCGGGCACAGGTCGACCAGGCCATCGACCAGTCGTTCAAGGAACGCGGCATCGAGAAGTAGTCTTTGAAACAAGACGCGCCGGCACACGCTGGCGCGCCTCTTTCAACCGTTCGAGGACGACATGACCGCACGCGACGACATCAAGGCATTGGGCGAGCGCATCGGAAAGTCGATCATCGGCCAGCAAAGCATGGTCGAACGCATTCTGCTCGGCCTCCTCGCCAACGGCCACCTGCTGGTCGAAGGTCTGCCCGGCCTTGCAAAAACAAGGGCTGTCAAAAGCCTCGCGGCCGAGATGACAAGATGGCTCCCATTCCCGATTCTCCTTCTCATTGCAGGTCACTGCCTTGCCGCCGAGCCTTTCGCGCGGGTGGCGATCGAGGACAAGGGAACCATCGTTCCAGGCCAGCAACTCAGACTGGACGTTACAGTTTTCGCGCCGGATTTCTTCACGTCTCCCCCGCAATTTCCCCTTTTCGATGTGCCGGGCGCTGTCGTAACCCTGCCCGATGAACGCGCTCAGAATGTTGTCGAGACGTTGGATGGCATACAGTATTCCGGAATTCGCCGTGTCTACGCAATCGTTCCGGAAACTTCGGGATACTTCTCGTTGCCTCCCGTGAATATCGAACTCGGATATTCCGTCGATGGCAAGGCAATCAACGGCGAAGCAAGGATGCCGGCGTTTGGCTTCACGGTGACAGCGGATGGAGGCCGCGCTGGAAAGACGCTTACCTTCGCCGCGCGAAACCTGTCTCTCGATCAAAGTTTCGACCGGGATCCCGCGTCCCTGAAAGTCGGAGATGCGCTCGTGCGGTCGATCACCGTTTTTGCCGAAGATACCCAGGCGATGATGATCCCCGCAGTGGATGTCGGCAATGCCCCGGGAATGAAGCAATACACACCGACGTCGCGCATTGACGACAATGTCTCGGTTGGTCGCATGATCGGCAGCACGCGCATCCAGACGATCACCTACACAGTCGATACGGCGGGCAGCTTCGTCATTCCGGAGATTTCCTACGCTTGGCACGATCTCGACGGGCATCGCGAGGCCATCGCCACCCTTTCATCGACAAAAGTCACCGTCACCCCGGCACTGCTGCCCGGGGATGCGATCGTGCCGACAGCAGAGGTCGATGCCAGTAGGGCGCCCGTCTGGCCCAGACTTGAGTTCGCCATAGCCTGTTTCTTCATGGCGGCTGTATTGGGGTGGACCGGATGGCGCCTGCGATACCACTTCTTTTCGCTGCTGGAGCGATGGCGGACTACCTATCGGAATTCGGATAGCACGGCACTAAGGAACTTGATCAGCACCATTCGCGCCGCCCGACCCAGGGATGTCGATGCGGCTTTACGCCGTTGGGCACACAGGAAGGGCTTTCGGTCCCTGGAAGAATGGTCTGCCGACGACAAGAGCCTGCGCTACTACTCCGAAAATCTGCAGCGGCTTGTGTATGGTGACGGCAACGGCGTCCTCGACCGCGAAGCGTTGGCAAAATCGGTGATCTTCGCTCATCGAACGAAAACGGCAACGCATACTCGACGCTCACACTTGCCCGCCCTCAACCCCGTAGAAACCGACACGATAAACAGTCAATTGAGGTGACCGCAGCCGCGGGCAGTCAAAAGACATGTCTGCCGGCCATGTTGGTCGAAACCGTCTTGAACAGGCGGACGACGCGCAGCCGCATTTATTGCGCGGCGATGTTCACTGGCTTGGTGATGGACAAGGGCACCGAAAGGCTTAGGAAAACCGCATCCCCCCGCGCGCGGTTCTCGACAGAGAATTCGTGAAAATACTTGATGCGAGCGGCGGCGCGCCCGCCTTGAGTTCCGCCTATGTGCGCAGCGGCAACCCTTCCTTTGAAGCCGCTGCTTGCCCCGGAGCCGCTGTCGCCCGTGAGCTGGTCGTAGTAGTAGCCGACAAGACCAGCGTCAAACTGTGTATTGAAATGCTGAACGGCCGCCCACTCGAAATGGAACTCGTTGCCCGTCCGATAATCGGTAGCGTGATTTATGGCATTGAACGTCATGCCGACTGCCGCCGACAGATCGAGGCCAATGGATGGATCAAGCCAGGTCACGGCTCCAGAAACATCGGCACCCCAGTGGTGAAAGGCGATGTTGCTGATCTCGCCTTTCTGGTAATCGCCGATGGGCACGTTGACCAGCACACCTGTCTGCCAATGGAAATTGCCAGCCTCCCACCCCAGCAGGCCGCCGACGACAGGATCGCCGACGGTAAAGACCGGATCAGTGATGTTACCGGAGGCGCTTCCGCCGCGAGGACCGGACAGTGTGACGTCGGCGGAGGTCTGCTTCCAGCCGAAGGGTATGGTACCGGTTAATCCTAAATGTCCGCCTGCCACGTCTTCGGGCAAGACCCACAGAACCGTTGGCACGTCGATGACCGCCTTGCCCTCGACGCCGACGGCAAGTCTCCCTCCGGAGGGCAGCGCCTTATTGCCACCCAGGTCGCCGGAGTAGAAATAAACGTCGTTGGATATGAAGACGCCTGGCGGCGGGGTAATGCCAGCGGCGGGACCCTTGGAGCCCAGGAGATAGAAGCCCGCGCCGCCTTCCGCGGCATGCGCCTCGGTCGAAATGACCGCTGCCAGCGCAATAAGCGAAGCCGCTGTGGATGTGAACGTCCGTGTCTTTGTCATCTCTGTCCCCAAATGCTATCCAACGACTGAAGCTTGGCTGAGCCGACAATAGAGACAAGTACGTTACGGTAAATCCGTGTGTAAATGAACGCTGCAACCAAGCCCCAACGGCTCTAGTTGGATGCTGCCGCCGCTACGGCGGGCAGACCGCCAAGCCGGCTCGCCTTCTCCAGCCCCTGCTCCAACGATGCGATCACGCCCGATGGATATCGCCTCCATTGCATCTTCTGGCGCAGGGATGTCCGGTAGTCCGGAAGCGCGGCCTTGAGGTATTCCAGCCCTGCGCTTGCCTGCGGAGATGACATTTCTCCAAGGGATGCGGCCCGAATCGCGCGCACCACGATGTCGCCGCAGTTGATCTGCTCGGACACCAGCGACGCATTCGAATAATCGCCCCGGGCATAAGCGTCGAGCGCGAGCACAATCCGCGCGTCGCGAGGCACGGCATCGACATCTCTCTCGGCTTCCTCGGCCAGCGATACTGCGGCGTCGCGGAAGCCGGAGCTATACAGCACACCCGATAGCTTGGCCAAGACATCCGGATTGTCACGGTTGAGCGCTAGCGCCTGATTGCCGGCAGCCAGGGCTGCGTCGGTTCGCCCCGCATAGAACTGGGCCATCATGATGGCGACCTGGGCGCGGTCGGATGTGGGGTCGAGCGCGGCGGCACGATTTGCCAGCGTCAGAGCCCTTTCGAATGGCGTCGTAGCGGGATCGCCACCCTCTGCTGCCACGATGATTCGTGACAGGACCGCCAAGGCATCCGCGTTGCCGGGTTGCAGAGCAACGGTCTGTTCAAGGCATGGAAGCGCGTCCCGGATACCATTGCGGCCGCCCTCATCCAGTTCGTACTCGGCTTTCAAAACGCAGGTATTGCCAATCACATCAGTCGCGGTGCCGTCGCGGGCCTCGAGAATGTTGATGACACCGCGTGTGCTGGCAAACCTCTTCGCCAGCAGCGACACAAGTTCGTCGCGGACGACGGTGTCGCTTCGCCCCCCGACCTCGACGCTGTCAACGCCCGATTTCAGTACGCCCGCGCCACCGCTTCCCACCACGCGCCACCAGACTGACCGGACGTCGCCATCGGAATAGTATTTCATCTGTATGTCATAGGCATTGCTGATGCCGGTCGCCGACCGGGACGTCGCCCCTGTTTCAATCGTCTTCAATGATGAGATAGTGAGAGTACGGAACCGCGAGAGCGCGGTTACCAGATAGTCCTCGGTGGTGTCCGCCTCCTTGGCATTGGCATCGTCCGGCGCGGAAATGGCCAGCGTGACCGATGGGCGCACGGTCATGGCAGGCGCTCTACCGTAACATACAGCCACCGTCGATATAACGGCCGCGAACAAAAGCGCCGCCGCCCCGCCCGCGTAAAGATGCGGGGTTCGCTGGGTCATCGGAAAGATTTTGGCAGTCTCCCCCACCTCCTCTACGACCGCAATGGGTGCCTCTTCTTCGCTTTTTTCGAAGACAGGCGCGCCGGCAGGATCGGTGCGGGAGAACTCTACCAGATATCGACCGATGGGGAGGCGAATCGTTATCCCCGAGGTTTCGCCAAACGCCTCGTAATACTGATTGAGTACCGAGCGAAGACGACTCATTTCTATCCGGACGATGGGGTCGGAGGATGCATCGAAATCAGCGCCGCGTCCCAGCACGTCCAAAGCTATGGTGTAGGCCTTCACTGCCTCCGGGCATCCCTGGAAGTGCCTTTCGGCGAGGTATCTGAGGATGCTTTTGGCTCGCTCGGTGCCGTGGAAACGTTGGTCGCCCAGCAGTCTTTCGAGTTCGGCGCGACCTTCCTCGTCAGATACGTCGTGCGGCCCGCACAATTTTTCTTCGGTGTTCATCGCCGCCCCCGCTACGCAATGTCAAAGCCAAAGTAGACCAGACAATCTTATCGCGCGGATGACAATCAGTTGCAACTTGGAAAGCTAACAAAACCACAAGTCGTTGCAATTTAGAGCAGAAGGCGTCTTATTCCGGGACGTCGGCGATTTGTGTGAGACAGTACTGGATGACGTCGGACTCGATCTCGCCACAGATCGTCTGGTATTCCTTGATCATGGCGCAGTTGGCGTCCCCAGGTTCCCTGAGCATGCGCTCCAGCGTGACACTGGCATCTTCATAGGCTTCGCACAGACCGGCCAACGATTCCGATCTTCCTGCAAGAATTTGCAGCTTGCCCCGAAGCCCGGGCAATCTCAACATCAGACGCCAGAGGCCACGCCGAGCGGTACCTTCCGGAGCTCTTTCGTCTGCCTCTCCTCTTCCCATCACGCCATCCCGGCCCCCACTCGAGTTTGTCGTCATCACCTTATCCTCCTTGGGTTGGCACGGAAGTACGTTACGGTAACAGACGCCTGATGTTGGCGATGAACGGCTCTCCGGCGCATTTGTCCTGTTCGGATTTACCGTTACGTGTCCCCGCGCCGCGAAGTTTCATGATCTCGATCTTAAGAGATGAAATTGCGGGCAGCCCATGAACGGCCCGAAGGCGGTAGCGGCTAAGGCCGCAGCTCGCACATTCCCGCAGCCAGTGCGCTACCGCATGCCAGCTCTGGATATACGGTCAGCCGATTGTCAACCGAAACACCTGATAGATCCGGCCCCGACCTTTTGCCGACACAAAGCATGACTGCCCTGAAGAAACCCGTTCCGGAATCCGACGCCTACCGCATCGCCCGGCTGATGCGCTCCGCCGGAGAGCTGATGCAGCCGCAACGCCTGGCAGCCGCCGGCTCGGCCGCAACTCCAGGCGCAGTGCCGAAGCCGGTGTGGCTGAAGACCCCGGACAACCTCAAGGACGTTGTCCCCCCTCCTGCGTTTTGGCTTCAATGCCGGGAAGCCCTTTTGCAATCGTTTGGCTGGACGCCCGCGCCCAAGCTACTTTACACGACTTTCAGCGCCACACTTGCCATGACCCACAGTCTCATAGCCTCCATAACAGACCGAACAAGCGATCCAGGATCTGCTGCACGAAGCGGGCAATGAAATGGCCGAGCGCGCGCCGGTAGTGCCCGAGGAGAAGGGTGCGGAGGCAGGTCCGGACCTTGGCCGCAGCAAGCCACCGCGGCTGTGACGATCAATTCCACTGGGCAAAATGGCGTGTGAAATTCGCGCTAGCCCCAAAAATGGCTGGCAACGTGATCTGACTTAAGAAAATATGCTTGGAGCAAGCCCGCTCAACTTACCAGTCGATGACGATCCGGAACTCGCAACTCCAGGGACAGGGCTCATAGCGCGACGAGGCTGACAGGCAGCCTGGTCGAATAGCATGAGAACCGAACTGGAGAAATTGCATGACTGTGGACCTGCTGGTACGTGATGCATATGTGTATGTCGACCGTGGCTGGGAAATCGCCGGCGGCTGGATTGCCATCAAAGACAAAAGAATTCATTCGCTGGGCAAGGCCGGCGATGAACCAATCGCTGCGAAAACCATCTTCGCGGCTGGCCGGCTGGTGACGCCGGGTTTGATCAACGCGCACCATCATATGTACCAGAACCTGACGCGCTCCTACGCACCCGTGACCAACGGTACGCTGTTCGAGTGGCTGACCGGTCTGTATCCAATGTGGGCGGGTCTGACTGAGGAATCGGTTTACACGTCGACCTTTATCGCGATGACCGAGCTTCTGATGGGCGGGTGCACCACATCAATGGACCATATGTATGTCCATCCCAGGCCCAAGCTGATCGATGCGCAGATCCGCGCCAGCAACGACATCGGCTTCCGCTTTTATGCAACGCGTGGTTCGATGACACGTTCTGTCGAAAACGGTGGCTTGCCGCCAGCCTCCGTGGTCCAGTCCGAAGACGAAATTCTTGACGACAGCATCCGCCTGATCGAGGCATTTCACGATGCGCGGCCGGGTTCAATGACGCGCGTGGCGTTGGCCCCGTGCTCGCTGTTTTCCGTGACTGAACGCATCATGGTGGAATCGGCGCGCCTCGCGGACAAATATGACCTCAGGCTGCACACCCACCTCGCCGAGGACCCCGAGGAGGACAAGTATTGCGCTGACGTCTATGGCTGCACGCCGACCGAGTATTTCGAGCGAGTTGGCTGGGCAAGCAAGCGCGCCTGGGTCGCCCATTTCATCTACCCCACCGATGCAGAAATTGGCAGACTGGCCCACGCCGGCGTCTGCGCCACACAGTGCCCTTGCTCGAACATGCTGATCGGCGGCGGCTCGGCAGATGCCATGAGCCTCCGCGCTCGTGGCATGCGCGTCGGGCTTGGCTGCGACGGGTCGGCTTCCACCGACCATGCCTCCATGTGGCTGGAGGCGCGCACCGCGCTGCTGCTCGGGCGCTACCGTAATGGCCCACACTCCATGTCGGCGCGCGACGCGCTCGACATCGCCACCCGCGGCGGTGCGGCCTGCCTTGGCTGGGAGGACGAGATTGGCCACCTCAGGCCTGGCGCCTGTGCCGATCTCGTTGTGTGGAGCATGTCGGAGGTAGCACTGGCCGGCGCGCATACCGACCCTGTCGAAGCCTGGTTACGTTGCGGCCCTGCGACGGCCGGCACCACGGTCGTGAACGGCCGGGTCCTCATTGAGGACGGTCGACCGGTATCGGCCGAACTTGGCGAAATACTTGTCGATCATGCCCGGCACTCACGCCGCATGCAGTGCCTTGACGCTTAAGCAAATAGGCAAGCACGGACCGGCCGCTCACCATCAGGGGCCTGGAACGGGTTGGAAGGGCGCAGTTGGAAACGCCCTTCCGATTTGCCGTTATTGCTTCATTGGAGCGTATTTGCCGTTGCTCCACCGGTTGATGTCGTAGCTTGCGTTCTTGAGGTCACCCTTTTCATCGAATGCGATCTCACCAACGACAGTGCTGACCGGCTGGCCATTTTTCAACGATTCAGCCGCCTTCGAAGGATCGACGTCGCCGGCACGTTCGACGCCCTGGGCAATGGCCTGGACGACAGCGTAAGAGAAGAGCGTGAATCCTTCGGGCTTGAAGCCACCGGCAGAGATCTTTTCAACTGCTTCCTTCGCCTCAGGCTTTGCCTGCGGGTCGGAGGGGAAAACGAAAAGCGTGCCTTCGCCACTTGGACCGGCGACCTGCCAGAACTCCGGCGTGGAGATCGAGTCCGGCATGATAAGCTGGAACTTCACACCCTGATCGGACGCCTGGCGCAGAATTAGCCCTGCTTCCGGATGATAGCCGCCAAAGTACACGACATCTGCCTTGGCTTCCTTCAACTTGGTGACAACGGCACTATAATCCTTGTCGCCTGGATTGATCCCGTCGAAGAAGACCTCTTTCAGGCCATTCTCGCCCATGGATGTCTGCACCGCCTTTGCCACGCCCTGGCCATATGCCGTCTTGTCATGAAGGATGACGACGTTCTTGCCAGCATAGTTCTTGGCGATCCATGGGCCGATAAAAGCACCCTGGGCATCGTCACGCGTGTAAAGCCGCATGATCGTCGACCAGCCTTTTTCGGCCGCAGCGTCTGTAAGCACCGGATTGGAAGATGCAGGCGTCATCATCAACACACCGTTTTCGGCGTAAACCGCCGACGCCGGAATGCTCGCGCCTGAGCAGGCATGGCCATCAACGAACTGAATGCCCGAGGCGACGATACGGTTGGCAACGGAGACGGCCTGCTTTGGGTCGCACTGGTCGTCCTCGAGATCGATCTTGATCTTGTGCCCCAACACGCCGCCCTTGGCGTTGATGGCGTCAGCTGCTGCCTGCGCTCCCGCCTTGAACTGGTCGCCAATGGAGGCCAGCGGCCCCGTCAAAGGCGCACCTCCCAAAGCTCGCTATAAAACGCGTTGCCTGCTGTCCCAAGCGCAGCCTCGCATGCTCCGTAACTCGTGCTCATGATCGGAGCCAGAAGATTATCCACGATGTACAGCGCTGAAAGATCGACGCCGTCCGTCGTATTCGTGGAAGACGACTGCACGAACTCGATCGTTGCATTCGGAGCCAGCGCGCTCACTGCCTCCACATCGAGCGTGGACTCCACATCGTCGTTAGCCACATCGCCAGGATCGACTCCGTTCGTAATCACCAACGGGTCCTGCGAGGTCAGCCCGAAGATCTGCCGGTACGTCTCAATGTCGGTTATCTGAATATCGGACCGGCCAACAATAGCAATCTTGACTCCGCTGCCGTTGGTGCCGTTCTTGAGCAGCGGCGCCGTGTTGTAGATGGTGCTTAGATCGCCCGGCGCGAGCGCATAGATGACCCCTTCGCCGTTGGAGCCCGTGTCGAAGGTCAGGTCGGGCTGCAACGCTCCTCCCGTCGCGGCTTGCTTGGCCGGTACGGCCGTCCACTGGCCATCCTTGTTGCGGCTTACCGATCGAAGGTTTTGCAGATGCCCCTTCTTGTAAAAGTCGTTGAGCGAAAGCACCCCCCGCACCGCGGGGGCCAGCGCCTCCGGGACGGATACAGCGCTCACGTTCGCAAGATGTTGCTCGCCCTTGTAACGAAGCGTGTGCATTTCCGTACCCAGAGCAAGCTTCACCTGTGCAGCGTTCCCGGAAAACTCAACCCACTGCCTTCCGCGTCCCACGCCGCTTACCGTAAAGCCCTGCGACTTCAACCACCCGGTTACGGCTCCAAGATCCGCATCCGAAATGCCGAACTGCTTTCCGAAATCATCCGGCGTAAGCCATTTGTGAAAGTTCGGCGAGCTTTTATCCTGCATGCTGCCCAATAGCGTTTCGAGCGCTTTCTGCTGCGTCTCCGAACGATTGAGCAGCAGGACCATGCGCTGCATTGCGGTCGATCCATTCACCTGCCCCTGATCGACAGAACGCGCCACCAAAGGATGCACCGTGCCGGGGAGCTTCGTCCGAACAGTGTTGTCTACCTGCTTCTGCACCAGATTCGGCGTCGTCTTCTGCACCGTCTCTGCACTCTGCGCGAAGGCAACACCAAAGCCGGCTGCAACGCACGCCACAAGAGCAAAGCCTTTGCGAACGGCCATCCTCCATCGAAAATGTTTCATGGGATTCCTCCAGGAACTGCCATCTGTCACTACGCGTACACGCTCTGGCACTCGGAGAAAACGCATCGATACGTGCGCGCATCTCCGCGCATGAACCGGCTCGGCTCATCGGCGAGAAACAAGCGCAGCGTCATGAGGACAGGTCGAAGGCTATGCCCTCGACATACCATCGTGATGCGTCTGAAGAGTGCTCAGGTGGCTGTAGCATAGCCCGGCATCGACGCCACACATCTCCCTGAAATAGGGCGTACTTTCGATAACCCTTTCGGGTAGGGCAGATGAATTCTCCGCGAACTATCGCTCTACAAATGAAGGATGCCGCGTCGCAGTGCGATTGTTACCGCCTGCGTACGATCCGCCGCATTCAACTTGCCCAAAATATTTTTCAAGTGCATCTTGACCGTGTTCTCCGCAATCGACAACCTGTCCGCGATGCGCTTGTTACTCAACCCTTCAGCGACGAGCGTCAGCACCTCCACCTCACGCACGCTCAAACCGCCCACCGAGACATAGCCTGCAACCTTCATCGCCAGCGAGGGATGCAAAGAGCGCTCTCCCCCATGTGCGCGACTTATGCTTTCGACTAACTCTTTGCCGCTGGTGCCCTTCAACAGATATCCCCACGCACCGCGCTCCAGGGCACGGTAAATGTCCGCATCTCCCTCCGAAGAGCTGAGGATCAGGACACGTGCGGAGGGAAACTCGCGAAGAATCGCTTGCACTGCCTCCGTACCACTCATGTCGGGCAGCATAAGGTCCATCAGCGTCACATCCGGACGATGCTGACGAAAGGCCTCAATTCCGCTGACGCCATCGTGCGCTTCCGCCACGACGCTCATGCCTTCCTTCTGCTCGATGATGCGTGCCAATCCTTGAGAAACCATCGGATGATCGTCTACGATCAGCACTCGGATCGCCTGCTCCTCCATCACGCTCTCCCCCGCCTCTCTTCACGCCAAGGCGTCCGCCACAAGCGGCGGTGCACAATCAAGCGGATACGCGTGCCACCGCCCTCGACCGCCTCCAGCAGTAAAACCGCACCGATACGTTCCGCACGCTCCTGCATGGTTTGCAAACCAAAATGTCCAGGCCGCATAGATGCACGCAAAGGCGACGGCATACCCACACCGTTATCTTCCACGACAAACTCGACACGAAACGGTCTACACGCAATGGATAAGCGTATGCTGCTCGCCTGGCTATGATGAAACGCGTTGATCAGCGCCTCGCGCACAATGCTGTAAACCTCATCGTACATAGGCACGAGAAACGTAGGCGAAACGCCGGTGGACGCAAACTCAAACGCCGGGCCGCCTCCTCTCCAAAGCTCGTGCTGCACCTGGCGTAACGCCGCAGGAAGGTCAACAATCACGGATTCCTGATCGCGCAACTCCACAAGCGCCTGTCGACCGCGACGAATGATCCCCTGCAATGACTCCAGCGCATGGCTCAACTCCCGGCCCAGGCTTCTTTCCTTCGGATCGGGATCATCCGTCCGGGATATCCGATCACTGAACGCCTCAAGGCTTAGCGTGGTTCCTACGACCTCCTGAATCAGAGTGTCGTGCAGCTGTCGCGCAATCCTGTTGCGCTCGTCCAATCGCACTTGGTAGAACGCTTCGAGACGACGCTCGGAAGCCCCGGCAAACACGCGGGCCAAAAACCAAATTGCAGCGCCTGCAAGCCCACACAGCAACAAATCAAACCAGCGTGTCTGGTAAAAGTACGGGCGCAACCTGAGTGCCACCTCCGCGGTGCTCACAGCAGAGACCGCATCAGCATACGACGCACGCACACGGAAGAGATAACGCCCCGGAGGCAGTGCGGCGTAGGAAACCTCGCGGCTTCCGCCCGCATTCACCCAGCCCTTGTCCCACCCCTCCAGCTTGTACGCAAAAACAACACGCTTGGCATCCATCAGCTCCGGCGCGGTGTATTCCATCTTGACCGTATGCCGGCCGGCACCGATGACGAAGTCTCCCTCAGCAGGCTGACGTACTCCATCGACAGAAACCTGTTGCACCGTAGCCTGCAAAGGCTCGTTGCGCACCTGCTCCGGCCTCACTACGGAGATCCCCTTGGTCGTAGCAAACCACAAACGATGATCCGGGGTCTGCGTCAGCGTATTCTGCCCGACGTCGATAACCTGACTGCTCAGCAGACCATCGTTGCTTCCAAAAACGCGCACATGAAAGGGAACGGCCTCGCCTGACATCCAGCGCCGAAGCTCCTCAGCTTCCAGACGAAAAATCCCATTCGCGCTGCCTGCCCACAGATTGCCCTGTGCATCGCGCGCCATAGAAATCACAGTGTCGCTGGGCAGCCCGTCGCGCTGGGTGAGTGAGCGAAAGACACTTCCGTTGAAGTAGCGCAGCCCCTGAAACGACCCCATCCAGACTCCCTGTGCGACAAACGGATCAGGGTAAACCGAGCCGATAAAGCCCAGAGGATAACTCTGCGGTGAACGCTGGGCCGTTGCGTCGAGCAGCGTCACCCCCTTGGAACTCGCCACCCACAGCCGATGCATCCTATCCTCCGCTAGCGCCCAGATCGAGGTATCCAGCAGACCATCGCGCTCAGTCCACAAACGGTTGCCGCCGCCCTCCAGCTGTTCGTGCAAAACACCGCCATGCATGCTGAACCAAAGATTGCCCTCGTGGTCGCGCAGTAACGCTGTCGGATACGCGCCCTCGGGCGAAGTGTAGAGCGGAACGAATTTCCCCTTACTACCCTGAAAAATGCCTGCTGGCGCGATCGCGAACGTCGCTCGCCCATCGTTGTCCAGGCTCATCCCCATTGGCTGCCCCGTCTGCAGCCCCTGGCGCACGCCGTAGCGTTCGATCCCACCCGGAGCGACCCGCATCAGCACATGGCTCGCCTGCGCGGCCCCATCCGCCGTTCCTCCAATCCAGACAGCCCCCTGAGGATCAGAGGCCACCATGCTGTAAGGGCCTTCCAGAAGACCGTCACGCTGGTCGTACGAAACAAAAAGTCCATGGTAGAGATGCTGTAAGCCAGCCGTATACGCTCCTGCCCAAACACCGCCCTCACCATCCGGCAGTAGCGCTTCCATATCGCTGTCCGCGAGCCCGTCCTTCGTGCTCATCGAACGCAACACCTTCCCGTCTTCTACCAGCGCAATGCCGTTTTCCACCGTAATCCAGAAGCTATCGCCATCACCGTCAGCGGCGCTGTGCCAGACATGGTGCAGCGTTGGCCAACGATGCAGGACGCCATGCTCCAGCAGCACTGTGCCGTGCTCTCCCCGCGCCAGCACAGTGCCAGACCCACTCGCATGCACCGCAGCAAATCCGCTGCCTTTGCCCCAAACCGTTGAAACCGGATGATCTTTCCTCAACAGGAAGAAGCCATCACGCGAGGCCGCCCAAACGCCACCACCGGGAGCACGGCTCAGGCTTACCACCGGAGCCGACGTTGCAATGCTCTGCACCTTCGTGCCATCGCTCTGCACAACCCGGCCTTTACGATTGACCAGCCAGACCCCACCCTCCGCATCGGCCGTCAACTCCGAAATGCCTTCCCGTAAAAATTCGGGTGCGCCTTCAAACGGCGTAAAAACTCCGTGACGGTAGAGCGTAATCGCCTTGCTGCTGCCGATCCATAAACGCCCCTCGCGATCCTCCGCAAGAAACTTCACGGCATCGCTTTGAATCGTATTGCCATCCAACGCACGAAAGACGCGAAAGCGTGCGCCATCAAACTGCGCAAGCCCTCCCAAAGTTCCTACCCACAAGAAGCCGTCTCGTGTGCGGCACAGGCTCAGCACGGAGTTCTGCGGTAGACCCTGGCCCACCGTCCAGCTCTGCACCGTCAGGCGTGGCTCCGGCGCAAGCCTCTTCTGTTGCGCCGCCAATCCGCCACCGATCGACAGCAAGAGCGCAACCCAGCAGCGCCAGCGCACGCCAAAGCGGCGTACAGCCTTCCTTTCACCGAAGCGAACTGATGTACCGCGGGCAAACACCTTGCTTGTTGCCTCTCCCGTACCGGGCCTGATTTCTCTGGAGTAAGGCCGAGTATATAGGGAGCTTCAGGCTTTTGCTGCGCTCGGACTCTACGCCCCCGCATGACCGCATGATCGCCTCACGACCAGAGAAATCGGCAAGAGCACATCGCGCCTTGGCAAAAATGGATTCTCCAGTCTCTCCAGCATCACTGCCAGAGCCGCCCGGCCGATATCGGCGCACGGTTGATGCACCGTTGTCAGAGGAACACGCAACAACGCCGCATACTTGATGTCATCGATGCCAACCAGCTTGATCTTCTCCGGCACATCCTTGCCGAGACGATCGAGCACCTGCATCAGCATCCCGGCCAGCATATCGTTCGTGCAGAGAATACCGTCCGGATCAAACCGATCGCAGAGTTCACCAATCGTACGTTCGTTGATTTCACTCACGATCGCCACACGGTTTGCCTTCAACGTAAGACCACGGCGCAAGACAGCATCACGATAGCCCGAGATGCGCGCCTCCACCGTATTGGCAGACTTCTTCATCGCCAGAAACAGCAATCGCTTACAACCGTGGTCCAGCAAGTGTTCCGTGGCCAGAAACCCGGCTCTGCGGTTGTCAATGCCAACCAGATCCAGCTCACTGCGCTCCGGAAACGGAAGATAGCATCGGTCCAGCAACACCACGGGGATGTTTGCTTTGCGCAGCATCGCAATAATGCGCCGATTCAGATCGTCCTTGTCCTCCAGATGCTCCACCGGGGCAAAGAACACACCATCGACCTTCTTCTGAATGTAGTGCTCGCACTGCTGCAGAGCCTGCTCCCCTTTGGTCTTGCCAAAGATCGAGCTGTTACCCCACATCAAGGAGTGTGAGCTGGCCTGCGGGCTGTGCATCATCCCCTGACAAATTGGCTCGAAAATCTCCGTGCCTCCCAGCTCCGGGATTAACAAGCCGAAGTGACGCCCCACGCTGGCAGAGGCCTCCGAGACAAAGGTACCCGAACCGGCAATACGCTTCAGGTGCCCCCGATCCTGCAAATCAAGCAACGCACGCGCGATCGTCACGCGTGAAACACCAAACAGCGAAGCTAGCTCCACCTCGCCAGGAATACGCGAAGCAGCAGGCCATGCGCCAGAGTTGATCTTCTCCAACAGCGCATCGCGAATGGCCTGATGCTTTGGGCCACGAATTTTCATGAATGGATCTCCGGGCCGGAAGCGTAGCAAACAGGCTGGTTAGCTGTCTAGACAGGTTTGCAAATTCACACGAACAGCTTGTTGACAGGCGTCTAGACAGGGCGGTGTAATCGGCGGGTTTTTGCGACAGATGCGACACGCACACTGAACGTTTTTGGATTCCTTGGAGGCACTCAATGCAAAGGATGTTTCGTACCCTGCTCTGTGTCCTGGCGCTCGCGGTCATGCCCCTGCTGGCAACCGCGCAGACCTCGACCGGATCAATCGATGGACTGGTCACTGACTCCACCGGAGGAGCGCTGCCCGGCGCCCTCGTCACACTTACAAACGTGGACACCGCCGACACCCGCACAGCAACCGCGAACGGTTCCGGCTCCTTCACCTTCAGCTCGCTCGTCCCGGCAAACTACAAGGTCTCCGTAACCTTTTCCGGCTTCAAACAATTCGAGCAAGGCCCGATGAAGCTGGACGTTGCCTCGACCATCTCGCTTCCCATCAAGCTGCAGGTCGGCTCTTCCTCAGAAACCGTTGAGGTCACCTCCAGCGATCCTCCGCTGGCCACCCAGAGCTCCGCGCTGGCCTACCAACTTGAGACCAAAACCATCGAAGACCTGCCCACCAACGGCCGCAACCCCTACGGCTTTGCAGCCTTGGTTCCCGGCGTCAACGCCCCCTCCGGTTTCACACAACTTTCGGTGGGCATGTACAACGAGCAGTTCGTCTCCATCAACGGCTCACGCAACAACCAGAGCAGCTTCCAGCTCGACGGCGGCGACAACTCCAACTCAGCGTTCAACGGTCCAACGTTCTATCCCTCCATCGACGACGTGCAGGAGTACAAGGTCCAGGTCAACAACTTCAGCGCAGAGTTCGGCAATACCTCCGGCGGCGTCGTCAACGTCATCACCAAGTCCGGCACCAAAAACTTCCACGGCTCAGCTTTTGAGTTCGCACGAAACAACATCTTCGACGCCAACAACTACTTCGCCAAGCGCGCCGGCATCCCGATCGGTTCCTATAAATACAACCAGTTCGGCGGTTCGCTCGGTGGTCCGCTCACCATCCCACACCTCTATGACCAACGCGAGCGTACATTTTTCTTCCTCTCGTACGAAGGTCTCCGTTTCACCCAAAGCGTCACGGCAACCGGCTCTGTTCCTACGGAGCTGGAGCGTACGGGCGACTTTTCCCAGAGCTTCGACGCCGACGGCAACCTGGTTGTGATTTACGATCCAGCAACCACCCGCGTCGACCCCTCCAACTCCACGCAATATATTCGCGACGCCTTTGTGGGCAACAAGATTGACCCATCCCGCTTCGACTCCGTCTCCAAAAACATCCTGCCCTACTTCCCGCACCCCAACACCGCGGGCAACTCGCTAACCCACGTGAACAACTTCGTCGCCGTCGCCAGCGCCAATACCGTCAAAGACACAGGCTCCGTGCGCATCGACCATGTCATCAGCCCCACGCAGCGTCTCTTCGGCCGCTACTCGCAGAACCTGACCATCTTCAAACGTCCAAACCCCTATGCAGGTACCGAAGCAGCCATCGCTGCACCCACGCTCGGCACAGATCGCCTGATGGAGTGGCAGCATGTGCTCGACTACACCAACGCACTGCGCCCTAACCTCGTCATGGAGTTGAACTCCAGCTACAACCGTTACATGCTCAACCGTACGCCTCCGGGCTACGGCTTCGACCCCACAAAGCTCGGCTTCCCCAGCTACTTCAATACCCTCACCGCGACTGCAAATCTTGCTCCCTGCTTTCCGCAGATCAACACGGGGAAGGGTCTCAGCTGGTCGCTCGACCAGATCGGTGTCGGTGGAGAAGTTCCGGTTGGCGTCTGCGGACAGGTGAACAACGCTGTTGAGGCATATCAGGAAATTGCCAACTTCACCAGCACCATCGCACGCCACACCATCAAGTTCGGCGCTGTCTTCCAGGTGGATCAGAACTACGGCAAAAACAACGTCGACGCCGATGGTGTTTATGGCTTCCGTACTGATCGCACCCAGGGACCGAACCCTTACACCTTCTCTTCGCAAACCGGCAGCTCGTTTGCCTCCTTCCTGCTCGGCACAGGCAACTACGGCGACATCGGATCAAGCCAGCCGCCCATCTACCTCACCACCAAGCACTACGGCGTGTACTTCCAGGATGATTGGCGCGTTACTCCAAAGCTCACACTCAACCTCGGCGTTCGTTACGACATCAACACGCCTTATACCGAGCGCCTGAATCGCCTCACGCAAATCGACATGAACTCCCCTTCGCCCTTACAGGTTGCAGGGTTGAGCCTCAAAGGCGGCTTTCAGTTTCCCGGCATCAACGGTCGTTCGCGCTATCTCAGCGACATTCATTACAACCAGGTCGTGCCGCGCGTTGGTCTTGCCTTCTCGCCGGATAACAACACCGTCTTCCGCGGTGGCTTCGGCATGTTCTATGGCCCGGTCGTCGGCAGCTCAACACCCTCCGATGGTTTCTCAACCCGCACAAGCTGGGTCACCTCGCTCGATGGCGTCCACCCCATCAACCCTCTCTCCGACCCCTTCCCCACGGGCTTTTCCTACGCAACCGGAAGTTCGCTCGGCCTCAGCACTCTGCTCGGGCAAGGCGGTACCGGTATCAACACGTCACAAAAGGTATCGGTCACCAAGCAGTGGAACGTCGACGTCCAGCACTCCTTCCCTGGTGCAATCGTTATGGATCTTGCGTATGCGGGCAGCCAGGGCACGAACCTGTATAACTACACGCTCCTCAACCAGCTCCCGGACCAGTATCTTTCTCTCGGAAGCGCACTGAACAACCAGGTAGCCAACCCGTTTTACGGCAAGGTCTCCGTGGGTACGCTCTCTTATCCGGAAGTCGCGCGCGAACAGCTTCTGGTGCCGTATCCGCAGTTCACCTACCTCAATACCGACCTCAGCAACGGCGAGTCCATCTATAACGCGCTGCAGCTTTCGGTAAATAAGCGTTACAGCAACGGCCTCAGCTTCCAGGGAAGCTACACCTGGAGCAAAGGCATCGATAATCTCGGTGGCCCCGTGCAGGACTTCTACAACCTGAAGGCCGAACGCGCCGTCTTCAGCAACGACCTCACGCACAACCTCTCCATCAGCGGTGTCTGGGAGCTCCCATTCGGCAAAGGCAAACGCTATCTCCGTAACGGCATCGCCTCGGCCGTACTCGGCAACTGGCAGTACAACGGTATTGCGACCTTCAAGAGCGGCTACCCTCTCTCGATCGGCGTCGGCACCAATACGCTCAACAACAACGGCCCTTCGCAGCGTGCCAGCTACAACCCGGCCGTGCTCAATGCCTCGCGTTCAGGCGCTATTCAGAACCGGCTCGACAACTACTACAACATCGACGCCTTCATCCCACCGGGGCAGTTCACCTTCGGCAACACACCACGCTATCTCTCCAACCTTCGGGCTCCCGGCGTGGCGAACTATGACATGTCGCTGTTCAAGAACGTGCCCATTCGCGATGGCCTGAAGGTTGAGTTCCGCGTCGAAGCCTTCAACATCTTCAACCGCGTGCAATTTGCAGCGCCCGATACTACCACCGGATCGACAACTGCTGGTGTCATCAGCTCGCAGATCAATCAACCGCGTGATCTCCAGCTTGCGGTCCGTGCCGTTTTCTAACGAGCGGGGAGTTTGACATGCAAACAACGCTTTTACTTTTAGGAGAAGCCACCATGCTTTACACGCCCATGTCCCGGCGTTCCGCTCTATACCTCATGTCGGCTACGGCTGCTTCTGCCTTCCTCGGCTGCTCTGACAGCAGCAGCCAGCAGGCACAACCGACCTCAGCACTTACCACCGCCAACCGTCCTCGCTTCCACGTAGCTCCTACCAGCGGTTGGATCAACGATCCGCAACGCCCACTCTGGCTCAACAATCAGTGGAACCTCTGGACGCTGTACAACGCGGATTATGCCAAGGGCAGCGGAACCGCATGGCTGCACTTCACCTCGACGGATAGGGTGAACTGGACCAACCAGGGCGTCTCTATTCCGAAAAACACCACAAGCTACGGCGACATCTGGACCGGCTCCACGATCATCGACACGAACAATACCGCCGGCTACGGCGCCGGTGCACTCATCGCACTGATGACTATGCCTTGCGATACCGCCGCCGGCGCGCAAAACCAATCCACAGCACTCTGGTACTCGACCGACAGCGGAAAGAGTTTCAGCTTCGGCGCAATCGTCCAACCGAACTATCCCGGAGGCAACGCAACCTTCCGCGACCCCAGCGTCTTCTGGCACGCCGCCACAGGCCGGTGGGTTATGAGCCTTGCAGAACAGAACAAGCTCAGCGTCTACACTTCTCCTGACCTGAAGACATGGACCTATGCAAGCGGCTTGGTGCGGAGCAACCTCGGGACGCTTGAATGTCCGAACCTCTTCCCCTTGCATCTGTACGACACCAGCGGCAATATCCTTTCCGAGAAATGGGTATTGCTCTGCGGCGCCAATGGCTTCGAAACAGGCCTTACCACCGGCACGCATTATTGGGTCGGCAGCTTCGACGGCACAACCTTCACCCCCGACACAACCGACGGTCTCTGGCTCGATGCCGGTGCCGACTTCTACGCCTGCACAGTCTTCACACCTTCCGGCAGCGGTGACTCGCTGGCCAGCGTTAACGCTATCGCCTGGATGAACAACTGGGACTATGCCACGCTGATTCCGACGACCAACTACTTCGGCCAGCTCTCCGTCACCCGGCAACTCAGCCTGCAAAGCATCAACGGCGTCTCTCGACTCATCAATGCCCCCCTGGCGGCCTTATCCTCTGTCTTTACCAAGCAGATCAACGGCACCGATCAGCTCATCAACGACCAAACAGGCTATAGCTTCCCGGACTGGGGCAACACAACGGCCTGCCGCATGGACTTCACGCTCTCCCCTTCGAACGGTGCATGGCCCGGCGCACTCTTCTTCTCCATGCGCGGAAACAGCAACTACTTCACCCAACTGACCTTTGACTTCGGCAAGAGCAACATCTTCTTCAAGCGCGATACCAGTGGACCGCAACCCAGCAGTGACAGTGCCTGGACCAACAATCAGAACGCGGCCTACACCTACACCACCACTCCCGTACGCGTCACCGTCCTGATCGATGTGAACTCCATCGAAGTCTTCATCAACGATGGGCAAATCGCTCTCTCCAGCCTGATCACCGCTCCGCTCGATGCAACCAGTCTCAACATGAGTGTCGCCGGGGGCAGCGTGCAGGTTTCTGATTTCGTCATTTCGCCGGTCGCGTAGTTCGCGGCCGGTACATCTTTCCTTGTCGTCATGACTCTGTGCTGTCTCTCAGAAAGAGGAGGTCCGTGCAAACGGAGATCGTTGGTATCGGTGAAGTTCTATTCGACGTGTTTGAAGCGGTCGCGCTGCTGGCTGGCGCTCCGCTCAACGCCATGGCTCATGTCGCGCGCATGGGCCATGCAGTTTCTTTTCTTAGTGGCGTGGGAGAGGATGCTGCCGGGCAAAAAGCCATGCAAGGCATCGAGCAATTAGGCCTGCCGACCGAGTACATCGGTCGCCTCAACACCCCCACCGGACGCGTCGAGGTGACCCTGCACCACGGGGAGCCGAGCTACAACATTCATCGCGGCGTAGCGTACGAAGAGATCACGCTTCCCCCGAGTCTGCTCTCCACGCTGGTCCACGACAAACCCGCATGGATGTACTACGGCACACTCGCCCAAAGCTTTCCGGTAACGCGCAGCACGACCGAGCAGCTCTTCGCCTCGCTGCATGGCACGCGCCGCTTTTACGACCTCAACCTCCGCAACGGCTTCGACTCCCCCGAGGTAGTGGTTGCCCTACTGGAACAAGCCCACTTCGCCAAGCTGAACCAGGCCGAGCTGCATCGCATACTTCACATGAGCGGCATCGCCTTCACCAGCGAGCAGGAAGCCTGTCGTGTACTCGCCAACCGCTTCCAGCTTGAGGCAATATGCGTTACGCGCGGAGCACAAGGAGCGGCATTGCTTTTTGAACATGAGTTCTTCGAAGAAGATGCGCCGACCGTTCAGGTAGCCGATACCGTTGGAGCAGGCGATGCCTTCTCTGCAGCCTTGCTGCACGGGCTCCTCCTCGGATGGCCCGCACCCAAGATGCTGCGCTTCGGCAACCAGCTCGGCAGCTTCGTCGCAAGCTGCCGTGGCGCGATCCCTGAAATCACCACCGACCAGTACCGCCAGATGGCGGAAAGTTAGGAGTCAAACGCACCCATGCGCGCATCCATCTGGAGAATTGGCATCACCGCCGGCCTCGGCGGCTTACTCTTTGGTTTCGATACCGCCGTCATCGCAGGCACGACGGACGCAATCACGCAGGTCTTTCACCTTACGCCCGCACAGCTGGGCTTCACCGTCACCAGTGCGTTGCTCGGCACCATTCCCGGTGCGGCCTTTGCTGCAATTCCCAGCAACTGGTTCGGCCGCCGCACCAGCCTTCGGCTGCTCGGCCTGATCTACATCCTTTCCGCGCTTGGGTGCGCCCTGGCGTGGAATTGGCCTCTATTCCTGATCTTCCGCATCATCGGCGGTATTGGCATCGGAGGCTGCTCGGTCGTAGCACCGATGTATATTGCCGAAGTCTCTCCTGCGGAGTATCGCGGCCGCATGGTCGGTATGTTTCAGCTCAATGTCGTGCTCGGTATCCTGCTTGCTTATGTTTCCAACTTTGCGATTTCCATGATGCACTTCGGCCCGCTGGAGTGGCGCTGGAAGTTTGGTATCGCAGCGTTGCCCGCCGCACTCTTCTCCACCATGCTGCTCAGCATTCCGGAAAGCCCACGGTGGCTTCTCAGCAAAGGCCGCACCGACGAAGCACGGAGCTGCCTGCAACAGATCGGCAGCAGTAACCCCGAACAGGAGTTTGCGCGTATTCAATTTGCCCTGCGCTCTGAAGCCAACACCACGCAGGAGCGCCTCTGGGACCGTCATCTCCGCAAGCCGGTCTTCCTCGCCGTCAGCATTGCGGCCTTCAATCAGCTCTCAGGCATCAACGCGATTCTGTATTACCTGAACGACATCTTCGCCGCAGCAGGGTTCAGCAAGCTCTCCGGCAACATTCAGGCCGTTATCGTGGGCGTCACCAACCTGCTGTTCACGCTTATCGCCATGAACTACATCGATCGCTTCGGCCGTCGCTTTTTGTTACTTGTCGGCTCCGTTGGCACAACGCTGGCTCTTGGTGCGACCGCGCTCATTTTTCAGACCTCGCAACACGCCACATGGCTGCTCTGGATGCTCATTCTCTTTATCGCCTCTTTTGCGTTCTCGCAGGGCGCGGTGGTGTGGGTTTATATCAGCGAGATTTTTCCCACCAGCGTCCGCGCGGCGGGTCAGAGCCTCGGCAGCCTGACGCACTGGGTGCTCAACGCAGCCATTACGTTGCTCTTCCCCTTGGTCGCAGTACACTCTCATGCGATCCCGTTCTACTTCTTCGCACTCATGATGGCGCTCCAGTTCTTTCTCGTGCTCACGATCTTTCCTGAAACCCGAGCGCGCAATCTTGAATCCATCGAAAGCGATTACTTCCATGCTTAGCTTCCTGCATCGTTCGCTCCTGCTCGGCAGCATGGTCGCTGCTTGCTGCGCAGCGCCCCTCTTCGCGCAGCAGCCTGAGGCCCTCTATCACGAGCCGTATCGCCCTCAGGTCCATTTCTCCCCTGAGAAAAACTGGACCAATGACCCCAATGGTCTTGTCTTCTTCGACGGCGAGTATCACCTCTTCTTCCAGTACAACCCTTCCGGGGATACCTGGGGACATATGAGCTGGGGCCACGCCGTCAGCTCCGACCTTGTGCACTGGAAGCAGCTTCCGCTCGCACTCCCGGAGCACGACGGCGAGATGATCTTCACCGGCAGCATCGTCATCGACGAGCACAACACCAGCGGGTTCTGCCAGAACGGCCAACCCTGCATGGTTGCCGTCTACACCAGCCACCGAGGCACCGGAGAGCATGATCAGCGTGAGACGCAAAGCCTCGCCTACAGTCTTGACCGCGGCCGCACCTGGAGCTTCTACGACGGCAACCCCGTGCTCGACCGCGAGATGACCGACTTCCGCGATCCCAGCGTGACCTGGAACGACGAGGCAAAGCAATGGCTCATGGCCGTCTCGCTCCCCAACGAGCACAAGGTCGTCTTCTATCAATCGGCTGATCTAAAACACTGGACCGAGGTCTCCACCTTCGGCCCCTCCGGAGCCATCGGAGGGCAATGGGAGTGTCCGGACCTCATCCACTTGCCAGCCACAGCCCAGCACGACTCCCTTTGGGTATTGAAGGTGGGCATCAATCCTGGTGCCCTGCAGGGAGGCTCCGGGGAGCAGTACTTCCTGGGCAGCTTCGACGGCCGCACCTTCACCCAGCAACCCGGACCGCATAGCACCGGATGGAGCGACTACGGCAAGGACAGTTATTGCGCCATCAGCTACAACCACCTGCCTGCAAACGCAGCTCCTGTGCTGCTGGGATGGATGGATAACTGGCAGTATGCCGATAAGCTGCCGACCTCGCCCTGGCGTGGGCAGATGACGCTCCCGCGCGAACTCTCACTACAACACGACTCCACCGGAGACACTCTTGCGCAGCAACCCATCCTGACCGGTCTGCGCAGCGGACGCGGTCGTCACCGCAAGCTGCAGCTCTCCGGCACACGCATGCAGCTCTCCGCCGGCAATCTGTCTACACCGACGGAGATGCTCGCAACCTTTACCGGAGCAACCGACGGTCTCTACGGCCTGCGCTTTTACTCCGACAACGATCACTGGGTCGAGGTCGGCTTCGACGAGCAGAAGTATCATCTCTACGTTGACCGCACACACAGCAGTATCGAAATCCATAAGGATTTTCCGGCACGCACCGAAGCGCCGCTCGAGCCTGCCCGCAGCCGCGATCTTCACCTCGTCCTCGATCGCTCTTCCCTGGAAGTGTTCGCGCAGAACGGCACGCTGGCCATGACGAACCTGCTCTTTCCAGCCTCACCCTACACACGCGTTCAGCTCTTCCGCAGTAGCGGACACGCAACCCTGCGCGCAGAAACTAGCACCTGGACGCTCAACTCTCTCTGGAAGTAATACGGCCTAGGAGGCTGCTTTCTTTTCCGGATCGCTGTAATCGCCATGGTCCACCGCGATACGCTGGTCGAAGACATAGCAGCCTCCGTGCCATTTGCTTTCCGCATCCGGCATCTCTTCCAGATAGCGAAGAATGCCGCCCTTCAGGTGATACACCTCCGGGAAGCCCTCCTGCAGCATGAACGCGGAAGCCTTCTCACAGCGAATACCGCCGGTACAAAACATTGCTACCTTGCGGTGCTTTGCCGGATCGAGATGCTCACGCACATAGGTGGCAAACTCGGAAAAGTTCTCCAACGGCGGCGTCACCGCCCCGTCAAAGGTGCCGATCTCCGTCTCGTAGGTGTTGCGCGTATCCAGCAGCAAGACCTCCGGATCAGCCATCAGCTCATTCCAAACCTGCGGCTCGACATACTGGCCCGGCTGCGAGGGATCGACCGTTGCGTGCCGGAAGGTAATGATCTCTTTCTTCACCTTGAACTTCTGGCGGCGAAACGGTGCGGTCTCTGATGCGGCAAACTTTACCTCTTCGCGCGTCAGCCCAGTCTTCTCGCCCAAAAAGTGCAGCAATCGCTCAATCGTCTCTGCGCTGGCCGCCATCGTACCGTTGATCCCTTCCGGCGCAATGAGCGTCGTGCCCAGCAGATCGCTCTCCGCAAACGCGGCGCGCAGCTCGTCTGCGAACGTCTGAGGATCAGCGAGCGGGAAAAAGCGGTAGTAGGCGGCAACGGTGTACATGCATTACCAGTGTAGTAGCGCAGCAGAAAATCCGCTTTCTCCAAAAACCAACGGCGAACCCGGAGGCTCGCCGTTGGCGGTGCTGACGGAGGAAACTCCGCCCGAACTACTTCGCCACGCTAAACTCCAGGACCGTCGTCTCATGCAGCGTTTCACCGCTCTTCAACTCCGTTGAAGGGAATGACGGCTGGTTGGGAGAATCCGGAAAATGCTGCGTCTCCATGCAGAAGCCAGCGTGCTTGCCATACGCAACGCCGCTGGGTCCGGTATGGGCTCCGGCCAGGAAGTTCCCCGAGTAAAACTGCACGCCCGGCTGCGTGGTGTGAATCGTGAGCTTACGTCCGCTCACCGGGTCCACCACCTCAACGGCCTCGCGCAGTCCTGAGCCGTTCAGCACGTAGTTGTGATCGTAACCACCCGCAATCTTCAGCTGGTCGTTCTCAACGTCAATACGCTCACCAATCGCCGTGCTCTTGCGGAAGTCCAAAGGAGTTCCATCGACCGGAGCCAACTCACCGGTCGGGATCAGGTCGGGCTTTACCGGCGTATAGCGATCCGCATTGATCGTCACCTTCTGCCCCAGCACGTTACCGTTTCCTTCACCCGCCAGGTTGTAATACGCATGGCTGGTCAGGTTCAGCACCGTTGGCTTGGTCGTGGTTGCGCTGTACTCAAGCTGCAGCCGGTCGCCATGCAGGGTGTAGCGGATGTGCGCGGTCAAGGCGCCGGGAAACCCCATGTCACCATCCGGGCTCACCAGCGTCAGCTCCACACCATCAGGCAGCACCTTGCCGGTCCATACCTTGCGATCGAAGCCCACTGTGCCGCCGTGAAGCGCATTGCCGTGATCGTTCAGCGGCACATGGTAGGTTTCGCCATCGAGGCTGAAGGTACCCTTTGCAATGCGATTGCCATAGCGCCCCACCACGGCGCCGACATAGGTGTCATCGTCAGACAGGTAGCCGGCAAGATCCTTGTATCCCAGCACGACATCGGCCTTCTTGCCATTGCGATCCGGCGCTTCCACGCTCACCAGATGAGCGCCGAAGTTCGTAATCTTCACCTTCAATACACCATCGTCCAGCGTATACAGCTCCACCGGCGTGCCGTCCGGCATTTTGCCCCACGAAGTTTTCTTGACTCCAGCATGCGCCATCGCCGCTGACATCAGAATCGCTGCTGCTACCGTCTTCTTCAACATCGAGATTCTCCTCAATTGAAAGCGCCGGGCCAAAACCCGGCGCTGTGCCTCTTGTCTTTACGCTGCTTCAATATGGCTCTGCAGCTCCTTGGTGGAGATGCGATAACCGCTGATGCCGTAGTAAATGATGTACAGGTAGCAAAGGAACGGCAGGAACATCGCGCGATGAATGCTGTACGCATCCGCCAGATGCCCCATCATTACCGGAAACACCGCACCGCCCACAATCGCCTGCACCACGAGACCCGAACCACGACCGGTCAGCGGACCAAGCTCGGCCACCGCCAGAGTAAAGATCGTCGGGAACATGATGGAGTTGAACAGGCCAACCGAAAGAATCGTCCACATCGCAAAGTGGCCTGTGCCAAAGAAGGAGAGCAGCGTCATCACCGCTGCGCCAACACCAACCAGCGCCAGCAGGCGATTCGGTGCAATGCGCTGCATCACAGCCGAGCCAACGAAGCGACCAACCATCATGCCGGCCCAGTAAATCGTCACAAACTTCGCCGCCGTCTGCAGCGTCATGTGGCCGATCGTGGGGTCTGCCAGGTACTTGGCCAGGAAGCTGCCGATCGAAACCTCAGCACCCACATAGATAAAGCAGGCCAACGCGCCGAGCAACAGGTGCGGATGCTTCCAAATGCTGTCATTGCCTTCGCCATAGCTTGCCGGGCGGAAGTCGCGCGTAATCTCCAGACGTGGGAAGCGGTACACCGCAATCGCGAGCGCCAGCAGAAGCAGCATGCCCGCAATCGAAACGTAAGGCATCTTGACCGAAGCCGCCTGGTGGATACGGAACGCCGTCAAAGCCGGACCGCTCTCAGGAGCCGTAACCGCTTTTTCACCACCCAGCAGCAGAACACTGCCTACGTACGGAGCCACCGTGTCGCCCAGCGTATTGAACGCCTGCGTCAGATTCAATCGGCTTGAGGCCGTCTCCGGCGAACCAAGAATGGTCACATACGGATTTGCCGAAACCTGCAGAATCGTTACGCCGGCAGCCAGCACCACCTGAGCGGCCAGGAAGTAGGCGTACTGCGCAGTCGTCGCAGCAGGCACAAACAACAGTGCGCCTGCGCTCATCGCAATCAGGCCCACCACCATCGTGCGCTGGTAGCCGATCGCCTCCACCAGCTTGCCCGCTGGCATCGCAAACAGGAAGTAGGAACCAAAGAACGCCAGCTGAATCAGCGACGCCTTCAAATACGTCAAAGCAAAGATGGACTGCAGGTGCGGAATCAGAGCATCGTTCAAAACGGTGCAGAAACCCCACATAAAGAACAGGGTCGTCACTACGGCTAACGCACCACGATTCTGGTCCGAGGAGCCTGCCGGAGCGCTGTAAGTGGAACTTTGAACTGCCATCGCCATATCTTGTTCACCGCTTTCTCGTTCGACGGATTCGCCCTGCATCCTGCCTGGAATCGTCCGGCGCTTATCTTGCTAATCCCTGCTTGCGTACGGTTGAAAGAGCGGCCTGACACGCTTAAGAAAAGGTTTTCCCGCCTTCTCCCTTGTCGTGCTCAATCCCTTCGAAGTTTCCGGCAACTGGTGTGACGTACGGTGTGCTGAAGGCTTCGCCCCCACCCCGCCTTCCGTCCTCAACTCAACTACACCCGTCACGGTCGCCCCCGCATCCTTCACGTTCCGCAAAAATGGAACCCATTACACGGTTGAAAAGGGTATGGAATCGGTAGGACGCTTGTCAAAACGAGTCGTGCGCTTACAGGCCGCAGGTCTCTGTAAGTCCTTTCCTGACAATCAGCAGATTCGGCGCTCTCTCCTTTGTTGCGGCCCCTCCTGAAAGCCTCCCGCGGATTCAACCGGCGAAGAAGCTCTCAGGAGAAACCCGAACAAAGTGCCTGCCAGAGCACCCTGCCCTTGGACTACTGCACCGGGACGTCGATTACCTGCACCGTATTTCCCGGCAGGGTCAGTTTGAGAGAATCCCCGCTAACCGCCAGGGTGGATTCCGTGGGAACAATCGCATTCGGCGTATCGATCGTATTCGTTGCCCAGCGAGAAGCCGCATGCAGGGTCTCGACCTTCGCCTTCCCCGGACGAACTCCATCAATCTTGAGCGATACGGGCTGCGGACGATCTGAGGCGTTCACCAGCTTTACGTGCAGCGTCTTCTCCGCCGTCGAGATCGTGGTGGACCAGAAGAAAAGTCCCTCCTCGTGATCTGCCGCCGACTTCACCACATGATCCCCAAGGTGGCTATCAAACAGTACCTGCACCCAATAACTCGGGGACCCGTACGAGCGTGACGCATCGTAACCGATCAGGTTCGGGCTCCACTGCATACCATCCGGGTTCACGTTGGTCAGCAGCGGTGCGTAGCTGGCCAGCTGCACCAGATCGGCATTCCGCTCCATGCCCGTCATCCAGGCTGCGTCGCCCAGGGCCCCGGCAAAGTTCGGGGTCGTATCGCCGATGCGCGTCGCCCATTCGCCGACAAAGATCTTCGGTCCCTTACGATCAGCGTTGTCATAGTGGTGCACCATGGCAAAGAACTCTTCCGGTGTCTTGTAGAAGTGGTCGTCCACAAAGTCCGGGTCGCCCTTCTTGACCGGCGTGGTCGCAATCAGCTTGAACTGGTTGGGATACTTCTCACGAATCGCGGCTGCGATCTGCGAAAAGCGTTCGTCATAGGTCGGCTTCTTGTCGAAGAAGTCCTCGTTGCCAATCTCGATGTACTGAATGTGGAACGGAGCCGGATGACCATCGCGAGCGCGCATTGCGCCGTACTTGGTGCTTGTGGCGCCGGTCGCATACTCGATCTCATCCAGATCTTCCTGGATGAACGGCTTCAGATCATCGCCCACCACCAACTCGCCCTTGAGCGAGTAGCCACCGTAAACGGCCAGCAGCGGTTCAATCTTCAGATCCTCGCACCACTCCAGCATCTCCAGCAGCCCCATGCCATCGCTGGACTGGTAATTCCACGGACTGCGATGCGTGGGGCGATCGACCAGCGGACCTACCGTCTCGCGCCAGTTGAAGCGCTCCTTGATGGTGTCGCCTTCCAGGTAGTTGCCGCCCGGTAGGCGCAGGAAGTGCGGACTCATCGCGGCCATCAGCTTCATCAGATCTTCGCGGTTGCCGTTCGCACGGTTGCGATACGTGGGCGGAAAAAGCGAAATCAACTGCAGCTGAATCGATCCCGGCTGAGCAAAAGTAATGATCAGATGATTTGCCTTGCCAGCCTTCACCTTCGCGTCTGTTTTCAGGCTGTAGGTGTACTGCTTCCACGCCGCGCCATCCAAAGGAACCTTCGCCTCTGCCAGCGTCGCGCCTGTGTCATCAGAGATCAACGAAACATGCGCTTCCGTAATGCCTTCCGGCTTGGCATAAAACGATCCCGTATAGGTCGTCGACGGACGCACATCCATCCCCCACCAGCCACCGTTAGCGATCCCTGCTTCGTTCTTTGCAGACGCGCTGGTGATCACGACCTTCATGCTCTTGGGCAACGCCTTGCTTGGACCATCGTCGCTGCCGTCCATCTCGGCCCGGCCCGTTCCCAACTCCACCAGGTTCCAGTACTCAAAACCGGCCCAGCTCTTGTCCAGCGTGCGATTGCGCACCATTTCGGCGTACAGACCACCGTCATACGAGTGATTGATTTCTTCCGTCATCAGGCCGTACATGCCTGGATTAATCTGCGCAACATTCTGGTGCGTTTCCACCGTAAGGGTCACCGGGCTTTGCGAGAAAGCGTTTACCGATGCAGCTGCGAGCATGAGCGGTGCAAGAAACTTCGAAGCGTTCATGTAGGGGATCCTCGTACGAATAAGTCGACGCCTTATATACGCGTTCAAGACAAACCAAGTCAAACCCGAAGTTCAGTTCCGGGCCAAAACAGGAGGCGCAACAGCCACCTCCCTCCGACAAATCGACTGTAGCAGAGAGCGGCTTTTGCCGTTAGCGCGCTCGATAGGCCCGTACATAATCCACCAGCATGCTCTGGGGAAACAGCGTGCTCTGGTCAGGGTTTCCCGGCCATGCTCCCCCGACCGCAAAGTTGAGCAACAGAAAGAAAGGGTGATCAAAGACCCATTGCTTATCGCCCGGAATACTATCCGGGGTCTGCGTCTCAAAAAGATGGCCGTCGACATAGAAGCGGATCTGTTCCGGCTCCCACTCAACGGCAAACACATGAAACGCATCCGCAAATACGCCGTGATCGGGCAACGTATACGCTCCGGTCAAAGGGCTATCCCCGGAGTAGCGCGGGCCGTGCAGGCTTCCATGCACCTTGCCGGGCTCACGGCCGATGTTCTCCATCACATCCAGCTCGCCACACTCCGGCCAGTGCTTTGTGTCGATATCCGCTCCCAGCATCCAGAACGCCGGCCAAACGCCCTGTCCATGCGGAATCTTCATCCGGGCTTCAAAGCGCCCATACCGCTGCTCAAACCGGCCTTTGGTCTGCAAACGCGCCGACGTATACTCGCGTGAAACACCGTCGGCTCCGGTAAACGGCTCTTTGCTCGCGCTGATCACCAGGTTGCCGTGCTCCAGATGCGCGTTCTCCGGTCGAGCGGTGTAGTACTCCAACTCCTGATTCCCAAAGCCGTTGCCTGAAACAACAAACTCCCACTTTGCAGGATCAGGCTGCGAGCCATCGGGCCCATTAAACTCATCGCTCCAGGTCAACACCCAGTGCTTCTGCGGCGGCTGTGCTGCAGAAGCAACAACCGTTGCCGCAAAGCAGGATGCCAGCATCAAGGAACATATTCCGCGCATCATCTCCCCTCCTCCGTCACAACTCGTGCCGACAACACAGAGTGGGCTCCGCGATCCACGCAGAGCCCGCCGGTTACTGATTCGCTAGAAGGTAATACGGGCACCAACCTGTCCGGTACGATTCGCAGGGTTTCCAGCTCCAGTGACCTTGCCGAAGCCATCGCTTGCGATGCTGGTATTAATCGTTCCCAGACCACGGCGGTTGAAGATGTTGAAGAAGTCGGCACGAAGCTGCATCTTCACTCTTCCGCTCGGACTCAGGTCAATTCCCTTGATCACGCCAAGATCTTCGGTAGCAAGACCGATCCCGCGCGTGCCGGCAAGGTAGTTGCCCCCGTTTCCTAGCTCTCCGTCCGCCGCCACCGGATTCTGGAAGCATGCGGTGTTCAGGTACATCTCACCGATGCCCTTCTTCCCGGTCGTGGTCTTGCAGCCCTTCACCAGGTTGATATACACCGAGTTGAACCCTGGATAGTAGTTGCTGGAAAGCACCTGCAGTGGTGCACCTGACGCATAGTGGAAGTCACCGTTCAGCATCCAGTTATTAATCAGGCTATCGACAAGCCGGTTCGAGCCGCCGAAGAACTGGCGTCCGCGGCCAAACGGCAGAATGTAGCTCACGTACCCCTTCACAATATGCTTCTGATCAAAAGAAGCGATTGTGTGGCGCTCGCGCTCGCGATCGTAAATATTCTGGATGGAACCGGTCCACCAGAGTTCCTGGAAGTTGTTATCCGTATCGCCATGTGTAGCGGAAAGCACATAGCTTGCCATCATCGAAAGCCCACGCGTCCCTGTGCGCTTGATCATGATTTGCATGGACTGATAATCCGCGTTGCCCACCGGTGAACCCACCACGAACAGAGGACCGTAGGAGGTTGCCACCAGGGGACTCGGCGTAATGGCCATATACGCACTGCCCGCAAATCCCGCATACGGATACGGAACACCCGCAGCATCCGCCGAGGCCTGGTCGCTTACCCAGGAGTACTGCGTGCCGCGCTTTGCCAGCGCCTGATACGCCGCCACCGACGGCTGATTGCCCGACAACACGCTCGTTTGCAGGTGGTAGCTGTGGTTTCCGATATAGTCCACCGAACCAACCCAGTGGGCTCCAAGATTCTGTTGTACGCCGGCCATAATCTGCTGCGTGTTGCCGGGAATCAACATCCGGGGATCAATCTGCACCATACCCCACTGCGTGTACGCCGGATTCTTCACCCCATTGGTCACCGTCGAGTAGTTGTTGTAGGAGTCGTCCCAGTTTTCCCACTTGGAAATACGCTGCCCGGTCGGCTGAATTTGATTCGAAACAACATAACCAGGATCAAAGCTGTACGGGATCGCGCCCCACGAGTTCAGATTCAGCGGCGTGTAGAAGATCGAGAACGATCCACGCAGCACCGTCCTTGGCGTCACCTGATACGCCGCACCTACATGCGGAGCAAAGTTCGTCCAGATCTGACGATTCGTATACGACTGGCTGCCGCTCGTCAGGAACGTAAGGGCTCCTGGAACCCCCGTGACAGAGTTCGGCGCAGAAGGATTGAAGCTCGACCAGTGACCGTTCTTCTCCTTATACGGCGAGTTCCAATCCCAGCGCAGATCCAGGTTCACCGTAAATTTCGAGTTCACCTTGATGTCGTCGGAAACATAGGCAGAAAAGGTCTTGCGCCTGCCGTACAGCCAATTGGGTTGGCCTACGTTTGCATTGTTGGTTGCTCCCAGCAGGAAGCTGGCAAAGGGATGCCCTACCTGTTTTGCATAAGCCGCCGTAGGATCGCCCGTCTGCGCCTCGTCAAACGCCACGTTCAGCACCCCCTGATCCGCGTGACTATTGAATTGTTGCGCGCGAAACTCCACACCGAAAGCGATGGTGTTACGGCCCACAACCCAGTTCGCGTCATCGTTCACGATGAAGGTGTTGGCCGCATAGAAGTCGTTGAACTGACTGCCAAGCGAGCTCATGTTGTAGTTCGTGTCGTAGTTCACACCGCTGAAGGAGACCTTCGGGAAATTACCCGATCCGAAGCTTCCCAAACCAAGCTGGTTATCCCACCCCTCGGATCCTGAGATGGCTTTGCTCGGGTTATAGAAACGGTTGAAGGTGAAACGCAGCGTATTCAGCACATGATCATTCGCGTTATAAAACCAGGCCATACGCGCAGAAGGTGCATGGACAAAGTGGTTATATGCGTTCGCCATCGGCCCACCATCAGCGGCGTTATAGCTCCAGATACCACCCTGATCCGCCAGAATGCGCGGGCTGCTGTTGTAGATGTACGACCCATTAAAGCGGTTATGCTCACTTAGGTTGTAGTCGATCTTGCCACTCACCAGATTGATGTGTTGCCATGGGAGCGTTTGCCCCGGCATCGAATTGTTGAGCGGACCTCCAGCAGGGTTCACTACCGGCTGGTAGTACTGCTGGTACAGCTTGACGATATTTTTCGATACCGCGCTGAACCGGTCCGTCGGAATCTGGTTGTTCAGGAAAACATTCCCGGTAAGCGGATCAAAGATAGCGCCCTGATAGATTGTGTTGCCCGCACCATCAGTACCGAGCACCTTCGTGGTATCCAGCAGTGAGCTAAGATCACCGCTCAAAAAATCATTGTTCGGCACAATGCCGCTGAAACCACCCCGGCCAAAGTTGGCATACATGTAGCGCTCGTAAGCACCGTACCAAAAGAGCTTGTCTTTAATCAGAGGACCTCCGACACCCAGCCCCCACTGCGACATGCTATCGCCCGGGCGCGGATAACTTGGGCCATAGGTGTACTTATTGATCCAGCTATTGGCGTCGAAATCTGCGTTGCGCAGAAAGCCAAAAACCGCGCCGTGCAGTGCGTTCGTACCGGACTTCATCTCATACTTGAAAACGCCGCCGCCGGTACGCCCATCGGTTGCGCGAATGCCTGCGGTGTCCACCTGAAACTGATCCACGGCCTCCATAGGAGGCTGCGATTCGCTGAGATACCCGCCAAGCTGCGAAACCGCAGAGGTGCCGTCGATCATGACCTCCTTGGTCATAGCCGGGCTGCCGTTGATGTGCGAACTGTAGTCCGTTCCCTCAACACCCGGCATGTAGCTGAACATAAATGTCGAAAGCGAGCGCCCACCCTGGATCGACAGCGGCATATCCGTCACCGTCTTGTTGTCCAGCGTAACCTCCATCTTCGCTTCTTCGGTCTGCAGCAACGGCTGCGTTGTGGTCACCTGAACCACTTCGTTTTGCGACCCCACCTGCATGGTGACGTCGATCTTCGCCACCTGGCTCACCACAAGCACAATGCCGGTCTGCGAGTAAGGCCGAAACCCTTCCTTCGTCATTTCGACGGTGTAGTTGCCGATCGGCAGGTTGAACACGCGGTAGAAGCCAGTGTTGTCGGTCGTGGCCTGGCTCTTGACCTGCGTAGCCGTATCGGTCACCGTAATGGCAACCCCTTCCATCAAAGCCCCCGAGGGGTCCTTGACGAGACCTGTAATCGACCCGCGATCACGCTGCGCGTATGCTCCCAGAGTTACAAAAAAGAACGCCATCCAAACGAATAGGCGTAAACCGTGCCGTACTTGAGACTTCATTCCCTGCCTCCCAGAAAGCAAACCAAGACGGCCAGGGCCGCTCGTTCGCGAAACCAACAGAACCGATTCTGTTACGGAACCGGTTCTGTGAGCGCCCAACAACCTATGCCGGTTGCATTGAGACTGTCAAGCAACAACTTCGAGAAAAACAAAAACGTGATAGAACAGTCTTCGCATGAAGACCTCCACACCTTCGGGACGCATCACCTTACGAGATCTGGCACAGCATCTCGGCCTCTCCAAAACGACTGTTTCGGTTGTCATGAGCGGCTCACAGGCAGCCGAAGCTATCCCGGAAAAGACGAGAAAGCGTATACAGCAGGCAGCAAAGCGGCTGGGCTATCGGGCGCATCACATGGCCCGCTCGCTGCGTCGCAGTGAGTCCATGTCCATCGGCATCATCGTGCCCGAGTTTTCGGATGGCTACTTCACCTTGCTGATGTCCGGGGCGGAAAGCTACCTGCTCAACGCCGGTTACTTCTACTTCACCGTCTCGCATTACTGGAAGCCGGAGCTACTAAAACGCTATCCGCAGATGCTTGAGGAGCGCGGCGTGGATGGCCTTCTGCTGCTCAACAGCGACCCTCCGCCCGATTGCACGCTTCCGGTAGTGTCCATCTCCGGTTCGCATCGCAAAGGAGCGCCGCCCACCGTCATACTCAACCACCAGAGAGCCGCGCAGATCGTGGTCGAGCACCTGCATCAGCTAGGCCACAAGCGCATCGCCTTTCTGCACGGACAGAGTTGGTCACAAGACACAATCCTTCGCCGCAAGGCCTTCGCCGCGAGCATGAAAGCGCATCATCTCCCCATGTATCCAGAGCTGCAAATTACACTCGACAGCACCCGCTGGACACCAGATATCGGCTACGATCCCGTCACAACTCTGCTGCGTAAAACGCGAAATTTCACCGCCATCGTCTGCTTCAATGACACCGCAGCCATGGGCGCGATTCGTGCCGTGCGCGACGCAGGCCTGCGTGTTCCCGAAGACATCTCCGTCATCGGCTTTGACAATATCGCTCACGCCAGCTTCTTCTCTCCGAGCCTCACCACCGTGCAGCAGCCTCTCTGGCAGATGGGACACTCAGCAGCCGAGATGCTGATCCGCACCTTGCAGCATCCGGAACAGAAGCAGCCCAGCTGCGTGGTCCACGAACCGACCCTGGTGGTGCGTGAATCCAGCGCTCCGGCGCGCAAGCTGCGCGCCACCCGATCCTGAAACACCTTCAACCGCTTCAAGAAAAAACGGGGAGCATCGTCTTGTTCGACAGATGCTCCCCACATTTTTCTTGTGTGCTGAACGTTTAGTGCGTTGTGTTTTCTTCCTCACTCGACAACTTCGGGAGGCGCTGCACGAGCTCCGGCACGAGAAAGACCACCGCCAGCACCGTCGTGACCATGCCACCCACCACCACGCGCGCCAGCGGCTGCTGCGCCTGAGCGCCGATGCCGTTCATGATGGCCGCCGGCAGCAACCCCAACCCTGCGGACATGCACGCCATGAGGACAGGACGCAGCTCATCCAGAGCACCTTCACGTAGTGCGCCCGGCCCAGGATGATTGCGCTGATGCTGACGAATGCCGCTCAGGAAGACCACAAGCGCCAGCGTCGCCACGCCGGTAAGCGAGGTAAAGCCCACCGCCGCCGAGATGCTGAACGCCGTATGCGTGATCAGCAGTGCAAGAATGCCGCCAATTGCGCAGAACGGGAGCGAGATCAGGACAATGATGGCATCCGTCCAACGCTGGAACTGCAGATACAGCAGGATGAAAATCACCACCAGACTGATTGGGATGACAACCGCCAGGCGCTGCTGCTCCTTCCGCAGAGAATCAAACTCACCAGCCCAGGTGTAGGTGTATCCCGCGGGCATAGCTACCTTTTTCTTCAGCTGGTGCTGCAGATCTTCAATCGTTGCGGCAAGATCACGTCCGCGCACGCTGAACTTGATGGGGATGTAGCGACGCCCACCTTCGCGGTAGATCATGAAGCTGCCTTCATGAACACCGATATCGGCAACCTGCGATAAAGAAACACGCCCACCATCCGGCGTCGGCAACTGTATCCTGCCAACCGCATCCGGATCGTTGCGATCCGCATCGGGGTAACGCACGGTGATGTCAAAACGACGATCCCCTTCAACCATCTCGGAGATAGCCGCGCCCCCGACCGCGGCCTGAATAGCAGCATTCACATCCGCCGGAGCAATCCCATAGCGCGCTGCACTGGCACGATTCAGGCGAATCACCAGGTTTGGCTGACCGTTGACCTTGAAGACACCCGCATCGGCCACACCCGGCACCGTGCTCATCACGCTCACCATCTGGTCCGCAACACGCGTCAACTCACCGAGGTCGTCACCGAAGAGCTTCACCGAGTTCTCACCCTTGACGCCGCTCATCGCCTCTTCCACGTTGTCCTGAATCGTCTGCGAGAAGCCGAAGACCGTTCCCGGATACTTCGCAAAGCGCTTCTGCATCTGCTCGATCAGCACATCCTTATCGCCATGCGTCTCCGCAGGCCACTGATCGACAGGCTTCAGGTTGACGCCAAACTCAACGTTGTTGAAGGTCGTCACGTCCGTACCGTCATCCGGCCGGCCGACCTGAGAGACCACCTGCGTTACCTCGGGGAAAGCGCGAATCTCGTCACGAATCTGATCGGAAAATCCTGCCGCTTTTTCAAACGAAATATCCTGCGGCAACGTGGCACGAATCCACATGTTGCCTTCTTCCAAAGGCGGCATAAATTCCCCACCGATAGCGAAGGAGAAAATAAGCCCCGCAGCCACAATGCCCACTGCTGCCGTGATCCAAACCACGCTGGAGTGTTGCAGCGTGAAATCCAGCATGCGCTTGTAGTGGCGTGCAAAGAAGCGGCTGAGCGGAGTTCCTTCCTGGGCCGGCGAGCTGCTTTCATTCGCTGCAGCCGCCTTCGGTGCCAGCACATCGCTCAACACCGGAGCAAAGACCACCGCAAAGATCAACGCACCGATGAGCGCAAAGCCATAGGTCTCCGACATCGGGGAAAAGATCTTGCCCGGTACGCCCTGCATGGTGAACAAGGGGATGAACGCCACCAGAATAATCAACGTGGAAAAGAGTACGGGACGCGCTGCATCTCCAACACCGCGAATGATGGCGGGCCCAGCTTCCTCACCCGGCTTACGGCGGGAGAGACGCCGGAAGACGTTCTCCAGCACCACGATTGACGCATCGACAAGAATGCCGAAGTCAATTGCCCCAATCGAGATCAGGTTGGCTGAGCGCCCCGTAAGCACCATCATCGAGAAGGCAAACAGTACCGCGAACGGAATGGTCGCCGCAGCAATCAGCGTAGTGCGTACATCGCCCAGCATCAGCAGCAAAATCAGAGTCACCAGTGCCAGACCGGTGATGATGACATGCTTGACCGTATGCGTTGTCTGATCGATCAGATGCGTGCGGTCATAGATCGTGCTGATGTGCATGCCCGGCGGCAACAGCGTGCCATTGTTCAGATCATCTAGCTTCTTTTTGAGCCCGCTCAGAGCAGGCAAGCTTTCCTCGCCCTTTTGAAGCAAAACAATGCCTTCCACAATGTCCTTCTGGTCATTGCGGCCGATCTTGCCCAGACGCGGCTGATAGCCTTCCTTCACCTGCGCCACATCGCGGACCAGCACCGGCGTACCGTTTTTGGACGCGACAACGACATTGCCAATATCGCTCAGGCTCGACAACAGCCCGATCGAGCGAACATTGATATTCTGCTCGCCCATTGTCATGTAGTTGCCGCCTGCGTTCGCGTTGCTGTTCTGCACCGCGCTAATCACTTGCGGCAACGTCACACCATAGGCCAGCAGCTTCGCTGGATCAGGCTCGATCTGGTACTGCTTGGTCGTGCCACCAAAGGTGGTGATGTCAATGATGCCCGGAACCTGCTTCAGCTCACGACGTACCAGCCAGTCCTGCGTCGCCTTCAGATCGTTCAGCGAGTAAGGGCCGGTGAGCTGATAGCGGTAGATCTCTCCGATCGGCGACCACGGCGAAAGCTGTGGCTGCAATCCGTTGGGTAGCTGCAACGTCTGCAGGCGATCCAGCACTTCCTGGCGGTCGTGAAACAGATCGCTCGAAAAGCGGAAGTACAGCTTCACGTCGCTCAGGCCGAAGATGCTGATGGAGCGTACCTGCTCCAGCGCAGGCGTGCCATTCAGCGTCATCTCAATGGGAGCGGTAACCTGCTGCTCCATTTCTTCAGCAGACCAAGATGGGTTTTGCGTAATGATCTCTACCAGAGGAGGAGAGGGATCAGGGTACGCTTCAATATCCAGCTTCAGGGCGCCGAAGACTCCAGCCGCCAGTCCAGCGACAAGAAGAATCAGCAACACCACCCGATAACGAAGAAAGGTCTGCAGCAGTGCGTTCACGAGTTAGTCTCCTGAGGGCTCGCGCAGAAAGGCTGCGCCCTGCGTGACAACCTGATCGCCATCCTTCAGGCCTGAAGTGATCTCAATATGGTCGCCGGTCGTGGCACCCACCGTAACCGGGTGCGTCACATACTTTCCATCGCCCGACGGAACATAGACCACCGTCTGATCGCCATCATGCAGAACAGCCGCAACCGGCAGCATGATCTTCTGCTGCACGGGCTGAGCGACCTTCAGCGTGGCAAACATGGAAGGCTTCAGCTTGTGCCCCGGGTTCGACAGAACGACACGCACCTTCACCGCGTGCGTGGAAGGATCGAAGGAGTCACCCACGTTTGCCACCGTGCCCGTAAAGCTCTGCCCCGGATACGCGCTAAAGCTGATCGTCACGGCGTCATGCAGATGAATCCTGTGCAGATCCTGTTCGTAGACGTCGCCCGTCACCCAAACCTGATCCAGATTGGCTACCGTAGCAATGCCGTTGGTCGTCTCCAGCGAGCGCTGCATCTCTCCGGACGCTGTACCGATATCCAGCACCGTGCCCGTGATCGGAGAAGTAACCGGTGCAATATCCGAAGTTCCGTTCTCCGAGAAGCCGAGCTCATGCACGCGCTGACGGGCACGCTCCTGTTCGGCGTGCGCAGACTCGTCCGTGGCCTGCAACTCCTGCAGATCGGACTGCGACATCACCTCATGCGAAGCCAGCAACTTGCCGCGCTCAAGCGCATGATCAGCACGAATCGTTTCGATCTTCGCCTTCTCAAAGTCCGAGCGAGCCTGCGCCACATCGCCGCTCTGCAACGTTGCCACGACCTGGCCCTTGCGAACCTCCTGGCCCGGCACCAGGGTCATGTTCAGCAAACGCCCGCTCAGCGGCGCATAGATGTGCACTAGTTTGTCAGGATCCGCTTCCACGCGTCCCGGAAGGTTCAGCGAATCATCCACGGACTGCACATGCACCGCGGAAACCTGGATATTTTTCGTCGGCTGTTCAACCGCATCTTCTTTGGCCGGTTGGTGCTTGCAGCCGCTCAGTGTAACGGCGGAAGCCAATCCAGCAATCCCTAGTGATTTGAAAAGAACCTTCATGGAGCCATCTCCGTATGTGCGGCGGTAGCAAGCTGTTCAACGGCAAGCAGCAGTTGCAGGTTGGCGTTCAGGGCAGCAAGGTTTACCTGCCGATAGTCAGAAAGCGCGCTCAGATAATCCAGCAGCGTTGCGTTTCCGTGCCGATAGCTAAACTCAAGATTGTCGCGGACGTGCGCGGCTTCGGCCAGATACTTGTCGCGGTAACGGCCATCCTGCACCAGCGCGGTCTGATAACCGGCCCAGGCGCTGTCCACATCCGAGAGCACCTGATTTCGTGCAGCGGTAATGGCCAGGCGGCTGCTCTCCAGCTCATAGCGTGCACGTTCCTTCTCTCCCTGATTGCGATCAAAGAGCCGCAGAGGGATGTTGATGCTTCCGCCCATCGTGTTGGCATTACCGCTGCGTTCGTACTCAGCCTCCACCGTCGGATCCGCCGTTCCATTCGCCTGCGCGAGCTTCAAAGCCGAGGTATTGGCTTCCATCTGCGCCTGCGCAGCCTTCAGGTCAGGACGATTCGCCAGCGCCAGCGTCCGCAGCTCCTCCTGGGAGTACGCCACCGGTGAGGGATGCAGCGTGCCCGTAATCGCAAAGCTCTCAGACGGCGACGCGATCCCCAGCAGCGACTGCAGCGCGATGCTGCCCTGCTGCAACGTCAGATGTGCATTATCCAGATCACTCTGGAACCCAACCAGCTGCAACTCCACGCGATCAAAGTCCGTCTGGTCGATATCGCCCGCGTTCAGCCGCACCTTCATCAGGTCAACCGTCTTCTGGTAGCCCTCCAGGTTTTGCTGCGAAATCCCGAGCGCTGCCTGCGCATACAACATGCGAGAAAACGCCTGCCGTACGGCCAGATCATTCTGACGCTGCTGATCGGCCAACTGCTCGCTGGTCAGCAACGTCGTTGAACGCGCATTTTCCAACCGCAGGCCCCGTTTGTTCCCGCGCTCGAAAAGGCGCTGCACGCCTGCCTGATAGAAGTCAGGACCATTGGGGTCGCTTGGACTCAGGGTCAGCATCTGTCCGCCAAGAACGGCGGTCGGATTCTGACGCAGACCCGCCGTCGTCTCTCCCGCCTTCACCGCCGCAAGATGCTGAGCCGCCGAGAGCAGCGAGGGATTGGCTCGATGCGAAAGCTCCAACACCTGCGCCAGCGACAGCGGAACCGGTCCTCCCGGAGCCGCTGCGGCCGTAATCGTGATCGGCAACTGCACAGGCTGAGGAGCCGGTGGTGCGGTTGCCTGCGCACCCGCGAACACAACGCAGGTAAAGAAAGATACAAACGACAAAGACACAAACGACAAGGACCTGTGCACGAAGCACACCTCCATCCAGATCAAAGGGAATCCGCACGCGCAGCACGCCACCCGCGTTGCAGCGCATATCTTTTCCTGGGTAAACGAGAGCGGCTGCACCCGCGCGGCCGATCCTCCTGCACCGTTTGCCCTACCGCCGCGCGCACCCGTGATCGTGGCGCAATCGGTGAGAAGAACAAGCCTCCCCGGGCAGGAAGCACAAACAGAAACCGCGCAACGGTGCGCTCATTCCAGAACACTTCGCCCTGAACGTCTCTCCTGATTTGTGCCGTTTTCACGTCTTCATTGTAGACGGCAACCCCTTGTAGCTTCTGCCATGTACCTCCGGCAATACGTCGCATTTCACAACGCAAACTCTCTTTGCGAAGGCATCCATTGCTGCACCCGTTTGCCCGCTCCACCCATTTGCCCAGCCAGACAACGCTCTCCGCAGCGCCCTTGCGGCCACGCCATCACGTCTTTCGCGACCGGCGCCCTCCCTCGTGCATCTATAACGGGAGAAGCCTAGATTGTTGTTCCTCCTTTAGCGTGTCTTCCAGGGTGATTGCCTGCTTTGACGGCTCCCCCCTGCTTCAAACGCGCCCTCCAACGACGTCTCTTCGCGCTTCACTCCCTCCGCTTGCCCTTGCGTCAAGCCAACGAATCACCCTGGGCCTTGTCGTCCGTCACCCCCGTCTGTTTGAGTCCATGAGCGCAGAAGAAGAAATTTACGCAGCTGAAGCCGAGCTCAGCACCTCCGCCACCGAGTTTGAACCCGGCGTTCCGTTGGAGACAAAGCCAGACCCCGCGCCATCGTTCAATCCATGGATCATTGCGCTGGTCGTCACCATGGGCACCTTCATGGAGGTGCTCGATACCTCCATTGCCAACGTAGCCCTGCCGCATATCGCTGGCTCGCTTTCTGCCTCGCAGGACGAAAGCACCTGGGTGCTGACCACCTATCTGGTGGCAAACGCCATCATTCTTCCCATCAGCGGCTGGATCTCCTCCGTGCTCGGGCGCCGCAACTTCTATCTCGGCTCCGTGATTCTTTTCACGGCCTTCTCCGCGGCCTGTGGTCTGGCCCCGACGCTGGCCCTGCTGGTGACCTTCCGTGTACTGCAGGGTTTGGCCGGCGGCGGCCTTCAGCCCTCCGTGCAAGCCATCCTTGCCGACACCTTTCCCGGCAACAAGCGCGGCATGGCGATGGCGGTCTACACCGTAGCCATCCTCTGCGCACCGGTGCTCGGCCCCACGCTGGGCGGCTGGATCACCGATAACTACTCCTGGCGCTGGATTTTTTACATCAACATTCCGGTGGGCCTTCTCTGTGCTTTTTTTACCCGCATTGTTTTGCATGATCCTCCCCACCTGACAGCGGCACGCAAGGCGATGAAAGGCAAACCACTCAAGATCGACGGCGTAGGCCTTGCCTTGATCTCCATCGGTCTGGCCTCGCTCGAAATCGTGCTCGACAAAGGACAGGAGCTCGACTGGTTCGGCTCCACCTTTATCACCTGGGCCAGCATCATCGCAGGCGTCTGCCTGGTTGGAGCCGTCTTCTGGGAGCTGCACACCGACAAGCCTGTTGTAAACCTGCGCCTACTCAAGGAACGAAACTTCGCCACCTGCTGCACCATCGTGCTCGCGCTTTACACCGCGCTCTACGCCACCACGTACCTTATGCCGCAGTACATGCAGCAGTTGCTCGGCTATGACGCGACTACGGCCGGCTTCACCGTCTCTCCGGCCGGCCTCGTCACCATGGTGGAGGTGCCGATCGTCGGGATGCTGCTTGGCCGCGGACTGGATGCCCGCCGCATGATCGCGCTCGGCATCACCATGCTGACGCTCGGCACCTGGTGGCTTTCGCTCGGCAACCTTGAACTGCAGCAATCGCAGCTTGTATGGCCGCGCGTACTCCAGGTCATGGGCGTCGGACTCACCACCGTTCCCCTCAGCACCATCATGTTCCGCTTCCTGCCCGCAGAGCAGACCGGCAACGCCTCCGGCATCTATGCGCTGGTACGGAACGAAGGAGGCAGCATCGGCATCGCCGTCGCGAGCACCTTTCTGCAGCGCACCACACAGGCGCATCAAGCCTACCTGGATGCGCACATTACCTCCAGCAGTGCAGCGGCCATGCAGACCGCCCATGCTCTCGGCTCCGCTACCGGACGCTCGGCCGCGGATGCCAGCTACGCTGGCCTCGCCCTGCTCTACCAGCAACTCCAGCGCCAGGCCACCCTCTTGGCGTACATGGATCAGTACCGCCTATTTGCCTACATGCTCGCTGGCATGATCCCGTTGGTTTTATTGCTCAAGCGTCCACCGCGAGTTACGGCCAAAGTAGAGCTCGATGCCCACTAATCGGCAAAGCGATGGATGTACACTGATCCTCAGCAGTTGACGAGGATTTCCGCAGGATGCCACGCACACTCAAGAGCATCCCGAGCGCCGCAAAACGCCTGACCCGGGACGAGAAAAAAGCACAGACGCGCGAGCGCCTGCTCGAAGTTGGGCGCAAGCACATCCTCGAACACGGCCTCGGCGATGTCGTGGCAGAACGCATCGCAGAAGAAGCGGGCTACTCCCGGGGCGCTTTCTATAGCAACTTCGACAATAAAGACGATCTCTTCCTCGCCATCATCGAGCAGGAGAATGAAGCCCACCTCGCCATCTTCGAAGAGCTGCTGCAGCGCGACGTCTCTGGACCCGAGCTTCTGCACCTCATCCGTGGCGCATTTGCCGACAAGCTGACCAATCCCGACTGGATCGTGCTGCAAGCGGAGTTCCAGGCAGGAGCCCTCCGCAGCCAACGCATCCGCGAATGCTATCTCGAGCAGTACCGCCTGTTTATGAAGGATGGGTGCAACGCTCTGAACGTGCTGGGCAAAATTCCGGAAATCCGGTTCGCTCTTCCCCCCGAAGAACTGTTCCTGACTCTCTTCACCTTCGCGCACGGTCTCGCGGTCAATCTTCGCCTGCTCGGTACAGAACGCCCCAGCCAGAAGCAGCTGCGTAAGCTGCTCTTTTCCGTGCACGACAAGCTCGTCTCAATCAAACCGGCTGCAACACACCCTGCTTGAAGCAAGGCGTCCTGCAGCCGGTTCGATTGAAGCGTTGTCTTTACGACTTACTGCCAGCCGCCACCCAGTGCCTCATAGAGCTGCACCAGTGTGAGGGATTCGCCCTGCTGCATCGTAGCCAGGGTCAGTTGTGCTGAAAACAGCGTGCTCGCGGTCGTCAATACTTCCAGGTAGCTGGTCGAGCCGCCTTTGTAGCGCAGCTCGGCAAGGCGCGTTGCATCCTGCGCCGCAGCCACCAGCTTCTCCTGCTGTTCACGAGCAGCACGCTGCTTGTTCACCGCAATCAAAGCGTTGGAAACGTCACGGAAAGCACCCTTGACCGTCTTCTGGTACGACAGCACCATCTCTTCTTTCTGCGCCTTGGACAACTCATACTGCCCACGGATCTTGCCACCGGCAAAGATCGGTTGCGTCAGAGAAGCGATGCCGAGTACAGAGCCTGCATTCGCATCGACAAGATCGGCGATGTCCATGCCGCCAGTACCGCCGGAGAAGTTCAGCGTCAGCTGCGGAAAGAACTGCGCGCGAGCCACAGCCACCTGAGCGTTCGCCGCCTTCAGCTGTGCCTCTGCCTCCTGAACATCCGGACGGCGCTCCAGCAGCTGGGAGGGCACACCCACCGGAAGATTCTCCGGCACCGGCATAATCGCCGTTGGGTCCGTGTGCATCACTGTTCCCGGATTTTCTCCCAGCAGGAACTTCAGGTCGTTTTCTGTCTCCTGAATCTGCTGCTGCAACTGCGGAATCTGCGCGGTCGCGGTGTAGAGCAACTGCTCTGCCTGACGCAGGTCAGACAACGGTGCCGCTCCGCCCTGCTCCAGACGGCGCGTCAAATCAACCGACTGACGCCGCACCTCGGCGGTCTGCTTGGCGATCTCAAGCTCGCGGTCCAGCGTGCGCAGCTCGAAGTAATCCGTGGCCACTTCCTGCACCAGGGTCATCCGCACGGCACGCTGCGCCCACTGCTGGGCCAGCAGCGTATCGCGAGCAGCTTCTGTTTGCTTGCGATACAAACCCCAGAAATCCGGGGTCCAGGCTACGTTGCCGTTGAGCGAGCCGAGGCCGAGACCACCCGAAAGCGTCGAGTCGCCATTGGCCACACCCGGCAGGTAGGCGCCGATACCGCTCCCCCCCACGCTCAGCGTAGGAAGCTGCGCGGCGCGGGTAATGCGTACCTGCTGCTGCTGCTCAAGAATGTGTTGTGCCGCGATCCTCAGGTCGTAGTTATTGGTCAGCGCTGCCTTGATCAGCTCCTGCAATTCAGGCTGACGGAAAACAGTACTCCACTGCTGATCGCCCAGCGAATCCTTCGGATCACTGGATACGGCCTGATCATCCGCTCCACGGAAGGCTGGTGCCGCCTGTACCTGAGGCCGAACATACTTCGGCCCCAGGCAGCCGGTCAGCAGACCGGCGACGACCAGCATCGTTGCGGAGCAAGCCAGCTTGATGCTTTGGTTCTTCATGCGTGTGCTCCACTTCCTTCGGCCCCATGGCCGCCATCCTCACCCGGCGCAGACTCTTCAGGATGCGTCGAGTCCATCGTCACATTCGGTCCGCCACCTTTGCCGAAGCGGTGCGAAAGGTACTCCACCACCGAGAAGGTGACAGGAACCATCAGAATGCCGACGAGGGTAGCCAGCGTCATACCGCCGATCACCACCGTACCGAGAATCCGGCGGGAAGCCGCACCCGCGCCGGTTGCCGTCCAGAGCGGCAAGCAACCGAAGATAAACGCGAAGGCGGTCATCACGATAGGACGGAAGCGCAACCGCGCAGCATGCAGCGCTGCTTCGGCAATACTCTTCCCCTTGCGATACTCCATCACCGCAAACTCCACGATCAGAATGGCGTTCTTTGCCGAAAGACCGATCAGCATGATGATGCCGACCGTGGCAAAGATGTCATTCTCCAGCGAGCGCATCTGCAGCGCAAGATAACCACCCAGAATCGCCACCGGTGTCGAGAGCAGAACGCTGAACGGCAGCGTCCAGCTCTCATATAGAGCGGCCAGAATCAGGAAGACGAACAGGATCGACAATCCGAAGACCACCGAAGATGGAACGCCCTGCTCCGCCTTTTGTTCCTGGAAACTCATACCCGAGTAGGAGTAGCCCATCTCCGAAGGCATGGTCTTGGCAAAGACCTCCTCCAGGGCATGACGCACCTGACCCGAGCTATAACCCGGAGCTCCGGTAATGTTCAGCTGAGCTGCGTTGTACTCATTGAAGCGGTAGACGAACTCAGGTCCTGTGATCTGCTTTACGTGTACCAGCGAACCCAGCGGTACCTGCGAGCCATTTGCAGAACGCACGTAGAACTGGTTGATGTTCGCAATATCCTTGCGATAATCTCCCTCGGCCTCCACGTAGGTCTGCCACTGACGGCCGAACCGGTTGAAGTAGTTCACCAGATAGCCGCCCATAAAGGTCGACATCGTCTGGTACACCTGCGACAGATCCACCTGCTGCGCCACCGCACGGTCGCGATCGACATCCGCATACAGCTGCGGAACCGCAGGCAGGTAGGACGGAATGGCCGCCGCAATCTCAGGACGACTCTTCAAAGCCCCAAGGTACGCGTACAGGTTCTTGGTCAGGAACATCGGATCGTCCGCGCCGCTGCGATCCTGTAGCACCATCGTCACACCACCCGAAGTACCCACGCCCGGAATAGCCGGAGGCGGGAAGCCAAAAGCCAGACCTTCGGAGATGCCAGCCAGCTTCTTCTGCAGGCTGAACTGGATCGAAGCGAGCTGCTCTTCCTTCGTCTTACGATCGTCCCAGGGCTTCAATGTAACGAAGAAGAAGCCCGTGTTGGTGCTCTGCGTCTGCGTCAACAGGCTGAAGCCGTTGACCGTCATGACGCTGGCAATGCCTGGAGTATCCAGCATGGCCTTGGTAATGCGCTGCCCCGCCTGATCGGTGCGCTGCATGCTCGCCGCATCCGGCAGCTGCAATGCAACGAACATGTAGCCCTGGTCTTCGGTCGGGATAAACCCGCCCGGCAGCGATCTTCCAATCCAGACTGCGAGACCCGCAATGACCAACAGCGCCAACATCGTCACGCCCGATTTGTGAATCAGCACCTTCGAGGTCGAAACAAAGCCATCGGTCGTGCGTCCGAAGACGCGGTTGAAGGCGTTGAAGAAGCGGGTCATCAAACCCGGCTTACGGTTCTTGTCCTTGGGCTTGAGCAACAGGGACGCCAGCGCCGGGCTGAGCGTCAGCGCATTGAACGCCGAGATCATCACCGAGATCGCGATCGTGACCGCAAACTGCTGGTACATACGCCCCGTAATACCCGGGATCGCAGCCGTCGGAATAAACACCGCCGCGAGGATGATGGCAATCGCGACAACCGGACCACCGACCTCTTCCATCGCCTTGAGCGCCGCATCGCGCGGGCTCAGACCCTCGTCGATATGGTGCTCCACCGCTTCCACCACGATGATGGCGTCATCCACCACCAGGCCGATCGCCAGAACCAGGCCAAAGAGCGACAAGGTGTTGATGCTAAAGCCCAACAGAGGAAAGAGCATGAACGTACCGATCAGCGAAACCGGTACAGCCATGAGCGGAATCAGCGTCGCACGCCATCCCTGCAGGAACACGTACACCACAACGATGACCAGCAGCAGCGCGATGCCCAGCGTCAGCTCGATTTCCTGGATGCCGGCCGTAACCGCCTTCGTCGTATCGAGCGAGATGTTGTAATCCACACCGGCCGGGAAGCGTGTCTTCAGCTCATCCAGACGCTTATGAACAGCAGCCGCCACCTGCACCGCATTCGATCCTGGCAGCTGGTAGACGCCGAAGGCACCCGCAGGCTTATTGTTATAACGCGCCGACATCGAGTAAATCTGCTCACCCAGCTCAATGCGTGCCACATCTCGCAGATGCAGCACCGAACCATCGGCATTGGCGCGAACCACGATGTTGCCGAACTGCTGCTCGGTCACAAGGCGGCCCTGCGTCTGCACCGTGTAGGTGAACTGCTGCCCCATCGGAACCGGCTCGCCGCCGATCTGACCCGCAGGGTTCACATTGTTCTGAACCGACAGCGCATTGATGACATCGCTGGCGGTAACGCCCAGCTTCGCCAACTGATCCGGCTTGACCCAGACGCGCATCGCATACTGCCCGCCGAAGATCTGCACGCGGCTGACACCGGGAACGCGGGTCAACTCATCCTGCAGGTTGATGATGGCGTAATTGGTCAGAAAATTCTGATCGTAACGGCCATCGGTGGAGTTCAGGGAGATCACCATGAGCGGAGAAGTCAATGACTTCTGCACCGTAAGACCTGCCGTGTTGACCTGCGCGGGTAACTGGCTCTGCGCCTGAGAAACACGCAACTGCGCCAACACCTGATCGATGTCCGGATTCGTCTTGACGTCAAAATCCGTGTACACGGTCGACTGGCCGTTGTTGGCCGAAACCGAGTACATGTACAGCATATTGTCCACGCCGTTCATCTGCTGCTCGATCGGCGTTGCTACCGACTGCACCAGCGTACGGGAGTCCGCACCCGGATACGTGGCCTGCACCATGATCTCGGGCGGAACAATATCGGGGTACTGTGCCGTCGGCAGGCTGAGCAGACTCACGCTGCCGATAATGACCGTAAGAATCGCAATCACCATCGCCACAATGGGACGGCGAATAAAAAACTTAGACATGGCTGTTTACCTCCCAGCCGAAGGTGCTGCAGCAGCAGGGTGCGGGCTAACCGGCACGCCTTCCTTGAGCTTCTGCAAGTTGTCCAGGATGACCTGCGTGCCAGGCTGCAGCCCGCCCTCGATCACCCAGTTCTGACCGTTCTGCGGTCCAAGCTCCACGTTGACAATGTGCACCTTGTTCTCCGGGCCCACCGTGTAGAGCTGCTTGACGCCCTGCAGATCCACAACGGCAACCTGCGGCACCAGCAACACATTCTTCAACGTATGCGTATCCGCAGATACGCGTGCAAACTGGCCAGGACGCAAAACATTGCCAGGATTTTCAAACTCAGCGGCAATGCGGATCGCACCCGTCTGCGCGTTCATCTGACGATCGACAAACGCGAGGCGCCCCGGATGCGGATACACCGAACCATCGGCCAGCGTCAGCGTCAACGGAATCTTCGAAACATCGACACCAAGATTCTTGCCATCGCGCTTGACCAGCGCAAGGTACTCGGAGTCACTCAGCGAGAAATAGGCGCGGATCGGGTTCAGCTGAGAAACCGAGGTCAGCACCGACTGCTGCGTCACCAGATTACCGACCTGCGTCGTCGCCTGACCGGCAACACCGTCAATCCACGAGCGCACCTCGGTAAAGCCGAGGTTCAGCTTTGCGGTAGCCACCGAGGCCTGCGCGGCAGCGACGGAAGCCTCTCCGGCCTGCACATTCGCCTGTGCTTCATACAGCTGCTGGTTTTCTGTATCCAGCTGGCTCTGCGCAATCGCACGCTGTTCTGCCAGCGGTTTGTCACGATTGACGTTGATCTGAGCAAGACCGAGCTGCGCCTTTGCCTGCGCCAGTTGCCCCTGAGCCTGACCGAGCTGCCCCTGAGCCTGACCTAAAGCAGCCTCAAACGGGCGACGATCGATCTGGAAAAGGATCTGTCCCTTTTGCACCGTCGAACCTTCACGGTACTCCTGCTTCATCAGGTAGCCGGTCACCTGCGGCTGAATCTCCGCATTCACCCGGCCGTCCAGCGTGCTCACCCACTGCCCACCGACCGTTACATCAGCCTGCTGCGCCGCAACGACAGAGACCGGCATAGGGCCGAACGCTGCCGGTGGGGCAGCCTTTTGCTCACATCCTGCCAGCAGCGACGCAGAACCAAGCAACAATGCCGCAACGGCCGCTGTCGCAGCCTTTGCACGCATCACGCTTCCCGCCTCGGGGGAAGACACCATAGCCACTGAGGGCGTCGGAACTAAGGAACGATTCAATGTTTGCATACACTACTCATTCAAATACACTGTGCATCTTAAATTACGTTTGTGGCTCTACTACACGGACTCCATCTGACTCTTTCGCCGTGTCGCAGGCCGCTCACGTCTTCGCAGCGGGCCCGTAAATTTCTAGTAACTCTTTCCTGGTTAATGCCTGATCGAGCGTGATCCTACTACGCTTACGCACCGTAAAGCCGGGACACAAAACAACCTTGCCAACTACATGCAGGGCCCGGAAACTCTCTTTTCAACGATCTTCAACGATCCTAGGACCATCTTCTTCAAATGGTGGAGTCTCCAACTTGGGTTCCGCAGTTTACCTTGCTGATTGGATCATGGTCTGCCTCAAAGGATTCAAGGGATTTTTTGGTTTCGCCAGAAACTTTTGCGATCATGACAAACGAGGTTCCCCTCCTTTTTTGCTTTCATGAACAGCCGGCCTTCCCTTCCTATCGACCAGCTTCTGCCCGAGCTTCAGCAGTTGCTGCAGACCACGCCAAACCTGGTGCTTGAGGCCGCCCCCGGCGCCGGAAAAACCACACGCGTGCCTGCCGCGTTGCTCGAGCTCGTCACCGGACAGGTGCTGGTGCTGGAGCCTCGGCGCATTGCGGCGCGTCTTGCAGCCCGCCGCGTGGCCTACGAACTGGGCGAAGAGGTCGGTGGCACGGTGGGCTATCAGGTGCGCTTCGAGGAGCGCTGCGGCCCCAACACGCGCCTGCGCTTTATCACCGAAGGCATCCTGAACCGCAGACTCCTCACCGACCCCCTGCTGCGTGGCGTCGACGCCGTGCTTCTTGACGAGTTTCACGAGCGCCACCTCGACACCGATCTCGCACTCGCTCTGTTGCGCCGCCTGCAACACCAACGCCCCGAGCTTCGGCTCATCGTGATGTCCGCCACGCTCGACGCCGCGCCCGTGGCACACTTCCTCGGCAACTGTCCTGTTCTGCGCTCCGAGGGCCGCGCGTTTCCACTTACAGTGACCCACCTTCGCCCCGTACAGCCGCTGCTCGAGGAGCAGGTGCAAAGTGCGCTCGAACACATGCTGCGCGAAGACACTCGCGGCAACATCCTGATCTTTTTGCCTGGCCAGGCCGAGATCCGCCGCTGTATGCGTAGCTGCGAAACACTCACCCGAAAGTACGGCGCGCAGGCGCTTGCGCTGCACGGCAGCCTTTCCCCTGCGGAACAGGATCGCGCGGTCTCACCATCGAAAGAGCGCAAGGTTCTCTTTGCCACCAACGTTGCGGAAAGCTCGGTCACCGTCGATGGCGTCAACGCTGTGATTGATAGTGGTCTGGCGCGCTTTGCCAGCGTCTCACCCTGGACCGGCCTTCCGGAACTGCGCGTCGGCCGCATCAGCCAGTCCTCCGCTATACAGCGCGCAGGCCGCGCAGGACGCACCGAACCCGGCCGGGTCCTCCGTCTTTATCCTGAAGAGGATTTCGCCTTGCGTGCCCCGCAGGAAACGCCCGAGATCGAGCGCACCGACCTTACTCAGCTTCTGCTCAGCCTGCGCGCCATGCACATCGCGCACCCTGACCAGGTGCCCTGGCTCAACGCGCCTCCCGCCGAAGCCGTGCGCTCCGCAGAAGCGCTGCTGGACGCCCTCGGGGCCGGCAATGAAGCAATGGCAGCCAGGCTGGCTCGCTTCCCGCTCCCACCACGGCTGGCGCGCGTCGTCGTCGATGCCATCGATCGCGGCATCGGCGCAGCGGGCTGCAAAGCGGCAGCGCTGCTTGCGGCCGGACTCACGCTTGAAGCCTCTGATCTGCTTGAAGCACTCGACCGTCCGATGGATCCACGCGTGCAGCAACAGGCTGAGCAGCTGTTGCGTCTTGCACACGCACCGCGCGGCAACACGGCCCACGACGACGACGCCCTGCTGCTCAGCCTGCTCACCGGCTTCCCTGACCGCGTCGCACGTCGCCGCGCTGGCAGGCAGATGATGCTCTCCAACGGCGTCGCAGCCGAATTTGCCAAAGAGCCGCCGCCGTATGAGTTTCTGCTCGCGCTCGATGCGGAAAACCGCAGCGACAAACCGTTACCCATCGTTCGGCTGCACGCGCGGCTCGAACCGGAGTGGTTACTCGAACTCTTTCCTGAACGCATCCGGGAAGAGACTCGACTTGAGTGGCATCGCACCGGCGAGCGCGTCGAGCGACTCAGCGAGCTGCTCTTTGATCGCCTCGTTCTGGAAGAAACGCGACGGCCCGCCAGCGAGGAAGAAGCGGCGCACCTGCTGGCAAAAAAGGCGCTCGAATCCGGCATCGAAGGCTTCGTGGATCGTGAAGCACTGGAAAACTTTCTGGCTCGCATGCGCTTTGCAGGGCTTCCACCGCCAGACCTCGAAGCGGCGCTCAGCGAGCTCGCCTACGGACTCAAGAGCTTCAGCGAGCTGCGCACGGCAACCCAACGAGGCCTGCTGCCACTGCTCGCCGCACAAGGCAACGCACGGCGGCTTGAGGACCTTGCCCCAGCCAGCGTGCGGCTCGACCGCGGGCGCCAAACCCCAATCCACTACGAGCAGGATCGCGCACCCTGGATCGCCTCGCGCCTGCAGGACTTCTTCGGCATGCGCGAAACACCGCGTATCGGCCCCGAGCGCATACCGGTCGTCGTACACCTGCTCGCGCCCAACCAGCGCGCGGTGCAAACCACCACGGATCTCGCAGGCTTCTGGGAGCGACTCTACCCAACCACACGTCGCGAGCTGATGCGGCGCTACCCGCGCCACGCCTGGCCGGAAGACCCCCACGCCCCCGCGCAGGAAAGCAGAAAACGATGACCGCACTCCGCATCGGTATCGCCGGCTGGACCGTTCCCAAAGAGTTCGCGCACCTGTTTCCCACGGAGGGCTCGCACCTGGAGCGCACAGCCCAGAGCTTCAGCTGTCTTGAGATCAACTCCAGCTTTCACCGCCCGCATAGGCCACGCACCTGGGCGCGCTGGGCAGCCTCTACGCCGGAGCACTTCCGCTTTGCCGTCAAGGTGCCCAAGACCATCACGCACACCGCAAAGCTGATCAACACCGGCGCGCTCTGGCTGGAATTCCTCGCGCAGGTACGCGAGCTTGGGGAAAAGCTCGGCCCGCTGCTCGTGCAGCTTCCCCCAAAGCTCGCCTTTGACGAAGGCATCGCGCACGAGTTCTTCACAACGCTGCGTGAGCTCCACACCGGCAGCGTCGTTCTCGAGCCACGCCACACAAGCTGGTTCGCGCCCGCCGTGGACCGCATGTTGCGCGGCTTTGAGGTGGCACGCGTTGCCGCGGACCCACCCAAGGGCTCCCCGCTCGCAGCACAGCCAGGCGGCTGGCAGGCATTGCGCTACTGGCGCCTGCACGGCGCACCGCGCACCTACTACTCGCCGTATCCGGCATCGTTTCTGCAGCGCTTTGCCGCAGAAATTACAGAGCCATCACGCGCGCAACAAAGCTGGGTTATCTTCGACAACACCGCCATAGGCCACGCAGCCGACAATGCGCTGCAGCTGCAAACACTCCTGCAACAAACGCACGCATCTTCAACAGCTTCGGCAAAAAAGCGGACGCGCTCGCACCGCGCATAGGCCCCGACTGTCGCACCCGCTCACGACTACCGTATACGCAACGTGCTAGCCTGCATGTGCCGACGCGATGAACGTTGATCTGGAAAAACTCGTCCTTCTACAAGCCATTGACACCGAGCTTCGACACTTTGCCGCTGAAGCTGTAGCAGCACCGCGCTCGGTGCAACAGGCTGAGGAGCTTCGTGCGCAGGCAGATGCCGCACTGGAAGCCGTGCGCAAGAAGCTGGCAGACGAAGGCACGATCCGCCGCACCTGCTCCTCCGATGCAGAGGACCGCCGCATCAAGCTCGTCAAACTCGTACGCCAGCTTGACAGTGCCACCAGCGCCACGCAGGTCAGCGCACTGGAACATGAGATCGGCTTCCTGCGCGACGCCGTTCTGAAGTTTGAGGATGAAGAGCTCGCCTCGATGGAACGTACCGAGACGCTTGAAGAGCAGCAGACGAAAGCGCAACAACTGCTGGTGCTTCGTGAGCGCTCGCTGGAGCAGGCACGAACGGAGGCCGCTCGCCGCATCACCGAGGCAAACGCCCGCACCGCACAACACAACGCAGAGCGTCTTGCCTTGCGTGCCACCATCGCAGAGTCGGCGCTCTCACTCTATGACCGCATCACCAAATCGCGCGGCAGCGGGCTCGCAGAGGCACGCGAGCAGCAGTGTTGCGCCTGCCGCATGATGGTGCGGCCGCAACGCTGGCAGCAGCTCACCGGCCGCGAGCATGAACACGAGCTCTTCGCCTGCGAAAGCTGCTCACGCATTCTTTTTCACGATCCGCGCCGCGATCGTCCCGGTGCATGGCCTGCCGGAGAACGATTCCACGCGGCCCAACAGTTGGAGGCACCGCGATGAGCGAACGCAAGATCATCTGCGTCGATATGGATGAAGTTCTGGCCGATGCTCTCGGCGAACATCTTCTGCGTTATAACCAGGAGTTCGACGAGCACGTCACCACCGAAGATCTGCACGGCCGCTGGCTCTGGGATTACGTCCCGCAGGAGCGCATCGGCGCACTCGAACGCTACATCCGCAGCGATGACTTCTTCTCCGTGCTCACCGTGATGCCGGAGGCGCAGCGCGTGCTCAAAAGCCTGCAGATGCACTACGACATCTACATCGCCACCGCGGCCATGGAGATTCCTTCCAGCTTCAACGCCAAGTTCAAATGGCTGGAAGAGCACTTCCCCTTTATCCCGCCTTCGCACATCGTCTTCTGCGGAGATAAAGGGATTCTGCGCGGTGACTATCTCATCGACGACAATCCCCGGCAGCTGCGCCGCTTCCATGGGGAAGGACTGCTCTACAGCGCCCCGGCCAACGCCCTTGTTGAAGGCTTTCGCCGGGTGGACAATTGGCCGGCGATCGAAGAACTTCTTCTCGGTAACCTCTAAACACAAAAAGGCGCGTAGCTCACACTCTGAGCTACGCGCCTTTTGCTTTTGACTGTCTATACCGTCTCAGGCGACTCCGCGCGTCAGCTTCGGTGCCGTAGCCGCGATGGGCCCGCGCACCGCGGCCGAGGCCTGTAGGCCGTTGCCGTTGTTGCGGGTCGTGCGATCCGGCATGGTCAGAATCAACGCCGTACACGGCTTGTCGTCCAGACTGCGGTAACGGTGGGAAGCATCCGCGTGAAAGTAAACCGCATCGCCTTCTTCGATCACCTCGGCACGCCCCTGATGGCAGATCTCCAGCCGTCCGGCCAGCACGTAGAGAAACTCGGCTCCGACGTACTGATGCGGTCTGGTCGGAGCATCTTCTGCGACCGGCAGAAACTCGGTCACATACGGCGTGACGGGCACGTCGCCCGGAATCTGCCCCAGGCTCTCGAAAAAGTATGCAGGCACCGTCGTGCCGGACTGCGGCTGTCGCTGCCGTTCCTTCGACCGCAGAATGCGAAAAGATTCCGGCCGCTCCGGCTCGAAGAAATAGCTCAGGTCCTTGGAGAACACCATCGCGATGCGTGCCAGATTACGCAACGTCGGCACCACGCGGCCAGTTTCAAGCTGAGAAAGGAAGCTGGCGGAGAGTCCGGTATGCCGCCCCAGCTCCACCAGGCCCATGCTCTTGCGGGTACGCAGGTACTTGATGCGTTCACCGATGCGTTTGCCTTCGATAAAGGCTTCTGCGGCTTCCGGTGTAACTGCGGTTTGCTCAGCATCCTCCCCGGCGGCGGTAACGGCAACATCAAGACGTAACAGATGCGGCTTTGCTACAACGGCTGGATCAGGAGCGGAGTTTTGTGCTGTTTGTTGATTCACAGTCACATCCTCAATGGAACGGGTGGATTTTTCGGGCATAACGCTTCTGCTAAAGACGGACGGTGTTTTTCGCCGAAAAGATGCTTGCTCCCACCGTTGCATCGCAGATGCTAGGCTCAGAGCGATGGCTGGAATGAATCACCGAGAGGACGAGGGCTGCCGCAGATACGGCGCAACCCTTTCTGCTGCAATGCTTTGCCTGCTGGCTGCCGGATGCGCGAGCCCCGGGCCGCCGCATCCTCCTTCGCTCGCCCTGCCGGCGGCGTCCCACAAGATGTCGGCCGAGCGCATCGCAGACGCGGTACAGATCTCGCTCTCCGTGCCCGAACGCACCACCGACCACCTGATCATTCACGACAAGCGGCTCGGGCTCCGGCTCTGCCGCGAGGACCATCCTGGAGCCGCCTGCCAAACCATCACCGGCGCCGCCATTCCCGAGTTCCTCTACCCGGGCTCCATCATCACCCTGACCGATCCTCTGCCGCCTGCGCTCGCCACTGGGGAGCCTCGTCTGATCGCCTATCGCGTCGAACTCAAGAACAGCCGCGGCCGATCCGCAGGGCTCTCCGCTCCGGCCTTCACCCTCGCTGGAGCAGCCCCCGCGCCCGTCCAGCACTTCCAGGTTCGAGGCTCGCGCCTCGGCGTCGTGCTGAGCTGGCAGCCGCAACCCGGCGACGACACGGCAAGGATCCTCATCACCCGGAATCTCGCCGATCCGCAAGCCCGGCATAAGGCCGCCGCGCATCACCAGCACGACCAGGAAACCTTTATCACCGAAGATCAGTCCCGCACCGCCACTACCGGCACCATGCTGGACAACTCCGCGCTGGAAGACGTTGCCTACAGCTATGTGGCGCGTCGGGAGCGTACCCTCACCGTCGCCGGGCACACCCTTACCGTGCTCGGGGCCGACTCCCCGGTGCAGCCCTACACACTGCACGACATCTATCCCCCGCTGGCTCCCACCAACCTCACCGCCGCCGGCTTTGACAACGGCACCGTCGACCTCGTATGGGAACCGGTCGAAGACCCTGCCCTTGCGGGATACAACCTCTATCGCGAAGACAACGGCGCACGCCGCAAGCTGAACACCCAGCCTCTTACCGAACCGGCCTTCCACGACACAACCGTGCCCGCCGGTGCCGCGAGCCGCTGGAGCGTAACCGCGGTGGATGCCAGCGGCAACGAAAGCCCGGCAACCACCACCCTCCTGCCCCGGCCCTAAGTCCACAGAAAACGGCAGCGGGCCGGAGAACAGGATGCTCTCCGGCCCGCTGCCGTTTCAAACCACGCGAAGCTTACTGCTTGTCAGCCTTCTCGCTGGCCAGACGAGCCGCCTCAAACTCATCGCCCTTCTTCCACTCCACCTTTTGCGGAAGGTGCACGACCTGCCAGCCAAGATCGATGCCGAAACGAACCATCTTGGCATCGCCGCTGAAGTCCCACGCCGGATCGAAGTTATCGCTGAAGTCGTGGTAGTGGTTGTCGTTGTACTCCTTCTCCTTGGCCTCGCCCCAGGCATGGTCATGGCCTTCGTACAACGTACCGGGAGAGATCGAAAACGCCGGAATGCCTACGCGCGAAAGCGAGAAGTGGTCCGAACGATAGTAATCACCCGCGCTTGGGTTGGGGTCCGGAACAATCTTCAGGTCGAAGCGCTTGGCCGTTGCCTGCACCTCGGGCAAAAAGGTCGTGCGCTCGGCGCCCGCTACGTTCACTTCCTGCGGAATCCCCAGCGGCATCAGAGCGTCGTAGTTGATGTCGAGCGCAATCTGCGCGGCCGGCACCGGAGGATGCTGCCCGAGATACTCCGAACCCAGCAGCCCCTGCTCTTCCGCAGTCACCGCGCCAAAAATCACCGAGTGCGGCAACGGCGCCTGCTTTGCCAGCGTCACCCACGCATGCGCCATTTCCAGCAGCATGGCGGCACCGGTGCCGTTGTCCACCGCACCGTTGTAAATGTTGTCGCCCGGGTGCTTGGGATCCATCCCCAGGTGATCGTAGTGCGCGGTATACAACGCCGCCTGGTCAGGCTTGCTCGTCCCCGGCAAAATGCCGACCACGTTCGGGCTCTCAAACGGCCGCACCGCGCTGCTCACCGTTGCGGACAAGCGCACCGGAAGCTCTACAGGCTTGAAACCGCGCTTGCCTGCGGCGTCAAACTCCTTGTCCAGATCCAGACCGCTCATCGCAAACAGCTTGCGTGCGACCTCCAGCTGAATCCAGCTTGCAGCCTTCAGCCGTGGGTTCGTATCGTCGCGCAGGAAGGTACGCTCTCCCGCGTTTGAGTGCTCCACCACGCTCCAGCCATAGCTGGCCAGGTCCGTGCGATGAATAATCAGCGCCCCTACCGCACCCTTACGCGCGGCCTGCTCGAACTTATACGTCCAGCGACCGTAGTAGGTCAGCGCATCGCCGCCAAAAAACTTCGGATCCTTCGAGGGCGGGTCGCCCACAATGCAGAGAATGACCTTGCCTTTGACGTCCACCCCCGCGTAATCGTCCCAGTCATACTCCGGCGCGCTGGCGCCATAGCCCACAAAGACGATCGGCGCATCCAGCGTGGAGACCGGCGTCAGCGTCTGGTTTGACACCACGAAGTCCTGCCCGAACTGCAGCGGCAGTGTCTTGCCATCCTTGGCCGTCAGCGTAAAGCTCGTCTCCGCAGGCTTGGCCGTCATGCCGACAAAGCTCACCGCCTGGAAGTAGGTGCCGTTGTCTCCCGCGGGCTTCAGCCCCAGTAGCTCAAACTCGGTGGCAATGTATTTGGCAGCGAGCTCGCCACCACGCAGCCCCGGGTAGCGGCCCTCCAGCAAATCGTCGGAGAGAAACCGGTCATAGGCGCGAATGCGTTCAGGGCTTACCGAATCCTCCGCACTCTTGAGCGGCGACTGGGCAACACCGGCCACCGAGCACAGCAATGCGGCCGAAGAGACGAAGCGAAGAAGGTGTCGTGTCATCGCAAGCAGTGTACCGCTAACGAATACGTGTCTTTGGCAAAGCCATCACACCCATGCGCTGCAGGATCTTGCGCGCCAGCCCGGTCATCGGCTGCGTATAGAGCGCCGCAGTCGCAATCCAGCGCAGATCGCGTTCCGCGCTCACCACCTGACGGCGCAACTCCGAGTCGTACGTTGCTTCAATCTCTTCCTCCGCCGCTACAAACGGTGCATACTCCTCGTCTGCAATCTCGGAAGAGACGTAGGGCGGTACGCCCGGAGCAGACTCCGCGAAGACCTGCACATAGTAGTTCGTATTTGTAATGGCGTGGCGCAACCGCAGCACCGGCTCCTTGCTGGCCACCGCCTCCAGCGGCAACGGCGGCAACTCCAGCATGCCTGGCATCAGCGAGGCATCAATCGAGCGGCGTTGAAAGAGCACCTCCGTCGTCGTACCGCGCTTGCGCAAGGCCAGCAGATGCGCCACCGTGCGGCTCTTCAGCTTCTCGCGCGGAGGCGTCTCATGCTCTCCTCGCGTCTTACAGAACTTCACCACCGGGCACTGCAGGCACAAAGGACCACGCGGCAGACAGATCATCGCACCCAGTTCCATCATGGCCTGGTTATGATCGCCCGGAGGGTTTCCCTGCGCCCGCGCGGAAGGCGCAGGCGGCATCAGGCTCTGGGCCACGCGCGTAATCTGCGCCTTCGCCGCCGCGCTCCTGTCCTCCGCCATTCCCAGCACTCGGAAGAGCACACGCTCCACATTGCCATCCACCACCGCAATGCTTTCGCGAAACGCAATGCTGGCAATCGCCGCCGAGGTGTACTCACCGATGCCCGGCAGGGTGCGCAGCTCCGCCGAGCTTGCAGGCAACTGCCCGCTCAGCTCACGCGAAACAAACCGCGCGCCACGATGCAGCATGCGCGCACGGCGGTAGTAGCCAAGCCCGCTCCAGAGCGCAAGCACTTCGCTCTCATCGGCCGCAGCCAACGCATCGATCGTTGGAAAGCGCGTCATGAACTCGCTGTAGCGCTCAATCACGGTGGCTACGCGGGTCTGCTGCAGCATAATCTCGGAAAGCCAGGTGCCGTACGGGTTACGCATCCCGCGCCAGGGCAGCTCACGCGCGTGCAACCGATACCACCGCGCCAGCGCGCGATGAAACGCAACCGGATCAAACGGCAGTAAAGACGCAGACTCCGCGGCTGCATCCTCGGAAATCTTTGGCGTTCGAGGCATCCTTCTAGTGTAGAGCGAAGCGATCTGCTTTGACCGCTCCACGACTCCTTCCTGATAGAGCCAACCGCCCGTTACCTCTTCTCCCGGAGCAAGTGCCTGTCGCAGCCACACCTACCGGCGCTCATACTTCCAGTTCCGCCCCTTGCCTTCGGCAATCCAAGCCAGGGCTTCCGCCAGCCGCTTCTGCTGTGTCTCTTCGCGTTTGGCCTCGCCGATCCAGATGCAGTACTCCCGGCGCGCACTTGGACTCATCGCGGCAAACTGCGCTCCGGCCGTCTTATGCCGGCGCAGCGCGGCAGCCAAAAGCGCCGGCACCTCCGGCTCCGCACGTTTGCCGGCCACAGAACGCTTCCAGTTCGTCGAACGCTCTCCACGTTCAATCTTCCGCGCAGCTTCCGCCAGCAAAGCTCTCAGTACCTTGTCCGGCGGCAGATCCTCAAGCAAGGTCAGCTTTCCCAGACTCCCCATGCCGCCCCCGCGCGCCTCCACGCCTTCCTTGCGCAGTGGTGAGTCCACCTCGCTCCAAATGCCGAAGGAGGCATGCGCCTTGAACGCCGCCATATTCGCCACCACAATGCCGTTACAGGTAAAGAACGGCATCGACCACTTGATCGTCTCCTCCGCCTGGGGAACGCTGCGGTGCACCAACTCACGCAGATGCATCAAAATCGGCCGCGCAAACTCCGGCGACCGGGCAATGTACGCATCCACAGCTGCAAGACGGTTCGCGGACATGCGAAGAATCTTATGCCGGGCTGCGTCCGTTTGCGAGAGAAGAGCGTCTACAGGTATAAATAGGACGAAAAGAGTCTGATATCACGCATAGCAGACCGGTAGCACCATACAGCAGGACACCTTTTGTCCGAATCATCGTTAGGCGGAGCCTCAAGTGAATTCAAGCAACAGCAGAAAGATGCTCGCAGCAGCCGCGCTTCTGGCGGTCTTTGCGGCGGGGAGCAAAGCGCAGGGCCCGGGCGGCGGACCCCGTCTGGCGCTCAAGGCGCTCGATACAGACGGTGACGGCAAGCTATCCGCGGCAGAGATCGCGGCCGCTTCGCACTCGCTGCTGACGCTCGACCGCAACGGCGACGGTCAGCTGACCGCCGATGAGCTTTCGCAACGTCCTCAGAACGCCGGTGCTTCCGCAGACGACCTCGTCTCGCAGCTCATGGCCTTCGATCAGAACAAGGACGGCGTGCTCACACGCGACGAGCTTCCTGCTCGCATGCAAAACCTTTTCGACCGTGCTGACACCAACCACGACGGTAAGCTCACACCGGACGAGATTCGCGCGCTTGCGCGCCGCCAGGGCATGCCCGGCGGCCGTCCCACCGAGCCTGGCCACGCCAGCGGCCTCTTCCGCATGGACCCGCTGCTGAACGCGCTCGACACCAACCATGACGGTGTCCTCTCTGACGCCGAGATCGCCGCCGCGCCGCAAACCCTGCTCACGCTCGATGCCAACCACGACGGCATCCTCACGCCGGACGAGATGCCCATGCACCAGATGTCGCCCAGCGAACGCGCCGCGCACATGCTGGATGAATGGGATACCAACCACGACGGCCGCATCAGCAAAGACGAAGCGCCCGAGCGCATGCAGGCACAGTTTGTCGAAATCGACACCGATGGCGATGGCTACCTGAGCAAAGAAGAAATCATCGTCTTCTACAGCAAGATGCCTGCCGGCGGTGGACGGACCGGCGGAGAAGCCCAGCGCCCGCAAGGCACCAACGGAGAGGGTCAGCACTAATGCGTTTCATCTTCACCCACAAGCAAATGGCCGCGGCCACAGCCGTTCCTCTGGCTCTGGCCGCGGTACAGCAGCCCGTCTACGCACAGGCCGCAGCACAGACGCAGGCCAAGGCCTGGAACTTCGCTCATGAACAGGTGCTCGGCACCTCGCTGGACGTGCGCGTGCGCGCTGCGAACTTCGCCGAAGCACAGCGCGCAGAAGAAGCGGCGCTGGCGGTTTTTGATCGCGAAGATGCCCGCCTGAGTTCCTGGCGTCCGGCGAGCGAGCTCTCCCGCTGGGAGCGCACCCGCTTTGAGCCCGTCAAGGTCTCGCCCGAGCTCTTCTCGCTGCTCGCGGCGTTTGATCGCTGGCGCGAGCGTAGCTCCGGTGCGCTCGACCCCAGCTCTGAAGCAGCACGCCAGCTCTGGCAGCGTGCCGCCAGCGAAGGCCGCCGTCCCACCGAGACCGAACTACAGCAAACCGTGGAGGCCATGCAGCAGCCCCACTGGCAGCTCGACGCCGCCAACGGCACCGCAACCCGCCTCAGCGATGTTCCTCTGGCCTTTGCCACCTTCGCCAAGAGCCGCATCACCGCGCAGGCAGCCGAGGCTGCCATGGCCGCGGGTGCAGAAGGCATCATGCTCAACGTCGGTGGCGACATCGTCGTGCGCGGCGCGCTGGCGCAGAGTGTCTCCGTAGCCGACCCGCTCGCAGATGCCGAGAACGCTCCAAGTCTGGCCACTCTCCAGATCCGCGACCACGCCATAGCCACCAGCGGCTCCTATCGCCGCTCGATTGCTGCGGCTGAGAGCCAGCTCGCAGCGTCTCACATCCTTGACCCGCGCACTGCGGCTCCCACCGGCCACGTTCTCTCTTCCACCGTCCTTGCCCCGGACGCCGAAACCGCCGGAGCCCTGGCCACCGCTTTCTCCGTGCTCAGCCCCGAGCAGAGCCAGCAGCTTGCGGCCAGCATTCCCGGAGCGGAGTATCTGCTCGTGCTGCAGGACGGCTCAGAGCTCCGCAGCCCCGGCTGGAGCCACTACGAGACCGCGCACCTGCAACCCGCAGCCTTTACGCCTGCCCCCACCCCGGCAAAGACCGGCGCGGCCGGCGCCTGGAATCCGGCCTACGAGCTGGACCTCGCGCTCGAGCTGCCGCACATCGACGACGCACGCTACCGCCGGCCCTATGTCGCCGTCTGGGTTGAGGATAGCGACCACTTCCCCGTCCGCACGCTTGCCCTCTGGACCCAGAATCCGCGCTGGCTGCCTGAGCTCAAGCAGTGGTATCACGACGACCAGATTCGCAATCTGGCCGAAGGCACCGACATCTCCCGGACCATCTCCTCCGCCACCCGTCCCGCAGGCAAGTACAACCTCAAGTGGGACGGCAAGGACAACCAGGGCAAGTTTGTGAAGCCCGGCAGCTACACCCTCGTCGTCGAGGTCTCGCGCGAGCACGGCGGCTACCAGATCGAGCGTCGCGAGATGAATCTTGGCGGCACACAACCGGCTCAGCTCAACGCGCCGGCAGGCCAGGAACTCGGAGCGCTCTCGCTTGTCTACCGGAAGCGCTAAACGCCTTTCTCCAGGGAGCCAGCGTGTGCGAAAGGCTACGGCCATCGCATCACGCTGGCTTCACGTTTACCTCAGCATGGTGAGCTTTGCGGTGGTGCTCTTCTTCGCAGCCACCGGCCTCACGCTGAACCATCCTCAATGGTTTGCTGACCAGCAGCGCACGCTGGACTCCCACGGGACGCTCACCGCGGCGTTGCTGCAGCCGTCACACGGCGATGGCGCCGACCGGCTCGGAATCGTCGAATACCTGCGCGCGCACGACCACGTTACCGGCGCGGCCACGGACTTCCGCGTCGACGACTCCCAGATCAGCGTCTCGTTCCGCGCCCCCGGCTACACCGCCGATGCCTTCATCGACCGCACCACCGGACGTTACGATCTCACCGTCGTCCGCTCCGGCTTCGTCGCCGTCCTCAACGACCTGCACAAAGGGCGCGATGCAGGCACGGTCTGGGGCTGGCTCATCGACGCCTCGGCAATCCTGCTCATACTGGTCTCCCTCACCGGCCTGATCCTGGTCTGGTTCGTGTACAAACGCCGTACCTCGGGCCTGCTGCTCGCCCTCTTCGGAGCCGCCTTCGTACTGCTGCTCTATAAGATCTTTGTTCCCTAGCATCCGCGCGCGCGTCAAAGCATCAGCTCCTACATGGACACCTTCAGCCATTTCGACATAGCGGCCATGAGCCCCGGAGAAAGCTACAAGCTGCTCGCCTCCGTCATCCTGCCGCGCCCGATCGCCTGGATCACCTCGCAGGATCGGCAGGGCGAGCTGAACCTCGCTCCCTACTCTTTCTTCAACATCGTCTCAGGGGATCCGCCGCTGGTTGCGGTCAGCTTCTCGGTTGCGCCTGACCGCGACCAGAAAGATACGCTCGCCAACATCCTTGCCACCGGCGAGTTTGTTGTCCACATGGTGCCTGAAGAACTCGCCGAAGCCATGAATATCACCGCCACCAATGCGCCGCGCGGGGTGAATGAAGCTGAACTGGCTGGCCTGAAGCTCACCTCGTCGAAGACCGTCTCGGTTCCGCGCCTCGAAGACTCTCCCGTCTCGCTGGAATGCCGGCTGGTGCAAACCCTGAACTTCGGTGGGAACAGCACTCTGTTGCTCGGACGGATCGTATACGCGCATGTCCACACAGACGCCTTCGAGGATCTCAGCAAGCTCCATATCGATCCCGCCAAGCTGCGCCTTATCGGCCGCATGCACGGCGGCGGTGGTTATACAACCACGCGCGACGTCTTCCACATCGACCGCCGCAACTGGCCGCTCACCTGAACAACCCCGCTTCGCTCTCAAGAAAAAACGGCTGCTTCCCAAAGGAAGCAGCCGTTTCTATTTTGAAGCCACCGCGGTCTAGTGCACTGCTTCTCCTGCCGGAGCACCCTGCCCCGGACGATTCTTGGCCAGCAGAAACGCAAAGGCAATCATGCCCAGCGAAACCCAGGCCAACAGGCGATTCACGTCCATGTACCCCAGCACGGAAGCCTGCTGGTTCAGCTGCTGATAGATCTGGGCCTTGGCGAAGGTAGCCGAGTTGGCCGCACCCGCTTGCGTGTTGAAGAACAGCTGCATATCGTGCAGTCGCTGCTGATACCCGTAGCTCTCGGTCGACATGTAATTCTGCAGCTGCGCCTGATGGTGCAGACTGCGCTGCGTTACCTCGGCGCTCGTCAGCGAGATCAGGATTGAGCCGCCCACGTTACGCGCAAAGTTGATGATGCCCGAAACCTGGTTGGACGCCTCGCGAGGCAGCCCGATATACGCCGCATTCGTAATCGAGATAAACGCAAACGGAATCGGCATCACCTGCACCACGCGCATGAACTGGTTGTAACCAAAGCTCATATCCAGCGTCAGGTGCGTGGACGAGTACCAGAAGCTGAACGCAAAGCAGGCAAAGCCGAGAATCAGCAGATTACGCGCCGGGTACTTGCCCACTGCAAAACCAGCCAGAGGCATCACGATAATGAGCGCGATACCACCGCCTGTAAGCGCTTCGCCAGCGCGCGTCGCCGTGTAACCCAGCAGAGACTGCATGAACTGCGGCTGCAGCACCGTGGACGCGTTCAGAACGCCACCCACCAGCATCATCAGGAAGCAGCAGATCGCAAAGTTCCGGTACTTGAACATCCGCAGGTTCATGATCGGGTTCTTCGTCCGGAACTCCTGCCAGACCAACCCCACCATTCCCACGACAAACATGACAAAGAAGAAGCGGATAAAGTCCGAACCGAACCAGTCCTTCTCCTCACCCTTGTCCAGGAAGATCTGCAGGCCGCCCATGGCCAGGCACAGGAACGCTAACCCCACATAATCCAGACGGAAGAAGTTGGAGCGGTCCGCCTTAATCCACGGAGGATCCTCTACCAGGCGCGTAACCAGCACGAACGCCAGCAGGCCTACAGGAATATTGATGTAGAAGATCCAGCGCCAGGAGTAGTTATCCGTAATCCAGCCACCGAGCGTCGGCCCGATGGAGGGTGCAAGCACGGCCACCAACCCATAAAGCGCAAAGGCCTGCCCACGGCGCTTCTCATCAAAGCTGTCGGCCATAATCGCCTGCGCCATCGGCTGCAGACCACCGCCGCCCGCGCCCTGAACGATACGGGACAGGAGCAGAATCGGCAAGGAAGGAGCGATGCCGCACAGAAAGCTGGCCACCGTAAACACGGTAATGCAGGCAAGAAAGAAGTTACGCCGGCCAATCACGCTCGATGCCCAGGCACCGGCAGGCAACACAACGGCGTTGGCGACCAGATAGCTGGTCAACACCCAGGTGCCCTGATCCTGGCTAGCACCAAGATCTCCAGCAATATGCGGCAACGCCACGTTCGCAATCGAGGTGTCCAGCACCTCCATGAACGCAGCCAGGGCGACCGTGGCCGCAATCAGCCAGGGATTCGCTTTCGGTTTCCAGTTTTCTTCGTGCTCCACGCGAAAGGGAGTCCTTATAGAGAGATAGGGTGACCACGGGCACTTTTCTTTTGGATGCGCCGAGAGCAACGACGACCCTGAAAATTTCCGCCTCCCGGCGGCCTATGCGCACAGTCTCTCCCTAGCTTATGTCGCACCTACGCACAAAGACCACCCCGAAGGGTGGCCTTTGCGTTTTCTTGCTGTGCCGGGAGCATGCGCCCCCTGCAGAGTTAGTCGCCGGAAACCAGGTCGTTCTCTTCTGCCTTCGCAGCCGGAGCAGCCTTGATCTCGCCCAGAGCGATGAAACCAGGGGTATCAGCCTCTTTCAGGATTTCCTTGCGATAGAGCTTGGCCATACGGGCGTTCTCTGCATCCTGCTTGAGCTTCGCGTCGCGTGCACGGATCTTTTCTTCGCGCGCATTCTTTGCAATGCCCAGCTTGTCGAACGTATCGTTGGCAGCCGAGTTCACGTGATCATCGTTCAGCTTCAGGTCGTACTTATCCTGACGCTCGAGACCGACCTTCTTACCGCCGGCGAAGATCTCGTGACGGCCATGCTCTTCATACCACTTGGTGAGCGTGGAGGTCATGTGCATCTTCTCAACGATGTTGCGCCAGCCGATACCCGTGTTGTACGCGCAGAAGGAGATTTCGCCTTCCTGCGTAGCGTAGGGGATGATGCACTGCTCGGTGCGGCGGAAGTCGTAGTTGAACAGATCCTGGAACCACATACCTGCGATGAACAGGAAGTTCCAGCGGTCACCGCGGCGCTGCTCGATGTCGGCCATGGTACGGTCGCCCGTAACCTTACCGTAGTTGCGGCCCGTTGCGCCGAAGCACTTATCGAACTTCTCCAGCAGCGAGAAGATGCTGAAGTGCGTGGGAGCCTTCGAAGGCTCATAGTTGCGGATCAGAGCCAGACCAGCTCCAACCATGGTCAGGAACTTGCCGCGAGCAGCGTCGTTGACCTTGGCAATGTCCTTGGCCAGCTGATCGGCCTTCAGGAAGGCCGTAACCGGCACAGCTTCCTTGGTTTCCTTATCGATCATGAGCGCCATGCCGATACCGCAGTTCGGGTGGCAACCGCAGGAAAGCTGACCCCACTCGTGGTTCGGTCCGTGAACCAGATCGGCCCAGTCCGAGAAGGTCGACATGAACGAGATCGGGAACCAGTCACGCGTGGACTCGCCCAGACCCGTCTGCGAACGAACGTCGTGCGCGAGATGCGAGAGCGTGTAGCGCTGTGCATGACGGCGCTCGTCGGAGATCGCCTCGTCGCGGCCCGTGAACGAAACCGGCTGGAACGAGAGGAAGTTGATCTTCTTCGGGTTGTCGAGCGCGAACTCGATGATGCGGCCAACCTGCTCGTTGTTGATACCGTTGATGATGCAGGTCACCGGAACAATGTCCACGCCTGCCTCGTGCAGGTTATGGATCGCCTGCAGCTTCACATCAAACGAGTTACCCACCTTACGGTGCGAGTTTGCAGCGTTGCCGATACCGTCAAACTGCAGGTAGGCATAACGCAGACCGGCTTCTGCAGCGGCCTTGGCAAACTCCTTGGACTTGGCGAACTCGATGCCGTTGGTCGCTGCCTGCACCGAGTTGTAACCAACCTTACGGGCATACGCGACAGCGTCGAGGAAGTACGGCGACAGCGTGGGCTCACCACCCGAGAACTGCACCGACATCTGGCGACGCGGCTTGATGGTGATCGCGTTGTCCAGCATGGTCTTGATCTCGTCCCACGTCAGCTCGTGAACGAAGCCAACCTGGTTGGCGTCCATGAAGCAGGGGTCGCACATCATGTTGCAGCGGTTGGTGAGATCGATCGTCAGAACCGAACCACGGCCGTGCGTCACGGTCGAGGTGCCGTGGTTGTGAAGCTTTTCGTCGTTGTGGGCGCGGATGTCGCGGCCCGGGAAGACGTCTTCCAGGTGCTTCATCATCGGCGGATCGATGGACATGACGTCCTCGAAGTGACCGTGAACCGGGCAGTCCTTCACCATCAGGATCTGGCCGTCGCGCTCGATGATCTGCGCCTTGATTTCGCCAACCTTCTCATTCAGAAGGACTTCGTGGGGGAGCTTGCCGTCCAGAATCTGCTGGCGGATCTCCGGAACGCACTTCGGACACAGCGAATCGGTCGTACGCGGCCAGCCGAGGGGCGGCTTCTCCTTCTGGTACGACTTCAACAGGGGCTTGTCCGACCACTTGGGCGTGAAGCTCTCGTTGGGGCTGATGGCGTTCAGCTTGTCAAACACTGCCCAGCTGGCCTTTGCGGCCAGCACTACACCTTTTTCAACCAGCTTGGTTGCTTTTCCCATGGTGGTTCTTTATCTCCTGAAAACGTTTCGTAACTCAGAGTACCTAGATCGGACCCGTCACGAAAGTGCATCGTACGGTTCCCGCGACGATGAAACCTTGTCACGATTGACTTTAGGGCCTGCTTCCGGCTCTGTCCCCTTGATTACAGCGAACGGCGAGTATTTGCATTGAACGGTAGCGCTTCCCGGCCAATGGTTTAGGGCGTCACAACCAGCTGAAATTGGGCCGTTTTGGTCGTATTTCCCACCCCCGGCTGGGTACCGTAGCCCTGCACGGTAATAGTGTAGGTTCCGGGCGGCGTGTGGTCCGGCCACTTGCCGCTGCAGCCGGAAACGCCCAGGACGCCAGCCATCAGCAAACCGGTCAGCGCCAGATTGCGAAGCGCCCGGCGGCGGCGGAAGCAAAGCGCAGCGGCCAGCAGGCCGGAGGCCGCCAAGGCGGTCAACCGCTCCTGCTTCTGCTGGTTGGCGGCATAGAAGTTGGCAATGGCCGAGGTCTCCAGATTAAGCGAGCTCTCCACGGTGGCCCCGGCGCTCAGCGTCAGGGTCGGCTGCGCGAAGGTGCAGGCGAGAACCTGCGGCAAGGGGGTTACGCAGCCCAGCTGCACGGTTCCGGAGAACGCCCCCACAGAAGTCACCTTCACCAGCATCGACTTATGGTGCTGTGTCTGGATCGTGATGGAGCCCGGATCGGGCGTAATCGTAAAGCTGGAGGCCAGCACCGTGACGGTAAGGGGCGCGATGTTGCCTGCGACCGAGTTGTTATCCGGCTGGTAGACCGCGGTGATCGTATGATCTCCGACCGAAAGACCGGTAACAGGAATCGTCACCGTTGCCACGGTCTGTCCCAGCACCGCCGCGGGCAGATTCGCCGAGCCGACCGTCGTCGCGCCTTCCAGCAGCACCACCGAGCCAGCCGGAGAGACCGTACCGGTCTGATCGGCCAGCGTCACCGTGAAGCTCACCGTCTGGCCCTGGTACGAGGTAACCGGCGAGGCGAGCAGCGTACCGCTCACCTGGTTTCTCTGCACATTCACCGTCGTCGACGCGGTATTGCTCTGTGTATAGATCGACGAGGCCGCGGCAACGCCGCTGATACTCTGCTCCCCTGCCGGAAGCGTCAGGGTAACCACCGCATCACCGCTTGCATTGGTGGTGACCGTTTGCTGCGTTCCGTTGTAGCTCAGCGTCACCGCGCCGGAGACCGGGTTGCTGCCTGCCACCAGATGCACGGTCACCGTAAAGGGCGTAAGCGCATAGGGCGTCAGACTGCTGGCCGTCAGGGTCAGTGTGGAGCTGACCGCCTGAGCGTTGACCTCACCCACGGCGCAACTGCTCTTGTCATACACGCTATCGCCTGAGTACGAGCAACCGAAGTGGTGCTCGCCTGCCGTAAGCGCCGGGGTAGACAGTACGGCCTGCCCGCTGCTGGCGCTCAGTGCGCTCACCGCGCCGCTGCCGAGCGTCGTCGAGCCGTCGGTAAAGCTCACCGTACCGGTCGGAGCCACAGTGCCGCTGGTGCTCACGACAGCGGTCAGCGCCAGTTTGCTGCCCGCGTCCGCCGTCGCCGGCAGATTCACCAGTGCCACCGTCGAGGTCAACAATGGAGCAGCGGTTACGACCTGGGTCAGATCGCCTGCTGAACCCGGCAAAGAGTTCGAAGACGCAAAGGCGGCAACCAACGAGTGCGATCCAACCTTAAGCGTCGAGCTGCTTACCGCTGCCTGACCGTTGGCGTCCAACCCTTTTTGCCCCAGCGAAGCCGCGCCGTCCGTAAAGTAGACCGTGCCTGTCGGCACCGTGCCGTCCGATGCGGTCACCGTCGCCGTAAAGGTCACCGTATCGCCGTACACCGAAGGATTCTTCGAGGAATTCAGCAAGGTTAAAGTGGTTGCAGCCGAAGGAGCACCTACCAGGATGACGATGTAAATCGAGGAAGCAGGAGCGAACTGCGTATCTCCTGCATAATCGGCACGGAAGAGGTGCGTTCCCTGCGTCAGCTTGCCGGTGAGAAACGTTGCGACGCCTCCGCTAATGCTTCCCGTACCCACCGCAGCTTCGTCTTCTGAGAACGTAACCGTGCCGCTGTCAGGCAGCGCTGCGTTCTGAAACGCGGCGGTCAGCGTAATGGCCGTACCCGCCGCAGGCGAGTAGTTGGATGGAGTCAGCAGAAGGCTGGTGGGTGTCAGTACCGAACAAGCCGTGCCGCTGCAGCTTGCCGGTGCACCCTTTTCATACACGCCCATGTCGATCACGGCGTAGCCTTTGCCGGTGGCGTCATATAACCGCGCCATGCCGTCAAAGTCGGTTGCCAGCATTGGAATCACGGAGTTGTTGCCGGCATCGATCGTCGCCGATCCGGTCTGCACATGGAAGTCTGCGGTGCCGTTGGCAATCGTCGTTGAACTCACGCTGACAAACTGCGGATTCGTTGCAAGGTTGCCATCCTTGGTGCCAGGCGCGGTACAGTCTCCTCCCACCGCAGCGCCGCTGCCGGTCGAATACAGATCGTTGTGGTCAATCACCAACGGTGTCACAGTCTGCGAAGCGTACGTTTTACCGCAGTTCAATGCTGCCTTCGACGTTGTAGCCACCAGGATGTTGTTCACAAACTGGTACTGCGCCAGATTCCCCGCCAGGTACACATCCGACCCTGCGTTACTGCTATTGGCCGTGTTGTAGCCGATCGTATTATTCGCAATCACGCCCGCCGTCGGCCCCACCGAGATACCCGGCACCACGATATCGAGGCCGCCCGAGTCCCCCGCGTTTCCCACCACCAGGTTGCCGACAAAGTTCAGGTACGGCGTCGAAGCCATATACATCGCTCCGCCATAACCGGTCGATGTGTTGTTCATCAGACGGTTGCTATAGATCCACACCTTATTGGCGCCCGTGATATTCAGCCCGCCGCCGCCGCCGTTGTCCGTGCTGTACGCCAGCGACTTCACGTTGCTGGAAATCGTATTGCCCTGAATCAGCGCAGCCTCAAAGAGCGTGCTCGAGGTGCTGTACCCCGAGATCACGACTGCGGAACCCTCGCCCTCGCCTGCGGCGCATCCCGTGTTCAACGTACCCGTGATGGTGTTGTTCAGAATCTGCGGATTCGCGCTCGAAACCGCGATCGCCGCACAGTAGTTGGCAGTAAAGGTGTTGTACTGCAGCGTCACGCTGGCCCCGGTCACCACCACAGCGCCCTGCGCCCCGCCGGTTGACTGTGGCTTGCCCGCGTTGGTGATGTTGAAGCCGATCACCTGCGAGCCTTCCGCGGTACTGCCGCTGATGGTAATCACCGGTCCCGCGCCGTCGCCGTTCAGCGTAACGCCGCCGGTCGTCGCAGCCTGGAGCGTCAGCTTCTTGCCACCAAAGTCCACATGCTCATGGAAGGTGGCACTGCTGCCGTTTACCAGAATTGTGTCTCCCGAGCTCGCCGCACTGATCGCGGAAGCGATCGTCGTGTACTGCGCAGGAACGTTGCGCGTCGTCTGCGCAAAGCCGGGAGAAGAAGTGGATGCGACCAACAAAGTGACACAGGAAAGCCAGAACAAACGGAGACGCATGCGTGTCCTTTTTTATGAAAAGCTTTTGAGAATCTCTCAAGCATATCGCTCACGGAGGCTTTTGGTCGTATTTTTTCATCGCTTCTCGGACTAGATCGGTCGTGCAACCCTGGTGTATTACCTGAAATCACAGCAATAGACCTGCCGTGAGGGCGGCATGATTCAGGCGAAGTTTTCCAACCTTGAACCGACCGGAGGATGAGCAAATGCAAGTACAGAACGGACAGTGCGGACTCTGTGAACACTTTGGTGAATCTCATGCAAAAACGGATGTTCTCGTAAGCATCATCACCAGCAAGCAGGCTGAACCCACCACGCTCGATCAGTGCGGCCACCCCAAGCACGCAGCCCTGCACCTGAAGGTCACCGCGATCTCGGGATGCGATGGCTTCGTTGCCGTCGCTGCGGCCTAGCTCTCTTTCTACGCACGAACAGCCCGGCTCCGGCCGGGCCGTTTTGCTTTACGGCAGAACAGCAGGTCTCAGGCAAGGTTCCTGCACTGCGGGAATTGACCGCCTCGTCGCGCAGTCGTCATCGGACGTTCTTGCAAACACGGCAAGCTGACAAGGAAGGTGAGCATCCCATTCCTGCCAGGAGCCGCTACCGATGCACTCGCTGACGCTGATCACAACGAACTGGAGCGAGCCGCTCGCGGTCGCCTCCTACACTACCGGCGTAAGTCTGCACTCACACACGTCGGTCTCGCAAGAGAGTCTCAGCTTCGTCAAGAGCGCCTGCTCCTGGATGCCGGGGCTCAATCAGATGCTGCAGCACTATGGGCAACGCTCCAGCCAGCGCCACGGCATCCGGCTCGACCTGAATCGCGCCTACTGGTGCCCACCGCTGCTTCCCCGCATGGCCTATGACGTCGAGGCCCGGCAGATTCAGCGCCTCTGGCTCACTCCTCTGGTCTCCATCACCGACCACGACTCCATGGAGGCGCCGCTACTGCTACGCGCCGTGCCCTCCAGCCGCCACATCCCGATGTCCACCGAGTGGAGCGTACCTTACGGCGCGACCTGGTTCCACATGGGCATCCACAACCTGCCCAGCCGCGATGCCGTCCGCTGGATGGAGCGCATGAAGCGCTTCACCGAAGAAGCAGACGCAGCGCGCGCCAACAACGGCGACCTGGAAGCCTTTGACCGCAAGCTGATCGAAATGATCCGCGAGATGCACGAGAGCCCTCAGGTTCTGATCGTGTTCAACCACCCGGTCTGGGATCTTCATCGCGTAGGCGCTGCTACGCACCGCAAAGAGCTCCATCGTTTTCTGCAGGCCACTGGCCGCTGCATCCATGCGCTGGAGCTCAACGGCCTGCGGCATGCGCAGGAGAACCGCGACGTCGCTCAGCTTGCCCGCGAAACCGACCATCTGTTGATCTCCGGCGGCGACCGCCACGGCCTTGAACCCAACGCCAACGTCAACCTCACCACGGCGGCCACCTTCACCGAATTCGTCGAGGAGGTTCGCGTCGACCGGCGCTCCCACGTTCACTTCATGGACCAGTACCAGCGCCGCTGGGAGCAGCGCATTCTTGAGTCCACCCTGAACGCGATCACCGACTTCCCCAACTTCCTCCCCGGCTGGCAGCGCTGGGACGATCGCGCCTTCCACCCCGACGCCAACGGCGAGATGCGCTCCCTGCGCGAGCTCTGGCCCGACGGCGATGCCCCTCGCGGCATGCGCGCCGCCATCCACTTCGTCCGCATGGGAGGACGCAACCGTGCCGTAGCTGCACCGCTGCGCCTCGCCTTCCCTGGCGTTAATCGCCTGGGAGCGGAGGGTTTCTAGCGACGACACAACCCTGTTCCGCAAGAAGCACGAAAGGGAGAGCGAACCTGCTCTCCCTTTCGTGTCTTTCCTTCACTCGCTGCAAAATGGAAGCGCGCTACACCGCGAACCTTAGTTCGCTACTTTCTCACGCACATCCACATACTCTTCCGTGTACGGACGCTTCAGGAACGTCGTCCACAGATAGTTCACCGAGTACTTCCATGCCATCGTGAAAAGCCCTTCGTGTTTCAGACGGCGCGCACTTGAAAGCATCTTGAGCCGGAAGGTAAAGCGCGTGGGCCCCACCTTGTGCAGACGCCGCGCAAGATCGGTGTCCTCTCCATAAAACGCAATGGCCGTATTGAAGCCGCCGATCTGCTCCAACGCCTTTCGCGTCACCACGAAGTTACCGCCCTGCAGCATGGAACCTACGCGCAGCAACCAGCGGTTACACGCATAGGTAAGCCAGGCCATCGCATAAAAGACGCGGACCTGTACGCGTTGCCGCGGTGTCAGATCGTAATAGACCAGCGGCCCCGAAAGGGCCACAAGCTCCGGCTCGCGTGCGAAGGTCAGCAGCACCTGGCCCACCCAGCCTTCCGGCAATCGCGAGTCCGCATCCACGTTCGCAATCAGGTCACCGGTTGAGGCGGCGAAGCCAGCCTGCCGGGCATAGGTAAGCCCTTTGCGCGGCTCGTCCACCACCGTTACGCCGGCAAACCCCAACGCCACCGTGCGCGTGCTATCGGTCGAAGCGTTGTTCACCACAATGATCTCTGCTGCTATGGATAGCGATGCGGTTTCGCGAAGAATCGCTCGCAAGCAATCGCCCAGATACGCTTCTTCATTGAACGCCGGCACGACAAACGAGAGACGAGCCATCGGAGATGTCTCCATATGAGTCCCACGCTAGGCCAGCATTGTTGCAGCTTGACGAACACAGCCCCAGAAAGCAGACGCTGTGTTGATTCCTGCCTTCACCCCGCTGCACTTGCCCGTCGTTAGCGGTGCTTGATCTGTAACAGGCCAATAAAGAAGCTGGCAAAGATCGCCTCAACCCCCAGCATCAGCGCCGTCGCCGAGGGCAGCGTGAAGCGCAGCATACGGGTAGCCGTCAGCGTACCAAAGCCCGTCAGCTTCCACTCGAGCACCGCGTAGACCGCAACGGAGAGCCCCAGCAGCAAAAACACCACACCGGCCAACAGCCCGTTCGTGGGATTCACCATCTCAATCAGCTTTGCCTTCGCAGGAGAAGACGGCGGCAGAAACCCCTGCTGCGCTCCGAACACACGCGCACTCACTGCAAAGACAGACATGTGCACACCGATCATCAATGCAAACAGCGCGTACACCAGCGTATCGACGTCCAGATGCAAGTTGCCAACCTGACGCTCCGCCGGCAGCAGCCAGAGCGAAAGCACCAACCCGAGAAACATCAGAAACACGCCAGGATAGAAGAACAGCCAGCGCGGCGAGTACATCAACAAAAATTGCAGATGCCGCCAACCGTCGCGCCACGTACGCAGATGCGGCGCACGGGAGCGGCCATCCGGCTGCAGCGTGGTCGGAACCTCACCGATGCGAAAGCCCGTCAGCGCCGAACGCACGACCATCTCGGAGGCAAACTCCATGCCGGTCGTACGCAACCCAAGCGACCGCATCTTATCTGCGCGAAACGCACGCAAGCCGCAGTGAAAATCGCCTGTTGGCACACGAAAGAACAAACGTCCGATGAAGCTGAGCACCGGATTGCCGAGGTAACGGTGCAACGGAGGCATCGCGTGGTTCAGGATTCCGCCCTGAAAGCGATTGCCCATCACCAGGTCATAACCTTCATCAAGCTTGCTTACAAAGCGTGACAGATGGGAGAAGTCATAAGAGTCATCTGCATCGCCCATGAGGATGTACTTGCCCTGCGCGTTCTCAATCCCGGCAATCAACGCCGCACCGTAGCCGCGCACCGGCACCGGCAGCACCCGGGCCCCTTCCGCCTCGGCGATGGCCTGTGAGCCGTCAGTAGAACCGTTGTCTGCCACCAGCACCTCACCGGGCAAACCTGTGGCATCTATGGCCGCACGTGCCTTACGCACACAAACCGCGAGCGTTTCTGCCTCATTCAGGCAGGGCATAAGAATGGTCACCGAAGCGGTGGGAGACATGGCCTGAGTATAGCGGAGCCATCGCCCTTGCAATGCCCGAAAAGAGAATGGATTTACGGCTCTTTTGTTACAAGAGTCAACGTTGCGCCAGCGGTCTCACCGTAAACTTTTCCTTCAAATTCAAGAAGGGGCTTTCAAAGAAACGGAAGGAAAGCCATGCGAGCACAGTCGTTCCCACCAGCGCCAGCAAGAACGTAGCCGCGCCATTATGCTCCGCAACGAAGGGAAGGCGGCTCTTTCGCGTCACATGCGCGAACGCAAAGTGCAGCAAATCATGAAAGATATACGCGCCGTAGCTGATGCGCCCCAACCAACGCAGAGGTGAAAACGCTAGCAGCCTGGCCAGCAGAGTCTTAGGCCGCAGCACCGCCAGAATGATGGAGACGGTCAAAACGTTCACCGCACAGAGACCCCATGTCTGCTTCCACGCGGGGTAGACATACTCCTGGAAGCTGCCGGCTGCACACACCGTAATCGCTAGAGAAACGAGAACGACAGCACCGAAGAGAGCCGCCACCCATCCTGCAGCCTTGATCAGTAGATTGCGATGCTCCCCTCTCAACAGAAAAGCAGCCAGAGCGCCCAGCAGCAGAGAATCCAGTTGCAACGGGGTAAAGCGATAGGTCAGCTCGAGCTGGTTCATCCAGAGCGGCGCATGTTCAACACAAAGCACTCGCGCAATGGGCGTAGCAAGAATAACCACGACGCACAGCCACTGGAGTGCTCGCTTGCTTCGGCACCAGAACACCACCCACGGCCAAACCAGGTAAAACTGCTCTTCAACACACAGAGACCAGAAGTGACCTAAGTAAAGCTCTCCCTGCAACAAATGGCTTTTGAGATGTGCATCTGCGGCAAGCTCCAAGGGTGTATTGACCACCAGCGCCGCAGGGGAAAGGAAACGCAAAAAGTTGCCAAGATAAAGAGGCCATGCCAACCAATAACGAGTAAAGTGCCAGTGCGCCAGCGGCCATGTAACAGCTAACAGAAGAAAGATGCCGTAATAGAGTGGGAAAATACGCAGTGTGCGACGAACATAGAAGTTCCGCGCGCGGTGCTGATCCTCGCGTGTATCCCACAAAATCCCGGTAATGAGAAAACCAGAGAGAACGAAGAACACATTGACGCCCGTCCATCCCCACGGCATCGACATGTAGTGCTGAGCCAGCACCATTAGGAACGCAATCGCCCGCAGCCCATCAAGAGCCGGATAAAAGACACGATTTTCGGGAGCGGTATGGTTTGTATTTCCGGCAACGATGCTAGCGCGACTCATAAAGGCCTTTAGTACAAATTGGACGGCGACAAGCATGCCGCGCAAGTGTATGAACTCAGCCACCACTCAATCAGTGATCAAACGACTTTTGCTTCCTCATCCGACGTCAATACGGGGCATTACGCACAGCTCAATTGTCGATGCTTCCAAGGGTTATAGGAATAGATTTTTTTACATGTTTATCTGAGGATCAGAAATTTTCCACATCACTGTGCATGCTCTTGGAGATGTTGATTACTCGAAGAGTGAAATGGGTGGACCAGAGCAAGAACGAACAGCAAGAGCAAACCAAGCGCCTTAAGCTGTCCAGCAAAACGTAAACCATGCAAAATGAATTCTGATTGCGCAGACAATACGAAGGCAAATAAGGAAAACGCAATGAGCAAAGCGCGCTTATTTTCTTCGAATCTCTCAAGCGAGACAAAACAAAGCAACGCAAACGGGATATACAGGTGGATGAGCGTGTAATCGTATGATACGGGCGTCAATGTGATCATCGCGACGACAAAGCATAAGATCTGGTTGATCACAGGTAAAAAGCGGATGCGAAAAATAAAAATTAACACGCCACCGATTGCAACCACCACAAGATAGATATGCAGCAACTTATCCATCTGCGCAGGAGGTGGGAGCGGCAAAAGCAATCGCTTAATCAGTACGAAAAGGGTATGGTCAAAGCCTGATTCGATTGGCCGTAACGTGAGCATATAAAAGTTCCGTGTATAGCCAATTGCATCGTTCGTAAGTTTCCAGCTCACATGAATATCAGGGCAAAGAATCCAAAGAGAAGGCACCGTAACAGCAACTGCTGTCACAATTGCGATTGCAACTGCCTTCAACTGACGCCGTGCAATAAAAAGTCCAAGCAAAATCACTGGAAATATTTTCATAGCAGCGGCTAAGCCGAACAAAACTGCTGCTGGCGGATCGTCGCCCTTCCAGAAAAAATAAAAAGCTCCTACAAGCACGAACCACACAGTGAATTCAAAGTTGCCCGTGTAGAGCAAGAACCAAAAAGGGAAGCTAAGAAATAGTGTGGCTAATAGGAAACGTACTGCTTCAGGTTTCGACATCCCGCGACGAAGTAATCCGCAGCGAAAACCAACCAGCATGATGAAGGCACCCGCCGCAATTACGCTGCAGAGGCGGAGACACGCCAACAAAATCTGCACACGTCCATGCGGATACGGAATTAAGAAAAATGCAAACGGCACAACTGTAGTTGCCGGATAAGTCAGCGCTGCCCCGTCGTAAAAAGCCCGCGAGTGAATATAGGCAAATTTAGGGATATAAGAACGAAAGTCCACCCAAAGCGTATCTCTCAGGCCGGGCAGAACAGGGTTCACGTACTCGTAATTCAGATGCAATATGAATTTGCAAACGACTTCTGTACCAAGGCAAAGAGAAGTCCAAAAAGCACTCTGAAACAGAAACCACAGAAGAGGCCGCGGTAAAGAAGTACGAGCAGTGGTCGTAGACATGTGCTGCGAGAGTAATTTATTTTATCCAAACTACAAAGGCCACCGATATCGGTGGCCTTTGTAGTTTTTCTAAATTTCCTTCACACCGTCGACAAACGCCTTCAGCTTGCGGCTGCGGCTCGGATGACGCAGCTTGCGCAGTGCCTTTGCTTCGATCTGGCGGATGCGTTCACGCGTTACCTGGAAGCTCTGACCTACTTCTTCCAGCGTGTGCTCGCTGCCGTCTTCGAGGCCGAAACGCATCTTGATCACACGCTCTTCGCGCGGGGTCAGCGTGCGAAGCACCTGCGAGGTGTACTCCTTCAGATTCACCGAGATCACCGCGTCAGACGGGCTGACCGCCATGCGATCTTCGATGAAGTCTCCAAGGTGCGAATCTTCTTCCTCACCGATCGGCGTCTCAAGCGAGATGGGCTCCTGCGCAATCTTCAGCACCTTGCGCACCTTCGCCACAGGAATATCCATGCGCTTGGCGATCTCTTCCGAAGAAGCCTCACGGCCAAGCTCCTGCACCAGCTGGCGGCTTGTGCGAATGAGCTTATTGATCGTTTCGATCATGTGCACCGGGATACGGATCGTGCGGGCCTGATCAGCGATTGCGCGCGTGATTGCCTGACGGATCCACCACGTTGCATACGTCGAGAACTTGTAACCACGGCGATACTCGAACTTGTCCACCGCCTTCATCAGGCCGATGTTGCCTTCCTGAATCAGGTCGAGGAACTGCAGACCGCGGTTGGTGTACTTCTTCGCAATCGAGACCACCAGGCGAAGGTTGGCTTCGATGAGCTCACGCTTGGCGCGCTCCGCATCCATGTCGCCCTGGATCATCTCGCGCTGCGTCCGCTTCAACGCATCGATCGAGATGTCGGAGTCCTTCTCCAGCTGCTCCAGATCGGCGCGGCAGTTCTTCTGCTGGCGGCGGTACTCCTTCTTCAGCTCTTCCGAGCGCGAAGCTTCCCACTTCGCATCAAGCGACTTGATCTGACGCTCAAGCGTACGCATCGAATCGACCGTTTTGTTCACACGGTCAAGCAGGCGCTTCTTCTCCGCGTTGGTGTACTTCAGATCGCGAACCACTCGCGTCACTTCCACCATCTCGCGGCCCATCAGCCAGCGATACTTACGGCGCTCCTTCTCCTTGGCCTTGGCGTCCTTGCCCGTGGGCTCAGCAGCCTTGGCTTCGTAGTCGGCAGCCTTCTTCTGGTGCTTGATCAGCTCGTCGATGGACTTGACGGTGACCTTCACGCGCGCCGCAAGAATTTCTTCGGTCAACTCTTCTTCATCGAAGGTGACTACTTCCTTGATGTTGCGCACGCCGCGCTTGAGGTCTTCTCCCAGACCCACAATCTCGCGAATCACGATCGCCGAGCGCGAAATTGCCTTCATCACGCGCAGCTGTCCGCGCTCGATACGCTTGGCGATCTCAACTTCGCCCTCGCGCGTCAGCAGCGGAACCGTGCCCATCTCGCGCAGATACATGCGCACCGGGTCATTGGTCTTTTCCAGCTGCCCGGGCGTCAGGTCCAGCTCGACGTCCTCTTCCTCATCCACATCCTCCTGATCGCGCTCGAGCTCCTGCTTGGAGCGGCGCGACTCGGAGTTCAGTACATCGATGCCCTGCGTGTTGATCGTCATCAGCAGGTCGTCCAGCTGATCGGCGTTCGTCACATCCGCAGAGATCATGTCATTCACGTCGCCAAACGTGAGAAAACCCTTTTCCTTGCCGGCATCAATCAGCCGGTCTACGTCTTCTTCGTACTTATCGATTTCTTCAGCCACGGCGGGCTCTCCTAACAAGCCCGCACAGCGGGCTCAAAAAAAATCTGTGAGCCAAAGCGCGAGGCTGCCGCGCATAGAGCTCTCCCTGGGTTGTGACGGGCTTTGCCGGAACATTGGTTGCGGTCAGGGCCGCGGGCGCAGGCCGAAGCACATTTGGCAGATCAAAAATCCGCGCAGGGAAGGCTTCCGGCGACTCGAAGGCGCAAGTTCCGGTCGAGTCCAGTCTAACAAATTAGACGGTAAAGTGTGGAAAAAGATGCTAGGCGTCGCAATTCCGTGCTTGACGCGCGCCTTACATTACAACGACAGCAGGAAATGGGTCATTCGCGGCTTTGCGCAAATGACCCATTTCCTGCTCGTTAGGGACGCGTCCCCAGCTTGGAGTACTTTATGCCCAGGGACAGAGGAGTGACGACCGGGGTTGCTGCACCGACCAGCTCCGTGATCGTGTTCGCCGTAGAGTCGGTAATCCAGACATTGCCCGAGCCATCCATCGCCAGCGCAGAAGGGCTCGTAAAGGCGCCTCCGGCGGTGTAACCGGTTGAAGGCGAGATCGCCGAACCGGCCTCTGTAAAGGCCGAAACATTCCCCGCGCTGTTGGCCACCCACGCCGTATCGTTGCCGTCGAGCGCAATGGCCGCGGGCTGATTCAGGCCTCCACCGGTGTAGCCACGCGAAGCGGTATCTACATTGCTCCCGCTGCAGCCGGTCGTATCGTAAACCGGTTTGCCTGAGGTATTGAAAACGAAGAGGTTGTGCGAGAGATCGACATTATTGACGCTGGCGGATGTCGCCGTCCAGGCATAACCTCGACGATCGACCGCAATAATACTCGGACCATTTTTGCCGCATGTATAACTGCTCGATCTGGCCTGCGTGGACCCGATCCCCGAGGTGCCTGGGTCCGTATCGATAAGGGCTGCTGCCGTACCAACATTTGCGGTCCACACCAGAGTGTATCCACTGGTAGACGTCATAGGGGTTGCAGCAATTTCTGTGGTATCGCTTAAACCGCCGGGATGCAGATAGACAAAGCTCTTATAAGAGCTGGACGCTGTGCTCTCATTCACCGCGTTGGCGGCCATCTGCGAGGTAAACACGTTATTGGCACCATCCAAACTGACTGAGCTCATGTCCGTTTCCATATCCGAGCTGCTCGCGCCGGCCATAACGTAACTTCCGTCGTTGGAGAACTCAACACTCGGCACGCCAGTTAAGTTATTAGCCGCCCAAACGTTATCTCCCGTATCCACTGCAAGGGCAGTGGGAGCCAGGCCGTGGGCGGAATCAACAAATCCTGAGGTCCCGCTCAGCGCCTTGCCTTGCGGAGAGAGTTTCGTGAGGCCATGAGCCCCGTTTCCTGCCCATACATTCCCCTGGGAGTCCAGCGCCACACTGTTTGGGCTGTACAGAGAGCCGTCGGTATAGCGAATGCCGATCGTCCAATCATTTGGGCTCGCGCTGAGCGTGGGCTGATACGGAACAGCCGTGGCGGGCACCAAACCGTACAACGTGCCTACGTTGTAGGCCGGGAAATGCGCGATATTAATCGCTGCATCTGCTGTGTCGGTCGCGGCGGTTCCGGTCGACGTTCCATCCGCGGTCGCGCTGGCAAACAAGGTCGAGCAGGTCTGCGACCCTGCACCCGTCGTGTTCACACACGCGGCCAGGATATCGGCCAGCGTATTGACCGTAGAGGCAGGCACTGCGCCGTTGCCGCTCGGTGTGGTGCTCAAAGCCGTGCCGCTTGCCGTTGTAATGTTGGTCAACAACGCAGCCGTAGCAACAGCGTTCGTCATACCGGTCTTGGCCAGACTGGCGGTTGTATTGCTGGTTACGCTTTCGTCATCGCCAATGTGCAACGGATCCGTGGCAAAGCCTGCCAACGCATAGGCCGCAGCTACCGTTGAAAGCTCGTTGACCACCAGGCTCGGGATCTGCGCGGCAAAGTTGCCGGAAGAGGGGCACGTACCCAGAACGGCCATCAACGTTGCCGCAGCATTGGGGGTGCCACCGCCGGTGTCGCCACCCGACGTATAAAGGTAAACCTGTTGGCCGGCCGTGCAGGAGTATTCACCGCTCAGGCCGAAGTTGCCATTAGCATCGGAGGTCACATAATAAAAGCCGTTGGTCGCACCGCTGCTGTTATCTTCCGCCGTCGGATAGCTGCCCGAGGAATAGGCCGTCAGGAGCGAACTCGCAAGATTGCTGCTGGAGCTTGAAATTCCGACGCCGCCAAAGGCCTGTGTCGAAGCCGCCAAAACAAAGACCTTGGCACCGGAAATAGGCTGGCGTCCACCGATCACCTTGCCTTTGATATTGCCTAAGGCGCTATCCAGTCCGGTAGAACCGGAGGTCGCCTGATGCCCCATACCGCAGCCCGCGATCCCCGACACAACTGCACTCACCATCAGTGCACGTAACGCTACACGCCAATCCATTGCGACAACCCATAACTTTCAGGAGATTTGCCCTTACATGCTTGACAGACAGCTTCGAACAAAAAAGGTGCGTCTCCTAGACTACCGCTAGAATCGCCGGCTGGCTCCTCAGGGAACCGCAAGCGCTAACAACATAGCTGTTACGTGCGCGAATTTCGATCGAGGGTTCCTCTCTAGCCGAAGAGGGAACTCTGCTGCGACTCCCGCAGCGGCTCAGCGGCCACACCGCCCTGGCAACCCGGGCATAGCCGCGCCTTGATGTCCATGCCGTTGCAGCCATAGCGCAGGCCGCAGGCATCGCAACGCAGCTCATACACGCTTTGCCGGTCGCGCAGCCGGGACGCGGCCCCTGTATCCCGCACCACGATCTGACGGTTCGGATTCTTATACCCCGGCGCCGTCGTCGCCGCCAGCGGCTTATGACGAACACCGGAGCCGCGAACCGGTTTTGCTGTTAGCTTCATCGTTCACTCACTCCCTGTCATTAGGACCCGCGGCCAGCTCTCTGGCCAGAATATAGTCGCTGCACTGCTGCGCGCCGACCTCGAACGTTCTTGTTCCTATCACCGCAAAGCCGTTGCGCTCATAGAACGCGACCGCGCGTGCATTGCCCGCGTTCACTCCCAGCAGCAACCTTCTGCCCCCCAGCTCGCGCGCATCGGCCAGCGCCGCGTCCAGCAACGCCTGCCCGCCGCGAACCCCTGCCAGCAACCTGCCAGCACCGTCATACACCACGGTAGCGTTCGAGCGAAAACGTGAGAAAAGGTAGATCCGCTTCAGCTCCACATCGCCCTCACGTGGCTCAATCGTGGGCAGATCCGGCGTTACCACCATCGCATAGCCCACCGGAGCGTCCACACCGGTGGTTGCCAGGGTAATGCGGGTGGATGGCTGCGCCAGCGCACGCGCATAGAACTCCGCCGTGTGCTGGCGAGCGCAGAACGCCACAATGTCGGCTCCCGGAAGCATCCACGTAAAGGCCTCCAGAAAGGTCGCACCGCCAACCAGCGCCAGCGCCGCGGCATCGGGCGCAGTCGCCCGGCGCAGTCGCAGCGGCTCAGTCGCGTTCGGGGAAAGCCCAGTGGGCACAGCCTGCAAAATCGTCTCCATCGCCCTCTAGTGTACGAACTCCGACCCCGGAAACCTCTCCCGGCCTGAGTACCGGCGCAGGAAGCAGCGCACCGGCACGGCCCACGCAGCAGCACGATCGCGTACCCTCGAAGGCATGAGAACCCTACCCTCTGCGCGGCGCGTCCTTCTGTTCTGGCTTCTGGTTGCCGGAGCTGGGCTGCTCGGCGGCGCTTCTCCTTTGGCTTGCCGCGCAACCTCGCCCAGGCCCCATCCGGAAGTGAGCCCTTCTGCGGGCAAAGCGGGTGTAACGCATCGCAGCTTTAAGCCCACCGCAGCACGCAACTGGCGGGGCGCCAGCAAGCAACAGCTGGACTGCACCATCTGGTACCCGGCAAGCCCGGAAGCCCACGAAGCAGCGCAGCAGATCGGCCCACCGCAGCACCCCCTCTTCCTGATGGGTGAAGCCGCGCCCGATGCGGCCTTTGAGCCCGGCGGAGGCCAGCGGCCGCTCATCCTGCTCTCGCACGGCACCGGCGGCAGCGCCGCGCAGATGGCCTGGCTCGGCACAGCCCTCGCACGCGCGGGCATGATCGCTGTCGCCGTAGACCACCCCGGCAACAACGCCTCAGACCACTACACCCCCGAAGGCTTCCTGCTCTGGTGGGAACGCGCCACGGACCTCTCCGAGGTTCTCGACGGTATGCTGGCCGACACCGAGTTCGCGCCACACATCGATCGCAAGCTCATCGGCGCCGCTGGCTTCTCCCTCGGCGGCTACACCGTGCTGGAGCTCGCAGGCGCCCAGACCGATCTCTCCGCTATGGTCGAGCACTGCCATGAGCAGCCGCAGGACACGGCCTGCCGCGTACCAGAGATGAAGGATCTACCGCCCGGCGCCACCCTGCTCCAGACGGTTCGCAAAACCAGTGGGGAGTCCCTTGCCCGCTCCGGCGACAGCTTTGCCGACCCGCGCATCCGTGCTGTCTTCGCAATCGCTCCGGCCCTCGGCTATACCCTCACAGACGATAGCCTGCGCCAGATCCGGCTTCCGGTAGAGATCGTCGTCGGAGCGGCCGATCCCATCGCGGGCCCCGCAGAAAACGCTGACCGCCTGCGCGCGCTCATTCACGGGGCACGCGAAACCGTCCTGCCCGGCGGGGTGGCGCACTACACCTTTCTCGATCTGTGCACCGAAACCGGCAAGCAGGAACTCCCCGTCTACTGCGTCGACAACCCCGGAGTCGACCGCAATGCCATTCATCAACAGGTCAGCCTCGAAGCCATCGGCTTCTTTCAGAAAACCCTGCGTTGGCGTTAGCCGCCGCCACAACAGAAAACGGGAGCCGCTATAAGCAAGCGACTCCCGTTTCTTTTTTGCAGGCTGTTTTGCAGGCCAGCCTCGCGCATTACTCCACGCGCAGGATCAGGCACTTCAGATAGCGAGACTCCGGCAACGTCAGCACCTCCGGATGATCCGGCGCAGCCGGCAACGTCTCCAGCAGCTGCACACGCCGCCCGGCATCCGCGGCAGCAGAGGCGACCGCGCCGGTAAACTCCTCGAGCGAAACATGGTGCGAGCAGGAGCAGGTAATCAGCGTTCCCCCCGGCTCCAGCAAGCGGATCGCACGCAGGTTCAGCTCTTTGTAGCCGCGCAACGCCCCGTCCACTGCGCGCTTGCTCTTGGCAAAAGCAGGCGGGTCCAGCACGATGGCATCGAAGCCGGTCTCTACATTCAGTGGCAGCGTCGGCTCGGTCACCGAGGGCTTGTTATGCGCATCGTCAAACGCCCGCAACAGCGTAAACGCGTCAGACTCGATCCAGTCCACCCGTCCGGCAAGCTCAGGATTGAGGGACAAGTTCCAGTCCGCCGTCTCCAGCGCAGCGCGCGACTGATCGACACCTGTTACGCGTTCACACACCGTCGCCAGATGGAGCGCAAAGCCACCGTGATAGGTACAGACATCGAGCGCGCGCGTCGTGCGCCCGCTCGCCTTAACGTGCCGGGCTGCAGCCGCATAGTTCAACCGCTGGTCCAGAAACGCACCGGTCTTCTGCCCGGTCGCGGCCGAGTAATGGAACTTCAGCCCGTTGAGCGTAAACGTCGTCGTGGGGCTGGGCTCGCCGGAGGCAAAGAGCAGGCCCTCGTTCGGAGGAAGCTCCAGCTGCTCCAGCTCGCGCATCTTCGGGTCTGGGCGCTCCCAGATCGACAGAGGCTCTGGAAGATGATGCCGCAAGGCCTCCACCAGCACCGCACGCACATCGTCCTGCGCGGTGCCCTGCGTCAGCAGCTGCACCAGCACCAGGTCCGCATAGCGGTCCACGATGATGCCCGGAACACCATCGGCCTCGGAAAATAACACGCGCTGCGCATCGGTTTGCTCCAACGGAGCCACAATCGCACGCCGGGCAAAAGCAGCATCAACGCGCTCGCGCAGCTCCGCAAGGTACTGCGCGCGGCTCAGCGAGGGTTCTCGCGAAACGATTCGCCCTGCAATCTGCGAGCTGGAAGAGTAAAGCGCCGTTCCCAGGTCAGCGTTGCGGGAATCCCGCACGCGCACCAGCGAACCGGCTGAAGGCGAAGGCAAAGACGTATCGATATCAGAGCGATACACCCACAAATGTCCGGCTCGAATGCGATCAGCAGCGCGGCGGGTGATCTTGAGGTCAAAAGAAGCTGTAGTCACGACAAACTCCAGTGTAGTCTTCGCGCACCCTTTTTTCCTCACCGGCGTGCACGATTCCCTCACGGCACGGAACTGCCAGCGTCAACGTGGACGCCGCCGGCTGCGGGTTCCCTTAGCGCAGCTTCAGCTCCGCAAGGTTGCGTTCGCCGGTCGGACAGAGCTTCAGCAACGGGCACGGCTCGCACTTTGGCTGTTCAAAGCTACAGAGCGTCTGCGCATGAATCTTCACCAGGGAGTGGTGCTGATCCAGCATCTCCGCATCCCAGGTTTCGGGCACCAGCCGCATCAAACGCTCTTCCGTCGTGGCAGCGTCGGCACGCGGCACCACGCACAAACGCTGGATGACCCGCAGATGATTCGCATCCACGCACAACGCGCGCCGCCGCAAGGTGGAAAAGTTCACCACCGCCGCGGAGACCTGCGCCCCCACGCCCTCAAACTGCTCCAGCCAATCGCGGATCTTCTCCGTGCGGTAGCGGTGCAGAAAATCCAGCGACAGCGCGCCGGTTCTGACCGAGATCTGCTCCAGCAGCGCTTTGAGCCGCGGCGCTTTCTGCTCCGGAAAGGTCACAATCTGGATCGCACGCTCAAGCTCAGCCACCGGCGCATCACGCACCGGCTCCCAGTGGCCTGGGCCGGCTCCGGGAAAGGCGCGCTCCAGCTCCCGCATGACCTGGTGCGAGGCCGGCGTTTTCGTGCGGCCGCTCAGCAGCGAGTAGATCAGCTGCGTCAGCGGATCCCACGGCTTTCGCTCAGGAGGCGTACCGTAATAGCCCAACAGCAGACGGTGAAGGTGCGGCAGTTTATCCGCCTGTTCCGGCGTCAACGGACGACGGAGAGCAGCAAGATCCTCGGGTTGAGTAAACAGCTCGGCCATGCGATCGTGCGTCAGGCGCTAGACCGAGCGCAGCTCCCGTACCATGGAGCGCACCGGTCGGCGCGAAACGTCTTTAGCTATCGTACCGAGGCTTTCGCCGCGCTTGTACATCAACGCCGCCGCGACGGCGCCTGAAATCACAACACCCCAGAAAATCACACGACGCATCGTCTTCCCTCCCTCGGCCGGCGCGCGCAGCTCTCCGGTAGGAAGGTCAGATGCTTCCCGGGCGGCGACGGGTGGCCGCCCGGGCAGATTCGACCCTACTGCGGATGCCCCGTCAGCCAGCCGCGCGCCTTGCTCCGAAGCGTCTGCTGAGCGCTTTGCGTGGCGCTGCTGGCCGAGCTCTGAGCATTGCCCTGCGCAGAGCTATCGGCCGCTGCCGGAGTCTCGGCCAGAACCGAGGCCGCCGGGGGCTGCGCAACCCGAATCAGCAGCGAGCCCGAGCGATATCCCGACCCAAGCGATGCCAGCACCAGGTAATACACGCCGCCGCGCTGAAAGACCCCGTAGCGGCTGTCGTCCGTCGTCGAATCCAGATCGTCGATCAGGTAATGCCCCCAGTCACCGGTGTGGATAGAGTCCACCAGCGGCTGCGACAGCAGGTTATCGAGCGTAAACGCGGAGCCACAGCTGGCGCGCGAGCAGCTGTAGACCTCCGTAAAGCCCTCATTGCGCAACTGCGCGGCAAGTCCCGTATAGGTTGCCAGCGAGGAAGTCGTCTTTGGCCCGGAGTAGGCCAGGTAATCGATACTGCCGGTGGCATGGAGCGCCTTGCCCGGATGCGCCGGGCCTCCGCGCTCCACCGGTCCAACCGGGATCGCAAACTCGTCCAGATCCACGCGCTTTGCGCCGATCAGGAACGAGTCAGGCGGACGGTGCACTTCAGGAAAATCAGACGCACCGGGAAAATCGCTGGTCTGTGCCGCCAGCGGCATCACGGCGCCAAGGAAGGCGAATGCAAGAACGAAACAGGTCTTCATGCACGACTGTGATGCTCCGCATGGCCCCCCTTATCCGCCTTCAAGACACTTCTTTACCAACTTCTCAATCGTTGCAGGTCACGCCGAGCTTCAACCCTTCGTCCGTGGCCACGCCCCAGGCCATACGGGGCGTATTGTGCGCCAGGCCGATCGAGCCATCCGGTCCCAGCAGAATGATGCCGCCGTGGCCGCCAAGGCGCTCATACAGGTAGCGAATCGCTGCAGCCGCGGCTTCTTCAGGCGCTGCACCCGAGGCCACCTTGTCTACCGCCCACTTGCCCAGCACAAGTTTCATCATCGGCTCGCCCCAGCCCGTCAGCGATACCGCCGCGGAAAGGTTATCCGCATAGCAACCACAGCCGATCAGCGACGAGTCGCCCACACGCCCCGGCGCCTTCGACAACGTACCGCCGGTCGAGGTACCCGCTGCCAGGTTGCCCCACTCATCCAACGCCACCGCACCCACCGTATCGTGCGAGTGCAGTGTCGGATCGCTCAGACGCATCGCCTCAGGCAGCGCATCGTCCACCGCATCCGCTGCTTCCTGCTGCGTCACCGCGCCGGAGAACGTCGTGTCCGGATGGCCAGCCGCCTCCGCAATCTGGAACTCCATCAGGCGCTTCTGCTCCCGGGGAACAACCAGCTCCATGTTGTCGATCAGCCGCATCCCCTGCTGCGTGGCGAAGCGTTCCGCTCCGCTGCCCACAAAGTAAACATGCGGGGAGCGATCCAGCACCAGCCGCGCGGCCTGAATCGGGTTCTTCAACTGCTCCACACAGGCAACGCCACCTGCCTTCAGATCCTTGCCGCTCATCAGCAATGCATCGCACTGCACACGTCCATCGCGCGTGAGGAACGATCCCGTACCGGCGTCGAAGGTATCGTCATCCTCCATCACGGTAATCGCGGCCTCGACCGCATCCAGAGCCGTGCCGCCGCGCTCCAGCGCCTGCCAACCGGCGGTCAATGCGTTCCGAATCCCCCGTTCATGCACGCCAATGGCTTCGTCCGGCATCGCCCAGGCCCCACCATGAATCAACAAAACAGGTTTGCGCTTTTCTTGCTTCTGCATACTGCTTTGAGTTTAGGGGATCAGAGCATGTGGAGCGCGCCACGCCCCAGGTTTGTGCGAGCTCATGCAAAAAGCAATCGGCCCCGCGCCATGCGCGAAGCCGAAAAGAAGTCTGCCGTTCCAAGCAGACTCAGGCAGAGATGCCTGCCAGCTTGCGCCGTTCCGTCTCCAGATACGTGTACCGGATGCGATGAATGACCGTAATCGTCGAGAAGACAGCCAGTACCCACAACGCTGCCGGCATCATGTCCCAGCGCTCGCACAGCGCTCCCAGAATGACCAGCACAATGCGCTCCGGACGCTCCATAAAGCCCACCTTGCAGGAGCCGATCAACGCCTCGGCGCGCGCACGCGTGTAGCTCACCATCAACGAGGCCGTCATCACAAACGCTACCAGGAAGACATAGAAGTAGCGGTTGCCGCGCGCATAAAACACCAGGAGTCCGAAGAACAACGCCACATCCGAGTAGCGGTCCAGCACCGAGTCATAAAACGCGCCGAAGACCGAAACCTGATTCGTCTGCCGGGCCACACGGCCATCGACCATGTCGAAAAGCCCTGCGCCGATAATCACCAGACCGGCGTACAGGAACATCCGCACATAGTTTTCCGCGCGCGCGTAACCGAAGAAAAACGCCGCGAGCACATTGATCAGAAGCCCAATAAACGTCAGTGTGTTGGGCGAGATCTTCGACAGCGCCAGCCCATTCACAATTTTCTGCAGCAACCAGCCGCAGGCCTTACCAAATTGACTCGTCCAGGTCATCGGCTCTCTTACTTACTCCGGCAACGGATCGTGGATGGTGTAAAGCTTTTTGATCTCCATTTGGCGCTTGCCCGTCGGGATGATGATCGTTACCTCATCGCCGACTTCCTTGTTCAGCAGCGCGCGGCCGATCGGAGAGGTCGTCGAAATAAGGCCCTTGACCACATCCGCCTCTTCGCTCATCACCAGCTTGTAGGTCAGCTCCTGGTCCTTGGCTTCTTCATATACGATCACGGTCGAGCCAAAGCCCACCTTGTCCTTCGGAAGATTGTCCAGGTTGACCAGCGCCAGCTCGCCCATACGCTTCTTCAACTGGCCCAGGCGAGCGTTGACAAACTCCTGGCGCTGCTTGGCCATGTGGTACTCGGCGTTTTCGCTGAGGTCACCCAGCGCGACGGCCTTCTTGATTTCCGCCGGCAGCTCGGTCGTCAATTCGTACTCAAGCGCCTTGATCTGCTCTTCGAGAGCCTTCTTGATGTCTTGCATGTCGGGATCTGCTCATGGATGCGCAGGCGCGCTGGAATCAGCGGCGGCGCGGGAGATTTGAAGTTCCATTATACGGGCTCGCCGTCAGCACCCGAATCCGGGTCCGGCAACAACGCCGGTCCACTCTCTCGTGACAAGAACGCTTCCAGAAGCAAAACCGCCGCGACCTGGTCGATCAGGTCCTTGCGCTCCAGACGCGCCGCACGGCCCGCAAAGCGGGGAGAATGCCCGGCATCGCTCAAAAGCTCATGCGCCTCGCGCGTCGTCAGCCGTTCATCCAGCAAATGGTGCTGCAGCTCAGGATGCGCCTCGCGCAGCTCCTCTGCAAACGCCCTCGCTTTGCCAGCCTGCGCGCTCTCCGTACCGTCCGCGTTCAACGGCAACCCGGACACCAACGTCTTCACCCCGCGCTGCCGGATGAAGCGCGCTACCGATTTCAGATCCGCGCGCAGCGTCGTACGGTGCAGCGTAAACAAAGGCTGCGCGGTCAGATTTAGCTCATCGGTAATCGCCAGACCAATGCGGCGATCACCGATATCCAGCGCAAGAATGCGGCCTGTACTCACGTTCCCCAGTCTACCTGCGCCCACAAAACAACGGCCGCAGGCGAAGACGCCCACGGCCGTTGCTCCTCTAGACTCCAGCGGAGTCTAGTAGTTGTAGTTGATCTCGTCGTTCTCTTCCGCACCGTAGCGGCGCAGCAGGTTCGGTACGTTTTGCGAAAACGCCGCGCGCGGCATCACAACATCGCATCCCGCTTCCATCGCCTTGACCTTCAGGTCACCCTGCAGGTGCGAGAGGTAGCCCACGATCGAAACCGAACGCTTCAGCTTTGTGCGCAGCTTCGGAATCGTGGTCAACGGCTTGGCGTTGGCATTGTTCAGATCGAAAACAATCAGCGCAGGCTTGTTCTCTTCCCCACCGCTCACCAGCTGCTCAATGGACTCCTTCTCGTTCTTCAGGAAGGCGACCTTCACACCCTGCTTGCGCGCTGCCTCCTGGATCTTCGCAACGATGAACAGCTCTTCAATAAAGAAGTAGATGTGCGTCTGCGCGTCTTCAGGAATCGGCACCGCGCGCGGTGCGTTGTAATCGATCGGCTGGCCATCACCCTGCGGACGCCCCTGACGGCGGCTACCGTTCAGGTTAATCGTCGAAGGGGGTGCGTTATCCAGATTGCCCTGGGCCTCGCGATAGCTGTGGTCCATCGGTCCCACAAATCCGCGCTCCTTCGGCTGGTTCTTCTGCTTGCGCTTGAACCCGGAAATCAGATTGCCGAAGTTATCCGGACGTCCACCACCGTGGTTGCGGTTATAGCCATACCCGCCGCCACCGTTGTGATTGGACTCGCCGCGGAAATCATTGCCCGCATTCTCCGAACGCGGACGGCGCTCACGCTCACGGAACTTCTTCTTCCAACGCTTGCCTGCGGTTGCGCCGCCAGCGCCAGCACCCTGCTGACCACCGCCATTGCCCTGCCCACCTGCAGCCGGTGCCGGCGCAGCCGCACCAGCCATGGCCAGGCTTTCGCCTTCCATCACGATGGTCGGCTGAGCAGCTCCCCCCTCAGCAGCAGCCTCGCCCTGAGTCGGGCTCTGACCTGCAATCTTATTCTTGCGCTTCCGGCGTCTACGGCGTGAGCTCTTGCTCTGCCCCATGCCCGGTGCCGGTTGCCCGTCTGCTCCCTCAGCCTGGTCGAAGTCGCTATCGCCTGCGGAGTCGAAATCCCCACCGCCAAAATCGTCGTCCGCAAAGGCCATCTGTGCGGCGTCTACAAGATTCTGCTCTGACATGATGCTGTGTTTTCCTCTTGCCGCAAACGCCATGCCGCACCCGTCCGGCTCCGTCTTCCGCTGTCTTCCGACAGCGTCAGGAACCCGGTCGCGCGAAGTTCAACGTGATTCAAAATCAATCGTCTTCCTGGTCGTCAATACGGCTTGCCCATCATCGTGCCCGGAATGACGGTCGGCTCGGAGTACCGCTTCCTCACCGCCTGAACTTCCAGGCCTGCTTCGCCTTGTTATCCGTTACCGGACCGGCGAGGCCCCTACTGCACTGTTTGTTTCCGAATCACGCGCTCCGATGGACTGGACCGCGCTCCCTTCTCCCCACCTCTCAGCTTTTCCCTTCAGCGATACACACTGAAACTATGCCTGCTTCGGCAAAACCACAAAAGCTTCGATCTGGATTCTTCGTTGGAGACCCTAGTATTCGTTTGGCGACTTTCTCTGTTGGCCGCCGATGGGACCCTTCTGGTGGTTCCGCCGCTCCCGTTGCTCTCCCTGAGAGCAACCGTCTCTTGCAGCACCAAGTCTTCGTTTGGGGTCTAGCAGGCTTCACGCGCTGCGAACGAGATGATAGTACGCCCGTAGACCTCAGGATGCAAGTAAAGAGTTCCTCCGGCAACTTCGCCGGAATAAGCAAGGGCCATCTCCCCTCCCCGGAAGACGGCCCCCGCTCTTCGTATGGCCAGTCACTGGCCTCCAGAAATCAGCTTCTCGTCCATCGTTGGGAGAGTAAGCCTCTAGAAGTTCTCGGTTGGGCGGCGCTTCCTCGTGGGTGCGTCTCGTATCCCGGTTGAGAACTTGTTCAGTGTTGCCCGTCGTTGAACGTCGGATACTGCCGAACGCTAAACACTGTTGCAATCCGCGTACCAAACAGCCGCTTTTCGCAAACCACTCAAACTACAACCCGTTACAGTGCCGACCTACACTTCAAGATTCTATAAATCCGGAAAACCGGCGATTCTGCCTCCGCTTTTTGGGAGATCACGATCGATTTCCGTGCAATTTTCACGAAAAACACTCCTCTCCGCGCGTTGCCCAAATACCGAGCCGCTCCTATAATCGTGCTCAGCCGTTTCGAGTCTCGCGCCCACCCACTGTTTCTCCCGGGGTGTAAGCTACGGGCGCCTGAGCGGTACCGCGATTCAGCCGCTGCTGCATACGGCCATCCTCTATTTCTTTGTCCGCTGGACCTTTTGAAGGAGCTTCAACACTCAATGAACCGCAAGCTTGTTCTCGCCCTGGCCGCAGGCCTTGTTACCTCCACCTATGCCGCCGCCCAGGCTCCCGCAGCCACCACGGCGGCTCCTGCTGCCGCTGCTGACGTCAAGCCGGAAGCGATTCCTGCAAAGGTTGCCATCATTGCCTTTGAACAGGCCGTAGTGGCTACCAACGAAGGCCAGAAGGCGTTTGCCGACATCCAGAAGAAGTACGAGCCGAAGAAGAGCCAGATCGACGCGCTCGCAGCTGAAGTGGACTCGCTCAAGAAGCAGCTTCAGGCTCTGCCGGCCAGCACGCCCGATGAAGAGCGCGCCAGCCGCATGAAGGCAATCGACACGAAGGAAAAGCAGCTCAACCGCGATGCGGAAGATGCGCAGAACTCCTACCAGGCTGACATCCAGGACGCCCTCGGCAAGATCTCCCAGAAGGTGGGCGCTGCCGCTGTGAAGTATGCACAGGACAACGGCTTCACCCTGATGATGAACGTGGGTGGCAACCAGCAGTCGCCGAACCCGGTTCTGTGGTTCGCCGCTCCGACCGACATCACCCAGGCCGTGATCAACGCCTACAACGTCAGCTCGGGTATTGCTGCTCCGGCGCCTTCGGCCCCCACCCCGCACCGCCCCACCGCTGGTACGGGCGCAGCACCGAAGAAGTAACTCGGCACGCACCTTACGCAGAACAGCAAGCGGCAGCCTTCGGGCTGCCGTTTGTCGTTCTGCTCGAAATCCGTCCAGAAAACAGCCTTGACACTTCCTGACACAATTGCGCGCAACACCTTATGGGTCAATGGTTTCCAATGCACTAGATGACGCGGCGCTCGCCGCGCTCAAGGAGAAACCATTATGAAGAAGAGCATGATCCTCCCCCTCGCCGCCCTTGCACTCTCCACCGCCGCACTGAGCGCTCAGGTCACCTCCAGCAAGACCGTGACCGGGCCCAACGGGCAGACGGCCTCCTCCAGCACCACGCGCAGCGACGGCAACGTCTCCACCACCTACACCGGCCCGAACGGGCAGACGGCAACGCGTAACGTCACCGGCCGCGGTACAGGCAACGTCAGCTCCTCGGTAACCGGGCCGAACGGGCAGACAGCCAGCCGCTCCACAGTGCGCGGAAGTGGCAACTCTTCCAGCACGGTAACCGGGCCGAACGGACAGACAGCAACGCGCAACGTCTATGGCCGCGGCTCGGGTAATGCCACCGTCGTAGGCACCGGCCCGAATGGAGGCGCCGTCGTTCGCCATCGCTAACCTGCGGCGATGAGAGACGACACTCCCTGCCCAACAGAGTCGTCTTTTCCAGAAGTTGCGCGCGCGGCATCGTTTCCACTCCTCATGGCGATGCTTCGCGCGCAGCGCTCATTCCCAACCCTCCCGCCGCGGCACGCATGAGAAGCAACTGACCACAAAAGCAAAGGGGCTCCGGGCGTACGCTGCGCAAGGCAGCAACCCGGAACCCGGCTTCAAAACGGAGAACTAGCGGCTTTACTCTTCACCGACCTTGAGCACTGCAAGGAAGGCTTCCTGAGGAATATCGACCTTGCCGATACGTTTCATACGCTTCTTGCCTTCCTTCTGCTTATCGAGCAGCTTGCGCTTACGGCTGATATCTCCGCCATAGCACTTGGCAATCACGTTCTTGCGAATCGCACTCACCGTCGAGCGGGCGATGATCTTCGAGCCGATCGCAGCCTGAATCGCAACCTCGAACATCTGTCGCGGAATCAGCTCGCGCATCTTCTCCACCAGCACCTTGCCGCGGTCGTAGGCAGAATCACGGTGCACGATCAAGGAAAGCGCATCCACTGGATCGCCGCCGATCAGGATGTCCATCTTCACCATCGGCGAAATCCACGAACCGGCGAGGTGATAGTCAAGCGAGGCATAGCCGCGCGACACAGACTTCAGCTTGTCGTAGAAGTCGAGCACGATTTCGTTCAGCGGAAGCTCATAGGTGAGCATCACACGCGTCTCGCTCACATACTCGATGTTCTTCTGCAGACCGCGCTTGTTCTCGACCAGCTTCAGAATATTGCCGACATACTCTTCGTTCGTCAGGATCTTCGCTTCGATGATCGGCTCTTCAATCTGATCGATCTCGCTCGGATCAGGCCAACGCGAAGGGTTATCGACGATCAGCTCGCTACCGTCGGTCATCTTCACCTTGTACTGCACGCCCGGCGCGGTCGTAATCAGGTCGAGCCCGTACTCACGCTCCAGGCGCTCCTGAATAATTTCCAGATGCAGCAGGCCAAGGAAGCCGCAACGGAAACCAAAGCCCAACGCAACGGAGGACTCCGGCTCAAAGTTGAACGAGGAGTCGTTCAGGCGAAGCTTCTCAAGCGCATCGCGCAGCATGCCGTGCTCATGGGAATCGACCGTGTACAACCCGGCAAAGACCATCGACTTGATGTCTTCAAAACCCGGCAGCGCATCGGCACACGGGCGATCCGTGTGCGTAATCGTATCGCCAACCTTGGTGTCGGCAACGTTCTTGATCGTCGCGACCAGAAAGCCGACCTCTCCCGCAGAAAGCTCCGCAAGCTCTAACGGCTTTGGGGTCATCACGCCCATCGAGTCGATCGAAAACTCGCGACCGTTCGACATCAGGCGAATCTTGTCGCCCTTTTTCAGCGTGCCGTTGATGATACGGGCCAAAATGATGACGCCCTTGTACGGATCAAACCAGGAGTCGAAGATCAGCGCCTGCAGCGGCGCACTGGGATCGCCCTTCGGCTGCGGCACCAGGTGAACAACCGCCTCGAGAATATCGGCAACATTCAACCCCGTCTTGGCCGAAACCGCAACGGCATCATCCGCCGGCAGGCCGACCGACTTCTCGATCATCTCCTTGGTGCGCGGAATATCCGCGCTGGGCAGATCGATCTTGTTGATGACCGGGATGATCTCAAGGCCGTTTGAAATCGCCAGATACGCATTGGCCAGCGTCTGCGCTTCCACACCCTGCGAGGCGTCCACCACCAGCAGCGCGCCTTCGCACGAAGCCAGCGAGCGCGAAACTTCATAGCTGAAGTCCACATGACCCGGGGTATCGATCAGGTTGAGCTGGTAGTTGTTGCCGTCCGAGGCCTTGTACATCATGCGCACGGTATGCGCCTTGATGGTGATGCCGCGCTCGCGCTCAAGGTCCATTGCGTCCAGCACCTGAGCCTGCATCTCGCGCTGCGTCAGCGAACCGGTAATCTCCAGAAGACGATCGGAGAGTGTGGACTTGCCATGATCAATATGCGCGATGATCGCGAAGTTGCGAATGAATTTCGGGTCCATGAAAGAAGGGGCGGAGAGCGTAGAACGTCCGCCAATTTCTAGGATAACAGCGGCCCGGCCCGCCGCAGACCGCGTGGTACACTCAGCCTCGCCAGCACCCCTTTTCCCCAGACTCATCCCCTTTGACAGAGGAACCCCCTCGTTCGTGAGCTCCCCGCTAACGCATCGTCGTCACCTGTCCAGCCTGGATGGCCTTCGCGGCATTGCGGTCACGCTCGTCTTCCTCTTCCACTACTACCCGCGCAATCGCTTTGACCCGATTTCGCCGGTGGCCAGCTCAGGATGGCTGGGCGTGGATCTCTTCTTCGTCCTTTCCGGATTTCTGATCACCGGCATCCTGCTCGATACGCGCCAACAGCCCTACTATTTCCGTAATTTCTACAGTCGTCGTGCGCTGCGGCTCTTTCCGGTCTACATCGTTTTCTGCATCGTCGTATTAGCCGTCAGCTATGCTTTCGGTGAACGACCGACGCGCTATACGCTGCCCTTCCTGCTGTATGGCAGCAATCTGCTCTCCGGCCAGCACCTGAACCTTGGGGTAGGCGGCGTGCTGCAGCTCGGCCACCTCTGGTCGCTCGCGCTTGAAGAGCAGTTCTACCTGCTATGGCCTCTGGCGCTGTATCTGTTGCGGACGCCGCGCAAGATCTTCTGGGGCTGCGTATGCGGTATCGTCTTCTCGGCCACGCTACGCTGGATGCCGCTCCCGTGGGATGCCTGGAACCTGCCTCCCTACAGCCAGTTGCCCACCCGCATGGACTCGCTGCTGAGCGGTGGCCTGCTCGCGCTGGCTTTCCGGAACGAGCACGCCATGTCGCGGATTACGCCCGCGCGCGCACGCAGAATGGCCTGGGCCTGCGGCGCAATCCTGCTCGCCTCCATGCTCAGTTCCCGCACACTGCACTGGACCGGCTGGTACACCCTGCGCATTGGATACTTCTTCGCAGCGCTGCTCTTTGTAGCCGTCATCACGCTCACCATCGAAGAAGGAACTCTGCTGCATCGCATCGGAGGCCTGCCTGCGCTCCGCTTTCTGGGCCGTTACAGCTACGGACTTTATCTGTGGCATCAGCTGCCCGATCGCTGGGTACAGCACATGCTGCGCACGCTGGAACCGCGCTCCCACCTGCTCAACGTGGCTTACTTTGCTGCTGTTTTTCTCGCCTGCGTAGCGTGGGCTGTGCTCAGCTACCACTGCATCGAGCTCCCGTTCCTGAAGCTGAAAAACCGCTTTGCCTACAGTGACGAAAAGAAGGCGCATCGCGTGGTTGTCGATCAGAACAACACCGAACCGGTAAACGCCGGTGAGCGAACTCCCACCACCGGCTTACAATGATTGCGTGGCAGTCGCGAGCAGAAACACAATGTGGCGTCGGTCGATCTGGGCATGCGCTGGAGCACCGCTACTGCTCTCGCTGCTCGGTTGTCCGCAGGATCATGCCAGCCAGGCAGGCAATCCCTCTTCCCTTCCCGCTTACAGCAAAGCGCCGACCATAACGCCTGCCGCACAGACAGGAGACGCGCAGCCCTCCGCTACCGGCGGCGCAACCCAGCAGCCCACCGAGGCCAATGACGCGCAGCACGCCCAGCAGGTGCAGGCCCTGATCGCACGCGCCGAAGCCAGCTACAACTCCGGCGTCAAAAACTATAACTCCGACCATCTCGACGCCGCGCACCAGGACTTCGACTACGCCGTCGACACGATGCTGACCAGCGGCATGGACCTGAAGAACGACCCCGCGCTCAGCGACGAGTTTGAGCGCCTGCTCGATGCGATCAACTCGCTCGAACTCGTGGCTCTCAAACAAGGCAACGGATTCTCCCAGCGCATGGACGACGCACCGCTGGAAAGCATGGCGGACATGACCTTCCCGCCCAACCCGGAGCTGGTTGCCAAACTGCGCAGCGAGTTGAATACGACCTCGGATCTTCCGCTCATCATCAACGATCAGGTCGCAGGCTATATCAACGTCTTCTCGCAGTCTCCCTCCTTCCGCGCACACATGGCGGCCTCCATGCAGCGCCTCGGCCGCTACCGCACGCTCATTCAGAACACGTTGAAGGAAGAAGGCGTTCCGCAGGATCTTATTTACCTGGCCGTCGCGGAATCCGGCTTTCAATCCCAGGTCGTCAACGCGCACTCCGGCGCAGGCGGCATGTGGCAGTTCATGACCTTCACCGGCAGCGAGTACGGCCTGACCCGCAACGGCTACTTCGACTACCGCTTCGACCCCGAAAAGAGCACGCGCGCCTACGCCAAGCTCATCAAGAACTACTACAGCCTCTTCAACGACTGGTATCTCGCGATGCTGGCCTACGATTGGGGTCCGGGCAACATCCAGAAGATCGTAAGCCGCACCGGTTACTCCGACTTCTGGAACCTCTACCATCACGCCTCCATGCCGGCTGAAACGCGCGCCTATGTGCCGCAGATCCTCGCAGCCATCATCATGGCCAAGAACCCCGAGAAGTACGGCCTGAACAAGCTCACGCCGAGCCCCGCCGTGCTCTACGACACCGTAACGACCGACTACGCGGTCAGCATGAATCTCATCGCCGACCTCACCGGCTCCACGCCACAGGAGATTGACGAGCTTAACCCGGCGTTGCTGCGCTCCACCACGCCCAACGACATCCCCTTCGATCTGCACGTCCCCGCCGGCACACTGCAGCTCTACCAGGACCGCATCAAGGACATCCCTGAAGACAAGCGTGCAAGCTGGCGCTTCCACATCGTGCGCAACGGCGAAACGCTCGACGGACTCGCCGCCGCCTTCCACTCTCATAGCGACGAGATCGCCACGCTGAACGATGTGACGGCCACCAAACCGCTTGAGGTTGACGATGAACTCATCATCCCGGTTGCCCCTGTCGCCTCCGCGCACGTCAGCACGCAGCGCTATCGTGTACGCAAAGGGGACACGCTGGTTTCCATCTCGGATCGCTTCAACATCTCCGTAGAGCAGCTGCGCTCGTGGAACCACCTCAGCTCTAACCACGCCTCCGCAGGACAAACGCTCTATGTCTCTGAACCGGTGCACGCGGCCATGAGCCGCAGCGCGCGCGCACGACGCACCTCCACCACGCACAGCACCGCAGCCAGGAGCGCAAAACCTTCTGCTCACACGGCAAGCAAGAGCCCCGCGAAGACAAAAAAGAAACACTAAGCAACAATCATGCGAGCGCGCGAATCCCAACACGAGATGGAAGGCGCATCGTTTTCTCTACACGTATCAAAAAAGGTGCTTGCTATTTCGTTGCACGGAAGGCAATCTGTTGCTACGATTTCCGCGCAGTGTGCCTGCGCGAATGTCAAGCGTTATCACTGACAAGAAACAAGCCGCGAGCGAAGACGTAAGAACACTTCGCACCGGAAACAAACTGGGGACGGGACGATGTTCGAAGACGAAACCATCAAGCTGTATGCCGCGCCATACGACGATGAAGAAGAAGTTGAAGGTGTCAACGACCTCGAACCTGCCGAGGACGAGGATGAGGACGAAGAGGTGGAGTACAGCGCGACCCGTGTCGTAGTGCTCAGCGAAGCCGACGATACGGAAGAGGACGAGCCCGTCAGCGACCATGACGAAGAGGCCATCCTCGAAGTAGCTTCTCCTTCCCCCGTTGAACCTTATGAGCCTGCGTTCAGCCTCTCGGAAGAGCCGGTTGCCAGCATCACGGAGATCAGCGTCGGAGAAGCCCTGAAGGCGTCCGCGGCCTCTGCAAAGAAGCCCGTGAAGAAGGCTGCGCCCAAAAAGGACGCAAAGAAAGCAGCCAAGAAGTCAGCTCCGAAGAAGGCTGCCAAGAAGACCGCGCCCAAGAAAGCAGCTCCGAAAAAAGCGGCGAAGAAGGTTGCGCCCAAAAAGGCCGCAAAGAAAGTTGCAAAGAAGGCTGCGCCCAAAAAGGCTGCGCCGAAGAAAGCAGTGAAGAAGACCGTAACCAAGACCGCCCCGAAGAAGGCCGTCAAGAAGAGTTCAACTTCTGCCGCGAAGACGTTTGGTGCTCTGCGCGGCGGTAAAGCAGCCCCTAAAAAGGCCGCTGGCAACAAGAGCACCGGCACGAAAAACTCAACTATGAGAGGTAAGACTACCTTGGCTACCAAGAAGGCTGTAAAGGCCGTAAAGAAGGCTGCTCCGAAGAAGGCTGTAAAGGCCGTAAAGAAGGTTGCTCCGAAGAAGGCTGTAAAGGCCGTAAAGAAGGTTGCACCGAAGAAGGCTGTGAAGGCCGTAAAGAAGGTTGCACCGAAGAAGGCTGTAAAGGCCGTCAAGAAGGTTGCACCGAAGAAGGCTGTGAAGGCCGTAAAGAAGGCCGTCAAGAAGGCTGCTCCGAAGAAGACCGCTGTAAAGAAGTAGTCTCCTTCCTAACCCAAGGCAAGCAAAAACGCCCGGCTCAGGCCGGGCGTTTTTGCGTCTGCTTGGTTGTGCTCTACCCTGTACGCGCTAGGACTTTGCCGCAGCGATGGCCGCCAACACTTCACTGGAGTGGTTCGCAATATCCTGCACCTGCCAGGTCTTCACAATCCTGCCCGCAGGCGATATCAGAAACGTGTCGCGCATCGCGATGCTGCCCATCGGGGTCGACTTCACCGGTACACCATACGCATCGGTCACCTTATGTTCCGGGTCAGCCAACATCTTGAATGAAAAGCCATCCTTCGTGCACCACACCTTATGGCTTTCCACCGTATCCAGAGAAACGCCCAGCACCACCGCATGCGCAGCTTCGTACTTGGGCAGATCAGCCTGGAAGTTGTGCGCCTCTTTCGAGCAGCCCGAGGTCTGATCCTTGGGGTAGAAGTACAACACCACCCACTTGCCCTTGTAATCGCTCAGGCTTACCGGCTTATTTTCCTGATTCGGAAGTGTAAAGGCGGGCGCCTGCGCACCTGCCGTCAACATCTGGGCCTGAGCCAGCGGGGCAAGCGAAACGGCAAAGAGTGCAGCCGCAGCGGCAACAGCATGACGAACGGTCATCGGGATCTCTCCTGGCCGCGCCTGGCGGCGTGCCCTCGATTTTACTGTGCCGCAGCGACGAGCGGCTCACCGACCAGCGTGATGCCTGCCGCGTCCGCCGCCGCGACCATCGCTTCGCGGTCAAAAAGCAGCGTCCGCCCTGCTTCGATGCAGAGGCATGTGGCTCCTGCAGCTACCATCGCCTGAATCGTAGGCACACCACAGACCGGTACATCGAACCGCAGATCCTGCTTCGGTTTGGCGACCTTCACCACGGTCAGCCTGCGTGCCAGCGTACTCGCCTCATGCTCCAGCGTGCGGAAGAGCTCGCCTGCACGAGCGATTGTGGCGTCTGTACCTTCCATCGCTTCAACCGCGACACAGGCACCGGCAGCGATCACCACTGTCTGGCCCAGATCGAAGCCCGCAATTCCGCGCGCCACCGTCAGACCGTATGCGATATCGCCACGTTCCACTTCATCGGGCGCCCGGCGCGTCAGCACCCCTGCAGGCGCAAGCATCGGCTCAAGGTACGCCGTGGAGGAAACCAGCGTAATGCCTTCATCCTCCAGAACCTTCGCCACCGCGCCCAGCAGCATATCCGTGGAGCGTGTCCGCAGGTTCAGCAGCAGCTTTGCCAAGCGCCAGTCCGGGCGAATGGAGGAAAAGATCTGCTTATGCTTTACCTGTCCGGCCATCACAGCGCGCTGCACCCCTTCGCGCTGAAAGGTAGCAATCAATTTGGAGAGCTCGCCGAGCGAAAGCCAATGAACCCGGATGTGCTCCGGCTCAGCAGCGGCCCGCTCATTCATCTCCGGGTCGGTTTCTTCCTTGATGGCAGCGACGACCACGCGAAGACCGTGCGCACGCGCCGCCTCCAGCAATAGAAACGGAAAGCGGCCGTTTCCAGCAATCAGACCAAGCGATTCCATAAGCGTTACTTAATCACTCCGCGCTCGCTCTTCTTCACGAACTCCAGCAGATACTTCACATGCTCGCCCGCACCGCCAGCCTCAACCATCTCGTTGATCTGTTCGCAGGCCTGGGTTGTATTGAATTTGCCGCTGGTCAGCGCACGCATTGCAGTCTGCAGCTCGCGCAGCTGCTCCGGCGTAAAGCCACGGCGCTGCAAGCCGACCTTGTTCAGGCCATAGGCATGGTTCTTGCGCTCCACGGAAGTCAGCGAATACGGCAGCACGTCCTGCGTAATCGTCGTTCCGCCGCCGATATAGGCATAGCGGCCGATCGTGCAGAACTGGTGCACGGGTGCGTTCGCACTCAGAACCGCATAATCTTCCACCGTCACATGTCCGGCCAGTGTAGAGCCGTTGGGCAGAATACAGCCGTTGCCAATCACCGAATCATGTCCCACATGTACATAGGCCATGATCAGGCAGCCCGAACCGACGCGCGTAAGGCCGCCGCCGCCCACCGTGCCGCGCGAGATCGTCACGTACTCGCGAATATCGTTGTTGTCACCAACGATCAGCTGTGTCGGCTCGTTCCTGTACTTCAGGTCCTGGGGCGCGATGCCCAGACAGGCAAAGGAGTATATGCGGTTCCTGACGCCAAAGGTCGTATGGCCATCCAACACCACATGCGAGACCAGCTCGCACTCTTCGCCGAGCACGACATTCGCTCCCACCGTGCAGTACGGTCCGATCTTCGTGCCTGCACCGATCACCGCGCCCTCTGCGATCACCGCAGTCGGATGAATCGTCGCGCCGGGATGAATGCTCACTGTGCTTCCTTCGCAGGCTCGGTCTCCGCGGCCGGCTTGCGTGCGCGCGGCACCAACTGGCAGGAGATCGTTGCCTCAGAAACCGGCTTACCATCCACCGTAATCACGCCCGCCATCTTTACAGCACGAGAACGCCAGTTCACGACCGTAACTTCGATGCGCAGCTGGTCCCCCGGAGTGACAGGGCGGCGGAACTTCGCCTCTTCGATTCCGGTGAAGACCATCAGCTTGTTCTCCCGGTCGGGAATCTCGGTCAGCAGCAGCGCGCCACCGGCCTGCGCCATGGCTTCGATCTGCAGCACACCCGGCATAATCGGGTAATCAGGGAAATGCCCGGTAAAGTGCGGCTCGTTCATCGTCACATTCTTGATTGCGACGACGCGCTGCTTGCGCTCCATCTCCACTACGCGATCAATCAGCAGGAACGGATAGCGGTGCGGAAGAATGGACATAATCTCGACGATGTCCATCGTGGTCTTGGCGGCGGGTTGCTGGGGGACCGAAACGTCCGGGGTTTGCTCACTCATCTCGTGGGTCAGGATATCAGGGCAGCGGCCCCGGCTCCGAACCCGCACCGCGCGCACGCGACACACTACTTCTTGGCTTTTTTCTCCAACGGCCGATCAGGATCAAAGAGATCCGGCGCAAGCTGCACGGTGTACTCCACCTTCGTGATGAAGCGCTGCGCCACCACATCCCCGTTGAGCAATCGCGTCACGGTCATCGGCGTCGCAATGCCCTGAATCACATGCCAGTCGTCATACTGCTCCACGTCCGTATCGAAGTCGCGATATGTCTCGTTGCGGTACTGAAACGAACGGCTCAGGGGAAGATGGGTTCGCTCATCCAGATACACCGAAACGGCATCGTTACTGGCCGTGAGCAGCGTTACCTTGTCCGCCAGATGACGCTCCACCATATCCGTGCCGTCATAGGTGATCATGATGCCCGGCTGCTTCAGCCAATCGCTCACCACGGTCTCCAGAGAATGAGCCCGGTTGCGGCGGTAGGAGTCCACATCCTTCTGCGGCAGCGCTTTTTTACCGCGATACGTTACCTCGTAGCCGTCCGTCGGCGTCCACACCTCGGCGACGTCGCGCTTGCTGGTCGGGATAAACACGCCCTGCTTGGAAACAATCACCACGCGCTGGCCGTAGGGTGCCAGACGGAAGTACTCCTCAAAATCCGAGACATAAGGGTTCGGCTGCCCCTTATAAAACGACGCCCCCTTGCCGTACTCCATCCAGGTGGTGCGATGCAGCCATGTCTCGCCGCCCAGAGCCGTCACCATCTCCTCCAACAGCTTGCGGCCGCGATCTCCGCTCTGATCCGGAGGATGAGGCGTAGCGCTGGGCAGCGCGGAAGCCTGCGCCCACCCCACCATCGGCGTCAACAACAGCACCCCTGCCAGCAACCATCGCTTCATGCGTTCTTCCTTTACCCCACCAGCACCGCGCCGCCGTTTACGTTGAAAACTTCTCCCGAGACGAAGCCCGCCCACGGCGTGCACAGAAAGAGAATCGGGCCAGCGATCTCCTCTACCGAAGCCGCGCGGCCAAGAGGAATCAACCCCAGCGCTTTCTTGGACGCGACCGGATCGCTTAGGGTTCCAGCCGACATCTCGGTTTCCACCCAGCCCGGCGCCACACAGTTCGCCAGAATCCCCTGTGGAGCAAGCTCACTCGACAAACTCTTGGTCAGGGAAAGCAGAGCCCCCTTCGACGCCGCATAATCGGCATGGAACGCTTCGCCGCGCTGCGCCGCAGTCGAGGCCACCAGCACGATGTGCCCCTTTACGCGGCTGCGCGCCGGCCAAACCACGCGCTCGCTGTACACCACCTCTTCCAGAAGCTCCTCGGCCCCGGCACGATCCTCCGCAGCCCCGGCGCCGAAGCGCTGCTCCCCGGCCAAGGTCGTCGGATCTCCCTCAAAGCCTTCAGGCGCAGCAGAGTCGCGCGCCAGCATGTGGGCGCTCGCGGCCTGTACCAGCCCAAAAACACTGTCGAGATTAATGCCCAGCGTAGAGCGCCATTGCGTTGCGCTCATGCTGCCAATCGGCTGGTCGTGCGGCGGCCATACCCCGTGGTTGACCACGAGAGCATCCACGCGGCCAAACACGCTCACGGCCTGCGCTACCAGTTGCTGACCATCTTCCGCACTGGCCAGGTCCTGCTGCACGGCGCGGCAAAGCGCCTCGCCGCCGCACTCGGCTACCAGCGCCTCGGCCTCCTGCGTGCGCGTGCGATAGCTGAAGACCACACGCGCTCCTGCCTTGCGAAACAGCCGGACCGTTGCCGCGCCAATACCCCGCGAACCACCCGTAACCAGCGCTACCTTGCCTTCGAGAGAAAGAGAAACACCGCTCTGTTCAAAACCCATGGTGTCTTTATTGTGACCGCAAAGGGCTTGCTTGCGGCAAAACCGGTGCCGCCTCTGCTACGCTGCCTCAAGAACAATCCACAACTTCCACAACGTTTCAGAGCCATCCACAGCCCTGCAGGAGCTCTTCCCATGAAAGCCATCGCGCTGCTCTGCCGTATTGTTCTCGGCCTCGCCTTCCTCTTCTTCGGCGCCAATATTCTTCATCCGTTTCTGTCCACCGGGCCGGAGCCTGCCGCTGACACGCTCGTGGGCAAGTACTTTGCCTCCATGATCGGTTCCGGCTGGATGAAGGCCGTGGGCGCGGGACAGGTACTGGGTGGCCTGCTTGTGCTCGCCGGCGGAACGCTGCCGCTGGGGCTCTGCCTTCTCTGCCCCATCACCGTGAACATTCTGCTCTTCCACCTGTTGCTCACCGGCGGACACGGCATCGCTCCGGGAGCACTCTGCGCGCTGCTCGAGTTGGTGTTGCTCTACGCTTATCGCGGCAGCTTCTCGGGCATTCTCAGCACGAACCAAAGCCCCACGCTCTAACCACTTTACGGCCGCGCGGTGGTCTCCGCGGCCGTACCAGCAGGCGCAGACGATGCCACTGCGGTACCGGTTCTGCGCGCCTCAAAGTACACACCGCACGCGCTGACCACAATGCGGCCCGGCCCGGCCATCAGCACGCTGTCTCCCGGAACCTCCGTCGTCGCCCCGGTAATGTCCATATCTTCGTGCTGCATATCCACCTCTAGCACCTTGGCGGTATGGATGCCCAGCTGGGCGAACGTGTTAGACCCATTGGCTTCCTGCGTGAACTCCTGCGCGGAAACATCACGCGTGTCGATCTCTTCGACCTCCACCTCGCCGCCTCGCCAACGCATCGAACTCGCGTGATAGCTCAGCACCGAGCCAACCATCGGCGCCGCCTGCTCGCGCGTCCAGCAGGCACCCTTGTTCATTGCCAGAATGCGAGTCACGCGCCACGAGCCTTCCAGCTGGGATGGCAGCGGTTCCGCACGACTCGCAGCCCCTACCCCCACCAGCAAACCAGCCAACAACCACCAACGCTTCCGCATACCCGCTTTTGCCCTTCCAGCGACCAAGCCGGATGGGCCGGCTGTCGTACTTGATTGCGCCGTGAGCTGCTGCGATTCCTCACAGCAGCTCACGGCTTCAGACGTTCTGATGCGGAGTGCGCTGGCTTCCGTTGGTTCTCCACACAGCCCCTGTCGCGACACACACCTGTCCTGCTAGTGTGTCTCCGGCTTCCCCTCATTGCCCTGCGCCGGCGCATCCCCCTCCGTTGCGCTCTGCCCCGGCACATCAAACCAGTACGACTCACGATGATGAATCTGCGCCGACGGATACTCCGGAATCCGCACCGTAATACGGTGGTAGGCTCCCGGCTCACCCTGCCCCGCCGCAAAATGCGGATGGAAGCTCAGCAGGTAGTAGTTATCCACCCGATTGGCCAGACCGTTCAGGTTCATATCGAACTTGTTCTGCGTGCCGAAGTTCAGATACTCTCCGCCGCTCTCGCGCGCAAATTCCTTGGCAACGTTCTTGCGCAGGGCCTGCACCGCTGCGCCGATCAAGCCGATCACACCACCCGCCATGCCATCGGAAGACTTCAGATCTTCCTTCATCTGATCGCGCATCGGCGAATAGGCCAGCGAGTAGACGATCGTGTCCGTCTTGCCCAACGCGCGAATCGTATCCTGCGGCTTGGTCTTCGAGCCGTGATCGCGCGTCTCGCTCAGCAGCAGAATCACATGACGCCCCTTCGGGTCCATACGCTCAAACAGCTTGTTCGCCGCATCGACCGCGTCATAGATAGCCGCCTTCGGGTCGTCATCGCACGGTGTAATGCTGTTCAGCGCACGCTCACGACGTGTCGCGTTCGTCGTGAAGTTCGTAATCAGCTCCGGTTCGGAACCAAAGTCCATCACGGCAACCTGCGACGGCCCTCCGCCAAGCATCGCCTCCACCATCGTCGCAACACCAGCCATCTTCGGATACTCAAAGGCATACGCGCGCGAGCACTGCACAACGACGGCCATCGCGATAGGACGGATCTCCTCGCTCGTATCCAGCGTCGCCTGCTGCGGTACGCCATCGGCCTCCACAACAAACTGGTTCGCCTTGAGCCCGTAGAGCACCTGCCCATCTTTCATCTGCACCGTTGTCGGCACGAACACGATGCTGGATTGCACCACCAGCGACGGCGGAACCTCCTGAGTGCCCGCCTGCTGCGACGGCGTCTGTGCAGAGCTCACCGGAGCCCCCTGCTGCGCGCCCGCCGTCATTGACCAGAACCATACCGCCGCCAGACCCAAGCCCATGCGCTTCATGCCTATGAGTCTAGCCCTTACTTTGGGCCACACAACGCCCCCTACGAAAGTTCTCTCGACTTCAAACGCTCGCTCCAATACCCTCAGCTCCATTCCCCAAGCAACACCGTTTGCAAAATTCAACTAGAGGAATCACGGTGAAACGAATTTCTTCGCGCATCGCCTTGCTGTTTGCCTTTGTTCTGTCCGTGGCCACGACGCTCTCTGCACAGACCGTCTATACCTTCCCTGACGACGGCTTCCAACCCGTCTACGACTTCATCAACTCCGCTACCAAAACGCTCGACATGACCATGTATGAGCTCGTCGACACCACCGCCGAGGCCGACCTCGTCGCACTCGCCCAAAAAGGAGTCGTCGTCCGCGTCATCCTCGACCAGAACCTCGAGCAGACCAAAAACACCGCAGCCTACAACACGCTGACCGCAGGCGGCGTACAGGTGCACTGGGCCAACACCACCTATCACGCCACGCACCAGAAGACCATTACCGTCGACAAAACCAAGACGCTCATCCTGAGCGCCAACCTGACCAGCCAGTACTATGCCAACGGCCGTGACTTCGCCGTGCTCGACACCAATTCCAGCAACGTCTCCGCAGTCGAGGCCACCTTCAACAAAGACTTCGTCGACGCCACCGTGACGCCTAGCACCGCCTATTCGCTGATCTGGTCGCCGACCGACTCGGATGCCGACCTGCTCGCGCTCATCAACGGCGCAACCTACACCCTGACCGTGGAATCGGAGGAGATCTCAGCCTCCGATGTGGTCAAAGCTTTGGAGGCCGCAGCCCAGCGCGGCGTCGTCGTCAAGCTCATCATGACCAATGACGATAACCACTACGCCACCGAGTTCAACGCGCTCGCAGCCGCCGGCGTCAACGTACACGTCTTCAAAGACAATAGCTCCACGCTCTACATCCACGCCAAGGTCACCATCGCCGACGCGGGTTATAGCGGAGACCAGAAGGTCTTCTGCGGCTCGGAGAACTACTCCACCGCATCGCTCAAAGAAAATCGCGAGCTCGGCCTCATCATGAAAACCTCCGCGCTGGTTACCAAATTTAACGGCGTGCTGCTTACGGATTACGCTAACTCCACCGTCTGGGTGCCGACCTCCTAAGCGTTCAGCGCGCTTTTAAAAACATCTGTGGCCTGCGAGATGTCTCGCAGGCCACAGATGTTTTCTTACGACGAGCGATTCATCTGGTAGGGATTCTTCAACCGCAACGTCTTCAACCCCCACAACACCACAGACTTCGCCGCTGCACGCATCTTTTCCTTCCGCGCTGCAGCAGCGATCATGCTCTGCTGCTGACGGCGGAAATGCTCTTCCAGCGGCGGAGCGTGATTCAGTGCAGACCACGCCCGCTCCACAATCAGATCGAACTCCACCTCCGGCGCAAAGTACTCCTCCCACGCCGCTCGCGCCAGACATCCCCGCTCAATCGCCGAGCCCTTAAGCGGCTCCAGAATCTTCGGCAGATCTTTCATCTCTTTCTCCGCCACACGGATCAGAAACGAATCCCAGTCCGGCCCGGGTGGCAGAGCATAACCATCGGAGAGCAGCACCGGAGCGACCCCTGCCCGCATGACCTCAAAGAACCGGATCGAACCCCGTCCGGCTCCGCGAGGACACAGCACAAAGCTGGAGCTTGCCAGCGTCTCCGCGTAGCGCCTCTGCCGCTCCGCACGATCCTGCTGCGAGTCGTCCCAGTGCCGGTAGGCCGAGGTGTTCTCAATGAACACGTCCTCACGGCCAAAGTCCAGGTTGAAGAGCTTCTTGCGCAGCAGCGAGGTGCTTCCACCCTGAAAGCTGAACAGCAGCGTCCTCTCTGCCGCGGCGCTGGCTCCGGCCGCAAACTGGTTGGCAAACTGCCCATTTGCTGTCACATAGCTGTAGTTGCTCACCCGGCCGCAACGCACGCTTTCATCCACCGCCGCGGAGCAGTACACCCCGGGAGCCAGCGGCAGGTAGTGATCGTCGTCGGTATAAACCGCTACCTTATCCCGAAACCGCTGGTAGAGCGGATGCTCCAGCAGCCGAGCCGTCTGATGGCCGCCAAAGCTGCCCAGCAGCAAAATCATCTCCGCCGCGGCAGGATCGTCCGTCAGCTCATGGCGTCCGGAGGCCTTTGCCCTTTCGGGCAACATCCGCAAAAGTTCGGTGTCATCGACAGCAGCCAGATGAAGGAGCATAGTGCCGTCAGTGTTCCCGGAATGGGCCTCGAAGTCAACGCCTTCGGGTGGAACCACAAGAGTTAACCCCACCCTCAAGCGCTACTTGAAGAGTGATCGATCAGTAACCCCTGCTCACGCGATACGCTGCTCGCCCGACTTACCCCAGATCTCCAGGTAGCACTGGATAAGTGATACAGCTGCAGGGGTTACGCCCGCCATGCGGCTCGCCTGCCCCAGCGTCGCCGGACGCACCCGGGTCAACTTTTCGACCATCTCACGCGACAGGCCGCTCACCTTGCTGTACTCAAACCAGGCAGGAATCTCCCTCGCCTCATCGCGCCGCAGCCGCTCCATTGCGCGCTGCTGCTGGGCCAGATAGCCGGAAAACTTGATCGTCGTCTCCACGGTCTTCATTTCATTGCGAACCCAGGCCGGCAAACGGCCCTCCGCTGCCACGATGGCCTTCACCCAGGGAGCCAGGCTCACAACCGCTTCCAAACGCGGGCGCAACAACGGCAGCAGCGTTTCCAGCGTTATCTCCGGCCGCTTGAGAATCTGTGCCAGCTTATCGCCCTTGCTGAAGCCCCCGCCCAGCAGAGCATTCTCTTCCTCCGTCAGCTTGGCACTCTCCAGCAACGCGGTCAGCGCCGAGGCACGCTCCTGCTTGGCCTCAAACTGCGCCCAGGCAGCCTCATCAATCAATCCGAGCTGGCGGCCATGCGGCGTCAAACGTACATCGGCGTTGTCAATGCGCAGATGCAGCCGGAACTCTGCCCGCGAGGTAAACATGCGGTACGGCTCATCGGTGCCCTTCGAGATCAGGTCATCAATCAGGATGCCGGTGTACGCCTCCGTGCGATCCAGCGTAAAGCTGCGCTCACCGCCCTGCGCATGCAGCGCAGCGTTCACGCCCGCCATCAAGCCCTGGCAGGCCGCTTCTTCATACCCGCTGGTGCCGTTGATCTGCCCCGCCAGGTAGAGCCCTTCATAGCTCTTGACCTTCAGCGTGCGGTCCAGCTCCGTAGGATCAATCGCGTCATACTCGATCGCATAGCCGGGACGCAGCATCTCTGCGTTCTCCAATCCCGGGATCGAGTGCACCATCGCGGCCTGCACTTCCATCGGCAGGCTCGTGCTCATGCCGTTGATGTAGACCTCGTGCGTGGAGAGCCCCTCTGGCTCCAGAAAGAACTGGTGCTGCGCCTTATCCGGAAAGCGAACGATCTTGTCCTCGATCGACGGACAGTAGCGCGGCCCAATGCCCTCAATCTGTCCGGTGTACATCGGCGAGCGGTGCACGTTTTCGCGAATCAGCCGCAGCGTCTCCGGCGTGGTCGTCGCAATGTGGCAGGAGATCTGCCGCAGCGGCGGCTGCCAGGTGGGAGCGCCCTCTTCCGGCTGCGAGCGGAAGCTGAACGGCGTCGGGTCCGCATCGCCGGGCTGCTCTTCAAAACGCTCCCAGTCGATCGTGCGGCCATCCAGACGCGGCGGCGTGCCCGTCTTCAAACGGGTCTCCCGCAGCCCGAGCTTCTTCAGGTTCTCGCCCAGCAATACGCTGGCCGGCTCTCCCGAGCGCCCCGCAGTGTACTGCTGCTCGCCGCAGTGAATTAATCCGTTCAGGAACGTCCCGGTGGTGACCACAACGGCCTTCGCCCCCACGGCACGTCCATCGCGCAAGACCACGCCCTGCACCAGCTGACCGTCGCGGGCCAGGTCCACGACCTCGGCCTGCTTGATAAAGAGGTTGCGAATCGACTCCAGCTTTTCGCGCATCTTCACGCGATACAAGGCTTTATCGCACTGCGCGCGCGGAGACCACACCGCCGGTCCGCGTGAGGTATTCAGCAAACGGAACTGGATGCCGCACGCATCGGCAACCTCACCCATCACGCCACCCAACGCATCGACCTCACGCACCAGGTGCCCCTTGGCCACGCCGCCAATCGCGGGATTGCAGCTCATCTGCGCGATGAGGTCCATATTCAGGGTGAACAGCGCCGTGCGCAGGCCCATGCGGGCCGCCGCGGCCGCAGCCTCGCAACCGGCGTGACCAGCACCCACCACCAACACATCGAACTGTTCCGTAAAGGTCATCTGAATCCAGTCATTTCCCTGTAGGAAACGCTCCACAGACTATTCTAGTGGCCACACCCTACCTTTCGTGGCCAGATCGCGTCTAGACCTGTATCCGCATCTGTACCCTTGTACCCGTACCTCAGGAGATGAGCACCACCATGACCCTACCGCGCACACGCCTTCTTGCGGCCGCCGCAGCCGCGCTGGCCGGCTCTCTGACGCTCAACGCGCAGACGCCCGCCCCCAAGCCGCACGCCGCCCCACACAAAAACACAGCTCCCACCCAGAAGCTGCCCGCGCTGGCTTACGAGCAGTACACCCTGCCGAATGGCCTGACCGTGCTCACACACGTCGACCACCGTTTGCCGCTGGTTGCCGTCGACCTCTGGTATCACGTCGGCCCGCTCAACGAGCGCGCCGGCCGCACCGGCTTCGCTCATCTCTTTGAGCACATGATGTTTGAAGGCTCCGAGCACGTCGGCGAAAAGGCCCACATCAAAGACGTCGAAGCCGCAGGGGCCACCGACGTGAACGGCACCACGAACTACGACCGCACCAACTATTTCGAAACCATGCCCGCCAATCAGCTCGAGCTCGCGCTCTGGCTGGAGTCCGACCGCATGGGCTTTCTGATGGAAGGGCTGAACCGCGACCTGCTGGCAAACCAGCGCGACGTCGTACGCAACGAGCGCCGCCAGGGCGAAGGCCGCCCCTACGATCTAGGCTCTGAAGAGCTGATGCATCTGATGCTGCCCAAGAGCCACCCTTACTACGCCAGCGTCATCGGCTCGCACGCAGACATCGAAGCGGCGCGTATTGCTGACATCCGCGACTTCCACCAGCAGTTCTACACCCCGAACAACGCCTCCATCGCGATCGCGGGCGACTTCGACCCGGCCAAGCTGAAAGAGCTGCTCACCAAGTACTTCGGCCCGATCCCCAAGGGTCCGGACGTGCCGAAGGTGGAGGTCTCCACCCCGGCCATCACCGCGCAGCGCCGCGCTACCGTTACCGACACCGTGCAGCTGCCGCAAATCCAGATCGGCTGGCTCACTCCGGCCGCCTTCACGCCTGAGTCTTACAACCTGGCTGTGGCCGCCGACGCGCTCGGCATGGCAAAAATCAGCCGTCTGGACAAAGCGCTGATCTACGATCGCCAGCTCGCCCAAAGCGTCGAGTGCGACAACGATCAGGAAAAGCTGACCTCCATGACTACCTGCGCCATCACCGCGCGGCCCGGCGTAAAGCTTGAAGAGATCGAGCCCGTGCTTTGGGAAACCGTAGCCAAGCTGCAGGCCGACGGCCCCACCGAGGATGAGGTGAAGGCAGCCAAGGCGAAGGCTCTCTCCAGCAAGATTCTCGGCCTGCAGCGCCTCGGCGGCTTCGGCGGCGTGGCTGACACGCTCGACCGCTACAACCAGTACACCGGAGACCCCGGCTACCTGCCCAAGGACGTTGCCGCGCTCGATGCCGTCACCGTCGCAGGCGCCAAGGCCGCAGCAGCCCGGTACCTCGGCAAGGATCAGGCCTCGGTTGTCTATATCGTGCCCGGCAAGAAGGTCGTCGACGACGTGCCCCGCTCGCCCGCCGATACCGACGCCAACGTCAAAATCACCAACCCCTACGACGAGACGTTCGAAACCTCACAGGCCTGGCGCAAGCAGATGCCCGCCCCCGGTCCCGCCGTTACCTTCCACCTTCCCGAACCCGCAACCTTCACCCTGGCCAACGGCCTGAAGGTGTTTGTCGTGGAAGACCACACCCTGCCCGTGCTCTCAAGCTCGCTGGTCATCCGCGCCGGGTCCTCCTTCTTCCCGGCCGGGAAGCCCGGTCTGCCCAGCCTGACCGCATCCACGCTGGGCGAAGCCACCAAGACGCTCAACGTTGCCCAGCTGGCCAGCGCCGAAGAGCTGATTGGAACGCGGATCAGCACCGGATCGACGGTGGAGAGCGCCATTGCCTCCTCCTCCTTCCTGACCGCGCACACCGCGCAGGCCCTTCAGCTGCTCAGCGAGATTGTGCAGCAACCGGCCTTTGCAGAGTCTGACTTCGACCGCCTGAAGAAGAAGACCCTCGTCGGCATCCAGCAGTCCACCGACAACGTCTTCCAGATGGCCTTCCGCGCCGGTCCCCGCCTGGTCTTCGGAGATACCGGCTACGGCATGCCCTCCAACGGCACACTGGAAAGCGTCTCCGCGCTTACGCGCGATGACCTGGTGAACTTCTACAACGCCCACTACGGCCCCTCCGACTCGGCGCTGATCTTCACCGGCGACCTTACCCTTGCCGATGCCCACCATCTCGCCGAGAAGTACTTCGGCAGCTGGAGCAATCCGGTGGAAACCGTCGCAACCGATGCCGTCAAGCCGGAGCTTAAGCCCACCTTCGTCGCCATCCTCGATAAACCGGGCGCTCCGCAGACCGCACTGGCCACCTTCGGGCTCGGCGTTCCGGCGACCTCTCCGGACGTACCCGCGCTCGAGATCATGAACTACACCCTCGGCGGCGCCTTCGGCTCACGCATCAACATGAACCTGCGCGAGCAGCACGGCTACACCTACGGCGCGCAGTCGGAGTACATCAACTACGCGCGTGGCGGCATGTTCTTCGCCGGCGGCCTCATCCGCACCGACGCTACCGGCGACGCGGCCAAGGAACTGCTCGGCGAGATCAAGAGCTTCCCCACGCATCCGCCTACAGACAACGAACTCACCGAGGCCAAGGCAGCCCAGATTCAATCCCTGCCCGGCCAGTTTGAAACCACGGAAGCTACCGCAGGCGCCATGCGTAGCCTCTTCATCTATAACCGTCCGCTCAACTACTACGTCACGCTGCCGGAGAAGTATCGCGCCGTCACCGCGGACGACGTAGCACGCGTGGCCAAGACCGATCTCGACCCCAATCACCTCGTCATCGTCGCTGCAGGCGACCGCAAGAAGATCGAAGACGAGCTGAAGAAGCAGAACCTGGGCCCCATGGAGATCCTCGACACCAACGGGAAAAAGGTTGCGGACGAGTAGACCGCTGCCTCGCTTTGCTGCAAAGCAACCATGCCCGAAGCCAAATGGCTTCGGGCATGGTTGCTTGGAAACGCGAAAAAATTAACCAGCCAGCGCGGCCAGCGTCTTCTCCAGACTCTCCACATCCTCCACGTTCAGCGTGGTCAGACTGCGATCGATCTGGCGATTCAGTCCGGTCAACACCTTCCCGGGCCCGACCTCGATGTAATGCGTCGCCCCGCTGCCGCGCAGCAACTGCACACACTCCACCCAGCGCACCGCACCGGTCACCTGACGAATCAAGGCATCGCGCGCCTCCGGTCCACGACGCACAAACCGCGCATCCACGTTCGCCACCACGGCAACCGAAGGATCGGCAAAGGCCACCGATTCCAGGCGGCTGGAAAGCTGCTGCTGTGCCGGCTGCATGAGCGCGCAGTGGAACGGAGCGCTCACCGGAAGCATCACCACACGCTTGGCGCCTGCCTCCTTGCACTGCTCAGCGGCGATCTCCACCGCCCGCTTTTCACCGGAAATAACCGTCTGGTCCGGAGAGTTCAGGTTCGCCGGAGAAACCACCGTGCTCACACGCGACGCCGCCTGCACGGGAGAAACCTCCGTACCCGGCTCGGTCATCTGCACCACCACGGCATCGGTCTGCTTGGCCGGGTCCGCAGGATGATCCGGCGGCTGTTGCGTCAGAGCGTCAGAAACGCTTGCGCAGATGTCGTTGATCCGCTCAGCGTCCAGCCCCAACACCGCAGCCATCGCGCCCAGCCCGGCCGGCACCGCCGACTGCATGAACTGTCCGCGCGAACGCACCGTGCGCACCGCGTCGGCAAAGGCAAACGTATTCGCAGCCACATGCGCCGAGTACTCTCCCAGCGAGTGCCCGGCGGCAAACGAGGCGCTCAACCCCAGTTCCTTCAGCTTTGGCTCCAGCACACGCAGGACCGCAACCGAGGCCGTCAGAATCGCCGGCTGCGTAAACTCCGTCAGCTTCAGCTGCTCTTCCGGTCCTTCAAAGATCAGCTTGGAGAGCGGGAAGCTCAGCGCTTCATCCGCTTCGTCAAAAACGGCCTTCGCCGCCGGATAGGCGTCATACAACGCCTTCCCCATGCCTACACTCTGTGATCCCTGTCCGGGAAAAAGAAGGGCAATCTGCTTGGCTGTGTTCTGTGTTTCCGACATCGTTTCGCTCATCGCCTTAAAGGGTAACCCGCGCAGGCCGGCCTATTCCAACAGCGCGCCGGTAAAGGAAGGCTCTGCCTTTGCCGTGATCAGACTGTACAGCGCAAACTGCCGGCTGCGCGGCATCCGCTGCTCAAACAACAGACTCGCCCGATGCGAGCCGTCCGCATCCACCGCGTCGATAAACCGCAGCCACGGCACACGGTTCATATGCCCCGAGTCGGTCGTCGAACTAAGCGCCACCTGCAGGTTCCCCGCTGGCAACTGCTGGACCACCAGGGTCACGTACGCCTGCAGCACTGTGCCGTCCTTCATCGCCACCGGCGCATCGGCCTGATACACAAAGGTCGGCAGCCCACCGTAGCTCAGCTGCAAGCCCCAGAGCTGCTCGTCGGCCAGCGTCAACGGCACCGCAACCGGCCGAAGGCTCTTCTTGTGCGCCCCGGCGTGCCCTGCCACCGCTCTGGGAGCCGGTGCGGCCGTCACCGCAGACGAGGTGGCACGCGTCGCGGTGTTGACCCCCTGCGGCGTCCGCTGCAGCTTGGGTGGACCACCCAGCTCATCGCTCCCAGGCGCAGAAACCGATGCCGATGCAGGCGCAGAAGCCGCCGGAGAGGCTGCAAGCTGCTGCACTGTAGCCGGGACCAACGCATTCGTATTCAGGTAAGCCTGCACCTGCGCCACGGCTAGCCCATGCAGAGAGTCCATCACCTGCGCGCGTTCCCCCACCGAGCTCCATCCGCGCGTGAAGACGTGCTCCAACGGCGTTGCCGGGTCAGAGACCGCTACCACCTGCTGCATCTCCTTCGGCAAACCGGTCAGCGCCTCTACCTGGTCAGACTTGGCCCTGCCATGCCCTAACGTCGGGCGATCGGGATCGTCGTTCAAACCACCTGCAATGCCCGTGACGTAGCCACCCGGCTTGTCCTTCTTTGGCTTCTTTTTCTTCTTGTCTGCGTCGTCGCTGTCGTCACGCTTTCCCAGCGTTGGCTTCTCACCGTCGTCTCCCTCTGCGGGAGCAGGCGTACGCTTTGGCTTGGCTGCGGCGGCGCTGCTGTCGGACTCCGGCCGGGCAGCCACAAAGTGTGGCTTATCGTCCTCTTCACCTTCGCCGTTCAACGCCACCGCCTTGACCGGCGCAGGAAGTTTCGGGCTCTTGGGCAAATCGTCCGTCAGCGAGTGGAACTGCCCGTAGCCGTACCAGGAGCCCACCGGATTGTCGTCTTCCTCGGAACGCTCGTCCTTCACATTGCGCGCCAGCGTAACGTGCAGCGTGCCCTTCTGCTCGCCTGCGCTCTCCAGCTCGTACACATTGCCTGTGTCGAGCGCCAACGGGACAGGATTGGCCCGATAGGTGCCGGCGTTCTCATACGTGCCATCAATGAACAGCGACACAGGCACCAGACGCGCAGAGGTTGGCTTGGCCACATCGCCGGTAAACTCGTAGACCGCAAGGGCGCGCGTCGTCTTTTCCTGCTTATCGACGTGGTGCATCTGCGCCGCCAAAGGCAGCGCGAAGAACCACGGAACGAATTGGATCGCCCTGCGCAGCATCACGTCTTTACAGCTTAGACGCATCCGGAAATCATCCGGGTTAGTCTCCCGCCGCAGGTTCCGGCTCCGACAACGACCGCGTAGGCTTGGAGGGACGCCCCATAATCCAGCGCCCCAATGCAGGCAGCTTCAAGCGCAGCCATTCAAAGACCAGATAGATTACCGGCGTCGTGAACAGCGTCAGGCACTGCGAGACAAGCAGACCGCCGATAATTGTGACGCCCAGCGGCGTACGCAGCTCCGCGCCCGTGCCATGAGCAAAGGCCAGCGGCACAGCGCCCAGCAGAGCCGCCATCGTCGTCATCATGATCGGGCGGAAACGCAGCATGCACGCTTCGAAGATCGCCTCCTCAGGCGACTTGCCATGCTCGCGCTCAGCCACCAGAGCAAAGTCAATCATCATGATCGCGTTCTTCTTCACGATGCCGATCAGCAGAATGATGCCGATCAACGCAATCACCGAAAGCTCGATCTTGAACAGCAGCAACGCCAACAACGCACCCACACCTGCTGAAGGCAGGGTCGAGAGAATCGTCAACGGATGGATGAAGCTCTCATACAGAATGCCGAGCACGATGTAGACCGTAATCAACGCCAGCAGAATCAGGTACGGCTCGCTCTTGAACGAAGCCTGCGCAGCCTGCGCCGTTCCCGCAAAGCCACCATGAATCGTCGTAGGCACACCCAGACGGGTGCGTGCGTTGTTGATCGCAATCGTAGCCTGACCAAGCGAGTAACCAGGTGTCAGGTTGAAGGAAAGCGTCGCTGCCGGAGACAACCCCTGATGATTGACCGCCAATGGCACACGAGTCGTCGTCAGCTTCGTTACCGCAGAGAGGGGGACCTCCGCACCAGTGGAGGAACGAACATACAGCGTGCGCAACGCCTCAGGCGACTGCTGGAACGGCTGTGCAGCCTCCAGCACGACGTGGTACTGGTTCAGCGCGCGATACGAGGTCGACACCTGGCGCTGCCCATAGGCATCCGAAAGCGTCGAGTCGATTGCCAGAGCCGTTACCCCCAACCGCGAAGCCGTGTCGCGATCAATCGTCAGATAAGTCTCCAGCCCCTGATCCTGTTGATCGGTCGCAACATCCTTCAGCTCCGGAAGCTGCTGCATCTCCTTCATCAGCAGCGGCGACCACTTATCCAGCTCCGTGGTCGTGTCCGCCGTCAGCGTGTACTGGTACTGTGCCGCCGAGGTGCGGCCACCGATACGCAACTCCTGCGCACTCTGCATGTAGAAGTCGGTGCCCGGCAGGTGCGAGGTCTTCGGCCGCAGGCGCGCCATCACCACGTTCGCGCTCTGTCCTGTCCGCGCACGCTCATCGGCGTCCTTCAACGTCATAAACATCGTCGAGGTATTGGACGAGCCGCCACCCGGACCACCCGCGCCGACAAACGCCATCACGTCATCGACCTGTGGGTCCTTCTTCACAATCGCACCCAACTGCTCCACACGCTTCTTCAGCGTGTCAAAGCTCGTATCCTGCTGCGTCTTTACCTGTACCTGAATACGTCCGGTGTCCTGCTCCGGGAAGAAGCCCTTCGGCACCATGACGAACAGGTAGACGTTAAGAATCAGCGTCAGCACAAATACAACCAGCGTCAAACTCTTGTGCCGCAACACCCAACGCAACCCCAGGCCGTACTCCTTCGTCAGGCGATTCAGATGACGTTCGCCCATCAGGTAGAACCAGCCCTTGGCCTCTTCGTTATGCGGCTTCAAAAACTTCGCTGCAAGCATTGGCGTGGTCGTCAGCGAAACCACCAGCGAGACGGCGATTGCCACCGACAACGTCACCGCAAACTCGCGGAACAAACGGCCGACAATACCCGGCATCAACAGGATCGGGATGAAGACCGCAATCAGCGAGATCGACATCGACATGACCGTGAAGCCGATCTCACGCGAACCATCCATCGCCGCCTGGTACGGACCTTTGCCTTCTTCCAGATGACGCATGATGTTCTCGATCACCACGATCGCGTCATCCACCACAAAGCCCGTCGAAATCGTCAACGCCATGAGTGAGAGGTTGTCGAGCGTATAGCCCAGCAGCCACATCACACCGAAGGTGCCAACCAGCGACAACGGTACCGACACCGACGGGATCACTGTCGAGCGGCCTTCGCGCAGGAAGACAAAGACGACCAGAACCACCAGAAGGATCGAGATGATCATCGTCCGCTCGACGTCTTTGACCGAAGCCCGAATACTCGTGGTTCGGTCCAGTACTACCTGCATCTTGATGTTCGGCGGAATCGAAGCGCGGAGCTGCGGCAGGTCGGCCATCACGTTATCGACGGCCTGAATCACGTTCGCGCCCGGAGACTTGAAGATCACCACAAGAATTGCGGGCTTGCTGTTCAGCATACCCATCGTGTGGATGTCTTCCACGCTGTCAATCACATCGGCTACATCGCGCAACCGCACGATGCCGTGCTCATTCGTCGCTCCCACATCGGAGATCGTGGAGGTAGCAAAGTTCGTTACGCTGCTGGAGCTGCTGCTCGAAGAGGATGAGCTCGATGAGTTGGAGGAGGAGCTGCTGTCCGAAGACCCCGAAGAGGAGGAACTGGAAGAAGACGAAGAAGAAGAGGATGACGAAGAACTCGTAGAACTCGAAGAACTCGTAGAACTGCTCGAAACGCCCGAAGCCTCTGACGAAGGCAATCCTGAAGAGGCGGTTGCGTTCGAGACCGCGCCACGGTTGGTCGCAATCACCAGAGGAGCATACTGCGCCGCACCGAAGAGCTGATCGGTGGTGGCAATGCGTGTACGCTGCGAGCCGATACCGTCGCCATTGAAGAACCCTGTCGGCTTCAACACATTGACCGAGCTCATCGCTGCGCGCACTGTCTCAAGCGAAAGACCATAGCTGGTCAGCAGATAGGGGTTGGCCTCGATGCGGACCGCAGGCTTGGCTGAGCCGCCGGTAAACACCTGGCCGACGCCATCGACCTGAGCAATCTTCTGCGCCAGCACAGAGTCGGAGGCGTCATACATCTGCGCCACAGACGCGGTATCCGACGTCAGCGCAAGAATCAGAATCGGCGAGTCAGAAGGATTGATTTTGCGATACGTCGGATTCGACGGCAGATTCGCCGGCAACTGCGCACGCGCAGCGTTGATGGCAGCCTGCACATCACGAGCCGCGCCATTGATATCGCGGTTCAGATCGAACTGCAGGATGATCGTCGACGACCCCACCGAAGAGGTCGAGGTCATCTCATTCACACCCGCGATGCGCGAGAACTGGCGCTCCAGCGGCGTGGCCACCGAAGAAGCCATCGTGTTCGGGTCCGCACCCGGCATCTGCGCCGCAACCGCGATCACCGGATACTCCACCTGCGGCAGAGACGAGACCGGCAGCATTGTGTACGCCACCACGCCCGCAATCAGAATCGCGATCGACAGCAGAAACGTTGCTACCGGCCGTTGGATAAACGGCGCCGAGAAGTGCACTGAGCCGATCGGCTCATCGGCCTTGGCTTTCTCGGCAGCGCTCACCGTTGACTCTGTAGCTTGCCCTGCAGCATAGGTTTCCGTCCGCGCGTTTTCCTCTTCGCGTGGCGTGCCCTCACCGGGTTGTCCGTGTTCAAAGCTCATGGAATCTACTAGTCGCCCGCAGCCGGTTGCGGATGGTCAGGACGATGCTTGCCACCGTGCGTGTGTTCGTAGAACTCTTCATCCGCCTTCGCTGTGCCCAGGTACTTGCGGCCGATGCGATCGAAGAACAGATACACCACCGGAGTGGTAAACAGCGTAAGAATCTGCGAGATGATCAGGCCGCCAATGATGGCAATGCCCAGCGGACGACGCAGCTCCGAACCAGTACCCGTGCCGAATGCCAACGGCACCGCACCCAGCAGCGCAGCCATCGTCGTCATCATGATCGGACGGAAGCGCAGCAGACACGCCTGATAGATCGCCTCTTCCGGCTCCATTCCCTGCTCGCGTTCAGCCTCTAACGCGAAATCGATCATCATGATCGCGTTCTTCTTCACAATGCCGATCAGCAGAATGATGCCGATCAACGCGATTACCGAAAAATCCTCGCGGAACAACAGCAGCGCAAGCAGCGCGCCCACGCCCGCAGAGGGCAGTGTCGAAAGAATCGTGACCGGGTGAATATAGCTTTCGTACAGCACACCCAGCACGATGTACACCGTGATCAGTGCGGCCAGAATAAGAATGGGCTCGTTCTGCAACGACGCTTCAAACGCCGCGGCCGTACCTTCAAACTCCGTCTGCACGCTCGCTGGAAGATCCAGGCCCTGGACCGCCTTGTTCACCGCCTGTACCGCATCGCCAATGCTCTTACCGTTGGCCAGGTTGAACGAGATCGTATTCGACGGGAACTGCCCCTGACGCCCGATCGACAACGCCGCCGGCTGTGCCACCACGGTCACCATCGTTGACAAGGGAACCTGCGTACCGTTCGAGCTCTTCACATACAAGGAATTCAGCGAGTCCTGTGTGCGCTGGAAGTTTTGAGCCACCTCCATCACCACGTGGTACTGATTCAACTGCGTGAAGATCGTCGAGACCTGGCGCTGACCAAACGCGTCGTCCAGCGTGTCGTCGATATTCTGCGGCGTGACGCCCAGACGCGAGGCCGTATCGCGATCGATCACCAACTGCGTGCCCAGACCGTTGATCTGCATATCGCTGGCGACATCCGTCAGCTCCGGCAGAGTCTTCATCTTGGCCACAATCTTGTCCGTAGCCTCCGCCAGCTCCTTTTGGCTGGTGGACTCTACCGAGAACTGGTACTGCGTGCGAGAAACACGATCCTCTACCGTCAGATCCTGCGAGGCCTGTAGATACGTTTCGATACCGCTGACCGTCGCCGCCTTCTGCTGCAGTCGCTTCAACACCTCATCAATGCTGCCCTTACGCTCTTCACGATCCTTCAGATCGATCTGGATGCGGCCTGAGTTTAGTGTCTGGTTCGTACCGTCGATGCCGATGAAGCTCGACAGATTCTTCACATCCGGATCTTCCAGCAGCGCCCTGGCTAGTTGCTGTTGGCGCACCGCCATGGCGGAAAACGACGTGCCCTGATCGGCTTCAGTAATCGCAACGACCACGCCGGTATCCTGTACCGGGAAGAAGCCCTTCGGCACGATGTAGAACAACACCACCGTGACCACAAAGGTCATCACCGTTACAAACAGGGTCAACGGCTGGTGCGCAAGCACCCACTTCACGCCACGGCCATAGAGCGCAATCGTTCTCTGGAAGAACCGCTCGCTAACGTTGTAGAAGTGTCCGCGCTCTGACTCCGGCTTATGCTTCAGCAGGCGTGAGCTCATCATCGGCGTCAGGGTCAGTGAGACCGCCGCCGAAACCAGAATGGTGACCGCCAGCGTGACCGCAAACTCGCGGAAGAGCCGTCCCACAATATCGCCCATAAACAGCAGCGGGATCAGCACCGCGATCAGAGAAACCGTCAACGAAAGAATCGTAAAGCCGATCTGCTCGGAGCCCTTCAACGCTGCTTCCAGCGGGGAGTCTCCCATCTCCAGATAACGATCGATGTTCTCGATCATCACGATCGCGTCATCGACGACAAAGCCCGTCGAGATCGTCAAGGCCATCAGCGAGAGGTTATCGAGCGAGTAGCCCAACATGTACATCGCGCAGAAGGTGCCCACGATAGACAACGGCACCGTAACCGCCGGAATCACCGTTGCCGCAAACGAACGCAGGAAGAGGAAGATCACCAGCACAACCAGCGCCACGGTCAGGCATAGCTCGAACTTCACATCCGAGACTGAGGCCCGGATCGTGTTCGTACGATCGGTCAACACCTCCAGCTTCACGCCCGCCGGCAGACTCGTCTGCAACCGCGGCAGAAGCTCCTGCACACGATCCACCACGCCGATGATGTTGGCGCCCGGCTGCCGCTGAATATTCAGAATGACCGAAGGATCGAGCGACGCTTTCTGCGCCGGAATCGTAATCGTGTTCCCCTTCGCATCCTTGCCCGTCGTCTGCTCGGTCGCGGCCTTGCCGGTCCATGCCGCCTGATACAGGTTCTCGGCTGCATCCACCGCGTTGGCAATATCCTTCAGCCGCACCGGCGAACCGTTGCGGTACGCGATGATGACGTTGGCATAATCCACCGCGCTCAGCAGCTGATCGTTGGCCCCGATGGTGTATGCCTGCCTCGGTCCGTTCAACGAACCTTTGGCCTGATCCACGTTGGCTTCAGCAATTGCCGTACGCACGTCCTCCAGCGACAGGCCATAGCTGGCCAGCGCCGTCGGATTGGCCTGGATACGCACTGCAGGCTTTTGCCCGCCAGCGATGGACACCAGACCGACGCCGGAAAGCTGGGAGATCTTCTGCGCCAGAATGGTATCGGCCAGATCCTCTACCTTTGCCAGCGGCAGCGTCTTCGAGGTCAGCGAGAGCGTCAGGATCGGAGCGTCCGCCGGATTCACCTTCGCATACACCGGAGGATTCGGCAGATCGGTCGGCAGGTAGCTGTTGGCCGCGTTGATTGCAGCCTGCACATCCTGCTGGGCCACGTCGATCGACTCAGAAAGCGCAAACTCCAGCGTGATGACCGAACCGCCGCCGGAGGAAACCGAGGTCATCTGCTTCAACCCCGGAATCTGTCCGAACTGACGCTCCAGCGGCGAAGTCACCGCATTCACCATCACCTCCGGGCTTGCACCCGGATAGAACGTCGTTACCTGGATGATAGGGTAATCCACCTCCGGCAACGCACTGATCGGCAGCTGCAGGTACGCTACGGCACCCGCGAGCAAAATGGCCACCATCAAAAGCGTGGTGGCCACCGGCCGAAGAACAAATGGCCGTGAAGGACTCACTGCGTGCCTCCACCGCCATTACCCGCGCTCACAGTTGAGCCGGGGCCGGAGTTGTTATGCGCATGCTGCCCCTTCTGAGGCACAGCCTGGCCGCTGCCGGAGGTAAGGCCGCTACCGCCCGAAGTACTCTGTCCGGCGCTGTTTGCCGGAACCACGGTGCTCTTGGCTGCCTGCGGCTGTACGTTTGCTCCGTCCACCAGCTTCTCCTGCCCGTCAACCACTACCTGCTGGCCTGCCTGCAGCATTCCATCGGAGATCACCGACATGGTGCCCACAACAAAGTCCACATGCACCGGGACCGAATCTGCGTGATACTTGCCGTTCTGCCTGCTCTCTGACTCCGTATCCTGCGAGGCTTCGGACGAGGCGGTCTTCTCTGCGCTGCGGGTTGAAGCCGGCAGATTCTTCTTCTTCGCATCCGGCGTCGCGCCTGCGTTCACCACAAAGACATAATCGCCCTGCGTGCCGCTTTCAATCGAAGCGGTCGGGATGACCGTTGCATTCGCGCGATCGTGCAGAATCAGGCGCACGTTCACGAACTGGTTGGCAAAGAGCGTGTTGTCCTGGTTGTCGAAGATCGCCTTCACCTTCGCGGTGCCGGTCGTGGTGTCGATCTGGTTATCGATGGTCAGCAGCGTACCTTCGGCCAGCTTGTGCGCATCGGCACGGTCATAGGCCTCCACCTTCAGCTTCTTGCCGCCCTTCATCGCTTCCTGCGCCAAGGGAATCTGGTCTTCCGGCAGCGTAAAGACCACCGCGATCGGATGTACCTGCGTAATGACCACCAGCCCGGTCGAGTCTGCCGCGTGGACAATATTGCCCGGATCCACCTGACGCAGACCCACCACGCCATCAATCGGAGAGTAGATCTTGGTGTAGGCCAGGTTTACGCGCGCCGACTCCACCGCAGCCTTATCGGTCACGATCGATCCCTGCGCCTGCCCTGCGTTGGACACTTCAAGCTGCTGCTGCTCGCGGCTCACCACTCCGGCCTCATACAGCGCGGTGTAGCGCTGCGCTTCAGCCTGCATGTACTTCACATTGGCTTCGTCCTTGTTCAGGGTGCCAATAGCCTGGTCGAGCGAGGCCTGATATGGACGGGGATCGATCTCCAGCAGCAGCTGCCCCTTATGCACCTGCTGGCCTTCCACAAAGTTCACCCGCAGCAACTGGCCATCCACGCGCGAGCTCAGGGTCACCGTGTTGTACGCCGTCACGGTTCCGAGCGCACTCAGAAAGACCGGAACGGTCTTCTGCACCACGGGAACCGTCTGGACCGGCACCGGACGGTCAGCAGCCAGCGCCGCCTTCTCCGCCTCCAGCTTGTCTGCAGCGCTCTGCGAACGAATGCGCCAGACAATGATGCCGGCGATCAACAAAATGACCGCAAGCACGATCCATTTACGCCAGCCTGACTTCTTACCAGCCGTTTCTTCGGCTGAGTGGTCTGAGAGAAGATGATGCGGGTCGGTGACCGGCGGTTGCGACTGGGGGGCTGACATGCGGATCGTGCGGCTCCTGCAGAGATAAGAAAGATAAGAAAATCAATGAATTGAACAAGACATTCCCAGGTAAACCTGCATCCTTACTAGGGACACCTGTCAATCCTTGCGACTCGGGGGCTTCTCTTCGAGAGAGAAGACGGATTCCATAATACTGACGGTATAGTGACGGAAGACAGTCCGCTAAGGTTTCGCCGCTTCACCAATTTGAGACGCCACAGGCAAGAGAGAGGTTTTGTGTCTGAGTTTGTACTGCCGCCGGAAAACGTTCTGCGCCCCGGAGTTGCGCTCTGCGTCGACCTTGACGGAACCCTGACCAAGTCAGACACCCTGCACGACTCCCTGCTGGCCATGCTGCGCCAGAAACCTATGAATATTCTGCAAATTCCCAAGTGGATTGCAGAAGGCAAGGCCAGCTTCAAGCGGCATATCACCTCATCCGTCGAGCTCGACGTCGAGCATCTGCCCTACAACCGTCCTCTGCTAGAGTACCTGCGCATGGAGCACGGGCGTGGACGGGCCATCTACCTGGCTACCGCCGCCGATAAAACGCTCGCCGACCGCGTGGCAAACTACATCGGCATCTTCGCCGGCACGCTGGCCTCCGACGGCAACATCAACCTCGCCGGCGGCAACAAGCTGGCTGCCTTCGAGCAGCACTTTGGCAAAGGCAACTTCTGCTACATCGGCAATGCCAAGCCAGACGCCAAGCTGCTGGCCGCCTGCGAAGCGCCCATGATCGCCAATCCGCACCGCGCACTCACCGCGCGTATGAAATCCGCAGGCACAGTGGCCGCGGCACGGTTTGACGACCAGACCCCGGTGCTCAAGAGCTGGCTTCGCGCCGTCCGGCTCCACCAGTGGGCCAAAAACGTCCTGCTGTTTATCCCGCTACTGCTCGCCCACCAGGTAAACGCCGCCACCGTGGCCGGCGCGCTCACCGCGTTTTTCAGCTTCGGCTTCTGCGCTTCGGCGACCTACATCATCAACGACCTGCTGGATATCGAGGCCGACCGCCGTCACCCGCGCAAGCGCCGCCGCCCCTTCGCCGCTGGCGACCTCAGCATGTTCTCCGGCTTTCTGAACATCGGCGGGCTCTTCCTGCTCTCCCTGCTGCTGGCCGTGGCCCTGCCCCACATCGTGAACGCGATGCCGGGCAACTACACCCTGAGCGACCCCTACTCCTTCCTCGGCTGGCTGGCGCTCTATACGGTGGCAACGCTCACCTACTCCTTCTATTTGAAGAAAAAGCTGCTGCTCGATGTCTTTGTGCTCAGCGGCCTGTACACCGTTCGCCTGCTCACCGGCTCGGCCGCCACGGGCGTCCCCATCTCCCCGTGGCTGGCTGGTTTCAGCGTCTTCTTCTTCCTCTCACTGGCCTTCGTCAAGCGCTTTTCCGAGCTGGAGAGCCTGCGCGAGCGTGGAGGAGCCATCACAAACGGCCGCGGCTACTTTGTGTCTGACCTGGAGCAACTGCGCGCACTCGGCACCGGGGCGGCGTATGCCTCCGTCGTCGTCATGGCGGTCTACATTTCGAACCCGGAAACGGCGCAGCTTTACCACCACACGGGCCGTCTGTGGCTGGTCGTTCCGGTGCTTTTGCTCTGGCTCAGCCAGGTCTGGATGCTTACCAGCCGCGGTGAAATGCACGACGATCCGGTGGTCTGGGCCTGCACCGACAAGCGCAGCCTGCTGCTCGGTGTTCTGATGGCTGCGGTCGTTCTCTGGGCCATGTGGCCCTAGCCGCCACGCCGCTCCGCTAAAATCAGAAGCGGATAAGGACAGCGCACGTTTTGGAAATCACAGCACTTACTGACTTTTCTTCCGCCGCCATCGAGCAGGCCTTCGCCGAGGTACTCGCCGATGCGCAGGCCTCCATCGCCGCTCCCAGCTTTGACGCAGAAGCCTTTCGCCTCGAATGGCTCGGCCGCAAGCAGGGCCGCCTCAAGGCGCTTTCGGACGCATGGCTGAAGACCGCCCCCGTCGAGGCCAAAAAGCTCATCGGACAGCGCTTCAACGCGCTCAAGGAGCAGATCGAAACCGCCCTGGAAAACGCCGGCAGCCTCAACGCCAAGGCCTCCGCGGCGACACTCGATATCTCGCTCCCCGGCTCCGCACAAAGCCTCGGCGCCGAGCATCCGCTCATTAAAACAATGGCCGAGATCGTGGACGTCTTCAAGCGCATGGGCTACTCCCTGCGCCTCGGCCCCGAGGTCGAAAACGACTTCAATAACTTTGAGAGCCTGAATTTTCCTCCGAATCACCCGGCCCGCGACACGCAGGACACCCTCGTGCTCGCCGACCAGGAGAAGCGCCCGCTGCGGGAACGCCTGCTGATGCGTACCCACACCTCGCCCGTGCAGATCCGCTCCATGCTCTCCGAGGAGCCGCCCCTGCAGCTGGTCATCCCCGGCAAGGTGCATCGCAACGAAGCCGCCGACGCCACACACTCGCCGATCTTCCACCAGGTTGAAGGCCTCTGCGTCGGCCCGAAGGTCACTTTCTCCGACCTCAAGGGCACGCTCGACCACGCCATGAAGGCTCTCTTCGGCTCATCGGTCAAAACGCGCTTCTTCCCCTCGTTCTTCCCCTTTACCGAGCCCTCGGCAGACGTGCAGATCTCCTGCATCTTCTGCGGCGGTAAGGGATGCCGCAAGTGCAAGCACTCCGGCTGGATCGAGCTGCTGGGCTGCGGCATGGTGGACCCCAACGTTTTCGAGGCCGTCAACCAGCGCCGAATCGAACTCGGTCGCGAACCGGCCTACGACCCCGCAAAAATCTCCGGATTCGCCTTCGGCATGGGCGTAGACCGCATCACCATGATGAAGTACGGCATCTCCGACATCGGCCTGCTGTACTCCGGGGATACGCGCTTCCTCGCGCAGTTCGCCTAACGCACCGTCCGCCGGAAACGGCGCAGGCAAAACGCCCGGCCGGGAGAGCTTCCATAGGCTCCCCGCCGGGCGTTTGCGTTCTCGCAGCCGCTTACCGCGGCAGAGTCTTCTCGTAGATTCGCAGCTGCACGAAGGCCGCCTCCAGCAGTGGCGTCGGCACCTGCTTCCGGCGTGCCCGCAGCACCATATCTCCTACAATCTGCATGGCTTCCACCGAATAGCCCCGCGTAAAGTCGCGGTACATGGACGACTCCAGCGTTGATCCCGGCTCCGTAAGCCGCCCCCGCACCATCGCCTCCGCGGCGGCGTCTGGCGGATAGCCGTAGGCGGTGGCCACGGCAAAGCTCTCTTCGAGCACATGCGCGGCAAACCGCAGCCCTACCCCTTCCAGCTCCTCCACCGCGCGCACCGTACCAATTGAGCCGCGACTGAGCACGTTGATGCTGCCCAGGGAAGCCAAAAGCATCCACTTCACCCACATCGCGTTCAGGATGCTCTCCGCCAGCACCGCATGAAACCCCACGCCGCTCAGCGTCGCATGCACGCGCTCAATGCGTTCGGTCTTTTCGCCGCTCAGCTCGCCATAGGCCAGCTCGTTCAGCTCCGTCATCTGCAACACGCGGCCTTCCGCGTCCAGGTCGCCGACGATGCGACACAGCCCACCCAGCACCTTTTCCTGACCAAAACGCCCGGCCAGCACTTCCAGATGCCGCATTCCATTCAGCACCGGCAGAATCATGGTCTGCTCACCGACCGCAGGCGCCATATCCGCGATCGCAGACTCCAACCCGTAGGCCTTGGTGCTGAGCAGAATCAGGTCAAAGCTCCCTGCCGCCGCCAGATCCGCAGCCAGCACCAGCTTCGGCTCCAGGGTAGATTCACCCTCCGGCGTCCGCAGCACCAGACCGGTACGGCGCAGCTGCTCCGCGCGCTTTTCCCGTACCAGAAAGGTCACATCTCTGCCCGCAAGCGCAAGCTTTCCGCCGTAGTATCCGCCGGTTGCCCCGGCGCCGATTACCAGAATCCTCATCGTTCCCCACATCCTTCAGCGCGCAACCAAAGCCGCACGCAGTTACTCTGTTCTAGCTATGAGCCAAGCGAACACACTCGCCGCCCCGGACTACTTCAGCTTATTTGAGCTGCCGCGTCACCTGAACCTGGATCCTTCCGCACTCGAAAAGACCTTCTACGCCAAGTCGCGCCGGTTACACCCGGACCGCTTCGCCGCCCGGCCGCTCGCCGAGCAGGAAGCCGCGCTTGCCGCAAGCTCGCAGCTCAACGATGCCTATCGCACCCTGAAGGACCCCATCGCGCGCACCGAGTACCTGCTTTCGCTCGAAGGCGTGCAGATGGACGAGCAATCGCGCGCGGCCACCGACGCCGCCAAAGCCGCAGGCACTGCCAAAAAGCAGGTGGCCCCGCCCGACCTGCTCGAAGAGGCCTTCGAGCTGAATATGCAGCTGGAAGAGATGCGCATGGCCAAAAAGATGGGCGAAGACGACCCCGCCACCCGCACCGAGCTTGAAGGCGCCCGCGAGCGCTTCACCGCCATGCTCCACGAGCTTGAAGACAAGCTGCACGCCTTATGGAACGACTGGGACACGCACACCGAGGCAGGCGAGGAGGCAGCCAAAACCAGCACGCGCGACGCTATGGTCGCCCTGCTCAACCGCCGTTCCTACGCGCGCAACCTCGTCCGAGACGTGAACGAGGCCCTGGATTAGGCCAACCGCGGCTCCCACAGCGCTTTGCCCGGGGAGAGCGGCTCTACAGCGCCCCGAAAAACTGAGACGAGCGGGAGCGGTTCCGCATCCATACAATAGGGTGAGGTGCGCGTGAACAGGCCGTGCCCAACCGTTTTGGAGATAGATTTTGGCAGAAAACACACAGCATCGCGTCGTCGGCATTGATCTTGGCACCACCAACTCGCTGGTGGCGATCATGCAGGGCGGCGTGCCGGTGGTTATCCCCGGCGAAGACGGTTCGCCAATTGTGCCGAGCGTCGTCGCATTCGACCAGGAAACACACGCAGGCTTCGCGGTCGGAAACGCGGCGCGCGAGGTCCTGCTCACGGCTCCGGGCAACGCTGTTTACTCGGTCAAGCGCCTTATGGGCCGCGATCTTGCTGACGTGGAGCCAGAGCTCAAGCTCTTTCCCTTCAAGCTGGCCGACGGCCTGCAGCCGGGCGAGGTCCTCAAGCTGAACATCGGCGGCCTAACCCTGACCCCGCCTGAGGTTTCGGCCTACGTGCTGCTGCAGTTGAAGAAAAACGCGGAACGCTTTCTGGGCGGTCCCGTGACGAAAGCCGTCATCACCGTGCCGGCCTACTTCAATGATGCCCAGCGCCAGGCCACCAAAGACGCCGGACGCATTGCCGGTCTCGACGTTCTGCGGCTGGTCAACGAGCCAACCGCCGCTGCGCTGGCCTATGGTCTGGATAAGAACGCAGACGGCTCCGCGCGTGAAGGCATCATCGCCGTTTACGACTTCGGCGGCGGCACCTTCGACATCTCGATCCTCAAGCTCCACGAAGGCATCTTCGAGGTCATCTCCACCGGTGGCGATACCCACCTCGGCGGCGACGACATCGACAACCTGCTGCTCGCCGTGGCCATTGACGACATCCGTGGCGATCTGGGAGTTGACATCACTCAGGACCCGGCAGCCATGCAGGCCCTGCGCAAGGTCGTCATCGAAGCCAAGATCGAGCTCTCCGCCGCAGACTCCGCCCGCCTCGCTGTCGAGCTTCAGGGGGGCAGGCTCTACGCACGCGAGATCACCCGGGCGCAGTTTGAAGGCCTCATCGCTTCTGTAATCGAGCGCACTGCAGCACCTGTCCGCCAGGCGCTCAAAGATGCCGACCTCTCGCCCGAGCAGATCGACGAAGTCGTCATGGTGGGCGGCTCCACGCGGGTTCCCGCCGTGCGTACGCTCGTCAGCCAGCTCTTCGGCCTGGAAGCCCGCGGCAAGAAGCTGCACACCGAGCTGAACCCGGACGAGGTGGTGGCTCTCGGCGCCGCCGTGCAGGCGCAGATTCTCTCCGGCACAGAACACGCGGTCACCAATGACCTGCTGCTGCTCGATGTCACTCCGCTTTCGCTCGGCATTGAAGCGCTTGGCGGTGTCGTTGCGAAGATCATCCAGCGGAACTCGACGATCCCCGCCAGCGCCACCGAGCACTTCACCACCGGCGTCGACGGTCAGACGACCGTGGCCATCCACGTTTTGCAGGGCGAGCGCGAGCTGGCTAAGGACTGCCGTTCGCTGGCCCGCTTCGACCTCAAGGGCATTCCGCCCATGGTCGCCGGGCTGCCGCGCATCGAGGTCAAGTTCCTCATCGACGCCAACGGCATCCTCCATGTCAGCGCGCGCGAGCAGCGTAGCGGTCAGCAGGCTCAGGTTGAAGTCAAACCTACCTACGGTCTTACCGACGAGCAGGTGGAGACGATGATTCTCGACTCGTTCGACAACGCCGAATCCGATATCGAAGCCCGCCTCGTCATCGAAGCCCGCAACGAAGCCAACACGATTCTCGAAGCTACCCGCAAAGCGCGCCAACAGCCTGTCTGGCAGCAGCTCACCGCCGACGAGCATGACGCAATCAATGCAGCGCTCACCAGCGTCGAGGCTTCGCTCAAGAGCGAGGACCACAAGGTCATCCGCAATACGATCGCGCAGCTGGACCAGCACACCCGCCGGCTCGCAGAACTCATGATGGACTCTGCCGTCTCCGGTGCACTGGGCGGCAAGAAGATGGCCACGGCCGATGAAGGCCTGGGGGGTGAGATCGGTGCGCCGACCACCGCACCCCACGCCTTCGCGCCCGCGCAGATCTCGGAGAGCGAGGACTCCTCGCCCGCCGACGTTCTCCAGGCCGCAGAAAACGATCCTGAAACCCCCGCCGAGTCCACCGAGGACTAATCTCCTCCATACACAGGACCCGGCAAGTACACTGAGAAAAGTCTATGTCTGAACACGAATCCAAGCCGCTTCCCGAAGTCGATCTCTCGCAGCCGCCCGCAGCTGATATGGTGCGCGTCACCTTCCAGCCTGAAGGCAAAACCGTCGAGTTTAAATTCGGCGAGCTGCCCTACGACGGCCACGGTCTGCCCATGAGCCTTCTGGACGTTGCCGAAAACTACGAGATCTTTCTCGACCATGCCTGCGGCGGCGTCTCGGCCTGCACCACCTGCCACCTGCATGTTCTCAAGGGAGCCGAGGGCCTCTCTGAAGCAGAAGACCTCGAGCTTGACCGTCTGGACATGGCTCCGGGCCTGCAGCTGAACTCTCGCCTCGGTTGCCAGTGCGTGATTGAAAAACCCGGCGACTATCTGGTCGAGATTCCCTCGTGGAACAAGAACTACGTGCAGGAAGGCAAGCCCGCAGCGGTGGTTAAGTAACCGCCGCAAGGCCGCGCAGTCCAGCCCGTGCTCAGTTCTCCCATGCAAATTCACATTGATCGCCTCGAAGTTCTCTCCAGCGACGCCCTCACACTGCTGAACGAGTACTACGAGGCGATTGACGTTACCCTGCGCGACACACCAGAGACACTCTCCGCCTTGCTCGCCGACCCGCAAAACGGTCTCTGGCTGGCTTACGGCGACAGCGCTCCACTGGGGTGCGTCGTGCTGCGTCCTCTCCCCTCCATCCCCCAGGCTCTGGAGTGCAAACGCCTTTACGTACGCCCTCAGGCCCGCGGCATCGGCCTGGCCGCCATGCTGATGCATACCCTGGAAGACTTTGCTGCAGAACAGGGTGCGCAATGGATTTACCTCGATAGCAAGGACGATCTCGATGCCGCGCGCGCGTTGTACCGTTCGCTCGGCTATCAGCCCTGCGAGCGCTACAACGACAACCCGCAGGCCACCATCTTCCTGCGTAAACAACTCCCTCCGGCCTCCTAGCCGGGCACGAAAAAGCCGCCCCTTGAAGAGGCGGCTTTTTCGTCTGCGCTCAAGCTAGCAGCGCACAATCTTTTCCGAGTTCAAACGCCGGGTGGCTCCTCGCGTGTCAACAAACAGGCGGCTGGCTTCCACCAGCGCCGGGTAGTCATACGCAGAGTGATCTGTGGTCAACACTACCGCATCGAACTCGCCAACGCGCGCCAGCGGGGTTGAGAGGCGTTCCAGGTCGTACTTGCGTCCATGCCCAACCTCGGCAAAGAACGGGTCGTTGTACGCTACTTCGGCTCCGGCCTGCTCCAGCAGCTGGATCACGGTAAGCGCAGGCGACTCGCGCAGATCATCCAGATCCCGCTTGTAGGCCACGCCCAGCACCAGCACCTTGGCAGTCTTCAGATCCACGCCTCGCTTGGCCAGCGCTTCCCGTGTCGTCTCCACGACAAACGCGGGCATGGCCTCATTGACCTCACCAGCCAGCTCGATAAAGCGCGTCTTCTTGCCGAACTGCTCAGCGCGCCAGGTCAGGTAGAACGGATCGACCGGAATGCAGTGGCCGCCGATTCCCGGTCCCGGATAAAACGCCTGGAAGCCGAACGGCTTGGTGGCCGCCGCGTCGATAATCTCCCAGACATCCAACCCCATCGTCAGGCAAAGCTGCTTCAACTCATTCACCAGCGCGATGTTCACACTGCGGTAGATGTTCTCCAGCAGCTTGGTCATCTCGGCGGCCGCAGGCGAGCTCATCTTCACCACGCGCGTGAAGACAGCGTTATACAGTGCTGCAGCGGCATCGGTAGCGCGCGTGTCAAAGCCACCCATCACCTTGGGGATCTCGCGGCGCGGTGTCGTCGTGTTGCCCGGATCTTCGCGCTCCGGCGAGAACGCAACCATCACGCCGCGATCCTCAACGCCCTCGCGCAGCACCTTCACCGAGCCCAGACGCTCGATCGTAGGCACAACAACCTCGGCCGTCGTTCCCGGCCAGGTCGTGCTTTCGAGCACCACCAGCTGATCGGCGCGAAGGTGCGGTGCCAGCGCATCCAACGTCGCCTGCACGTAGCTCATGTCGGGCTCGTGATTGCCCTTGAGCGGCGTCGGCACGCAGATCAGAATGGCGTCGCACTCGCGCAGCTCGGCAATCTCCGCCGTCGCGCGGAAGCCGCGTGCACGTGCCTGAACGATCTCAGCCGCTTCAATCCGGTGGATGTAGGAGCGGCCCTCGCTCAGCGCCGTGACCTTCGCCACGTCGACATCGAAACCGACAACCTTGAAACCGCTCTCGATAAACTCAAGCGCCAACGGCAGGCCAACATACCCCAGACCGACAATGCCAAGGACAGACTCGCGCCGTTCGACGCGCTGACAGAACTCAACTACAAGATTCATAACTTATGAGTGGATGCTTCAAAATGTTCGCGGAACCAACTAACTGTACGGCGCAACCCTTCTGAGAAGTCAATCAGCGGTTCGTAGCCAAACGCCTCTCGGGCCGCACCGATATCTGCAAGCGAATTACGCACATCGCCTGCCCGCGGTTCACTATACAGCGGTGGTTCGTTGTAACCCGTATAACGGGCCAATAGCTTGTACGCTTCATTCAGCGTGTGATGTTCGCCGCAGGCAACGTTGAAGACCTGCCCTGCGACCTTTTCCGCCGGTGCCGCCAGCGCCAGCAGATTCGCACTCACTACGTTGTCCACGTAGGTAAAGTCGCGCCCCTGCTCTCCATCGCCCTGAATTGTAGGACGTTCCTGATCCGGACGCATCATCTGCAGCGCAAACTTCGCCAGCACGCCCGAGTAAGGGGAGTCCGCGCGCTGGCGCGGCCCGAAAATATTGAAGTAGCGCAGGCACACCGTCTCCATGCCGTACACCCGCGCGTAGCTTTGCATGTACGTCTCACCGGCCAGCTTCTGCGCCGGATACGGCGCAATCGGCTGCGGCAGCATGGTCTCGACCCGGGGAAAACCCGGCTGGTTGCCATACACCGAGCTGGACGAGGCATAGAGCACACGCCCCACACCGGCAGCGCGCGCGCCTTCCAGCAGATTGAACGTGCCGTCCAGGTTGGAAACATGCGAGGGCCGGGGATTCTTCACACTGCGCGGTACGCTCGGCAGCGCCGCGAGATGGAAGATCGCATCCACCCCCAGGCACACCCGCTCCACCGCGCTCGCATCCGCCAGGTCCCCGACGATAAAGTCGACGCCCTTGGGCACATTCTCCCGTTTTCCTGTCGAGAGGTTGTCAAAGCCGAGAACGCGGTCACCCCGAGCAATCAGAGCTTCCGCAATATGAGACCCGACAAAGCCTGCGACACCGGTAATGAGATAAGTGGCCAACCTGAAAAGTTTACCGCGTCTGTCCGCTTCCGGAGCCATCGGTGTGCGACGGCGGGCCTCCGGGGCCGAATCGCTCCGCCGGAGCCGGTGTCGCTGTCGGATCCACCGCAACCACCAGCTCAGCGCGTAACCCGGCCGTGGGGTCGCCCTTCTTTACCCACACCACACTCGCAATCGAGCCATCCCCGTGCTGCGAGCGCACCACCATATCTTCCGTATTCGTCGTGCGATGAATCTTGTGTTCGCGATAGGGAGCCAGCTCCATCAGCTCGGCGTTCAGGCTTTCGGTAAAAAAGACCTGCCCGACGTGCGAGGTGTGGCCTGCCTGGTACGTCTTGCCACCCTCGCGCGTAGCTTCTGCCCCGCCCAGCCGCACTTTGAAGTGAATATGGTTGGTACGGCCCATATAAAAACCTGGATAAACCGTTGAAAAATCGACCCTTCCAGCGTCATCGGTTTCCTGGATACCCCGCAGAAAGGTGAGCTTGTCGGTCGGCGGTGGCGGTGGAGGCGGCTGCCTCGGCGCGCCGTTGCTGGCACCGGAGCCATCCCAGTCCGGCGGCGGTCCCTGCGGGGGATTTCCCTGCCCGTCAGCGCCTGGAGGCGGCGGCATCCCACCGTCCGGGCCGCCCGGTCCGCCCAGATTCGACTTCGTATAGCCGGAGTAAACGCCCAGCGCATCGCAGTGCCACACATCGATGGCCGCCTGCGGCAACGGCTTACAGGTCCGCGAGTCCAGCACGATCAGCCGCAGCGACAACGGAACCCCGGCCTTTCCTTCACGAATATCGGCCCGGAGCAGCTCATCGGCCACATAATACGGGCCGACCTCCTGCTCGGCGGCCAGCGTACACACGCTGGCTCCCGGCGCAAAGCCCAGAGCGCGAGCGGCGCGCTGCAGTTGCAGCGTCGTGGCGAGGGTAAGAGCGGAGGAGACAAAGCGGCGGCGCGAAAGACTCATACCTGCTTGGACGGGTTCTGCGGGAATCCGTTCCACACGCCGCCGCCAGCTCTCGCCCCGCGGCGTTAGTGCCCAAGAACCGGGTGAGGCTCATACGGCTCTTCCAGCCGCTTGATCTCCTCTTCCGTCAACACAAGATCCAGCGCGGCCAGCGCGTCTTCGAGCTGATACTCCTTGCTCGCACCGATAATCGGCGCGCTGACGCCCTTCTTCGCCATCACCCACGCCAACGCCACCAGGGCAGGCTTCACGCCGCGCGCCGTGGCTACCTCTTCTACCCGCTCCACCACGGTGAAGTCCGAGTCCCGGTAGTAGAGCGAATGAGCAAAGTCATCCGTGCGTGCGCGCGCGGTCTCGCTCTTGCCATCGCCACGCTTGCGGCTGCCGGTCAAAAAGCCACGCGCCAGCGGGCTCCAGGGCAAGCAACCCACGCCCTGATCCAGACACAGCGGAATCATCTCGCGCTCTTCTTCGCGATACGCCAGGTTGTAGTGGTTCTGCATCGTTACAAACTTAGCCAGCCGGTTTGCCTGCTGGAAGTACAGCATCTTCTGGAACTGCCAGGCATACATGCTCGAAGCCCCGACATACAAAGCTTTGCCCGCGCGCACCACCGCATCGAGCGCCTCGCAGGTCTCCTCGATCGGGGTGAGAGGATCGAACCGGTGAATCTGGTACAGATCCACGTACTCCACGCCCAGGCGCTTGAGGCTCGCATCAATCGAGGCCAGAATATGCTTGCGCGAAAGGCCACGGTCATTCGGCGCATCGCTCATCTGCATGTACACCTTGGTGGCAATTACCAGCTCATCACGCCGCGGCTGAAACTCGCGCAATAGCCTTCCTGTTACGCGCTCGCTTTCCCCCACCGAGTACATATCGGCGGTGTCGAAGAAATTGATTCCCGCCTCGACCGCCCGCCGAACGAACGGCCGCGCCTCGTCCTCCTCCAGAACCCACTCGCGCCACTTGCGCGTGCCGTAGGTCATCATGCCAAGACTCAAGCCGGAAATCTTCACGCCGGTCGTACCAAGATTGCGATAACGCATCTGTCCGTTAGCCATGCGTGCTTGGACGCAAAGGATGCCCGGAGGGTTCTAAATTTTGCAAGGCTTCCTTCCACCGCACCACGCGCATCCCATGCAACTGCAGAGGCCTTGCGTGCCCGGGCGGATCTCTCCAACGAGACCCGGGGCCCAGAACCACCTATCCGGCACGCAAGGCTCGCTGCTGACTCGAAGGAGCTTCTCCTCATGATGATCCGCTCGCAACACGCACGCCTTGCAGCCTGCATGGCAGTTCTCAGCTTCCTGCCGGTGATGGCCGTGCCCACCGCGCAGGCCCAGTACAACAATCGTCAGGGCAACTTCTACAACGGTGCCTACAACGGAGGACGCGGCGGCCCCTACGATCAGGGACGCGGTGGCCGCTACGACGACCACCGCCGCCACGATCAGGGCGGCATCGGGCCCGGGAAAGGCGCACTGATCGGCACCGCCGGGGGAGCCGCCCTCGGTGCCATCTTTGGGGGCGGGCTCAAGGGTGCGTTGATCGGAGGTGCAGCAGGTGCAGGCATCGGCGCCATCGCCGGCCAGGTCAACCAGAACCACCGCGACGACCGCCACCATCACCGCTACTAGGCCGCGCCTGCACGCAACCGCGCAGATGCGTTTCCCCGATCGTTTTAACGACCTTCCCTTTCAGGAGCCCCTTTCATGAAATTCCGTTTCGCTCTCGCCTCCGCCGTCCTCTCCGCAACGCTGCTCTCTCCGCTCTGCCTGCACGCGCAGGAAGACACCCCCGCCGCGCCGCAGCAGGCCGCACCCATCGCGCCCGCCTCTGCTCAGGGCAAGGCCCCCTCAGAAACCGCCACCTGGACCACCGACCAGCTCATAACCGCCACCGTGCACCAGGCCTGGCTGCTCAGCGGCAAAAATGAGGCCACGTTCTTCCAGATGGTCACCCAGCTCGCCGATCTCTCCGCAAAGAACCGCTCGCTGCAGCTGCCGGAGACAGAAGAAGCCGGCCGTGCCGTCGGCGAGATGATCAAGACCGCCGCCAAGAAAGATACCGACCAACTTCTCTACGCCGTTGTGGACGCAGCGGTCCGCAAAGTCGGCAAACCGCTCTAACGTTTCACCGGCACGCTCAGTGCTTTTGGCTGCCGCAGCCCACGCTCCGGCGGCCTTCCCTGTTGGGCGAGCCCGCCGTGCGGCACTATACTGCCCGTTGTGAACAACGTAGCCCCTCACCCTACCGCGCAGCCGCTGGACCTCGGCGAAGGCCGACGCATCCGTTCCACGACCGTCCTTTGCGTGCGTCGCGGCAACTCCGTCGTGATGGCTGCCGACGGACAGGTCTCCCTTGGCGCCACCGTCATGAAGCAATCCGCGCGCAAGCTGCGCCGCCTGTACAACGAAAAAATTCTCGCCGGCTTTGCCGGTTCCACCGCCGACGCCTTCTCGCTGTTCACCCGCTTTGAGGCCAAACTCGAGCAGTACAACGGCCAACTCGGCCGCGCGGCCGTCGAGCTGGCGCGCGACTGGCGCACCGATAAGCTTCTGCGCCAGCTCCAGGCCCTGCTGCTCGTTGCCGACACCCAGCAGATCTTCCTGCTCTCCGGAGATGGGGATGTCATCGAGCCTGATACCGTGGCCAACGGTTCCATCGCCGCCATCGGCTCCGGCGGCACCTATGCCATTGCCGCGGCCACAGCGCTGCTCCAGAACACCGAGCTCTCCGCCCGCGAGATCGTTGAGCGCTCCATGAAGATCGCCGCGGACATCTGCGTCTACTCCAACCAGAACATCGTGCTTGAAGAGCTCACGATCGAACCGGCAAAGGCAACGGTGTAACTCATGGCCATCTATCTCCCCGGCACCGCCGAAGATCAGCCCGTTCCGCTTGAAGAGATGACGCCGCGCGAAATCGTCGTCGAGCTGGATAAGTATGTTGTAGGCCAGGCCGCTGCCAAGCGCGCCGTCGCCATTGCGCTGCGCAACCGCCAGCGTCGCCAGAAGCTTTCGCCAGAGCTTGCCGAAGAGATCATGCCGAAGAACATTCTCATGATCGGCTCCACCGGCGTGGGCAAAACCGAGATCGCTCGCCGCCTGGCCAAGCTCACCGGCTCCCCGTTCCTCAAGGTCGAAGCCTCCAAGTTCACCGAGGTCGGCTACATCGGACGCGACGTCGAATCGATTGTCCGCGACCTGGCGGAAAACGCCATCGACATGGTGCGCGAAGAGAAGCTGGACGAGGTAGAAGACCGCGCCGATCTTGCCGCGGAAGAAAAGCTGCTCGACCTTCTGGTGGCCCAGTCGCTCAAGCAGCAGGTCGCCATGCAGGACGTCCCGCTGCCGGAAGCCGAAAGCATGCACGAAACCGGTGACGCGACGCTCCTCTTTGAAACCATCGCACGCTTTGAAGCCTCTCCCGTTCAGGAAGCCGTGCCGCAACCGCCCGCCGCTCTTGGCCCTGCGGCAACTCCCTTCGCCGAGCGGCGCGAACGCGACCGGTTGCGCCAGCACTTCCGCGAAGGCAAGCTCGATGACCAGATCGTGGAGCTTGAAACCCGCGAACGCAACGTTCCGCAGGTCGAGGTCTACTCCAACCAGCAGCCCGAGGAGAACGACAGCACCCACCTCAAGGACATGCTGCAGCAGATGTTTGCCAACCGCACCCGGCGTCGTCCCATGAAGGTTTCTGAAGCCTTCGACTACCTCGTCGGCGAAGAGGAGCAACGCCTGCTGGACATGGATCAGGTCACGCGCGTCGCTCTCGAACGAGTCGAAAACTCCGGCATCGTCTTTCTCGACGAGATCGACAAGATCGCCGGACGCGAAGGCGGCCACGGCCCCGACATCAGCCGCGAAGGCGTGCAGCGCGACATCCTGCCCATCGTCGAGGGCACGACCGTCAGCACCAAGTACGGCCCGGTCGCAACGGACCACATCCTCTTCATCGCAGCGGGTGCCTTCCATGTCTCCAAGCCCTCGGACCTCATCCCGGAGCTACAGGGGCGCTTCCCTATCCGCGTCGAGCTGCAATCGCTGGCGGTGGAAGACTTCCTGCGCATCCTCACAGAGCCGCGCGCCTCGCTGGTCAAGCAATCCATCGCTCTGCTTGAAACCGAAGGGCTTACTCTGGAGTTTTCTCCTGATGCGCTCGACGAGATGGCCCGCTTCGCCTTCGAGGTCAACGAAACCACGGAGAACATCGGTGCTCGCCGCCTGCACACCATCATGGAGCGCGTGCTCGACGAGATCAGTTTTGAAGCCCCAGACCTGATGCGAGCGTTCAAGAAAGGCGAACCGGTACCAGAGAACAAGCTCCCGGCCATCGTGGAGTGCACAAGCGACAAGGGGTTACAGCACGTGCTCACCGTCAGCCGCGACTATGTGCAGCAACAGGTTGCGGGCATCGTCAAGAATCAGGATCTCAGCCGGTACATCCTCTAGGCATACCGCACGCGCTATTCTGTCGTCGTCCCCCGGAGCTTTCCCAACGATGACTGACCGTACCGCGCGCAAACTGCTCGTAGCCTTTCTCGCTCTGCTCGTGCCCATCGCGTGGCTCGCAGCTAAGTTTGACGCCTACCAGATCGACGGCGACGCGGTGAACTACCTCGACATCGCCGGCTATCTGCGTGCGCATCACTGGGCCGCGATCGTCAACAGCTACTGGCATCCCGGATACCCGGCGGTGCTCGCCGCAGCACAGTCGCTGCTGCACACCACGCGCTGGACCGAGCTGCATGCGGCTTCCATGGCAAACTACGGCATCTTTCTGGCCGAAGCCGCAGCGATATGGTGGCTCACCAGCGCGCTTGTGCGGCTGCGTACGCGCATGGCCTCAGCGACCGGAGATCTGCTCGCAGGCCAGCCGCTGCTCTCGGCCAACGCTCTCCGCCTTCTGGGGCTCGGCCTTCTGGTCATCGCCGCCAACCGCGAGCTCTCACTCGGCAAGGTGCGGCCCGACGCGCTGCTGCAGGCGCTCATGCTGGCCGCCTTCGCCGCTCTGGTCACCGTACTCGGCAGTGAGAGCTTGTGGGCCGCGCCGCTGATCGGCATCTTCTTCGGGCTGGCGTATCTCACCAAATCCTTTGCCTTCGCCATCGCGCTGCTCAGCATCTTCGCGCTGGTAGTCTTCGGCATCTTCTTCGCACGACGCTCCTTGCGCTGGGCCGCGGGTGCCGCCCTCCTCACCGTGCTTCCCTTCGCGTTGATCGCTGGGCCCTACGTCTCCGCGCTTTCGCATAAGTTCCACCGCCTGGACTTCGGAGACTCCGGTTCGCTCAACTTCGCCTGGTACGTCACCCATACCGAGAAGATGCACCTTGAGCCCTCCATGAGTTCCGAGTTCGGAGACGCCACCGTGCACCTCCAGCACCCCGAGCAGCAACTGCTCGTCCACCCCGGCGTCTACAGCTACCAGGCCGTTCCCTTCGGCACCTACCCGGACTGGTTCGATACCGCGTACTTCAACGAACGCGTCACGCCGCACACCCATCTCGGCCCGCTGCTGCATCGCGACCTCCGCAACCTCGTGCTGGTCGTCCGCTACCTCTTCAACCATCCCGAGTCGCTCGTGCTCGGCTTCGCTCTGCTCCTGCTCGGCAGCCGGCTCTCGCTCCGCGGCTGGCGCCGCAGCGGCTTCTGGATCCCCACATTCGCACTCGGGCTCGCGATGTGGGCGATCTATGGTCTGGTCAACATCGAAGAGCGCTACGTCACGCTCGCCTTCCTGCTGGTGATTCTCACGCTCTTTGCCATGCTGCGTGCCGCAGCCGACGATTCATCACAGCGAGTCTGGCAGCAGCACACCGCCACCGCACTCATTGCGTTGTTCAGCTTCCTCGCCCTCGGGGAGATGCTGCGCGTCTCGCTTGAAGAGCGGCGGCTCCAGCCCGCGGGCGTGCCCACCTGGCGCGACCCGAAGATCTTCTCCGCCGCCGAGGCCCTCAACGCTCTCGGCATCGGCTCCGGCGACCAGATCGCCTGCATGGGCGTTACCGCCTGCCTTCACGACTATTACTGGGCGCGACTCGCGGACGTCCGCATTACCAGCGAAATCTACGCTCCCGAGAGCCGCCACCTGCTCGCCGCCTGGCAGGATCTTCCCGAAGCACAGCGCCTATCCGCACTCCGCGCCCTGCACGAAGCCGGCGCCCGCGTCCTGGTAGCCTACTTCGGCCCCGGAGAGGCCGCGCACCAGAGCGCGGAAGCCTCCGGCTGGCGCCAGCTGGGGGAAACGCCCTACTTCGCCCTGCCCGTGACCGCAACGCTGCCTGCTCCGGCACCGGTCGCGACCACCCCGTGGATAGGTCACGCTGAAGGGAACCAGTAGCCGCGACTCTTCACACGCCGCCGCATCCCTCAGGCTTTGCGCGTAACATAGCCCGTGTGATGCGACGCTCTCTTGCACTCCTCACGCTGGCTCTTCCCGCCGCGCTGGCAGGCGCCCAAACACCGTCTGCCCAGCCAGAGCAGACGCCGACGCTCGAACAGCGGCTCGACGCCTCCGGCGAACAGGCCGAAACCATGCGCACCGCCCTGCCCAGCTTTACCTGCACCATGAACGGCACCAGCAAGGTGCTGCGCACGCAGGACGGAGCCGTCAAAAAAGCCGTTGCCTTCACCGGCAGCATTCGCAGCCGGCGTCTGCCCAGCGGCGCACTCGAAGAAACCCACGAGTTCTCCACCTTCAACGACAAGCACGTCAACCCACGGGCCACTCTGCCCTTCTTCGTCGAAAACGGCTTCACCCGCGTGCTTACCTACGGGGACTCCAGCTATCAGCCCTGCTACGAGTACACCCTCGATGAGCAGGATTCGCGACGCGTCAACTTCACCAATGGTCAACCCTTCAACCTCGCCTGCGGGAACTTTCCCGGCACCAAGGGCTTCTTCACCTTCAACGACGCAGGAGAGGTCGATCACGTTGAGCGGCGTATTCCCGCCGTGGAAGACCCGGCCTGGCCCGTGCCCTTTGCCTCCGTCGATCTCGCAACCGTCGACCTTGGCGGCACCCCCCACCGCCTTGCCTCGCACATGATCAGCGAGCGCATCCGCGGCAAGGAAACCCTCCGCGAAGACGTCCGCTTCACCGATTGCCGGCTCTTCACCACCAGCATCCGCATCCTGCCTGCAGACGCCGGAACCTCTTCCGACAGCACCGCGACGCCTCCACCGCAGTGAATCCCGCCGGTTCGCGTTACCATCAAAAGAGAAGATGCGTCTGCGCACAGCAAACCCGGTGAACCTTCCCCGACTGGCAACCGCTGGCCCCCGCCACGACTTTGCCTAGCTGCTTTGCCCCGCTGCGCCTTCCCTGAGAAGCGCGCCTTCTCTTTGCTCTGAAACAATCTCACCTGCGGGCGCACGGCCCGCGTCTGGACCCTGACCCATGTTTGATAAGCTCGACCAACTCGAAGCCCGCTACGAAGAACTCGGCGCCCAACTCGGCGACCCCACCCTGCTCGCCGACCAGAAGAAGTTCCAGCAGACCGCCAAACAGCATCGCGACATCGAACCCACCGTCGAAAAGTTCCGGGAGTACCGCCGTCTGAAGCAAGGCATTGAAGACTCCAAGGTCATGCTGGAAGACGCAGACATGCGGGAGATGGCTGAGCTCGAACTAGCCGAGCTGGAGCCGCGGCTCGTCGTCGTAGAAGAACAGCTGAAGGTGCTGCTTCTGCCTCGCGACCCCAACGACGAAAAGAACATCGTCATCGAAGTTCGCGCCGGCACCGGGGGAGACGAAGCCTCGCTCTTTGCCGCCGAGATGTTCCGTATGTACCTGCGCTTTGCCGAACAGCATCGCTGGAAGGTCGAAGTCCTCTCCGAGTCTCCTTCCGACGTCGGTGGTCTGAAGGAAGTTACCGCCATCTTCGAAGGCGACAACGTCTACTCGCAGATGAAGTACGAATCCGGCGTGCACCGCGTGCAGCGCGTTCCGGCCACAGAAACGCAGGGCCGCGTCCACACCTCAGCCATCACGGTCGCCGTTCTGCCCGAGGCCGAGGAGGTCGACGTCAAGATCGAGAACAAGGATCTCCGCGTAGACACCTTCTGCTCCTCCGGCCCCGGCGGACAAAGCGTCAATACGACCTATTCGGCCGTCCGCATCACACACCTGCCCACCAATACCGTGGTCAGCTGCCAGGACGAGAAGTCGCAGATCAAGAACCGCGAAAAGGCCATGCGCGTACTCCGCGCACGCCTTTACGAGGTCGAAATGGAGCGCCAGCACCAGGTTCAGGCCGCCGCGCGTAAGTCACAGGTCGGCTCCGGCGATCGCTCCGAGAAGATCCGCACCTACAACTTCCCGCAGAACCGCCTCACCGACCACCGCATCGGGCTGACCAACCACCAGCTCGCGATGGTGATGGAAGGCATGCTGCAGCCCACCATCGACGCGCTGATCGCGCACGATACCGCCGAGCGCCTCAAGGCCGAAACTGCAGCCTAATCAGCGCTTTCCATCAACCCGCGAAGGCTGGTTTACGGCATTCCCTCTCCTGTACGGGAGCGCCGTAAACCAGCCTTCGCGGTTAAGCATCCAAGGGTATGCGATGCCACGAACGTCCACTCTCCGCAAGGTTCTTCTTCCGCTGCTGTGCCTTGGCGCGCTGCCACTGTGCCTGAGCGCGCAGCAGGCCTCAGACCCGCACGCCACCGATCTCCTGCGCAACGCCGTCAACAACATGCTCCAGGCCGATAAGAACGACCACTCCCGCTGGAGCTACCGCGAGCGCAACAAGCAGCCTGAGAAGGACAATCTGTTTGCCGTCATCGACGTGCCCGGCGACGCTCTCAAGCGGCTGCTCGTCAGCAACGGACACCCGCTCAGCGCCGAGGACAATCGCAAAGAGCTGGACCGCATCGACCACTACGTTCATACCCCCGACGAGCAGGACCGGCGACGCAGGAACGACCAGCGCAGTGACGAGCAGGCCAACGCTCTGATGCGCGACTGGCCGCAGGCCTTCCTTGTTACGCTCGGCAGCGAAACGCCGGAGTTCATCACACTCAACTATCGCCCCAACCCCGCCTATGACGGACCCACCGTCGAAGCACGCGTTATGTCCCGGATGACCGGGCAGATGGTCGTCACACGCAACACCCACCAGATGTACTCTCTGCACGGCCGGCTGATGCAGGACGTTCTTCTTGGTTTTGGGCTCGTACGGCTCAAGGCCGGCGGGAACTTTGACATTGAACGCCGCGAGGTTGCGCCCGGACACTGGGAGGTCGTCGAAGAGCACACCCATATCGACGGTCATGCGCTCTTCTTCAAGAGCATCAACCAGCAGGAAGATGACTGGAAGACCGAGTACAAACCCTCACCAGCAAACTCGCTCGAAGAAGCGGAGCGCGTTCTGCAGCAGCTTCAGCCCTGAAGCGGAGCCGGTGTTCGCGATGGCCCCTGCGGGCGGCACGGATACTCCGCCACGACACGCTCGAAGACCGCATCCCAGCTCTGGCTCAGGGCATAAGCGCGCGCTGACTCCCGCATCGTCTGCAACACCGCAGGCTCCCGCAACAGCGCGGCGATACGCGTAGCAAACTGCGCGTCCTCCGCGACAAAGCCCGTCTCCCCCTCGCGCACAATGTGCGCCGGCCCACCTGTCGGCGTCACCACCGCAGGCACACCGCTGGCCAGGGCCTCCAGAACCACATTGCCGAAGGTATCCGTGTGTGAGGGGAAGACAAATAAATCCATCGACGCATACGCCTCGGCCAGCGCTTCCCCGCGCAACACCCCCGGGAACTCGGTTCCCTCCGGCATCGTCGCACGTAGCAGCGCCTCCTCCACCCCGTGGCCGATGATGCAGAACCGCACCTCCACTCCCATCGCCTTCAGCTGCGATGCGATTTGCGGCAGCAGAACCACGTTCTTCTCCACCGACAATCGGCCCACATAGCCCAGCACCGGAACCGCATCGCTGCGCCGCCGTTTTGCCGGGGTAAACAGCTCCGTCTCCACCCCGCGCTGCATCAGGCAGCAACGCGTTCCGGTCTTCTGCTCCAGCAGAGAGCAGAGCTGAGGATTCGGCGCATACAGCACCTTCGCCAAGCGGTAAAAACGTGTCACCGCGTTCAGTACCCCAGCCTCCACACTGCTCTCCAGCTCACCGCCTACCTCGCCGAGGTGCCGCGAAAACCAGCGCATACGGCGCGCCGCATACTCATGCACGTTGGTGTGCCAGCTCGCCACCAGCGGAATGTTTCGCTTCCAGGCAAAGTAAGCACCAAAGATCCCCAGCTCACTCGGGCCGGTCACATGCAGCACCTCAGGCTGGAAGCGCTCCAGCGTGCTCTCAATCAGCCCGGCATAGCGCGGAAACAAGGCATCGAAGTACAGGTCGCGCTCAAGCGCCACGGAAGCCCAGCTTCGCTTCAGCTCCAGCGACCACTGCTCGGACGCGCACTCCAGCGCCGCCGCCGCGCCTGCACGCACACAAAGAAACGGCATCTGCCGCCGGCGCGCAAACGCAGCGAAGTTGCGGCTCGTGTGGGCCACACCGTTGACCTCATGAAAGCTGTCCGGGAAGTATGCAACTCGCGGCATTGGCGACTGACTCATCGGGCCACCATCCTACTCCGCTCGAAAGCAACGCATGATCAATCCTGTCACGCTTCGCTCCGTACCACTCTCCGTTGCACACCAATTCAGGAACGCGTCTGCGCGATATCCGGGCCCTGCCACGCCTCATGCCCCTCCGCACCCGCCTGCGGCTCCTCTGCCGGGCTCAGATGATTCTCAATGAGCCCCTTTTGCAGAATCGCGAAGGCTTCCTCCGGCGTATCGGCAAACTGAAACAGATCCAGATCCTTGATCGAGATCGCTCCCTTGTCGGCCAGCAGCTTCAGGTTGATCACGTTCTTCCAGTACTCGCTGCCATAGATGACCACCGTGATCTTCTTGGAGAGCTTGTGCGTCTGGTCGAGCGTCAGCAGCTCAAACATCTCATCCAGCGTACCGAAGCCACCCGGAAAGACCACCAGCGCCTTGGCCAGATACGCAAACCAGTACTTGCGCATGAAGAAGTAATGGAAGTTGAAGTTCAGCTCCGGGGTCACGTACGGATTCGGATACTGCTCGAAGGGCAGTTTGATATTCAACCCGATCGTCTTTCCTCCCGCCTCCCACGCTCCGCGATTGGCCGCCTCCATAATGCCCGGGCCACCGCCGGAGGTGACCACAAACCGATGCCGTCTTCCCGGTAGTTTCATCGCCCACTCGGTCATCCTCCGCGCCAACGTGCGGGCATCCTCGTAGTAGCGGGCCATCTCGACCGCCGCCGCTGCGCGTGTGCGCTTCAGCTCCGTCGTCTCACCGCGGGCCAGCTCCTCGCTTGACGCGGGCTGCTCTTCCTCAGGCGCCCTTCGAGCCGAGCCGGTATTGTCCATCAACTCCATCTGGTGATTCGCATCGTCGATGCCGTGAAAACGCGCCGAGCCAAAAAAAACCACAGTATCCTGAATCCGCTCACGACGAAACCGCGCCAGCGGTTCCAGATACTCGCCCAGAATGCGCATGGGGCGGCCATCCGGCGAGCCCAGAAACTCTGCGTCCTCATACGCCAGCGGAGCAGCTTCCAAACGGTTCAGCGTCGGTTCATCAGCCATGCCACGTCCTCATCGTTACGGTGTCTTGTGCTTGATACCCGGCAGCGGGCGTTTCAGGAACGGTAATCGCGGTAGTGCAACAGCTCTGAGATGCCGATCCAGATATCCAGCAATCCAATGCCCGTCACCAGCCCGCGCACCCAGCCTCGCTGCACGACATCGTCAATTGCCGGATGGGCCATCAGCCAGGCGTTCGTATCCCAGTAGCGAGGCGACCAGGGTAGCACCGCCAGCAGCGCCCCAATGTAAAAGCAGAACATCACCAACACAAGCAGGCTGGCGCGCTGCAACCACACCGGCGCACTCTCAGGACCGGCAGGACGCGGTGGCGGTGCCATATGGCCCGCTCCCTCTCCCCCGGGGAAAAGATCTCCCTGCTGTTGCTGCATCGTCACTCTATCCACGGTAGCAGGGCTCGCCACCCCCTGTCTCCGCACCGGTTACTGTTTCGAGGCACCGGTCGACAAAGATCCGCTCTTGCCGGCCCGGTCTTCAGCGGCCTGCGCCTTCATCTTCTGGTAGTTTTCCACGTCTTTCTGCTTCTGTTTCGCCTTATCGTCGGCGCTCTTCGGCTTCGGATGCAGATTGATCGCGCCGGCGGCTCGCTTCTGCTCCAGATCCTTCTGTATCTGATCCGCAGAGTCTTCACCATGCTTGAACGCAAGGTTGAAGTGCATGTCGCTCTTCACGCCCATAATCTCAATCGGCAGCTGCACCCCGGCGCCGTTCTTTTGCAGGAACGGGTCCACCGGCTTGAGCATCAGCGACTTCCACCCTGTCACCATCTGCGAGGCCGTCGCATCCGTACGCACCATGCCCTTGAAGTCATACACCGAGCCGTTCATCTCATACACACCCGCCATGCGGATATGCGCGCCCGGCATCTCAAAGACCACATTCTCCATGCTCATCTTGCCTGACTTCAGGTTGAAGAGCGACGTAATGTGCGACTCCACGTCCGGCCTTCCGTTGGAGGCAGCCGTAGCCATCTCGTGCATCTTCCCCTGCGCCCGCATGCTCAACCCGTCCATCTTGTCCTGCACCATTGGGTTGGTAAAAATCACATGCTGCACGTCCACCGTGCCGTTCAGCTCCAGCTTTTCGGCCACACGCACCTTGCCAGGAGGAACATGGATCTTCGCCTTCATGTTCAGGCTGCCCACCATCATGGGCTTTGGGCTCTTCATACCCAGCTCCAGCACGTCCTCCATGCGGCCGTTCAGAATCACCGCGTCCAGCCACGTGTCATGCCCCTTGCCCTTCAGGTTCACCACCGTACCGCGGCAGACAATGTGCGTCCTCCCCAGCAGCGCATCCACCGGCTCCAGATCCGTATCGCCCGTCGTTCCATCCACAAACGCGTGGAACTTGGTATGCAGCGGCACGGGATGATCGCTGATATCCAGCGAGAAGTTCGGCGTATCAGTCTCTCCATCCACCACGATGTGGTCCAGCACCCCGTTGAAGCTGCCCACCGAGTTCAGCGTGCCGCCAATGCCCTTGATCGTATTCATGTCCGCGTTCCGGAACGTATACTCGCCGTCCAAGGACGTGCTGCGCGGATCGTCTACATTCCACGGCCCGAAGTGGCCCGTCGAATGAATCTCTCCCTTGGGGATCGGGTTCGTCAGATTCGCTTCGTACTCCATCGCCTGATCCGGCGAGAAATGGTTCATCACCAGATGGTCGATATCCCACTCCTTCGGCTCTTTCTCCGGATGGCTGTTTTCGATAATCAGCCGTACGTTTTCGCAACGCACCTCATCCACGACGAACGCCGGAGCAGAGGGCTTCCCTTGGTCCTTGCCGGAGGCGCCACCGTCCTCTCCCGGCCTGTCGCCAAAAGCTCGCTTCTTCTCGTCGCCCGGCGGCAGATCCACCGTCAGGCCCGAGAGATAGATCACATCCAGGTGCGTCTCGGGGCGCAGTAACGCGCTCCACGAAGACCGGAAATGGAAGCTTTGCACCTCAATCAGCGTATGCGGCTTTCCCGGTACCCCCGGGTCCACAGGCCCCTCATAGGGGATGCGCAATCCGCCGCCGTCTACCTCGACGCCGCGCAGCAGAGAGATTTCCAGCCTGTCCAGCTGCACCGGCGCATGAAAGTGCTTCGACAGCGCCTCGACGACTTTCTTATGCACGATGGGCGAGAGGTGATGCAAAACGTACTCACCGGCGAGCAGCAGCGCCAGCAGCGCCACCCCCACCACGGAGACCGTGATCTTGAACCAGCGCCGTTTCCACCACGGCTTTCCCGGCTTCCCATTCTCTCCCTGCACGTTTACGGCGGCGCTTTCTGCGTTCACGTTCTCGTACTCCTGCACTACAGTCCTCGTAGGATGCGGAAATCGACCATAGTGGTTCGCTGAGCTTGCACACCAAAGTGCGAAAATAGAAGCCGATGCTGCAACTTTCAGGCGCCGGCAAACGATTCGGCCACAAGCTTTTATTCCAGGACGCCAATTGGCTGATTACCCCCAACGAGCGCACCGGCCTCGTCGGCGGAAACGGCACCGGCAAGTCCACGCTCCTTAAAATCATCGCCGGGGTCGAAGGTCTCGACTACGGCCAGCGCACGCTCGTCAAAGGCATGACCATCGGGTACCTGCCTCAGGACGGGCTCGCCCTCGTCGGCAAAACCGTCTTCGAGGAGTGCCTCTCGGTCTTCGACGAGCTCCGCAACATGGAGAAAGAGGCCGAGCAGATCACCCACGTGCTCTCCACCGCTGACCCTAAAAGCAAGGAGTACGAGACCGCCGCCGACCGCTACTCGGAGATCGCCGATCACCTCCATGCCCACGACATCTACACGCTCGACGCGCAGGTGGGCGCCGTGCTGCAGGGACTTGGCTTCAGTAAAGAAGACTGGGAACGCAAAACCGAGGAGTTCTCCGGCGGTTGGCAGATGCGCATCGCGCTCGCCAAGCTGCTGCTGCAAAAACCCTCTTTGCTCCTTCTGGATGAGCCGACCAATCATCTCGATCTCGAAAGCCGCAACTGGCTTGAGGAGTACCTCAACACCTACGAGAACGCGTTCATTCTCATCTCGCACGATCGCTACTTCCTCAACGCCGTCATCAAGAAGACGGTCGAAGTCTGGAACAAGCGGATGCACGTCTACCACGGCAACTACGACAAGTATCTTGTGCTGAAGGAAGAACGCAAGACGCAGCTCATCGCCGCCTACAAGAACCAGAAGGATCGCATCGACGCGCTTGAGGCCTTCATCAACCGCTTCCGCGCGCAGGCCACCAAGGCCAAGCAGGTACAGTCGCGCATCAAGGAGCTTGAAAAGATCGAGCGCATCGAGATTCCGGAAGAGGAAGCCACCATCCACTTCAGCTTCCCGCAGCCTCCGGCCTCCGGGCGCACCGTGCTTGAGGTCAATGGCCTGGTCAAGGATTACCCCACCCCCGACGGTGGCATCAAGCACGTTCTCGCAGGCCTGGACTTCACCGTCGAGCGCGGCGACCGCATCGCGCTCGTCGGTATGAACGGCGCCGGCAAGTCCACACTGATGCGCCTGCTCGCGGGCTTCGACAAACCAACCGCAGGCACCATTAAGCACGGCCACAACGTGCTGCCAGACTACTTCGCGCAGGATCAGTACAAGGTGCTCGACGGCAACGCCGAGATGCTCTCAGACATTACCGGCTCCAACCCGCGCGTCGATGTCGTCACCCTGCGCTCCCTGCTCGGCTGCTTCATGTTCTCCGGCGACGACGTCTTCAAGAAGCTCGGCGTGCTCTCCGGCGGTGAACGCAATCGTTACGCTATGGCCAAGATGCTCGTCAGCCCGGCCAACCTGCTGCTGCTCGACGAGCCAACCAACCATCTCGACCTCCGCGCCAAAGATGTTCTGCTCGAAGCCATTCGCGACTTCACCGGAACCGTCATCTTCGTCTCGCATGACCGCTACTTCATCGATGCGCTTGCTACGCGCGTCTTTGAAGTCGAAGACAAGCGCCTGCACATTTACCCCGGCAACTATGAGGACTACCTCTTCCGCAAGGCCGGCGGCATCCCCACCAACTCCGCCGAGGCCAGCAAGCAGCTGGCCACCGACGCACAATCCGGTGCCAGGATCGACTCCGCAACCGGCATGTTGAAGCCGGTCAAGCAGGTTGGCTCCGCACAACCGGAAGCGAAGAAGCCCGGGCTTTCTTCCTCGGCTGTGGAAAGCGCTGACGAGGTCGCGTATCCTTCCACGCACGAGATCACCGGCTCGCTGGCTGCCGTCACAGCTGCCCCGCCGAAGCCCGCGGTCAAACGCCTGAACCCCATCAAGCTCAAGCAGCTTGAAGACAAGATCGCGGCGCTTGAAGACCAGTTGAGCGAGCTTGAAGCCCGCATCAAAGCAGCGGAACAACAGCAAGCCGTCTTCACCAGCGCTGACGCAGCCCATAAGCTTGCCAGCGAAATCGCGGCTCTTACTGCAGAGCTGATGACCAAAACCTCCGAGTGGGAGACCCTCGCACAGCAACTGGAAGAGCAGAGCGCCTAAATGAAGAGCATCCACCTCACCGCAGCCATCGTTCTCTCCGTCTTCGCGCTCTCACTTCACGCGCAGGAAGGCGACTGGGAAAAGCGCCTGAACGATCGCATGGAGGCCGCGGTCAAAGCCAACGGTAACGGCACAAATCCTACCCTGCGCGCCGAGTTGCTGGAGATGGGCAAGCAGGATCAGGATGCTCGCTTCAAGAACACAAAAGAGGCTACTAGCAGCCACACCACCGATGCGCATGAGCTTTCCGAGCTGGATGCCAAGCTCACCGCACAGCTCAAGGAGATCGTAGCCAGCGATGGCTGGCCCACCTTCCACCTCGTTGGCTTCGAGGCCTCCCAGAGTGCCATGCTCATCCTCATTCACTCGCCGGACCACGCTTGGCAGCGTTCCCTGCTGCCCTCGCTTGAGACGCTCGCAAATGAGGGAAAGATCGATGGCTCACAGGTAGCGCTCGTGGTCGATAAAGAGCTCGTTGCCGCTGGCAAGCCGCAACGCTACGGTACGCAGTTCAAGTTCATCGATGGCGAAGCCATGATGGTTGCCGTTGAAGATCCTGCGAACCTCGACAAGCGTCGCGACAAGGAGATGCTGCCTCCCATGGCCGCCTACAAGCAGCAGCTTGCCTCCATGTACCACATCAAGGTGTCGAATATGATCATCGCCCCGCAGGCTGCGGCAACTCCCACCAACACGCACACGGCAAAGCATTAAGCCCACATCAAACGTGGGCATGAAACGTGGGCATGAAAAAGAAGCGCGGCGCCTCCACCGCGCTTCTTTTTCATGCGCGAAACTCGCGGTTCGCATAACGCGTTTCGGAAAGATCGAGCTCGCGCTGTAACACGCGCAGCACATCGTCTCCCACCCAGCCTTCGTTGCGCAGCTTCAATAGCTCCGCACGCTCAATGGCAACCGTTTCCCGCGCCAGCTGCGCACGCCACGCATGGCGCAGATCCTCGTCATCTGCCTCCAGCGGCTCCGTGCTGCGCAAGTGACGTTGCCGCGCATTCAGCGCCTCGCGCCGGTGCTCATAACGATGCAGCACATCCTCCAGATCGTGCTGCTCGGTCTCACCTGCCGTCTCCATCCGCGCGCCAAGCTCACGAATCGCCGCAGAGAGCAGACGGCACCGCGCGTCCAGCTCTTCCAGCTCGCCTTCCCGGTCTCCACTCAGCTTCAGCTTGCGAATTAACGCAGGCAAGGAAAGCCCCTGTCCCACCAGCGTAATCAGAATCACCGCAAAGGTCAGGAAGATGATCAGGTTGCGCTGCGGGAACTCCTCGCTCGCAGGCAGACTGTAGGCAGCCGCCAGTGCCACCACGCCGCGCATCCCCGCCCAGCCAATGATGAAGATGTCTTTATTGGAAGGCGTTGGCGACTTGTGCTTCAGCACATACTCGCGAATCCAATAGGAAACCCATCCACCCGCAAAGACCCACAGCATCCGTAATGCAACGAGTAACGCCGTAAAACCGACCGCGTACTCCACCAGTGTGCCGAAGGAATCATGGCGAATGCCTTGCAGAATCTCGCGCAGCTGCAGCCCGATCAGCAAGAAGACAACACCGTTCAGAATGAAGTCCAACGCATGCCAACCAGCCAGGATCTCCAGCCGCGCCTGCGCCGTCAGGTACTGCACGCTCTTGCGGCTCAGATACAGTCCGCAGGCCACCACCGCGATCACGCCAGAGGCATGCATCTGCTCCGCGGCAAGATACGCCACATACGGCACCACCAGGCTGAGCACCATCTCCAGCGCGCTCTCATCCACCCAGCGCTCCACCACAACAACCACCTTACCCAGCAGCAGACCGCAACCAGCACCGCCGGCCATCAGCCAAAGCAAACGCAGGGCGCCTTCACCAACCGTCGGCACCTTCTGCCCCAGCAGAAGCGCCAGCCCTAATTCCAGGGCCAACAGCGCGGTCGCATCATTGACCAGGCTCTCGCCGCTCAAAATCGCCACCGTGCGCGGGGCCAACCCCAGCGAGCTTGCAATCGAAGTCGCCGCAATCGCATCAGTAGCCGCCACCACCGCGCCCAGCAAGAAACCCGAGCGGAAGTCCAGCTCAGGAATAAACCTGTCCGCAAAGAACGCCACACCCAGCACGGTGAAACCCACCAGCCCGATCGCCAGCATCGAGATCGGCAGCAGATTCCGCTTGAAGTCCCGCCAGTTCGTCTGCCACGCCGCAGCGTAGAGCAGCGGAGGCAGAAAGATCGTGAAGACAAGATCCGGCTTCAGAGGAACCTGCGGCATTCGCGGAATCAGCGACAGCAGCAAACCGCCCACAACCAGCAGGATCGGATACGGCACACGCAGCCGGCGCGCCAGCCCGGCAAACAAGGCCACCGCCACCAATAAAAACAGTGAAAGAAGCTGCAGATTCTCTGTGCTATGCGTCGATTCCATACGTCCTTTTCTTGTTGGGTGTGCTGTACCGGGGTCTTTCGTCGAGCTTACCCGCTCACACCTTTTTTGAACATCTCTGCCTTTTCATGGAGACAACAAAGCCTCCGCAACTGGCGGAGGCTTTGTGCTCAATCCCAGAATCGGCTTACACCGAAAAGCTCGATCCGCAACCACAGCTCTTGCTTGAGTTCGGGTTGATAAAGTTGAAGCCCTGACGCATCAGCGTCTCTTCAAAATCCAGCACCATTCCCGCCAGATACAGATAGCTCTTCGGATCGACAAAGATCCGGACCGCCTTTGCGCCGGACGGATCGTTCGGTGTTTCCACGCCTGCTCCGAAGACGAAGACCTTATCGCGTTCGCGCGGCTGTGTGTCGAAACGAATGTTGTAGCTCAGGCCCGAGCATCCGCCGCCGGTAATGCCCAGGCGCAGACCGCCGTCCTCGGGCGAGATGCCTTCCTTGGCCATCGCAATACGAATACGCTTGAGCGCGTTCTTCGTAATCTCAACCGCGTTCTTTGCACGTGGCTGCTGTCCCTCGGCCGTCAGCAGCGTCATACCCGCAAACGGGTTCTGCGGCTGCTCCAGCGAGGCTCCTGGCTTCGGGGCAGAGGTTCCGGGTTGCAGAAGAGTGGTGCTCATAGCCATACCTCAGCTTTCTTACGCTTTCTTGCGGTGGTTCAACCAGATGTACAGCGGCAGGAAAAGGCAGACGCTGATTAACGCGCCCACAATCGCCTGGATCAGGGTTGCGCGCGGAGCCAGACGGAGCGCATTCCAGTGCAGCAGGAGCTGAAAGGCCAGATACATCGCTACATAAGCCAGGCCAACCTGCAAAACATGTTTTCTCGTCACGACTGCTCCTCGGCAGATGTACAAAGGCCGGCAGCTTCACGCGCCGCCGGCCTCCGATACTTACGTTCGCTTAGTGAGCGGCAACAGCAGCGCCGGCCTCTTCAGCCACGCCGTTCTTCTTCTTCCAGTCACCGATCGCTGCACGGATCGCATCTTCTGCGAGTACCGAGCAGTGAATCTTCACCGGAGGAAGTGCCAGCTCCTTCACGATATCGGTGTTCGAGATCTCGAGAGCCTCGGCCACCGTCTTACCCTTGACCCACTCGGTTGCGAGCGATGAGCTCGCAATGGCCGAGCCGCAGCCAAAAGTCTTAAACTTTGCATCTTCGATTACCTGCGTCTCGGGATTCACCTTGATCTGCAGGCGCATCACGTCGCCGCACTCCGGCGCGCCAACAAGTCCAGTACCCACCTCAGTGGAGTTCTTGTCCAGCGTGCCCACGTTGCGGGGGTTCTCGTAGTGGTCAACGACCTTATCGCTATATGCCATGGGGGAATACCTCGCTTCCTTAGATGATAACGCGGAGCATTTGGGTGCGAAAAGCGGAATTGTTCCCCTCCGCCAACGCGTACGATAAGGTCGATGCTCAACCTCAGCCCCGTCGAAGCCCGCGTGCTCGGCTCTCTGATCGAAAAAGAGATCACCACGCCGGAGTACTATCCGCTCAGCCTCAACGCCCTCATCAACGCCTGCAACCAGAAATCCAGCCGTGAGCCGGTCATGGAACTGGCCGAGCCGGAGGTCCGCGGAGCTCTCTTTGAGCTTGAAAACATAGGACTTGTGCGCGTCATCCATGACTCGCGCGCCACCAAGTTTGAGCACCTCGCCTACCACAAGCTCGACCTCCGCCGTCCCGAGATCGCCGTCATCGGTCTGCTGCTACTCCGGGGCGCCCAAACCCCGGCCGAGCTACGGGCTCGCTCCGAACGGCTCTACAGTTTTGACGACACCAACGCTGTTACCGACGTCCTCTCCCGTTTAGCCGCCCGCGAGCAGCCGCTTGTCCTGCTGCTTGGCCGCCAACCCGGCGCTCGTGAAGCCCGCTGGGCTCATCTGCTCAGCGGCCCCGTCGATACCGCCGCTGCGGCCAGCCCCGCGCACCTTGCCGCAGCCCCGGTTCAGGACGAACGCACCACCGCTCTCGAAGCCCGCGTCCAGGAGCAGGAAGCCCAGCTTCAAACGCTCACCGAACGGCTCCAAACGCTCGAAACCAGCTTAGCCACCCTGGAGTCTCGCTTCAGCGCCCTCTCCACAGAGCTCACCGGGGCCTGATTCCCTTTGCCGTCCACGGAAAAGCCCGCTCCAGGAGCGGGCTTTTGTCTTGGAAATTCAGCAGAAGAGATCCGGGCAGAAGGCCTAGCCGACTTTGCGTTCCTCAAAGATCGCATCCAGCATCCCGTTCAGAGAGTTCGAGCGCGAACGCACCGTGCTTTGCGCCTGCTCCACGCTGGCAACCAGCGCCTCATGCCGTGCACGCAAACGGTGCAGCTCATCAGCGATATTCAGCGCGGCCAGCACGGCAACGCGCAGCGAATCCACCGTTGCACCATGCGAAGAAACCGCGCGCATCTTGGCATCCACCACGCCAGCCAGCCGTTCGATGTGCTCGGCATCCACGCCGCGCAGCTGATAATGCTGGTCGTAGATCTCCACCACCACGGCGCCTGACTCCAGCGCGGCCAGTTCGGCGCGGGATTGCTCGGCTGCGGTCTTCGGTTGGGCTTCGCTGCTCACATCGGCTCCTGCGACACAATCACTTCGGGTTACAGCAGCTCATCCATCTGAGCCAGCATCTTCTCCACGCGCTGCTTCACCGCCTCGCGCTCACGATGCATGCCCTCCAGCTCGGTCTGCACCACTGCCGCTGCCGCAAGCTTTTCCTTCAACGTGCCCGCTTCCGCTTCTGACGTTGCAAGCTGTTCCTGCGTCAGGCTCAGCTCAATCCGCAGATCTTCGGCTTCGGCCTTTACCTTGTCTCGCTCGGACTCGGCGCTGGCCCGTGCCTCGCGCTCTTTACGAATCAGCTCCACGGCCTGAAGCACCTTGGCCTCGAGCGCCTGAAACTCGTCCACACTGATCGTTGCTGAACCCATTTGCCTACACACCCTCCCGGGGGTTGAATCACTTCGCAGTATAGCGAGCGGCAAAGAGGATTACAGGCGCGGAATTGCGCAGGGAACCAACGCAGTTTCCCTTTTTCATCAGAGAGAAAGGCTGGTGCAGCGCTACGCGCGCTGCACACCGCCCAGCGCCGTCAGTGCGCTGACAATCTTTCCTGCCCAGCCGCCAATCTCTTCTTCCGTCAGCGTGCGCTCCGCCGACTGCAGCACAACGCGCACCAGCGCCGAGTAGCTGCCCACGGCCACCGCTTTGCCCTTTGCATCGCGGAAGATCTCCAGCGGCTCCACCCGAACCAGCTCGGCGATCGCAAGACCGCGTACAGCAGCCTCCATCGCACTCCAGCTCACACTATCCGGGAAGACAAACGAGAAGTCTCGCTCCACTGCCTGAAAACGAGAAAGCTCCTGCGCCAGCGGCCTACGCAGCGGCGTCGCATACAGCGCCTCTGCATCCACCTCGGCCAGAACGCACGTCTGACGCAGCTTGCGCTTCTGCACCTCGCTCGCCGACAGCTCACCGAAAACCGCAACACGCTGCTCGCCCAGATACACCACCGCGCCACGACCCGGCTCAATCCACGACGGCAACGCTTCCGCAGTAAAGCGCGTTGCGCCGGCAAACTTTGCCAGCAAGGTCTCCAACGCACCCTTCACCGCAAAAAACAGCGCATCCGTAGCGGGATACAACGAGCTGGCACTCACCGCACCGGTAGCCCCCAGCGCCAGTGACTGCGCCTCATCCACCGTCTGCGTCGATCCGGTAAAGACCGTACCGAGCTCAAACAATCGCACCGTATTGACGCCACGGTTCAGATTCAACGCCAACGCTCCGGCCATATTCGGCGTCAGCGCAGGGCGCAGCATCCCAGCCTCTTCGCTCAGAGGATTGCCCATCGCTACCGCCGGACGCACGCTGTAGACCGCGGCATCCTCGGCGGAAGCAAAGGTGCTTGAAATCGTCTCCGAGTATCCCAGCCCTCGCAGCGTCTCACGCATCACCTGCTGCTGTTCCGCAAACGGCAGCTCCACCACCTGACCGGAGAACGCAGGCAGCGTATCGGCAAAGCGGTTGTAGCCATAAACACGCGCAATCTCTTCGATCAAATCGATCTCGCGCTCCAGATCCAGACGCCAGCTCGGCAGCTGTACCGAGAACTCTCCCGCCGCCGTGGGATGCAAAGCACAGCCCAGCGCGCGCAGGTACTGCAACACCAGCTCGGAGGAGATCTCCGAGCCGTCCACGGTCGTCCCCAGATGCCGCTGCACCTCGTTGACGCGCAGCGCCACCGCGGCACGTCCTGCGGTCTCCGCAGCACGCTCCGGCACCGTTACATCGACCAGTGGTCCCACCACACGGCCACCCGCCTGCTCCACCACCAAACGCGTGATCAGCGCATTGGCTACGGGTGCGGCCTCGAAGTCGGCTCCGCGTTCAAATCGATGCGACGCATCCGTATGCAGCAGATGACGGCGCGAGCTGGCACGAATCGTCGCCGGCTGAAACCACGCCGCTTCCACCAGAATGTTCTTCGTCTCTTCGGTGACGCGAGACTCCCAGCCGCCCATCACACCGGCCAGCCCCAGAGCCTTCTTCTCGTCGGCAATCACCAGATCGTCGGCCACCAGCGTGCGCTCGGTACCGTCCAGCAGACGCAGCACCTCACCCGGGCGCGCACGGCGCACCACGATCGAGCCTTCAATCTTGTCCAGGTCAAAGACGTGGGTCGGCTGCCCCATGGCCAGCCAGCCAAAGTTGGTAACATCCACCGGGCCGGAGATCGGCTTCTGGCCAAGCGCAGCAAAATACTCCGCCACCCTGCCAGAGGCCGGCTTGACCGTCACGCCGCGGATCACACGCGCGGTAAAGCGGCCGCACAGATCCTGCGCCTCAATCCGCACGGGATAACCCTCGCCAGGCTCGTCTTCAGCCACCGGCGCCGCCAAAGCCTCGGTCAGAGGCGTAAGCGCTACGTTATAAATAGCGGCGACCTCCCGCGCCACGCCATAGTGATTCATGGCGTCGACCCGGTTGGTCGTAATATCCATCTCAAAACGCGTTCCGGCGTCGTAGGGGAACTCGCCCTCTACGGCAATGCCGCGCAGGGTCAGGTCTTCGGCAAGCTGGCGGTCGGAAACAGGCAGCTCCGGCAGAAAGGAGCGGATCCAGGGAGTAATCAGGTTCATCGCAGTCGAGGCCTATTGTCTCAAAGCATGAGCCGCAACGCGACCGATTAGTAAAATATCGAAAATCTTTGCATCAATACAATTGCCCTTTGCATCTGAGTCGATTAGAGTGAAAGGCCCGCACCCCAAAGGGGTTGCGCGAATCAGGCCACACACGAGGAGACGAGAGATGAAGAAGACGATTCTTGCACTGGCAGCCACCGCCGCCCTGACGCTCACCCCATCGCTGTTTGCACAGCAGAGCACCTGGACCATCGACCCGATGCACTCCCAGGCAGGTTTTGATGTCCGCCACATGGGCGTATCCAACGTTCACGGCGCGATCAGCAACATCACCGGCCAGGTTATCTGGGACGAAAAGGATGTCACCAAGGACTCCGTTGTTGCCGATCTCGACCTGAGCACGGTATCCACCAACAACGACGCGCGCGATAAGCACCTGAAGAGCGCAGACTTCTTCGACGTTGCTCAGTACCCGAAGATGCACTTCCAGTCCACCGCCACCACACGCGTGAGCGGCAAGCTGCAGGTAACCGGTAACCTGACCATCGGCGCCGTCACCAAGCCGGTTGTGCTGGTCGTCGACGGTCCCGTCCCCCCGCAGAAGGGCATGAAGGGCGGCCTGGTCTCCGGTTTCTCGGCAACGACCACCATCAAGCGCTCGGACTTCAACTTCGGCTCCAAGTTCCCCGCTCCCATGCTGAGCGACGAAGTGAAGATCGAAATCGACATGGAAATCGACAAGCAGTAACCCCAAGCTTTCCAAGCGAAACATGAAAGCGGCCCCGGATTGCCCGGGGCCGCTTTCGTGTTTGTCAAAACACATTTCCAACGATTTCCCAACAAGATCCGATTACCGAATACAGGACTGTGTCGTGCTGCGAAATCCATTTTCCTGTACGGCTAAGGAACTCCTGGCAACAGCACTCCCCTCAGGACGAAATACACCTCCCGGGCGTCCTACAGACAACCTGAATATCTCTGCGTACAAACGTTTCACAGCCTTTTCGCATTACACGTTAGAGTTTGGCGCACAGGCATTCAATGCTTTGAACCATGCTCAATATATCCCTGGCTCAGTAGACGATGTGAGCGCTTACAGCTACACCGGCTTGACCTATCAAACGGTGTCCTATGCCACCTTCAATCACCCTGAACTGATCTTCAGCAATAACCCCCGCGTACTGCAGCTCTCGGCCAAGTTCATCTTCTAACGAACGTTCACTCTTACCTCAACCAACGGCAGCCATCACCGATCGGTGTTGGCTGCCGTTTGCTCATACCTATCGCGCAACAAAAAGCCCCCCTTCCCCTCAAAAGAAAATAGGCTTCCCAGAGCTATTTCCAACGAAATATCTACTGGAATATGCGGTATTTACGGATACCGCCCCAGGAGTTTGCCCCTCCCTGATGGCGAACAAACACCGTATAATCAAGGGTGAATGGCTGACGATCAGAACTCCCTTCCTCTCGGGGCTAACCCGAACGATCCGCCCTCTGCGCAGGACGCCAACTCCAACAACCCGCCCCCGGGCGGCAGCGGCGGAGATGGACCAGGTGCGCCCACCGGCCCAGGAGCACTCTTTCTCTCTCCCATCAACCTCGAAGAGGAGATGCGGCGCTCCTATCTCGACTACTCCATGTCGGTCATCATCGGCCGCGCCCTGCCTGACGCACGCGACGGCCTTAAGCCCGTTCATCGCCGCGTGCTCTATGGCATGCAGGAGATGGGCCTCCAGTTCAACAAGAAGTACACCAAGTCGGCCAAGGTCGTCGGCCATGTGATGGGTAACTACCACCCCCACGGCGACTCCGCCATCTACGACACCATGGTGCGCCTTGCGCAGCCCTTCTCGCTGCGCTACCCCCTCGTAGACGGCCAGGGCAACTTCGGCTCGGTCGACGGCGATCCACCCGCCGCCATGCGTTACACCGAGTCGCGTATGACGCGTCTCTCCGGCGAAATGCTCGCTGACATCGACTCCGACACCGTCGACTTCGTCCCCAACTACGACGAATCGACCTCCGAGCCCTCGGTTCTTCCTGCGAAGTTCCCGAACCTGCTCGTGAACGGCGGCGCCGGTATCGCCGTGGGCATGGCGACCAACATTCCGCCGCACAACCTTACCGAAACCCTCAACGCCGCCATCGCGTTGCTGAACAAGGACAAGGACGACCACCGCTCCGACCTCGAAATCGCACTCGAGTTTGTCAAGGGTCCGGATTTCCCGACCGGCGGCTTCATCTACGGCAAGGGCAACATTGCGCAGACCTACCGCACCGGCCGCGGACGCTTCATGATGCGCGCACGCTGCGCCAAGGAAAACATCACCGGCGGCCGCGAAGCCATCATCGTCACCGAGATCCCGTACCAGGTCAACAAGTCGACGCTCATCAAGCGCATCGCAGAGCTTGTCACCGAGAAGATCATCGACGACATCTCCGACGTGCGTGACGAGTCCGATCGCGACGGTATGCGTATCGTCATCGAGCTCAAGCGCGGCGCGCAGATGGAGATCGTGCTTAACCAGCTCTACAAGCACACCTCCATGCAGGAATCGTTCTCGATGATTCTGCTGGCCGTGCACAACAACCAGCCCAAGGAGCTCTCGCTCGACGCAGCACTTTGGGCCTTCCTCGATCACCGCATCGACGTCGTGCGCCGCCGCACCGCCTTCCTTCTCGGCAAGGCCCGCGAGCGCGAGCACATCCTGCTCGGCTACCAGATCGCGCTCGACCACCTCGACACGGTCATCAAGATCATCCGCCAGTCTTCATCGCGCGCTGACGCTCGCGAGAATCTCTTCGCCTACTTCTCCAACCGCCGCATCACGTTGCGCGGCACCGAGATCGCAGGCGTTTCGCTCGACCCCGCCAAGTACAACATCGATATGAACGCGGGCTCGATCAACGCGCAACAGGCGCTGAACAACGGCGGCACGCTGATCCTCAGCTACCGCCAGATCGACGCCATCCTTGAGCTGCAGCTCTATCGTCTGACCCAGCTCTCCATGGATGAGCTCTTCAACGAGCTCAAGATCGTCCGCGACAACATCGCCGAGTACGAGTCCATCCTCGCCAGCGAGAAGAAGCTCCGCCGCGTCATCATCAAGGAGCTCGAGGAAACCCGCGACAAGTACGGCGACGAGCGCCGCACCACCATCGTCGACGAGTCCACCGAGCTTACGCTTGAAGACCTCATCGCCGACGAACAGGTTGCCGTTACCGTCTCCAACACCGGCTACCTCAAGCGCACACCTATCTCCACCTACCGCCAGCAGAAACGTGGCGGCACAGGTCGCACCGGCATGAAGACCCGCGAGGAAGACTTCGTCTCGCAGCTCATCATCGACTCGACCCACGCCTACCTGCTCTGCTTCACCAACTCGGGCCGCGTCTACTGGCTCAAGGTCTACGAGATCCCCGACGTCGGCGCCGCCGGCAAGGGCAAGGCGATGGCTTCGCTCATCGACCTCCAGCCCGGCGAAAAGGTCGTCACCATCCTGCCCGTCCGCGACCTCACCGAAGAGAACAAGTACGTCCTCTTCGCCACGCAGAACGGCACCGTCAAGAAGACCGCGCTCAAGGACTTCTCGAACGTCATGGCACGCGGCATCATCGCCATCGGCATCGACAAGGACGACGAGCTCGTCACCGCGCGCATGACCGACGGTGAGCAGATCATCTTCCTCGCCACCCGCGAAGGCATGGCCATCCGCTTCAACGAGCAGGACCTCCGCGCCATGGGCCGCCCGGCCTACGGCAACAAGGGCATCACGTTGAAGAAGGACGACTACGTTATCGGAGCCGTCGCGACGCCTTCGCCTGAAGCGCGCAACAAACAGCGCCTCGCCCTGGCAGCCGCCGCCGGTCTCAAGGAACAGGCGGAAGCAGTCATCGATGAGGCCAACACCTCAGCGGCATCACAGCCTCTTGAGCTCGCCGAGGGAGACGATACTCCGGCAGCACCCAAGGCCTCGGAAGAGGTCAGCGAAAAGCTCGCGCAGCTCGACGAGAAGCTCGGCCTCACCCCGTGCCTCATCCTGACGGTCAGTGAGAACGGCTTCGGCAAGCGTACGGACGTGGACGCTTACCGCCTGCAAACCCGCGGCGGCAAGGGCGTGATCAACATGAAGACGACTCCGAAGATCGGCAAGGTCTCCGGCATCCAGCTCGTGGACGACACGACGGAGATGATGGTGATCAGCCAATTCGGCAAGATCATCCGCATCGACACGAAGACGGTGCGCGCGGCCGGCCGAGCCACGATGGGCGTAAAGCTCCTCGACCTCGACGACGCCGACAAGGTAGCCGCCGCCATGGTCATCCCCCCCGACCAGGGCCCCAACGGCAACACCGAAGGCGAACTACCCATTCAGTAGTTTCTACCTCAACCAATGGCAAAGGCCCGGCGTTAGCCGGGCCTTTGTATTGGTGATTGTGCAATATCAAGGCTAATTTGTTGACTAATCAATTGTCTGCGAAAGTAACCAGTCGAAAAGTTTACTACCTAAATTTTGGCGCAATACAGCTCTGTTACTGTTCGAGCCTTTCACGAAGAGCTGTTCGTAAGTTTGCATCTCCCCAACGGATAACATAAGCGGCGATAGCCCCGTGCACATTAGTTGCGTCGTGCAGAACTTCTAACTTCATTCCTGTTGGCGAATCCAAACGGCTAACCCAGATATAACGCGGGTGTGTCATGAAAAGAACATTCTTGAGGCTAGGAACTTCTGAGTCAGGACGTTCTCGAATATCCGCTTTATAGGAATTGCTTTCGGATATATAAATATCCCACACTAAGCCTGCGATTTCATTTGCCATGAACAGCGCACTAAATTTTTTGGCAAATTCTGCTATATCTGTGAAGCCAATCCTGATAGTACTCGTGGTTGGGATTAGAACGGCAAACGCTCTAATATCTCTCGAAGTTCCATCTGGATGTGCCCAACGGTCACACACAAGTTTTACAGTCTCTTTAGGCTTATTGGGATCTGGTTGATCTTCAGGTTCGTTTAGGGCGAGCCGTGCAAAGGGGCCGGTCTGATCGTCATGAACATAAAGTTCATTAATCCATTCCCCTTTGAAAGGAATTACTTGTTGCTGGCCAAAACCTGCTTCCAGCGCGAGACTCCTCGTCGTAGTCATCGAGTAGCCTGAGACCGTTATTGCATGCGCACCAACTCCCTCAATATGAATGCCCAGAATTACAGGTTGTCCCATCTTGAGATAGGAGTAGATCAGTGACGCAAACGGTAATCCATATTGAGGCTTATAAACTTCGGGATCGAGGCCAACTGCACGGACGGCCTCACACATTTGATGGAACTCGAGGCCCTGAGAGGGAATTGGCCGCCCTGAAACCACAATGGATGCGGTCCTCGTAATGGATCCGGGAGTCGGTGAGGTAGTTGAATAAAGTTCCGACGTCTTGTGGAAGCAGGACCAGAGCGCGACCGTTGCGCATGCGGCAAGTGCTCGGTCTTGTTGCTGAAACGCTAAGCTGCACACATTCAGGCGAATGCCGAAAAGATTGACTTTGTAGTTCTTTGTCGCGGGATATTGCCGTCTAGCATGGTCGTCTGGATACGTTCGAAGTACAGTTCTGCCGACTACGGCTGCGGGAAGTGGACGTGCGACTACGAATCCCAAATACGCTTCTTGGAGTTGATGTCTACTATCCTCTCCCGCAGTCGTGACTAGTCTTTCGAATTCTTCGTTTGATGGCACAGGGCCAGCAAAAAAGTGAAGCCGCTTCGTTCGGTTGGTGTAGTGCTGGAAACACTTTACGTAAAACACACTGTGATCATCGAGGTAGTCGGCGTCTACATAATCATGCTCGATGAGCATATATGTTGTCCCAATGGCACCTAGATAACGAGCGATATATTGAGCAATGGCGTTGTGTTGTGAGATGAACTCAGGAGAGCAATGCTTGCTCGAAAGCGCATTGAAAAAAAACTCTTCGGTGAACGCAAAAAGCTCATAGGCCGGCATGCGACCCATTATAGAGGAGCATAGGAACGACTCAACTATACCGAGATACGTGTTTCTAGCAGTTCCCGGTCGATCTCACGACTCTGCGCAAGCTGACGCACTTCAGTGCGGATACGCTCGAACCTTTCGCGGAAGATTCGATCCTGATCAACAACGTTCATCCGTTCTACTTGTGCTGATTTCGCATTCACCGGAACTGTCGCTGTCATAGTCAAACCCCGCAATAGTACTCAACGTTATGCGCCGTAAATAGCGCTGGCAAGCGTGCACTACTAATTGCACACTTTGCATGCAGCGTATCCATCACAGGATTCGCTGTCAATTAGTATTATCGATGCGCAGAAGCCTTCCCGTGACATCCCGTATACGTTTTTTGCAAGAAAATGTACTCGCTGTGATTCGCTAACCACTTTAGCGAAGCGATCAGGAACAATTTCATTGCGGTGAATGAAACTCCAGCATTGAATCCCAATGGTATCCATGGAGGTATCTCCTTTAAAATCAAATATATAAATCAAATATTGATGACTAGTCCACGGGTTGGAAGCTCAATGTGCGTTAGCGGCAATTCTTTGTTCTCCCAAGTACCTGATCAACTAAAGTGTTCGAATATCGATATCCGAGTGCGATTTTGCGTTCGTCTACTAACGGGAACCGTGTGCTAGCAGATTCATGTAGTGGCGGCTTCAGGCGCGACAAATTCGTAGTTGCATCTAACTCTTCAGAGGTGACCGATGTCCCAGGACAATCACGAGCACGAGCAGAAGTCGAAGTCTCACCAGCCGCACGCGGTGCACGAAGAGCACCACGCGGGGCCGCACGATCTGAAAGAGATCAACCCGAAGCTGGCTTCCGATATCGCCTACTGGTCCCACGAGTTCGGCGTCTCGGGAGACAAGCTGCATGACCTGATCCGCGTCCACGGAACCCACGTAGACAAACTCCTCTGATCGCCTACTCGGGCGGTGGCTACGTTCGCTCTAGAAAAATCTTGCTTTGCCCATGAACACCGCGCAGGATTTATCTGCTTTATTTAGAGCACTTTCCTCTTGAGCATCTCAAGCTAAACCCGGCGCAACGCAACATTTCATGACAAATGCCATCTAATAGAGTGTGAGGTTTGTTGAAATGTCTCCCACTTTGAAGCTCATCATCGCGTCCGCTGCGCTCTCAGGCTCCGCAGCCTTCGCCCAGGCAACACCTGCCGCAAGCGCTGCGACCCAATCCACGCAGGCTGCGCCCATCGAGCGCGTTACTCCTGCTGCTCCTGCGAGCACCGCTGCGGACGCCGCAGCATCGAGCACCGCAGCTTCGACTGCGACGGCATCGCGCCCCCATCATCTTCCCAGCACGCGCATCCTGAACCCCGCGACGGGTGTGCGCATCCTCACCGACGCAAAAATCACCACGGTGGATACGGCCAACGGTCATCTGCAACTGCGGCTTGATCATGGCAAGGCAAACGTACTGGTTGATCATCCTGAGGATGGAGCGTTGCTCCTGCTGGACCTTCCCGGTGGGCAGATCGACTTCGTTCGGGACGGCTTCTATACCGTCAACGCCGACACCAATACCCTCGTCGTACTGCAGGGTGAAGCACAGGTCTTCGAACCGAACGCCCCTGCTGATGCGAAGGGAAAGAACATCAAGGAACATCAGGGTGTTGTGCTCGACGGGAATCCGAAGCCGAAGACCTATACCGAAGCAGAGGCCCATGTTGACCTGCTTCCGTGGGCTGCACCGGGCCAGTCGAACCAGCAACAACAACAGACGACCACCCAGGCCTACACCGATAACGGTTGCGACGGCTGCTCCGGCGGTGGAGACGGCTACTACGATGCCCCCTACGCAGTAGGCTGGGGCTTTGGCGGCTATCCCTACTACGGTGGCTGGGGTTGGGATTATCCCTACTACGGTTGGGGTTGGGGATACCCGGCCTGGGGCTTTGGTGGGGTCTACGGTGGCGGCTGGAATGGCTGGTACCACGGCCACTATTACGGCGGCGGCTATCACGGCGGTTATCCCGGCGGGCACGGAGGCGGCCCGCGTGGAGGCGGCATGGGCGGAAACGTTCGCAGCGGCTTTGCCACTGGAGGTGGATTCCATGGTGGGGGCTTCGGCGGCGGCGGATTCCACGGTGGTGGATTTGGTGGAGGCGGCGGCTTCCATGGCGGTGGTGGCGGTGGCGGACACCGCTAAATCGCACCTCGGCTAAATCAAATGCGCGAGCGATTTTGTCGCTCGCGCATTTTCTTGTGCGGAGGAACAGTATGCTGTCGCAAAGAGATGCGGCTTTTACGTCTCATACTTTGCTGGGGGAAGCTCATTGACACTGGTACGCATACTTTTCGGCGTAATTCTGGCCATCTTGCGTGCGTTTGCAGGAGCTTTAGCCACGCTATTCTCGTCTCTGGCTATCGGGATTCTCAGCATCGTAGTTTTGCTGGGAATAGCTTTCGCGCTTATGAGCTTGCTCCGCGTTGGAGTCGCAAGAAAACGCGATCGCAGTTGATCCCCTCTAGCGAATGCAGTCGAAAGATGAAGGCTCGCGGTAATCTAGTGGCCATGCGCGTTGGTTTTTTCGGAGGTACGTTTGACCCGCCTCATCGTGGACATCTGGCCGTGGCTCTGGCCGCAGCCGATGCACTGAGGCTGGATTGCGTCCTTCTCGCGCCAGTGGCGATACAGCCTCTCAAAACGGGATTGGCGACAGCAAGCTTTGCAGATCGTCTGGCCATGGTGTCCTTGTTGGCAAAACATGACCCACGCATGGAACCGAGCGATCTTGATCACCCTCAACCACACGCTTTGCCGAACTACACGGTGGATACTCTTTCCCGATTGAAAGAATGCCTTCCCCCAGCCAGTAGGCTTTTTCTGCTTCTGGGGGCAGACTCTTTTTCCGATCTACCGCGCTGGAAAGAGCCGCTGCGTATCCTGCGACTTGCTGAAATTATCGTAGCCAGTCGCCCGGATGCCTCCATGCTCGACCCCATTGAAAAAATTGCGGATACCGAGCACGCCAGGCATTTACGCGCACGCATCCACATCCTGAACACGGTGCACGAAGACGTCAGCGCCACAGAGTTGCGAGCTCGTCTCTCAGCAGGTGAGAGTTGTGAAGACTGGGTACTTCCTGAAGTGCTGGGCTACATCCGCGACCATGGACTTTATCAGCGCAACGAGCACAGCATCTAAGCTACGATGGTGAAGACGCAGGAGATATATGGCGACCAAAGAAATCAATCAGATGCTTGCTGCGGCTGCTGCCGCCTGCGAGGACAAAAAAGCGGAAGACATTCGCATCCTCAAACTCGACCCCTCTGAGAGTGGGCTTACGGATTACTTCCTTATCTGCAACGGCACGAATGACCGTCAGAATGTGGCCATTTCTGATGAGATTGAGTTGCGCCTCAAAAAGCAGTTTGGCAACTATGCCAACTCTGTTGAAGGAAGACAGCAGGCAGAATGGATTCTGCTCGACTACGTGGACTTCATCGTGCACATCTTTTCACCTGAGAAGAGAGAGTTCTACGGGCTCGAAAGGCTGAGAAAGTCAGCTACAAGCATAAGCCTCGATGAGCTGAATGCTGAGTTCAAGAAGCAGATTTCATCTACGCGCAGCAAAGCCGTGAAGAAAACCGCGAAAAAAATTACTACGAAGGTAGCAAGCAAGAAGGCCGCAGCTCCTGCTGCAGGCAAGAAGTCTGCTGCCAAGAAAACAACGGCTCCCAAGAAAGTAGCCACGAAAAAAGCGGCTACGAAGACTGCTCCTAAAAAAGCAGCGAAAAAGACGGCCAAGAAGAAGTAATTGGTTTTCATTTTGTGCCACGTATTACTCCGTCGCACCAATTCCTGGAGCTGGAGATAGCCCGGTGACGATTACACTCGCGGTTATCTGGCGCAAAGGGGTTAAGGGAGAACCCGCACGCGCTCTGGTCCAGCAATACATGGAGCGAGCTAGCAAGCTTTTCCGCACACAACTGGTAGAGTTTGCCTCAGAAGAGGCGTTTCTTTCTTACGTCAGCAAACGAGCAACGAAACCAGGTTTCTTTCTTTTGAAAGCAGATAGTCGGGGGAAACTGTATTCCTCCGAAGAGCTCTCGGAGCTTATCAGCGATCAAGCTATACGAGCCTGTTCAGAGTTTGTTTTAGCCATAGGCCCAGCTGAGGGATGGATGAGCTCAACGAGCATCCAACCCTCCCATCAGCTTTCTTTTGGACGAATCACTTTGCCTCATGAGCTAGCTGCTGCAATCGCAGCTGAACAAATATACCGGGCTCTCTGCATTCAAATGAATCATCCGTACCACAAAGCCTAGGGTATTTAGAGAATTCATTTTTAAGAAATCACGGTTCCCAGCGGACATAACTATAAACAGCAATAGGAGGCGCTAAGTTAGCGCCTCCTATTGCTGTTTCCGCATGCCGAGGGTTAGAAGTTAAACTTCGCCGTGAGCTGCAGGTTTCGTGCATGGTTTGTCCATACCTTCTCTGGATTATTGAAGGCTGTATTACCAGGATTGAGGTAGGTTGATGAAGCCGCACCGTATGTCGATGTCGCACCGATACCATCAACGTCACCCGGAACATATTGGGCGTGGTTGAAGAGATTGAATGCCTGAGCCTGGAATTCGAAGGAATAACGGTCAGTAAACGAAATCCTCTTACCCGCAGACATGGTCCAGTTATTAATCGGACGACCAGGCATGGTGTTACGTTGCGCCGTGGGCAAAGTACCTAGACCCGAGACAATATATTGAGCGTTTGGATTGACTGCCTGCCAACCAACAACCGAACCATAGCAGCTTGCACGGACAGCAGCGGTCGTCGCAAACGCGTTCATACTTGCAACGCAGGAGCTGGAAGGTGTGGAGCTGAATACAGGTACTACCTTGCTACCTGTTCCCTTTACACCGTTGGCGTTGTAATAGGTACGCGAGATCGAACCGGCATCCCCGTTACCGTTTGAGTTGATGTTTGAAGTGGGTGTTACATATTCAGGCGACTCGTAGGTGTAGATAGGAGAGATTTCCCAATTGCCCAGAGTATTCCGAAGCGCCCAATTGCTGTGCTTGAAGAATGGCTCCAGCCAGACAGCCTCGAGCGTTAGACGCTGCGGACGATCGAGCGCCGAGCGGCTGTACTCCGCATGAATGTTCTGCGAATCCTGAGGACGCCGCTGTGTGAGATCAGATGCAGCAACTTCAGCAGTGGAATCATCCATTGCGCGGCTATAGGTATACGAGAAATTCAACTGCAGCCCGTTAATGAAGCGACGGGTCAAATTCAAACCGAGGCCGTTGTAATTCGAACCGCCATAGGGTTGATACGAAGTGATTTTACTGTTGAAGTTATTGTTTGCGTAGGCAGAAATGATGTTCGAATTGGCGTAGATCGCAGCAAGATTACGACTCGAAGCGGCAATAGCATATTGTTCTCCGGAGTCGTCATCTGTTTGAAGTGCAAGTCCCGTATACGTAGTCAGTGCGTTTCCTGCGTTTGCACGTGCCTGTACATTGAGCTGATCCTGAAGCGGCAGATGGACACCACGAGTTCCAAGGTACTGAATAGTAGCGGTATAGTTTTTCAAAAATACACGCTCAATGGTCAGGTTCCAGTTTTCCGAGTAGGGCAAAGTCTGGTTTGGAATATACGCCGCTGTCTCTTCACGAGCTGTAGTTGCGTCCGTAAGAGGAGTCAAAGCTGAAGGCAAGCCACCATTTGCAAGAAAATTAGGGGAGCCGTAATCCGGGCAGACCGTATTATTTGAGCAAATAGCCCCGCTTCCTACGTCGTGAGTCTGCGAAAACTGGGGCGGCAAGCTCAGAAGACCGAGATTGTCGAACAAAACATCATAAGCCATGCCGAAACCGGCGCGGATTGAGGTTTTGTCATCTGGAGCGTAAGCAAGACCTATACGAGGAGCAAAGTTTGTGTACTGAGGCTGAGGGGCGCCAAAGCTAATCACACCAGCAACGCTAGCAAGAGCGTTTTCTGATTGCTGACGCTGTCCAGAAGGTACCGATGTGAACTCGTAGCGAAGACCATAGTTAAGGGTCAGCTTGCTAGTAGCACGCCACGTGTCATTGAAGTAGCCGTAAAAGGCTGTCTGATCACCGGCATAATTCGAAGCTCCAGCAGAGCGCTCTCCGAAATACGTCGGAGCGTTGTCATGGAGATAATCATCAGCCTGATACCATTCATAATCACCACGCTGCCGCTGAACAAAATTCTGCGGGGCGATGTACTTGCGGCCGTCGAAGCCAAACTTCAGAGTATGGTGTCCCTTTGTATAGCTAAGATTGTCGACGAGCTGGTAAAAGTTTTGAATGTTGGACTGCGGAGCGTTATCGTCTGGTCCGATGTCGATATCCGCGTCATAGAAGATCAAGTTGGGGAAAGAGTCAAGGCCGGGGAAGCCCGGACCTGATACCGGAAAGTCTTGGTACTCACGATTGAAACCAATGCGAACTTCGTTGATCAGGTTAGGCGTAAAGTTATGGAACCAACCGAACGATGCCAAATGCTCGCGCAGAGGAATATCTCCCTGAAATACGGGGATCGAAGCAGTTGTATCGACAGCTCCTTCCGTGAAGTACATATAGCGGAAACGGAAGCTATCAGTGCTATTCGGGGTGTAGTCCACACTGGTCGTGGTCTGGTCCGTATTCGCAAAGTTGGAAGGAGTCATGTGTGCCATGCCCATCGGGATCTGCACAGCTTTGCCAATACCATTTGAGTCAGTAACAGTAATCGACTGACCGCCGGAGTCCTGGTCGAAGCAAGCAAGATCCTCGCTGGCATCGATCTGCGCCCCACCATTAACATTCGCTGCAGGCGTCAATCCAAGGTATGTATTCAGATTCTCTGCGCGCATTCCGTAGTTCAATCCCTGCAAAGTCGTTCGACCAGCGGCGGTCGGCGTGCAGAGAAAATAGTTCTGAGCTTGTCCCAGCGTCGAACGCTCAAAGTTGGTAAAGAAGAACAACTTGTTTCGGAAGATCGGACCGCCGAGCTGACCACCGTAACGGTTGTAGTCGTATCGCGAGTTATCCGACTTGCCCCCTGCAACACCTGACAGTGCATTTAGGTCGCGGTTATCAAAGTACTCGTAGAGACGACCATGAAAATGGTTCGAACCCGACAGAATATTTGTGTTGAACTGACCACCTGAAGAATGACCAAACTCAGGCGAGAACTGATTTGCAACCAGAGTAAAGTCACCGGTTGCATCATTCGGAACTAGCAGAATAGGACCAGTAACACTCTTAGAGTTATCGTCGATACCTTCAATGGTGTAGTTGTTATTGCGCGGACGCTGGCCGCCTACCGAAGGTCCCGTACCGATGCCAATACCACCAGGAGAAGCAACGTTTGGCGCTAGCAGAGAAGCGTTCAAAGCGCCGTAGCCAGAGGTAGCCGTCGGCAGAATGCCGAGTTCTTGCTGACCAAAGGTCGTGGTGAGGTTCTGCGAAGTCGTATCGAGCACCGACGGAGCGTCCACATCGACTTCAACCGTCGAATTCGCACCAACTGTCAGCACTGCAAATGCCGAAGAAGATTTGCCGACCTGAACGAGAACACCACGCTGAACATAAGCAAGGAAGCCAGGAGCTTCAATTCGAACGTCGTAGGACGCAGGCAAAAGGTTGGGAATGCGGTACTCACCAGCCGAATTCGTTTTCGCCGCAAAATGAATATTCGTTGTTTCGCTGACGACAGTCACGGAGGCGTTAGGAATAAGCGCGCCGCTGGCGTCTTTCACGGTTCCAACAATATCGCCACTGTTCGTCTGAGCCATAGCCATAGGCGCGGTCAACACCAACGCCGTAGGAGCAGCTACAGCAAGACTGAGCGCAAATCCGAGGAATCTCTTCTTCATTTAGTAAGTTCTCCAGCTCTTTGGCAACATCTAGGAAGCCAAGAAGCGATGGGAAATTTTGATATTACCTTTCATTAAGCAATCCTCGTGCCAAACCCCTCTCGGGTTGAAATCGGCCTCAAAACATCGTTCAGCAGCGTGAGACACTCCTAAAAACTATGATTTTGTGAATATGGGGTGACGGGCTGTCCAATTTTCTGCAAATAGCCTCCACAAAGAGGTTAGGAGACAATGAGTCATGCTTTCGTCAGCGGAATCTCCCCGTAGAGGCTTGCTCCTCATCAACACCGGTGCAGGCAAAGGTAAAACGACGGCGGCTCTAGGGACCGCATTTCGAGCCGCTGGAAGTGGTCTCCGAGTCCTCGTTCTGCAGTTCCTCAAAGGCTCATGGCATTACGGCGAGCTGGATTCGGCCGAGGCGCTCTCCTCAGTCCCCGGATTTTCCTACACGATGCGGCAGATGGGGCGCGGCTTTGTAAAGGTTGGAGGAGCTGATGCCGATCCGGAAGACCTGAAGATGGTCGCTGATGCCTGGGAGCTGGCGGCCACAGAAATACGATCCGGTGAATGGGACCTTATCGTGCTGGACGAGATCAACTATGCGATCGGCTATGGAATGCTCAACCCGGAGACCGTGGCTGAGGTTCTGCAGGCCCGGCCGGAGATGCTGCATGTGATCCTGACTGGACGCAACGCCCACCCCCTGCTGGTCGAGCTAGCCGATACGGTCACCGAGATGCGCGAGGTTAAGCATGCGTATCAAAAAGGCATCCTGGCACAGCAGGGTATTGAGTTCTAAACTGCGAGAGCATATGCCGGTATCGGCTTCAGGATTCCCTCATGTTTCCCCCCTCTCTATATATAGATACGATTGTGGCGATCTCTACCCCTTCTGGCCGAGGAGGGATTGGTATTGTGCGACTCTCAGGGCCTGATGCCTGGAAAATTGCACGCGAAATCTTTTGCGCCAAAAAAGAGTTGCAACACGCAACAGCCATCTATGGTCATGTAACAGATATAAAAGAAGTTAGGCTCGATGAAGCCGTGGCAACCGCCTTTACTTCTCCAAGATCCTATACAGGCGAAGATGTCGTTGAACTCGCGACGCACGGTGCACCTGTGATTCTGAATGCGCTTCTGGAGACAGCGATTGCTCGTGGAGCAAGGCTGGCTGAACCGGGCGAGTTTACTCAACGAGCGTTCGCAAATGGACGGATGGATCTTACCCAGGCCGAAGCTGTACACGACCTGATCGCGGCTAGAACACTGGAGCAGGTTCATCAAGCTTCGGCTCAACTCTCCGGCTCCCTGTCACGCGAACTGCGCCAGCCAAAAGAAACGTTGCTTCGATTGGTTGCTCTTCTGGAGGCGGGCATGGATTTTGCCTCAGGAGAACTAGATGACGTTGAGGTTGTGTCTCCGGAGCTTATCCGGGGAGAGATACTTTCTACGCTCAGTCACCTGACCTCCCTGGCCGAGACCTTCCGCACCGGATCACTCCTCAGAAATGGTGCTGCAATTGCCTTAGTCGGCCGTCCAAACGTGGGCAAAAGCTCCCTTTTCAACCGCTTGCTACAGCGCGATCGAGCAATCGTAACCCCGATCGCAGGCACGACGCGCGACACCCTCGAAGAAGATATCTCCCTAGCTGGGATCCCCATACGTCTTGTTGATACGGCTGGATTGCGCCATTTGGACGAAACGCTGGAACAAGCACCCGACACCGTGGAGGTCATCGGAATAGAAAGAACTCGCGAGGCACTGGCCGAGGCCGACCTCGTAATCTTTGTCCACGATGCTCGCGAGGACCTCAATGTTGCAGAACGTCAGCTATTGGAGCAGCTGCAGCTTCGCCCTCATCTCCTCGTTGCAAACAAAAGCGACCTAGCAGCCGACCGGCCCTCCGCTTCCCTGTCCGTCTCTGCGCTTACCGGAGAGAACCTACCAGCTCTGCAACAGGAATTGCGCACAAAATTGCAGAGTGATACCGCACTATCCGAGGTTGCGGCCCTCACGACCCCACGCCAGAATGAGGCGATCCGGCAGGCGATTGAGGCCCTGGAACTGGCGCTGACTGCCAACCAAAACGCTTTGCCGCACGAAGTCTTGCTGATGGATCTACATCGTGCACGCTTAGCACTGGATTCACTCACCGGGGCAACGACGCCTGACGATATTCTAGGACGCATCTTCTCCACCTTCTGCATCGGGAAATAACATCGGAAGGCTCACGGAGCGCGAGCCACTGCCCATCCGGCTCCTTTCCTGCGAATGCAAAACTCAGTTACAACGAGTGGCTTCAAAGCAAAGTCTCCGTATGTTCCACGTGGAACATACGCGATATCCTGAGCTAAATGAGCTCTACGCCGCTGACGCCAAACACCCTGGAACGCCTTCTCGCCCCTTATCTCGCCCCACAAAGAGAACTCACAGAGAGCAAATTACGCCTCGAGGAACGACCAAGGCTCTTCTCCCAGCTCGAACGCTACCTGGAACTTCTGCTTCGGTGGAACCAGAAAACGAACCTCACCGCGGTGAGAGATCCCGAAGCCATCATCACGCGCCACTTCGGGGAGAGCCTCTTTGCCGCATGCACCCTGGCGCCACACCTTGCGCCAGGAGACACGGTACTAGACTTCGGATCAGGAGCAGGCTTCCCCGGGATACCCCTGCAACTACTTCTCCCCGAAGTTCACGTAACACTCGGCGAGTCTCAACACAAAAAAGCGGCGTTCCTACGCGAAGCCCTGCGCACGCTCGACCTCCAACAAACCGCAGTGCACGGGGGGCGCATAGAGGATTTACCCCAGGGAATCACCTTCCAAGCCGTCACACTACGCGCCGTAGACGATCCCGCACTTGCCGAGCAACTCGCCACGAAACGCGTTGCTCCAGGAGGTTACCTCCTAAGCCTGCATGGCGGCGAAGGCGGGCAGGACTCCAAAATCATCCCGGAAAGCAGGAATCGCTTCGTAACCTTGAAACGCCTATAAGCTCCAGATGTTCCACGTGGAACACCCCGGGTGGAACACGGCCAGCACGCACTTATGTTCCACGTGGAACACCCTCCCACAGCTCTACAGGGTCTAAGCCGTTCACCTGAAAGCTTCGTGTCTGCGATACACTGCCTTCACAGAATTCCCTTTTTGGACCCAAAGAACCCTATGCCCTCCTCGCTTGAGCCCGGAGCACCGGACCTGCAGCAGTCAGCACCGAAGCTCACCCATGTCCTGCTGATCGCCCTGCTGGCCGTGTGGCTCAGCTGGCCTGCCCTACTAGCAGTTCCAATTGAGGCTTTTTCGACCAGGCTTGAGATGATCTCGCTCCTGCTTGCGCGGCACCACCACGATGGCCTATTGCTCGCGGATCAGGCATTCCCTCTGGTTACAGAGTTCCTTTTCATGACCCGGAGCGGCCTTATTGATGCGCTTACGGTACTCGCACACCTCACGGGCCATACTGGTGACCCCTGTTTCCGCATCCTTACAGTAGCCAGTCTTGTGGTTTACCTCGCCGCCGCTACCTCCATGGCAAAGCGTTGGGCCAGCGAGTCCCAAGCGTACGCCCTGCTAGCCCTGGTCCTTACCCCTGGGATCATCGAAAGCAGCTTTACCCTGGCGGATAATCTCCCCTCTGCCGCTCTTGGCATTGCGGCCCTCTCGCTTCTCGGGCGCGAAAATACGTCGTTGAAGCGCTGGGTCGGTATCGGCACTCTTTTTGCGCTCAGCATGTTGATTCGTCTGGACGCTATGCTGCTCGCTCCAGCCTTCTTCATCGGCCTACTGCTGAACCATCCGAAGCCCACTCTCGTGTGCAAACGAATGCTGGCGTTCGCACTTCCAATCGTTGCGGTTTTTAGCCTGGCGCAGATTTTCACCCCATTCCACCTTCGCGAGTCGTTGCTGGTGGGTGGTTTCTTCGCAAAAATCCATACGGAAGCTAACGACAAGGTCTTTTACCGTACCGGTGTTGGCTTCTTTGGACTGATTACCCCCTTTTTACTGGCTCTCGGAGCGAAGGTAAACGTTCAGCGCCAGCGCTGGAGCTGGACTCTCTGCATTCTTGTTCTCCCTGCGCTCTTTTACCTTTTCTGCCTGCTACGAGCCCCTGAGATTCGGAATTACTTCCTTCTTGGGGCACCTGCACTCGCCATTGTCGGAGCGTCCGGTATTCGGACGTGGCTTGAAAGTTGGCACTCCACCGGCTTTCTACATCGCGCAGTTTCTTATGGAATCACCTTCGTAGCACTCGTCGCTTTCCTTGGCCCTACGAAGATCGCTCTACTGGACGGACCGCGCTCTCCCATGGGGCGGATTTACTCCCCGCTGGTGTGGCGACAGTGGCAGCAGAGCACAAATCAGGGCATGCAGCGGATGGACACACTCATTGAAGGCCTGGGGGCCGGAGAGACGCTGTTGGCTATCTCCACACACTACAACCCAGACACCTACTTCCGTTTCCGGCTCCTGGAAGCCGGCTACGACATCGTTCCCGCCTCCGCCACCGGCTTCCCGTGCCCCACTCTCCCCCTAGAGCTCTACCGCAAAGGCGACCGCACGGTAATCCACGTGCGGTCCGAGCTTCCGTACATGCTGCCCAAACTGGAGCGGGGTCTGCCCATGGACTATGCTGCGGCCTACCAGCTCAATCTGGAGTTCCAGTGCTTGCATAACGCGCGGTACACCTCGGCGGCACTCGTCAGCTTCGGTGGGGTTGATCCGATCTATCTGATCGCTCTCCCAGGAAACCCCTCGGAGAGCCCTCGCTGGCGATCCCTGCTCCCTCAATCGCGCTTGATTCCATCGATCCATCGCGTCTTCTATCCCGAGATTGCGATCGTTCCCATGAATCAGGAGCAAATCGACCTGCTCCAGAGAAACGTGGAGATTGTTTCTCGCCAGCAAGCCGCCAGCGCCCTTGGCTGGCGGCCGCTCACAAGCTACGACACCCTGCGCAAACTCTACACATGGCAGTCCGCCCACTAAGCGCAGCCCTAATCTGGTTCAACACGGAGTCACTCTCTAGGCTATGCAGGACAAGATTCTTCTCTTTATTCCCGCCTACAACTGCTCACCGCAAATTCCACGCGTGCTGCGCAAACTCAACGAGATTCCTGCAGGCACATTTGCTGAAGTGCTCGTGCTGGACAACCAAAGCCCCGACAACACGGGAGCCGTAGCTGTGGCAATCCTGCCCGAGATTACAAGCGCCCCCGTAACCGTTGGAAGGAATCAGGCCAACTACGGCCTCGGCGGATCACACAAAGTGGCCTTCGGATACGCACAGCGCAATGGCTTCACACACGTCGTCGTACTGCACGGCGACGATCAGGGGGATCTCCACGACCTGATGCCGATTCTTGCAGCCGGCCAGCATCGCAAGTCGGATGCCTGCCTAGGCTCGCGCTTCATGCGTGGTTCCAGCACTCCCGGCTACTCCACCTTTAGAACCTTCGGCAACCATGTCTTCAATCTCTTGTTTTCTGCCGCAGCAGCTAAACATGTGACCGACTTAGGCTCAGGGCTCAACATCTTCGGCCCTGCTGTCATTCATGACGAATCGGTACGTCGCTTCTCCGACGACCTTCGCTTCAACTGCTACATGCTGCTCAGCCTTGTCGACAAGAACCGCAGCTTCTTCTTCTTCCCGATTACCTGGCGCGAGGAAGATCAAATCTCCAACGTGAAGATGTTTCGTCAGACTCTCCTCACGCTCGAAATCGTACGCGAGTACGTCTTCAAGCGATTCTTCTTCCGCAACGCCGATCACCGCACAGCCAAGCATGCTCTCTACGACTTCAACACTCTCGCAACCACACGCAAGGAGAGTGCCGTATGAACCTGGTGATGCCGATGGCCGGCCGTGGCTCTCGCTTCGCCCGCGAAGGGATTCTTACTCCCAAGCCACTCGTGGAGCTCGGCGGAAAGCCTTTCTTCTGGTGGGCAGTAGAAAGCATTCGTCGCTCCGCGCCGGGCGGTGCGTTAGAACAGATAAGCTTTGTGGTGCTCGAAGAGCACATCGAGCGTTTCCACATCGACCAAACCATCCTTGGCTTCTATCCCGAGGCCAAAGTCATCGCAATCCCGGAGGTCACTGCGGGCTCCGCAGAAACTGCGGCAATCGGACTGCGCGTGATCGACAACAGCGCACCGGTAGCGATCAACGACTGTGATCACGCCTTCCTGACCGGACCGCTCGAGGAAACCATCCACGCTCTCACGCACGGTAACGCCTCCGCAGCGCTGATGACCTTTCAATCGAGCAACCCTGGATTTTCCTATGTACGGTTCGACGAGAACGGAAAGATAATCGGCACAGTAGAGAAACAGGTCGTAAGCACCTACGCGATTGCAGGCTGCTACTTGTTTCGCTCCGCGGCTCTTTACCTGCAACACTACGAGCAGTACCTGAAGAGCTGTTCCTATCAGGAACTGTTCATCTCCGGCATTTACAACAACGAGATTCTTGCTAGCGGCGGCAACGTGAAGCTGCACTCACTGCTCGACCACTTTCCCTTCGGTACACCGGAAGAGTATCGAGCCGTAGAGCAACGCATGCTTACTGCATTAGGAGCGTGGATCGGAAGGCCTTCCCACAACGCATGATGATGGATCCGCTCCAGCTCGCACTCTTCGCTACCGCCCTTCTTCTGCTCCTCGGTGGCCACATCGTACGTGCCAGCCGCCTAACCGCTCTGTTCCCTCCGGGCAGGGTAAATCGCTTCGACTTGCTTGTTGCTCTGGGCTTTGGTTATGCGGTGAACACGTTGGTGCCCTTCCGTCTGGGAGAGCTGGTACGCATGCTCTACATGGGCAAACGCTGCCAGGTGCGCTACGCGTATGTAGCGGCCACAATCGTTGCCGAGCGGCTTTCCGATGCAGTGAGCATCGGTATGCTTGGGCTCCTGCTCTACGCGCTTCATCTTCTTCCCGGAGACCTTGTAACAGCAGCGGCAGCACTCATCGGCTTTAGCGTCATGGCAATTCTTTGCGCGGTGCTGATCAAGCGTTCCTCGACCCTGCGTCACGGACTCTGGAAGCTTGCCTCTGTCTTCAACACGCAGATCAGCTTCGCTCTGCTCGATCTTCTCTGGAGCACATCTGAGATCATTACCGGGCGTTTGATGCTGCGCGCGCGCTTTATTCTTCTCACGGCCATCATGTGGCTCATCTACGGAGCTTCATACTTTAGCTTCTCGCTGGCCGCGCATCAGCCGCTCTCGTCCGTAACCTATGAGATGCTTGGCCGTCCGCTTCATTCCATGGCGCAGCGAGCCACAAGCCTGCACCTGACCGGTGGCGAATTGCTCTCGCTCGCCTACTCCATTCTGCCGGTAGGCATGATCCTCGTCTTCGGCATTCTGCGTGCGCAATCAGGACTCGTGCGTACCGTCATCGCCCTTTCTCGCGGACGGCTCAGCACATGGGAAGCCACTCCCTCGCTCGTCAGCGAGCACTTCAAAGAAGAAAGCGAGTACGAATACTTTCTGACTTCGCTCTTCGCAGGGCGCGATCAGAAGGTCACAGGCTTCGGCCTGAGAGCGATTGAAGATGGCATCGTCCATCGTTTGTTTCACGGTGGCTCGGGTGCGATCACAGCGCTGGTAGAAGCAGATCGCACTCTCATGATTCGCAAGTTCACGATCGGTGAGATGCGCCACAAGCTCAAGCTGCAGGTGGACTGGCTACAGCGCTTCCAGCACGAGCTTCCGTTGGTGCAGGTTCTGCGTGATCGCATGGAGTCCAGCTTTTACCGCTATGACATGCCCTACCCTCCACAGGCGGATGACTTCTACGACGTCATCCACACAGCGCCTCTGGAACGCTCCCGCACCATCCTTTCCGACGTCGTCGCAGTCGTGCATGACTTCCACCAGCGCAAATCTCTCGGGGAGGCTGACGAGGCGACGATTTCCGAGTACCTGGAAAGGAAAGTAATCGAGAACGCTCGCACCACGCTGCAGTTTGTACGAGACCTCATCCCAGGGCCGACCTATCAGCTCAACAATCAGACCTACTCGCTGGAAGATTGGGAACACCTGCTCGACACGGCGTGGTTACGCGCTCAGATTCGCGATCGGCGCATCGCCTCTATCCACGGCGATCTGACGATTGAAAACATCATCGTCAGTCCGACCCACGCGCGTGGCTGGTACATCATCGACCCCAACCCCGGAAACCTGTTCGAGTCTCCGCTCATTGACTGGGCAAAGCTCATGCAGTCGCTGCATCTCGGCTACGAAGGGTTGAATCGTGCTGGTTCGAGCGTCTGGAAAGGCAACCAGCTCTACCTCTCCCTCACGCGGTCTCATATCTACAACGAGCTGCATGATGCGTACAGCTCTGTTCTGCGCGAAATGCTCGGGCCCGACGCAGCCCGCGAAGTTGCCTTCCACGAACTCGTAAACTACCTCCGCCTCGTTCCCTACAAGATCTCGCAGAGCCAGGCCAAAGGTCTCACCTTCTTCGCCTGCACCAGCATCCTGCTCCGCGAATATCTTGCGCAGTATAACGAGGTCTGATTTCCTTCCCCACTCCATGCGTGCCAAGCGCATGAGGAGCCTTCCATGATCCATGCCCTTCTCGTCGACCTCGACGGAACCCTTGCCCGCACCACTGAAGCCAACTGGCTCTCCTACGGAGCCGCGCTGAGAGAGGTGGGCGTTGAGATTACCCGAGAGCATTTTCTGGACAGCGTACAGGGACGCAACTGGCGTGAATTTCTTCCGGAGCTGCTGCGTGCGGCCAACAATACGGCCGAACCCGCGGCCGTCGCACAACGGAAGGTCGAACTTTATCGAGAAACGCTTGCTGAAGTTCCCATCAATCTGCCGCTGGTCAAGCTGCTGGAAGACGCCCATGAACGCTTCCATCTGAAGACCGCTCTCGTCACTTCCGCCTCAAAAGCAAATGTTCTGGAGCTGTTGCGTGTGCAGAATCTGCATCGTCTTTTCGACGTAATTGTGACCGGTGACGACGTAGCGGAACACAAACCCTCTCCGGCCTGCTACAGGCTCGCAGCGCAACAACTCGGCGTACAACCGGACCAGTGCCTGGTATATGAAGACGCTGAGGTGGGGGTCGCTGCAGCAGAAGCCTTCGGCGCGCTCGTGATCCGCATTATCTTCTAAGTGGCTTGGCGCGTTCCTGCTCAGAAAAACACCGCTCAACCTGCTACCCTAACCGGGCAGACCCATGTCCGAGCAAGCGATCCCAGAACCGAAGAAACTGCCCCGCATTATCGCCGTCGTCAACCAGAAAGGCGGCGTGGGCAAAACCACGACCGCGATTAACCTATCCTCTGCCGTAGCACTTGAAGGCCACAAGGTCCTGCTGATCGATGTTGACCCACAGGCCAACACGACCGGCGGTCTGGGTTTCGGCCGCGACGATGAACGGCTCTCCGTGTATGACGTTCTGCTGAGCGAGTCTTCAGCGGCCGAAGCAACACTGGCTACCGAGGTACCGAACCTCTCGCTCATCCCCGGCACCAAAAACATGATTGGCGCCAACGTGGAGCTGGTCAGCGTTGAAGAGCGAGAGTTCCGTCTCCGCAAGGCGCTCGAACCCGTGCGTGCCGAGTATGAGTTCATCTTCCTCGACTGCCCGCCTGCGCTCGATCTGCTCACTCTGAACGCTCTGGTGGCCTCCGACGGTCTACTCGTGCCCATGCAGGCCGAATACTTCGCCCTGGAGGGCATCTCAGAGCTCGTCAGCACGCTCGATAAGGTCGCAGCTGCCTTCAACCCAGGTCTCTCCCTGGAAGGCGTTCTGCTCACCATGTTCGACGACCGCACGAACCTCTCGCAGCAGGTGCGCGACAATCTGAAGGGCTTCTTCGGCGAGAAGCTGTACACCACCACGATCCCGAGGAATATCCGGCTGGCGGAGGCACCTTCACACGGCAAGCCCGTACTGCAGTACGACCCACGCTCACGCGGTGCAGAAGCCTATCGAGATCTCGCTCTGGAAGTTCTCAAACGTTATGGCATCAAGCCAAAGCCCGCCAGCGCGCGCAAAAAGCTTGTCCTTGACGACATTCCTGCCCAGAGGGACTATAAGCCGACGATCCTGGAATCTCGGAAGAAACGTATCTGGCCGTTTGGAAAATCCAACCCCGACGAATAGCGCTCGGGGAGCACCCTATCATTACAGCTTCACCGGAATTCAAGAATGCCCACACCTTCAGACAAGAAGCGCTCCGCACTCGGCCGCGGCCTTGAGTCGCTGCTGCCCTCGCGACCGGCCGCTGCTGCGCCTGCCGCTGCTGCCCCCAAGCCTGTCGTAGAGCCCGCGCCGGTTGCGCCGCCCGCTCCCGCGGGCAAGCCGCTCGAAATCCCGGTCGAAAAGATCGACCGTAACCCTTACCAGACGCGCTCGCAGTTCGATGACGATAAGCTCGACGAGCTGGCAAAGTCCATCGCGGCATCCGGCGTGGTCCAGCCCATCGTGGTGCGTCTGGGCGACAAGCACAACGACGACGGACGCTACACCCTCATCACTGGCGAGCGCCGCTGGCTCGCGTCACAGCGTGCCGGCAAGACCACCATCCCAGCCATCGTTCGTGAGGTCTCCAACGTTCAGGCCATGGAGATGACCATCGTTGAGAACCTGCAGCGAGCCGACCTGAACCCCATGGAACAGGCACACGCCTACGCGCGTCTCTCGCAGGAGTTTCAGATGACGCAGGAGCAGATGGCTGAGCGTACCGGCAAAGACCGCGCCTCAGTCTCCAACTTCCTGCGCCTGCTCAAACTGCCCGATGCCGTACAGATGCACGTTGAAACCGGTGCACTCAGCTTTGGACACGCTCGTGCACTGCTTGCGCTCGGCTCCCGCGAGGCCATTGAGTCCGCAGCGAGCAAGGTGCTTGCGCTTCACCTTTCGGTACGCTCTACCGAGACCATGGTGCAGTCCATGCTGCACCCCGAGAGCAAGCAGAAGAAAGAAGAAAAGCCCAAGCAAGCCGTCGATCCCAACGTGCGAGAGGCTGAGGATCAGCTTCGCCGCTCGCTTGGACTGCGCGTGCAGATCGAAGACAAAAATGGCAAGGGCCGTGTCGTCATCGAGTACTCTGGCATCGACGACTTCGATGCCATCCTCATGGCGCTGGGAAATAAGCCTGGCGTCTGAAAGGCTTTATGAAAGCCACGCGCCTTGAGTACCGCTTTCGCTTTGCCCTCCACGCGCTTCTTTACGTGCTCGGTTTTACCGCACCGTGGGCAAGTCGCAGCAGCCTTGCGGCAAAATCCACCTGGGTTACGATTGCGTCCGTTTTCTCACAGCACAGATGGCTGCACTTCCTTGCGGCCATCGACATGCTGCTGGTCCTGGCAATCCTCTTCACGCTGTTGGGAGCTTTCTTCCGTGTCTGGGGCTCGGCCTATGTCGGCTCCTCGGTTGTTGCTTCGCGTGAGATGCACAGCGAACGTATGCTGGCCGATGGCCCCTATCGCCGCACACGCAACCCTCTCTACCTCGGCACACTCCTGCACACCGTAGGGATCAGCCTGCTCATGCCGCTTAGCGGGGCCGTGTTCTGCATCGTGACCATCTGGGTCCTGCAGATACGCCTCGCGCTCGCAGAAGAGCCCTTCCTGGCAGAGCGCTTCGGTGCGCCATACCTGGAGTACTGCAAACGCGTCCCGCGCTTCCTGCCCTCGCTCACCCCCCTGGTACCCGCTGCAGGACAGCGGCCAGCATGGCTGCAATCGCTGCTGGGCGAGTTCTACTTCGTTGCAGTCGCCTTCGTGCTGGCCATCTGGGGATGGCAGTTCAGCGCGCGCCCACTACAGCGCGGACTGATTCTTTCACTCGGCTCCTGGCTCGTGCTGCGCGCCTTCCTTCCCAAGCCAAAGACAGACTAAGAGAGCCCTTTCCACCGAACGCAAGAACGCCGAAAGAGCGTGTGCTCTTTCGGCGTTCTTGCTGTTTGAAGCTCGCTTCACGCGCTCGCAAGCGAACGCGGCCAAACTACTTCTTCGGCGGAGCGATGGTGTCCTTAGCAACCTTGGCCACGCGGAACTTGACCACGGTCTTGGCCTTGATCTTGATGGCTTCGCCGGTCTGCGGGTTGCGGCCGATGCGCGCCTTGCGCTCTGCCTTTACCAGCTTGCCGATGCCGGGGATCGTGAACTCACCGTTCTTCTTGGTCTCCTTGACCGCGGTCTCAGCGAGCAGCTCCAGGAAAGCAGCCGTCTGCTTGTTGGTGAGCTCGAGCTTCTCCGCGAGAGCGCGGACCAGCTGCGTCTTCGTCATACCCTTTGCCATGGTGTATCTCCTTCGTTCAAATAAACATGGGCGCTGTGGGCCCATCTCCCGCACCGCCAGCCGGCAACTTCAGAGAAGCGTTTCGGCCAGTATTCATGCGGGTGCGGTGTACCGCGCCGAGTCCCACTCTCAAGCCACCGCAAAACTTTGTCAACGGCAAAGTTGAGGCTTTTTGCCATTTTCCTGTGGGTTTTCCGGGTTTTCTTCTTGTTTTCACCTTATGAAGCTCAAAACAGCCCTAAAACAGACGGTTTAGCGATACTGCGGGTGTCTTTTTCGCCCCCAGAATTGCCTCATTCAGCGCATCAACGACCGGGGTGGCACGTTTGAACCCGGCCAGAATCTGCTTTGCCAGCGAAGGCTCCAGCGCTGCCTCGCCAGGCAAGGTCTGGCGTACGCCCCAGCTCTTGGCGCGCAGCAACTCCCCTGCAGCATCATCTGGAGCAAAGCCCTTCGGCATACGGGAAAGCATCTGCCCGTCTTCAGCCTGCAACGGCGCCACCTCTCCTCGCTGCGGCCGCAGAGCCTGCTTCATGCGCTTGCGGAACTCTTCGTGATGCTCACTCATCCAGCGCCGGATCGCCAGCAGTTGATCGCGCTCCGGCATGTAAGCCCCGGCGGCGATCAAAAGCTCATCCGGAGCGATGTGCACGTAATAACCGCCGCCCGAGGTCTTTTCCAGCCCATGGCGTGACCACCACGCCGCAACGTGATGCTTGTACGGACGCTTATCTGAAGAAAAGCGCGTATCGCGATAGATGCGCATCATCGCCTTCGGTGCCGGTCGAAGATGATCCGGCGCAAAGCTTTCCATGCCGTGATTGATCTCTTCAATCAACGCCAGCATGGGTGCCTTCAACTCCTGCTCATAGACACTGCGCCGCGCCTCAAACCAGGTGCGGTCGTTGTTGCGTTTGAGCCCTCGAAGAAACTTCATTGCCGCTGGTGTGAAGTGCGTTCCCATCAGCCACCATCCTACTCCGCACGCGTGCAACAATAGCGCCTATGAGCGCTGAAACCAATCCTCCTGAAACACCGGCTGCAGAGCAGATACCCGGCTTTGTTTGTCCCGTATGCGGAGAGACCCATGTGCTCTCCATCGCCTACAGCGTGAAGATGCCGCTCGCCGTCCTGAAGATCCCTGCTGAAGAACGTGACACCCGTATTGTCATGACGCCAGACCAATGCGTGATCGACAATCGCGAGTTCTACGTACGCGGACGCTTCCTCATCCCCGTTCAGGAGATCGAAGAACCGTTTGCATGGAGTCTCTGGGCAGAAATTTCACCCAAAAACTTCCTGCGCACCAACGAGCTCTGGGAGACACCCGGACGAGAGAATGAGCCTGTCTTTACTGGCTACATCAACAACGAGCTCCCGCTCTACGGCGAGATGCGCAACCTCGTCATCGACGTGCAGACGATGCCCGTCGGCCGCCTGCCGCACTTCCTGGTACGCGATGCAGAACACCCGCTCGCGCAACAGCAGCGTAACGGCATCACGCTGGCCGAGGTAGAAGCCATCGCGATCAAGATGCATCACCCTGAGACTGTTACCGAGTAGCCCGGTCTCTCAAATAGAAACAAGCAAGGCGCGGCGTGCTGTGAGCACATCGCGCCTTGCTTGTTTACCTCAGGCGTTGCCGTTCCGCCATAAGTGCGGCTCAACGCTGATCAACTCCTATCGACCTATTCACTCGCTGCGTTCGGGTAGATTCCCTTCAGCGGTGCCTTGCTCTGCTCTTCACTCTCAGGATGTGGAAACGGTTTGCGCGGCATCATCGCCTCACGCTCGCTCGTGTTCCAAAGAAAGATCGCTTCTACAATCGCAGCCTGTTCCAGATCGCTCTCGTGCAGGCGCTCCACCGTATCGGCGTTTGAGTGATGCGTGCGCGTGTCATAGTCCATAGGATCCTGCACGAACTGGAAGCCCGGCAAGCCAACCGCATCGAAGCTCAGGTGGTCCGTACCCCCTGTGTTGCGATTCGTAATGGTGCTTACCCCGAGATCTTTCAAGGGCGCAATCCATTGCGCAAAGATTGGAGCGATCGCGTAGTTGCCCTGCGTGTACACACCACGGATGCGACCGGTACCGTTATCGAGGTTGTAGTAGGCATCCAGTGTCTCCCACTCCTTCGTCGTGGTCAGCGGCCCCTTCTTCGTGCTCATAAAGCTCGGCAGGTTGCTGGTATCCGGCGTTGCTGGCTTGGCAAACTCACCGAAGTGCTGCTTCACGTAACCTGCTGAGCCAAAGATGCCCTGCTCTTCCCCGCTCCACAGCGCAACGCGAATCGTACGCCGGGGATGCACGTCAAGCGCCTTGAGAATGCGCATCGCTTCCATCGCCACCACCGAGCCCGCACCGTTGTCTGTGGCGCCCGTTCCCGAGATCCAGCTATCGAGATGACCGCCCACCATCACGACCTGATCCTTCAGCTTTGAGTCTTCGCCGGGAATCTCGGCAACAGTATTGAAGCCGTGTTCGTGATCGCCTGTAAAGCGCGTATCAATGTTCACCGCCAGATGCACGTTCACCTTGTGGCTCACCAGTCGAGCCAGGCGGTTATAGCTCTCGATGATCATCACCGCAGAGGGTACCGGCACCTTGTTGTCTGCCTTGTAGGCAAGGCGGTCCAGCATGTTGCCGTTGTCGTCAAAGATCAGGCTCGTGCCGCCTCCCTTGTTGCCATCGCGTGAAGGTGTGATGATGGCGAGGACTCCCTCAGCAGCCATCTCCTTTACAGCCTGACTGCGCTGCGCTGAAAGCCTCATGCGCTCCTTGTAGTACTCCTCGGGCGTCTTTCCATTCAGCATCGCGCGCATACGGTTGTTCTCCTCCGCAGGCAGCGTCATCTTCTGCAGCTCATCCTCGGTATAACGACGGAAGAGCGGTTCATCCAGGTCAGGCGTATCCCGCATCGCACCCAGAAGAACGATCTTTCCCTTAAGTGTGCCCTTCAGCTTCGCCATCGTCTCGTCATCTGCAACCGGGATGTAGACGACATCTCCATCCACAGTGCCCTTGGTCGAAGCCGACCACGGCAGAGCCTGCATCCACAAAGGTTCAGGATCAGGCGCGGTCATCTGCGCCCAGCTGTTGATCTGCTGCCATCCCATACCGAACTCACCCCAGTCTTCCAGGTGCGCGTTGCTCAAACCGATCTTTGTCATCGTGTCGCGCGTCCAGGCGTTTGCCTTGGCCATATTCGGAGAGCCCGTAAGCCTTGGCCCGATGCCATCGTTGAGGGCATACGCAAACTCCATCACTTTGCCGTGCTGCAGACCTTCCGTACGAATACGCTCGTACATGGTCAGATCCAGCGTCTCCGTAGCAGGCTGTGCAGCGTAATAGCTTGGCAGTGGGGTTGCAGCCTTCTTCTGCGCTACGGCAACGAAGGGGGCAGCTGCGGTCGACATGGCCAGCAAGACAGCGGCACGGCGGCCGCAACGCTCAACAAAGGTAGATGACTTCAAGGCAGGTCCTCGTAAGGGAGTGGTTTCAGAAACGTGTTGTGTTCGTGAGAGACGGGGACAGAATACGACGAATCTTATCCCTGAGCTACCGGCTCTGCTGCCGCAGATACAAGCGCCACCCTTCGCCTTCGGCAAGTTCCTTAAGCAGCGCAAAGCGCTCCTGCAACAGGCGTCGAATGTACGGGGCGAGCAGAGAACGCTCCGCCAGGCTGCCACCCATCCAGAACGGGAGCGAGAAGTCGACACGATCTTCAAGCGTTGTGAAGGTATCTCCTTCACGCTGCCGAAAGACATGGTTGTGGCAAAAGCTCGCAAAGCGACCGCGCTCCTGCGCATCCTGAAAGCTGGCCATATGCCATCCATCCTGCACATGCGGCTCTTCAAACGCTGTGATCAGGGTGTGATGATGCGTTACCCAGCCGAACTTCCACCCGCGCCAATGCACACGGCTATCGGCAGCAACAAACGTCGCTGCACCGATCGGCTTCATTTTCAGCGTCTGTTGCACGATCTCGATGTTCGTCGAAAGTCGGAAGAGACGCTCCATCGGAGCATGAATCCTGATCGAGTCTTGTATCGTCAACATGCCTCACCTGGCCTGAGCAGATCCTGCTGCTCTTCGTTCTTTGATTCAACGTTCTTTGATTCAACGGCTAAAACAGAATCCATCTCTTGCTTTGCCTGCGCAATTCTGCGCCCAAGGAAAAAGCAGCGCTCTAAAGGCGCTGCTTTCTTTACCCGTTTCTACCGAGCCTTCACTACAGCTCCATCGAGTGTTCCTTCACCAGCGCTGTAGCGCGAGCAATAAACTCCTCCACCGTAGCCGAGCCCTGATCGCCCTTGCCGCGCGTACGCACGCTTACAGAGTCCGTCTGGGCTTCCTTATCACCCACGACCAGAATGAACGGCACCTTGGCCACACCAAAGTCACGAATCTTGCCCTGCATCTTGCCGTTGGAGGCATCGAGCTCAACACGCAGGCCAGAGGCTTCCAGACGCTTCTTAAGCGCCTCGGCGTACTCCAGGTGCTTTTCGTTGGAGATCGGCACAAGCCCAACCTGTACCGGCGCAAGCCACATGGGGAACGAGCCGGCGTAGTGCTCAATCAGCACACCAAAGAAGCGCTCCACCGATCCAAACAACGCGCGATGCACCATCACCGGTTGATGACGTTCGCCATCTTCCCCTACATACTCAAGCTCGAAGCGCTTGGGCAGGTTGAAGTCAAACTGCACAGTGGAGAGCTGCCACAAACGGCCAAGTACATCCACGAGCTTGATGTCGATCTTCGGGCCATAGAACGCAGCCTCGCCCGGGAAACGCTGGCACTTCAGGCCGCGCTTGGACAACACCTCTTCCAGGGCACCTTCAGCGCGTGACCAATCCTCTTCGGTCCCGACAAAGTCGCCGGGCTTCTTCGGATCGCGCGTTGAAAGTTCTACGCGATACTCCGCAAATCCGAAGGTCTTGAGCACGGCTTCGGCAAAATCCAGGCAGGCTTCAATCTCACTGGTCACCTGCTCAGGCGTGCAGAAGATGTGCGCATCATCCTGCGTAAAGCCACGCACACGCAACAGACCGTGCATCGTGCCCGAACGCTCGTAGCGGTAAACATTTCCCAACTCCGCGTAGCGCTGTGGCAGGTCGCGATAGCTCTTCGGAGTCGTCTTGTAAATGAGGATGTGGCCAGGGCAGTTCATCGGCTTCAACCGATACTCTGCATCGTCCAGCTCCATCGGCGGATACATGTTCTCTGAGTAGAAGCCCTCATGTCCGCTGATCTTCCAAAGCTCGCGACGCATGATGTGCGGCGTGTACACCAGCTGATAGCCGCGGCGCACGCACTCATCGCGCATCCAGTCTTCCATCGTCTTGCGGATCAGGCCGCCCTTCGGATGCCAGAAGATCAGGCCCGCGCCTGCAACCTCCTGGATACTGAACAGATCGAGCTGCTTGCCCAGCACACGATGATCGCGCGCCTTAATCTCTTCCAGATGCTTGAAGTGCGCTTCAAGCTCCTTCTGCGTAAAGAAGGCCGTGCCATAAATGCGCTGCAGCTGCTGGTTGTTCTCATTGCCCAGCCAGTACGCGCCTGCAATGGACATCACCTTGAACGCCTTCACGCGCGCTGTTGAAGGAACATGCGGTCCGCGGCAAAAGTCGGTGAAGCTGCCGTTCTTATACAGCGAGATCGTATCGCCTTCCTTGGTGAAGCGTTCGATGAAGTGCAACTTCATGAACTCACCCTTGGAGGCGTACTCGTTCAGGCCTGTCTCGCGCGACTCTTCCACGCGCTCGAACTTCTCATCGCGCGCAACGACCTCTGCCATGCGCTGTTCGATCGCCGCGAGATCAGCTTCGGTGAACGGCACCTCGCGGTATACGTCATAGAAGAAGCCGTTATCCGTCGCCGGTCCATGGCCCAGCTTCGTCTCCGGGAAGAGCTCGAGAATCGCTGTGGCCATAACGTGCGCAGCTGAGTGACGAACAACCCGCAGAGCCGCCGGGTCGCTTTCCTTCAGCAGCTCAAGCGCGACATCCTCGCTCAGAGGAGCGTTCAGGTCCACGATGCGTTCTCCGGCAGCATCCTGGCCGGCATACATGGCCTCTTCGGTCTGCTCAGCCTTTGCTTCCGTATCCGCATCCTCCGTCGTCGTCGTGTTCAGCGGACGAATACGGGCCACGACAACCGCGGCGGCAAGACGGGGAGAGATGCTCGAAGCAATCTCAAACGGCGATGTCCCGCGCGCAACCTCGCGCACCGAACCATCAGGAAGCTGGACCTTGATCAAATCACTCACCTTGCAAGAATATCGGAATTCCCACTTTCTGAAGTGACAGCGCGCTGACCGGGTAACTGCCGTAGAAGAAAAGCTTTGCACGAAACAGGCCAAACCTCCGGATCGGGCGCGCCTGCAGGCGCCATCCCGCGCTCCGCTTCGATACAATGTCGAAGGCCCCGCGGCCACCTAAGGAGACGAATGAGCTGGTTTAAGCGCAACGACCACGAGATTGTGCCCACGCCGGACCACGAGGTCCGCACCGAAGGCCTCTGGATCAAGTGCGACCAGTGCCGTAAAACGCTCTGGAAGGCTGACCTCGAAGCCAACCAGATGGTTTGCCCCCACTGCGAAAAGCACTTCCGCATCAATGCTCGCCAGCGTATCGAGCTACTGCTCGAGCCCGGCTACGAGCTCGTCGACCTGGAGCTGGTATCAACCGATCCGCTTGAGTTCACCGACCTGAAGCCGTACAAGCAGCGCCTGAAGCAGGCCCAGGCCAAGACCGGCCTGAACGATGCCATCATCAATGCGCTCGGCAAGATCGGCGACCAGCCGGTGGTGCTCAGCGTAATGGCCTTTGAGTTCAACGGCGGCTCCATGGGTGCGGTTGTCGGGGAAACCATTGCACGTGCCGCGGACCGCGCTTTGGCCACACGCACACCACTCATCATCGTCTCGGCTTCCGGGGGGGCGCGTATGCAGGAAGGCATCGTAAGCCTGATGCAGCTGGCCAAGGTCTCCGCGGTCATCGCCCGCATGGACGATGAAAAGGTACCCTACATCAGCCTGATGACGGACCCAACCACCGGCGGCATCACCGCCAGCTTTGCCATGCAGGGCGACCTCAATATCGCCGAGCCGGGTGCTCTGATCGGCTTCGCCGGCCCACGCGTCATCGAGCAAACCACTCGTCAGAAGCTGCCGGAAGGCTTCCAGCGCGCCGAGTTTCTGCTGGAACATGGCTTCCTGGATGCAGTTGTTTCCCGAAAAGACCTCAAGACCTATCTGGCCAATGCACTTGGCTGGATGATCGCAAAGAAAACCGCGGCTTAGGCCGCGGTTCTTTTTTACTGCTTAACTCTTCCTTCAGCCCTGCTCTGCAACATAGGTTTCAAAGATCACGCTGCGCAGCCGTTCGGTAAGCGCCTCTGCGTCGCGCGTGGTCATCCCCTCGGTCGAGATCGGATCGCCGACAACCAGCTTCAGAGGGCGAGGATTCAGCGCATAGACATGGATCGGCAACAGCTCATAGGTGCCGATCAGCGTAAGCGGAACCAGCGGCACCTGCGCTTTGATCGCCATCCAGGCCGCACCGGCGACCATGGCCTGCAACGCTCCATCTGCGGTACGGCCGCCTTCGGGAAAGATCACCAGCGGCATGCCAGCGTCCAGCGTTTTCACTCCGCGCGCAAGCGAAGCCACCCCCGCGCGCGCCGAGCTCTGGTCAATGGGCACCTGCCCGGAACGATTCAGATACCAGCCGATGAACGGGATCTTCCAAAGCGGAGCCTTGGCCAGAATACGGAACTGGAACGGCAGCTTGGCAAAGAGTACAGGCGTGTCGTAGTAGCTGAGGTGATTGCTGGCAAAGACCGCGTTGCCCAGCGTCTTCAGCCGTTCGCCATGCACCACTTCCACCGGAGACAGCGCCAGACGAAGCAACACCGCGGCCCAGGCTCTGGCGATTGCATGTTGCTGCCGGCCGCTCTTATCCCACAACCCCGCGATTAACGAGACCGTTCCGAAGCCTGTCGTTGCCAGAACAATGAGCGGCATCAGGAACAGGTAGGTTGTCCAACGCCAAAACGTGGAAGGCTGTTTGGCAATACGGGCTGAAGTCTGCTCTGGCACTGCTTCCATCCTAACGTCCCTCTTCGAGCAGTAACGCCCGCAGCTCACCCACCAGGAATGCACTTCCCGTCACCACAATCACGCCCTCTGCAGGAGTAAGAGTCTCAGCCTGGGCAAGCGCGGCGCGCACATGCGGGGCTCCGTGCGCGGGCACCTCCAGCGCATGGGCCACCTCCATCATCTCTTCGAGAGAGGCGGCTCGCACGTTCTGAATCGGGGCCAGCACGATGTGGTCCCGCGCACGCTCCGGATCGCTCGACGAAGCATCGAAGAGCGGAAAGAGCACCTTCGCCATCTCCTCTACCGGCTTGTCGGCCAGAGAGCCGAAAACCAGCGTACGCGGCATGGACTCCGGCAGCTGCGAGAGCACAGCACGAAGCGTCCAGGCGCCGGCTGGATTATGAGCCACGTCGACGAGCAGGGGCGCATGGCCTCGCGTCGAGACGATCCACTCCAGGCGTCCAGGCCACACCGTCGTGCGCACACCTTCTTCAATCGCGGCATTGGTAATCGTGCCAAAGCCGTGGTTCGCCCTTAGCTCCAGCGCGCTCGCCACCGCCAGCGCAAGGTTGCGTTGCTGGTGCGCTCCCGCGAGCGGTGAGTCAATGTGAATGATCTGACCCTCGATCGAAAGGTCGTACTCATTGCGCGGCAACGGTGAACCGCCCTGCGCCCGCACCCCACCCATGGTCATCAGCTCACGCGGTGGCAGGCAGCGGGCAGCGTCCACGCCGCGCACGTTCCTGCTCACGGCCATCTCACCGATAGCCGCGTTGGCCTCGGGATGCTGAGAGAGCGTCACCAGCACACCGTTCTCGCGCAGAATGCCTGCTTTCTCGCGTGCAATCTCACCCAGCGTATTGCCCAGAAACTCTGTATGGTCGATCCCGATATCGGTAATGATCGAGACCAGAGGATCAACGATGTTCGTGGCATCCAGCCGTCCGCCCAATCCGACCTCAAGCACCGCGAGCTCAACCTTCTGCTCTGCGAAGTACAGAAACCCCGTAGCGGTAAAGAGCTCAAAGAAGCTGGGCATATGCGGTAGCTTGTCATCGTAGACCAGGGCCTCCGCCGTATCCCATACACGCCCAAAGGCTGAGCCAAACTCCTCGTCGGTGATCTCGGAAAAGACGCCGTCGCGGCCAACACGGATTCGCTCGTTCACGCGCAGCAGATGCGGCGAAGTATAGAGCCCCGTGCGCAAGCCCGCATGAACAGCGATCGAGGCCAGCGTAGAGGCAGTGGAGCCCTTGCCGTTCGTGCCCGCAATCAGCACACTCGGAAAGCTCCGCTCCGGGTTCTCCAGCGCCCCCAGCAGCGTGCCGATATGCTTCAGCGAAAACTTGCGAGGCTGCTTGCCTTCCGCAGCCTTTCCAACGCGCAGCTCCGGTCCAAGACTGGCAAGCTTCTTAAGCGCTTGTTCGTAGTTCATGCCAAGACATCCATCTCTTCCAAAGATCGCAGCAGGCGCACTGTTTCTGCACATCCACTTGCAGAGCACAACCGCCTATGCCGCAACAGCTCTTTCATTGTCGCCTCTTTTTGCCTACACACGCTCAGCATGGGCAAGGTGCGCTGCTTTGCCGCGAATTCCGAGCCCGTCGCTGCGGCCTGCAAAGAATCGCTCGCTCAACACCGCTCCATCCAGATTCTCCCGCAACGCAAACGAAGCAGCGCTCAACTCTGCACGCAGCTCCTCTTCCAGAAAGTAGAGCTGGAACGGCTCGCCTGCCTGCGTCACGCGCGCCTGCATGGAGTCCATCATCAACTGCTCCTGCAGCGGCACCGCGTGACGAGGATAGGTGTAATCGAAGATCAGCTCGCTGCCCGCAGGCAGCCCGGACAAAAAGCGGAGCGTTGCGCGAAAAGCCTCCAGCGTAAGGTAAGGCACCACCCCCAGCCATGCGACCACAGTCGGCTGTGCCAGCGAGAAGCCCGCAGACAACAGCTGCGTGGCCAGCGAGCCCTGCTCCGTTGTCTGTTCAAAGTCCACCGCAACGTGGCGCATCGACTCCGGCACGGCAATGGCTGCCTCCTCCAGACACTCTCGCTTCCAGGCCTGCGTTGCGGGATGATCCACCTCAAAGACACGCACACCCTCATGAGGGTTGCGATAGGCAAAGGTATCCAGCCCGGCGCCCAGCAACAGGTACTGCGTCGCGACACCTCGCGCCACGCTTGCGGCCAACACATCTTCCGCAAAGCGAGAGCGCACGACCATAAACGCTCGTATGCCGGCCGAGTAGGGGCGGCGCTTGCTGTTGGGAATGCGTTGCACCTCAAGCTTCTGCTCCGCAGGCAGAATCCTCACAGCCAGCGGGTCGACAAAGACCAGAGGCTGCTCATCGTGAATCTGGTGGGCCGCGCGGCGCAGGGCAACGCGCAGGGCGGTTTGGCTGGGCTGAGCTTCGATCATTTCGCCTTCCAGTATCGCCGAGCCGCAGCGCCTCAACAGGCGCGCTCGCTAGAATGAGGCCTGCCATGATCGCTTACCTGCGCGGACTGATCTTCTCGAAATCGCCCAACACCGTCGTGCTGGACTGCAACGGCGTCGGCTACGAACTGGCTATCTCGGTAGCCACCTTCACTGACCTGGCACAGGAAGGCCGCGAAGCGCGGCTGCATGTCCACACGCACGTCCGCGAGGACGCACTGGTACTCTTCGGCTTCTCCGAACTCGCCGAAAAGCTCGTCTTTGAGAAGCTGTTGACCATCTCCGGCATCGGTCCCAAGCTGGCCATCACCGTGCTCAGCGGCATCTCTGCCGACCGCCTGGTAGGTGCCATTCGTTCCGGCGATCACGCCACCCTGACCAAGATTCCCGGCATCGGCAAGAAAACCGCCGAGCGTGTCGTGCTGGAGCTGAAGGATAAGCTCGACGGGCTGACCGGCTTCAGCCCCGCGTCCGGTGCCGCGCCCTCTCTCGGCGCCGTGGCCGACGACGTACTCTCTGCACTGGTCAACCTCGGCTACCCGCGCCCGGTGGCACAGAAAGCCGTGGAGTCCGCAGCAAAGGACAGCTCGGTTGCCGGTGAGTTTGAACAGCTCTTCCGCGCCGCCATGTCGGCCGTACGCTAGCGCTCGCTGCGCTACGCCCTGCGGCGGTAGCGGATGGAAAACTCGTAGCCTGCGTTCGGGGGAAAGAGCTCTGAGACCAGGCGCAGGCGCGCCGCCAGTGCGCCGGGCGCCAGCAGCGGATACTCGCGCTCGCGCAGCTCGGAGTAGTCAAAGTCCAGCGTGAGCGAAAGCAGATAAATCGCCACTGCATCGGAGAACGCAGTTTCCAGAAAGATGGTCTTCTCTTTCTCGTCAATCTTCAGGGGAGCTGCTGCTGCTGCTACCGGTTCCAGACGCACCCCAAAGGCACGCGAGCGATCTCGCCGCGAAACACTCTTGGAGTTCTCGGACTCTGGCCGCACAGGGCGCCCCAGGGCCAGCTGGCGGGCCTCCCAGGCATCGAAGGAGGTCTCACCCTTCCCATTGGCTACCGCTTGCTCCCAGACCAGCGTGGCAAAGACCTCCGGTACGCCAACCTCGTCGACCAGCGCATGCGCCACGTTGATGAAGAACTCGAAGCTCAGGGCAAACCGGTCGCTCATCAGCCGCGTGGAGATAAACACTCCGCGGTGACCGCTCTCCAGCTCCACATTGCGGTGACAGATAGCCGCCTCGCCCAGATCGTCGCTGTAGGCAGGAGCCACCATGGCGTTGTCTGAGGACTTCTGTCCCCGCGTTGACCCGCCCAGCAGGCTATCGGGCTCGCGCAGCGCCAGGGGCACAAAAAAGTAGGTGTTGGACTTCAGAGCTGCGGTAATGGCCGTCGGCACCGCGCCCAGCATCTGGTCCAGATCCATCGGTCCCAGTCCGGTTTCACCGAAGGTGGCAAAGCGCACCCCGTTTACGGATTGGCGCACCTCGGCCTCACGCGCCACCTGTTGTGCGCGGATCAAAGTTACGCTCTGTCCAAGCTCTGCCATCGCGTTATTCTAGCTGAGATGGCTACGGCAAACCATGTCGAGCGGGCGCGTCGCGACGGTGTGCTTCTCGGCATCCCGCTGGGCGATCTGGGATGGTTCCAGTCGCTGCTCATTGGTCTGGCCACCGGCTTTGCCGCCTTCTTCTCCTCCACCTTCCTGGCCATCATGGCAATGCTCGCCTACCAGAGCATTACGCGACGCACCCCAGCCTACGATCTCGCTTATCGCGCCGTCGGTTTCCCGGTCGGTCTCACCGTCGGCGCACTCGCGCTGCTGTACCTCGCAGTGCTCTGGGTTCGACGCGTCCTGCGCAAACGCCGCACCTAGCTTCCGCAGCAACCCATCTGCTCGCAAACGCAAAGACCGCCAGCATCTGGCGGTCTTTACCTGTTCGGGCCGTGCTTCGAGCTTAGCCGAGAGTCTCCATCAGCTTGTTCACCGTGCGGTTCAGGTCCTTGTCATTGCGGCGCTGCTCGTCGATCTTGGCAATCGAGTGCATCACCGTAGTGTGGTGCTTACCACCGAACTGGCGGCCGATCTCCGGCAGCGAGGCTTCGGTCATCTGCTTGGCCAGATACATTGCAATCTGGCGCGGAACCACAATCTGGCGGGAGTTGTTCTTCTGCTTCAACTCCGCCACGCGCATGCCAAACTGCTCGGCCACCGCACGCTGAATCGCTTCGATCGTGATCTTGCGCACCTGCGTGTCGATGAACTGCTTCAGGCACTGCTGCGCCGTCGGCAACGAGATCTCCACGCCATGCATCGAGCACCACGCAATCAAACGCGTCAGTGCGCCTTCCAGCTCACGCACGTTGGTCCGTACATTGCCTGCGATGAACAGACCCACATCCATCGGCAGTACCGTCTGCTCCAGCTCGGCCTTGCGCTGCAGAATCGCAACCTTGGTTTCCAGATCAGGTGGCTGGATGTCGGCGACAAGTCCCCACTCGAAGCGCGAACGCAAACGGTCTTCAAAGTCTCCCAGCTCCTTGGGAGGACGATCCGAGGCGATCACAATCTGCTTCATCGTCTCGTGCAGCGCGTTGAAGGTATGGAAGAACTCTTCCTGCGTCTTTTCCTTGCCGGCCATGAACTGAATATCGTCAATCAGCAGCACGTCTACGTTGCGGTAGCGATCGCGGAAGCCGGTCATCTTGTCATAGCGCAGCGAGTTGATCATCTCGTTGGTGAACTTCTCACCGGTGACGTACATGATCGCGGCGTGCGGAATACGCTGCTTTACCGAGTGTCCGATCGCATGCATCAGATGGGTCTTGCCCATACCGACGCCGCCATAGAGGAACAACGGGTTATAGGCCTTGGAAGGACGCTCTGCCACGGCTGCAGCCGCAGCATGGGCAAACTGGTTGCCGCTGCCGATCACGAAGGTATCGAAGAGATAGCGTGGGTTCAGCTGCGCGGCAGAGTTCCAGTCAAACCGTGCCTGCTCGGGCCCTGGGCCTGCCAGGCCGCGGCGGGGAGCGTTCGCCGAGTGTGAAGGCTGCGGACCGAATCCACCATCCTCCCGCAGACGCGTTGCAGGCTCCTGAGGCGGCACCTGGAAGACGACGTTGTCCAGTTCCAGTCCAAGGTTGTCCACCGCCTCCATGATGAGGTCGGTATAGCGATCGAGCACGGTCTGGAACTCAGCGGCCGGGATACGAACGTAAAGCACGCGGTCGGTCACGTGCGAAAAACGAGTGGGCTTCAGCCACGTCTCAAAACTCTGCCGGTTGATCTTCTTCTCAAGCGCGCCCAGGATTCGAACCCACTGGTTCAAAACGGCGGCGGGAACCGGAACAAATGACATCGTTGATCTTCCTTACTCTCCGTGATGTTCACTGCAAACGCAGCGAGTTGCTCGGCGGAGGAAACGCGCTCCGGGCGAAAAGAACGGCAAAGAAAACAAAAACAAGCGCAAGGTTTCTTAACGCTCCGTGAGGAAATCTCTGCAGAGGCGGGAAGAGTCCGTGGATTGTTTGAAGGCCTTCGCGCTAGGGCGACGAAGGGAAAAGAGTGAAGCGAAGCCCGTTGGAGTGTTGCGCACCAGGCGCGATTTCCATTGTCAGAACGGAGTCGATACTAGCAGCAATCCACAGCCTCGGTGACAGAGAAAAGCGTCTGCAGGCAAAGAAAATTGTCGGTTGCACCAGGAATGGTGAAACCTTTCCCCACGAAGGAATGACTCTCCCTGAATGAACGCTGATAGAACAAAACAAGGCAAATTTCGTTGCTGTTTTTCCACGGCTCCGCTATACTCAGAACTTGCTGCTGGACGTGTGGTTTCCCCCGTCCGACCGCTCTAAGCGCCTGGCGCACCTGAGCCGCAGCCACCCGCGTACAACACGCGACACACACAAGTTTCAAGCAAGGACACACGACCATGCCCAAGCGTACTTTTCAGCCCAATCGCCGCCGCCGTAGCAAGGTTCACGGCTTCCTCAGCCGCATGAAGACCAAGGCCGGCGCAGCCGTCCTCGCGCGTCGCCGCGCCAAGGGTCGTCACAAGATCGCTGTTTCAGCCGGCTACCGCGACTAGTCGTCCCGGTTAACCTGCTTCACGCTTTACCAAGCGCGCTCATCTTCCACAGGTGAGCGCCTTTGTGTGCCCAAAAAAATAGGACCGTACGGAAAGTCTCCGTCTCGGTACTACCGAACCGCTTCCAAGGTGCTTTCTCATGCTGGCGCATCGTCTTCGTAAACACGCCGACTACCAACGCGCCTACACGGCGGCGGGCCGCAAACAATTTGGCAAGCTGCTGGCCTATTTTGCCGCACCGCGCGCCGCGGAGACTCGCTCGGAGACAGCCGGACCGCGCATCGGCATTACTGTACCCAAAGCGCTTGGCGGGGCCGTTGACCGGAACCGGATCAAGCGACGCACGCGCGAAGCGATTCGTCTGAATGTGGCGCGCCTCAACGGCCTTCCACTCGACATCATTCTTCATCCGCGCCGACAGGTTCTCGAGTGCGAGTACGCCGCGCTCGATCGTGAGATCACAACCATCTTCCGCGCGCTGGACGCCCGCTTCCAGGACAAGCCACGGCCATGAACCGTGAACGCGTCGCCAGGCTGTTGCTACGCGTCTACAAGGGAGCTCTCTCCCCGGCGATTCATGCGTTCGGGGCGGCTTTCGGCAACTTCGGCTGCCGTCACCTGCCTACCTGTTCTGAGTATGCCTACGCCGCAGTCGTGCGCCATGGCTGGATGCGGGGCGGCTGGCTGGCTCTGCGAAGGCTTGCGCGCTGCCACCCTTTTTCGCGCGGCGGTCATGATCCCGTACCGGAGTAAGACCATCAGGAGTTAGATCCTCTAGAAGAGAACGGCCGCTGGATGCTCCCAGCGGCCGTTCTCTATCTTCGTTCCTGCGGTTTGTTAGTAGCGGCCTCTGCCGCCCCCGCGACGGCTGCCGCCACGATCTCCTCGCCCACCGCCCCGACGATCCCGGCCGGAGCCTCCGCGACGATCATCCTCGCGTGGAACCCGGTATCCCTCCGGATAGAGCACCACAAAGCGCCGTGCCCCCTCGCCAGAGCTGGCCGTCTGCATACCAGAGTCCTTCAGGAACATGTGCAGCATACGGCGCTCGCGGGAGTTCATCGGGGGGAAGTTATACGGGCGCTTGCTCTCACCCACGGTGTCCATGGCCTCATCGGCCAGTTCGCGCAAGGAGGAAGCGCGCTCTGCCTTGAAACCATTGGCATCGAAGCTGACGCGGTCATGCTCCTCCGGCTCCAGGCGCAGTACCTTGGCTGCAACATGCTCCAGCGAACGCAACAGCTCGCCATCGCGTTCCAACAGCAGCTCAGCGTCCGGTCCTTTGCACTCCACGTAGATATCACGACGTTCGAAACCATCGGGATCCTTCGCCCCAGCGCCGGCTGTGATCCGGTACTTCAGCCGGAACCCTTCCGGCCCGGTAAGGGTGCGCATCAGGGACGCTATTTTTTCTGCCGCTAGAGCCAGGTCTTCCATGTCGTTCTCTTGCCTCAGTTGCTTCTACTCGCTCGGTCCTCGAAAGGAGAGGAGCCGATTGCTGTCGTATCAAAAAAATACAGAAGGTCTTCGTTTCAGGCAAAGCCTGCAGACGCAGCCGGGTTAGCGGCGCGTCTGCATCTTGCCCTGAATAACCTTTTTCTGTTGCCCTTTTCCATTTTTCTGCTGGAAGCGCTTGGCCGCGATCTCGCGGATCTCACGCCCCATAGCGGTACGGTTCATGATGGTTTGCTGCAGAATCATGATGAAGTTGCCAACGTTCCAGTACAGCGCCAGTCCCGAAGCATAGTTCCAGGTCATGTAGAGCGAGAACAAGGGCATCGTGAAGGCCATCATGCGTGCCTGTTGCGGGTCTACTCCGGGGCTCGGCGTATAGAACTGCACCAGGAACGAGGTCAGCGCCAACACGATCGGCAACACGTGCCAGGGGTCACCCGCTGACAGATCGTGAATCCAGAGGAAGTGCGCATGGCGCAGCTCGATGACGCGCTGCATCATCGTCAGCATGGCAAAGAGCAGCGGCAACGTGATGAGGGTCGGCACGCAGCCACCCAGCATCGAAACGCCTTCCTGCTTCTGCAGGGCCATAATCTCGGCGTTCATCTTGCCCGCCTTGGGATCGGTCGGCCCGGGGTTACCGTGCTTGGCCTTGATGGCATCAATCTGCGGTTGAATGCGCTGCATCTTCAGCATGCCCTTCATGCCCTTCAGGCGCAGCGGCAGCATGATCAGGTTGATGAAGATGGTGAAGAGGACAATCGCCCAGCCCCAGCTCCAGTTCCCCGGCTGCGGCGTTGCCGGAGCAATCCAGGAGTGCACCATCCGCATGCCCAGGAAGAGCGCCTTCGAGATCGGTCCCCAGAAGCCAAAGTCCACCGTCGAGGACAGGTTCACACCCGTCGTCGTCTCAATGCCCTTGAGCACCTGCCAGTCCTTCGGACCGACAAAAAGACGCGTCTGCACATGTCCGGCCTTGGAGCCCATCGCTGCACCCAGCAGCGGGAACTCTTCCGGCTTCTTTCCATTCGCGCTCTCGCCGGAGCGGCGCAGAACCTTGTTGATGTCGATCTTGTTTGAAAGCGTGACCAGCGTCGCGTCATCTACGTGATCGGGCAGGAAAAGAGCCGCAAAATACTGATCGGAAACACCGGCGTAATCGAACGGGCCCTGCAGCGTCGCACCGCCGGAAACCTTTTTGATGGCGATGTGGTCGCTCTTACCTGAAGAAGAGGTGTCGATCGACTCGCTTGAGAAGCTCTGCAGATCGCCCAGATCGCCAAAGCCCGAGGGCCAGGCCAGCGTTGCCGAGATCGGGGAGCCATTGCGCAGCAGCTGCGTATCGGCATGGATCACATAATCGGTGCCGAATGTGAAGGTCTTGGTAACGCTCAGATTGCCTTCAGACCATTTGAAGGTCAGGCTCGCCGGGGCTGAGAGGGTTCCGGTCGCAGAGGGCACATAAAGTGCATTCCCCAGCTGCCGGGTAACAGCCTGATCGTAGGTATAGAGCGAGAGCGGGTAGCCGTACAGCTTCGCGGCGCCCTCGTGAACCAGGTCGAGCGGCGAGCCGTCGGTATCGGCGTATTGCTTCAGGATCCAGTGACGAACCTCGCCACCGCGGTTTGAGAAGGTGATCTTGTACAGATCGTTCTCCACCACCGTGGTCTGCTCCTCAGAGGCCTGTACGGCTTCTGAGCTTACCGCAGCAGCTGCAGAGGGGACCGTGCCGGAAGCGGCAGCCGGGGTGCTTGTCTGCACCGCAGCCGGCGTCTCCGGAGCCGGAGGATTATGCTTTGCGCGCCAAAACTGCAGACCGGCAAGAACGCCGATCATCAAGATCATCATCACCAGGAAGCCGCGGCTATCGGTGCCGCCGCCGGCCTGGTTGGGATTACGGTACTCAGGCAAGGGGGTGTCCTATTCTCCGCGGGCGCCTATCTTTGCTGCTCTAGGGGCGCTATTCCCGCTCGGTTCATTGTAGTGGAGACGGATGAATTCGCCGTTTATTGCCAAGCGAACGCACCTCTTTCGACTCCCCCTGAGCCCCGCCCCGCCCTTTCCATCAAAAATCGGCTTGCCCGACCGGTTTCGTCTGAAAAAACTTCGCACAAATTTAAGTGCAGATTGGCGTTCTGGCTGTTTTCCGGTCTCGTTCAGCCCCTTCCTGGAGCTCCTCGGCGCGAAAACGGTTTAAAGCAAGTTTTCCAAACCGGACCCACAAGGCTGTCGAAAACCGGAGGCCGAGTTAAGCAGCCAGTCATGCGGTTTTAAGCCAGATTCCCTTTCCCGGGGCGATCTTTCCCTCTTACCGTTCCAGCCGGGCTGTGTTAAACGTGGGAAACCCAGTACGCAACCGTTGGCACGTGTCCTCTCTTCCCAACCTCCCGCTTTTCCAGAGTCTAGTTTTAGAAACTTTGTACCTTCTAAAACCTGCGTCATTGTTGGGTCGGGACCACTTCTCCACTCTTCCACCGCGAACGGGTGTTAAGACTTTCTTCTTTCTTCCTTTCACAAGGTCTTTTAGAAGCCTCTCTAACCGCCCATGACAGGTCGTTTTGCCCTGTGCCTCGTCACGCACAATAGGCAGGCGTAATCCACAAGGCTCTGCCCCTCGCGAAAAACCACGCCACAGCCTAGAATCAAGCTCACCAAGCTCTGTCTGTTCAGGGGGAAACGCATCGTGTCTTCAGCTACCATCACGCCCGACGTTGCAGCGCCGACCGGCAACCTGGAGATCTCCGTCTCGCGAGCCGAACTGTTGCGCGAGCTTACGGCCGCACAGTCCGTTGTCGAACGCAAGACGACGATTCCGATCCTGTCGAACTTTCTCTTCGAAGCTGACGAGAACGGCACGCTGACCATCACCGCGACCGATCTCGATCAGTCGCTGAAGACCAGCTGCCCGGCCAAGGTGAAAAAGGCTGGCGCCTGCACCATTCCAGCGCGCAAGCTGTACGACTACATCAAGTTGTTGCCCGAAGGCGAGATCTCGATCAAGCTTCAGGACAATCACTGGGTACAGATACGTGCTGGCCGTTCCAACACCAAGATGGTGGGCATGGCTCGCGCGAACTTCCCCGCCGTGCCGGAGTTTCCCGGTGTCGGTGTCTTCAAGATCAATGCCGGCGCACTGCGCAACATGATCTCCAAGACGATCTTCGCTATCTCGAATGAAGAGTCGCGCTACACGCTGAACGGCGCGTTGCTGGTTCTCAAGGCCGAGTCCATGGCCATGGTTGCCACCGATGGTCACCGTCTGGCTCATATTGAGAAGACAGGGGAGAGCATGGAAGTCAGCGGCGAGAAGAAGACGCTGATTCCGCGCAAGGCGCTCGCTGAGTTGATGGCGTTGCTCAACACCTCGGACGCGGAGACCCTTGAGTTTGCCGACGACGACCAGACGCTCTTCTTCCGTGTCGGTGGCCGTGTGTTGACCAGCCGCAAGCTTACCGGACAGTTTCCGAATTACGAAGCCGTTCTGCCGCGCGACAACACAAAGTTTGTCGTCGTCCGCTCGGAGGATCTGATGAGCTCCATTCAGCGCGTGGCACAGTTTGCTGACGAGCGTTCGGGTGCGATCAAGATTCGTCTGGAACAGAACGAGCTGAAGCTCTCGGCACAGTCCACCGATGCCGGCGAGTCGGAAGACACCATCGAAACGCCGTACAACTATGATCCTCTGGTGGTTGGCTTCAACTCCTCGTATCTGGTGGACTTTCTCCGTGCTACCGGTAACTCCGGTGAAGTTCGCCTGGAGTTCAAGGATGCTCAGTCGGCAGGCCAGATGCGTCCGGAAGATGGCAACGAAGAGGTTCGTTACCGCTACATCCTGATGCCGATGCGAATCTGAGTCAGAGATTGCATTGGAAGCGTACGAAAAAATCCCGCTCGAATGGAGCGGGATTTTTCTTTGCTTAACCAATGCCGGAGGGACCCCTGCACTGTTCTTCTAAAGGCATGCGGCAAATCTAGAGGCGGACGACAAGACCCAGTCCGAAGGTTTGCAGCGTGTGTTTGCCACCATCGGTAGAGAGCTGTCCAACGCCATACTCTGCCCGTGCAGCCACATGCGGAATCAGGGTATAGTCTGCGCCGAACTGGAACTGGTAGCCGAAGTGCGTGTCTTTGTTCGGCTGCGTACCGTTGTTGGTGCCAATGCCGCCAATCTCCACCTGCACGTACGGCCGGAAGGGCAGCACGACTGTATTGATCGTGGCGCGTGGACCGATCAGGAAGCCTGCCGTCTTGTTGCCATAAGGCCCTGAGTTCGAACTGTTTTCGATGATGGCGCGCATATCGGCGCCCACACCCAGCGGACCGGCATGGTAGCGGTCATAAAAGATGCCGAAGGTGCCACCACGGCTGGTAATGCCATTGGATTGCGTTGGTGCTGTTCCCGGCCCCACGCCGAGTCCTGAGTAATGTCCCAGGCTGAGCATCGCGTAAGGAGCTACCTGAGCATGAGCAGCACGGCCGCTGACCAGTAGCAGCATCGTCAGCAATAAAAGGCCGATTCGCTCAACGCGCCTGTGTGCACTTTTCTCGCAGGAGGAATAAAACATACTGCTAAGACGTTACGCTTTGCGCCGTCGATTCCAGAGAACCGTAGCCAGGAAGGTACCTGCCAAGGCAGCACCGGCTGCATAGGCTGCGGCATAGTACAACCAGCCATGTGTGCGTTCCAACTTGCCAGCCTTCCATGCGGCGTAGCTTTGGTTCAGGTCTTCAGCTAACCCTGGGATGGTGATTTCGTTGAAGTTGTCTGTGGGGAGTGAGCCGAAGATGCGCTCCGGCCCAGGCATCGTTCCGTCGCGATCCTTGGGGATGGCAATCATCATGGCGTTCACTTCGGCATCGCGAGGATCGTCAAAAAAACTGCTGTCTGCGGTATTCGGAAACAGGGTCACCTTGCCGGTCATCTTCTGTTCGATCGCCGAGACCCCGTCCTGGCAGACACCGAGCGCGTAGTATCCGCCGAAGGGCAGCGTTGGGTTGCGCAGGTGCAGGCGAAGATAGGCCAGCGTCAGCAGGCCGGTAAGGCGGGTGACCTCGATGGCCTCGGCGCCGGTATAGATGTGCGCTGCACGCTTGAGCACCCACCGTTGATCCAGCGTGTCCATGGTGCGCCACTCGGCTTTGCCGTCGATGCCGAAGTAATAGCTTACGTCGGCGTTGATTCGGGGGCCGCGAACCTTCCATTCGTACTCGGCGTGCGAGACAGGGATGAGCAGTGGACGGGCACGATGCAGCAGGCCGCCGGTATGGGGTACGGCGATCTGGGTATTCACCCAGAAGGGCATCATGACATCCTGCCCTTGGAAGTGAAAGTGACCGAAGTTGGCGAAATAGCGCGCATCGGTGACAGTGACGGTATGGCCTGTGAGGATGAGCGCCTGAAGCAGCTCTTCCGGACGCGTGCTTTCGTGTTCGCCCAGCGTTGTACTGAAGGGTTGTGCGCCCTCGAAACGATTGGCTGCGAGCCTGTTCAGGGTGTCGGCCAGACGCTGTGACTCTGCGTGTTCCGGAGCCAGGTCGTTTGGTCCGTCGCCGCGCACGATGTCGTAGCCAAGGTCGGCGACCAGACCGTCGAGGCTGAAACCGGGCAGCGTTGAGGGCTGATCGAGCGGCTCCTGATGCTCACGATTGAGCGGAAAGGCTCCGAGGTCAAGGAAGCGTTCAATCTGCTGCTCCGGCACTGGAACGGGCGGCGCGCCGGGATGCGCTGCGCTCAGCTCTTCGAGCGACTCGCTCTTTCCGGCAAAATGAGAGACCACGCGCACGGTCGGATTGATCTCCCGCATCGTCCATCCGGGAAAGCGGTCGAGACCGGACCAGTCATGCCCCAGAATCCGCTTGCGCAGCTCGTCTATGAGTTTGGGTGTCAGGTACGCAGGGCCTTTTTTGCCACCGTCATTCATCTGTGAGAGGAGTTCGTCTACCAGCTGCGGGTGCGATGCGGTGAGCTGGCGCATCATCTCGGAGAGCAGGATCGTCTTAGGAGGCATGGGGTTTTCCGGGGGGGCATAGGCAGCGTCGCAGCCGGAGAAAACCAGCAGAACACTGCAGAAAAGGAAGCGTCGAAGACCGGGAGCGCGCAGCCTGTTGGATAACTGTTGTACCACTCCGCGTTCCTCCTCCGATATTCCCTGAGAATGCCTATAAAGTAGACGATAGGTCAGCAGCATGAACGCCGCCACCCAGCTTACTTACACTGGCATCTTTCTGGCAGTCTTCGCCGAACAGCTTTGTCTGCCGGTGCCAGCGGTACTGTTTCTGATGTCGGCCGGTGCGCTGGACGCCAGCAGAGAAGACCATTTGCATTTGTTGCTGGTAATCGCCTCTGGAGTTGCCGGCTGTCTGGTGGCCGATGGAATCTGGTTTTGGCTGGGGCAGCGCTGGGGCAGCCGCGTGATCCGTCTGGTTTGCAGCTTCACCTCTGACCCGCAGCGAAGCCGTCATCGCGCGCGTGAGCTGTTTGAGCACTGGGGGTTGCGCCTGTTGCTGGTGGCGAAGTTTGTTCCGGGTCTTGATGGTGTTTCCCCTCCATTGGCCGGTGCGGAAGGCGCTACGGTGGTGGACTTTCTGCTCTATGACGCCGCTGGCTCCCTCCTCTGGACGGCGGGCTATGCTCTGCTCGGATATCTCTTCTCTCCGCAGATTGATCTGATCATGCGTTTGCTTGAGCACTTCCTTCACCTGCTGCTCTATGGGTTGGGAGTCCCGTTGCTGCTCTATGTGCTGTGGCGCGCCTATCACCTGATTCGAGTGATTCTGCATCTGCGCCTGCGCCGTATCTCTCCGGCTCATCTGCAGGCACGGCTGGACCGCGGCGACCGCATCGCGCTTTTTGATCTGCTGAATTATGAAGCGCGTATGGGCAAACTCCCGGGAATTCCTGGAGCGTTGCGTGTGGATCCTACCCGCCTGCGCAAGTACTCGCACATCGGTTTCCCGGAGGGCGTTGACGTCGTGCTCTACTGCTCTTCGCGCAATGAGCTGGCGAGTGCGCGTGTGGCCCAGGCGCTTGAGAAGCGAAACTTTACGCGTGTCTGGGTGCTGGAGGGTGGACTTGCGGCCTGGGAGGAAGAGGGCAGGCCGGTGACCGAGACGCTGAGTACGCGTGAAGAGATCGCCGAACGGCTCGGGATCAAGTTCCCTGCCCTGATTCAGCCGCGCTCTTCGCGTTAATGCAACGCGCCCTGTTGCTGCAGCCCTCCAATGGGTGCAGGGAGGTGGCACCGTTATGGCAACCAGAAAAGCGGCAAAGAAGACCAGTGCGAAGAAATCGACCCTGAAGAAAGTCGCGGCGAAGACGGCCGCCAAAAAAGCAGCCAAGAAGAGCGTAAAGAAAGCCGCGAAAAAAACGGCGCGGAAGTACAGCCCGTCCGTGGGAGCAGACGTGGAGCGTGAGATGCGCGCGATGAAACGCGGCGCGCTCAGGAGCGGAGGCTCCGGTCAGAAGGTTACAAGCCGCAAGCAGGCCATCGCGATCGCTTTGAGCGAAGCACGGAAAGAAGGCAAGAAGGTTCCAAAGAAGCAGTCGTGAGCCGGTCAGTTTCGTTCAAAGAAAACGCCCGGAGAAGGAGAGTGTTCTCTCCCTGTCTCCGGGCGTTGTCCTGTTTGAGGGGCTAGTTGTCGGCAGAGTCGTTGTGCCGAACCTCGGCTACGTTTTCCGGGGTGCGGCTGCGCTTACGCGGCGCTTCCTGGTAGGCGCGATACACGCTGATGTGGAAGCAGGCCTGCTGGAACTCTTCTTCCACATCGATTTTGCCTTCCTGCATGAGCGGCTGCAGATACGCGCGCATCCAGGCAATCTGCGCGTTTGACATGCCACGCTTGCCGATATCGATCGCCTGCCCGGTCAGGTGCGGTGAAGCGGTATCGCCGCGTACGGCGGCAGCGTTGCCGTTGGTGCGCATCAGGCGAAGCTGGTAGCTCACCGTGCGCACGGCGGAGTTTACCTGCAGCGCTACGCCGAAGCGGGATTCAAAGGACTTGCCGATCTCAGAGGCGAAACGAACCGTCCAGGGTCGTGCATAGCGGCGATTCTCAGGCAGCTCCTCGTTGACGTGTAGGTACTCGGTCTCCGGCAGACGCTTGAGGTCGTGGCTTGCAATCAGGCGGTTCAGGTCAGAGTCATTGTTCAGACGTTCCAGTCCATCCTGATCGGCCATCTCGTTCTGGTGTACCAGTACCTCGTGCGAGCCCTTGAGCGGTGCAGGCATCACGATTCGGCCGCCTCGTGTATAAACAGCGGGCAGCACCTGCGGACGCACGACTTCGTCGGTAATCTCTTCCTGCTCTACGGCGGAGATGGGCTTGGTTGCCGGCGCCGGCGGAGCTGCATCCATCGCTTCAATCTCTGCGCGATGCGTTGCCATGGTTTTGGCCAACGTGCGATGGCCGGTGGATGCCGGTGCACCCTCCGCACCAAAGCCATTGACGCGTGCCGGAGCAGAGGGCTGCGCTGGGGCCGTGGTGTTTGCTGAAACCTGTGCTACGGCGACTGTTGTCTTGTGCGCAGCTGGTGCGGCGGACACATTCTCCAGAGGCTTCGTCTCATCCATCTCGTCCGGATGAGAGACGCCCTCGGCATACGCATTGTTGCTGGCGCTTCCCTGCACCGCGGCTACAAAATCATTGGTCCGCAGCGGCTTCCTGGGCTCCGGATTGGAGGCAGCTTCCTGCACTCCCTGAGCGTGTTGCGGTTTGCTGGCAGCGGTCTCTGTCTTTGCAGGATGCGTGCTGCTCCGGGCACTCTCCTGCTGCTGCGCAGCGAGTTCTGTGGCGTGCGTGGTGGCGGCGTGGCGGCCTTCCTGCGGCTTACGTGTGGCTGCAGTCTCCTGCTGTACAGGAGCGAGTTTGCTCTTGCCGTGAGCGCGCTTCATCACGACAGGCTCTGGCTCGTCCACCTGTACGTGGCTCTTGCGCCGTGGCTTGCTGTGCGCGGTCTCGGTGCCCTTGCTGCCGGCCTTCTTTTTGCTTTGGGTCGTGGCCTTGCTGCTGTGATGAGCCCCGCCGTGTGTGCGGCCGGGAGCTGGTTCCTGCTCCTGGGCCACCGAGCGCGGGTGCACGCGCTGCGAGCGCGTCATGAACGCATCTGCGTGGCGCGGCAAAGCCAAACTGAGCAGCATCATCGCGGCGGCGGAGGTGAGTACGGCGGTGCGCCAGGGAGCACGCGTGCCTTCCTCAGCGCACACAGGAGCTCGCTTGGGGAGGTTCATGGCAATGTAAGCGGTCGCGGGGAGCCGCCAGAGCTTCCTCAGGCTATCGGGGAATCGCCGCTACGGGTAGTAGCGATTCGGGTTCGCTCGATAGCCTGAAAGCTCAGAAGCCTTACTGGTCGTCGGGCATGGGGGCGCCAGCTTTCACCCAGGCGGTGACAGCGGCGATATCGGCATCCGAGAGCTTGCCCTTGGGGGGCATCGGCATGGGGTCGTCTGCCGGGCCTTCATGGCGAATCAGCTTGATCAGCATGGAGTTGGCCGGATCTCCCGGAATGAGTACCGCGCCATCCTTACCGCCGTGCAGGATGCCTTTCTTGGAGTCCAGCACGAGAGCACCACGATGGTTCATCCCCGCGTGGCAGCGATAGCAGTTGGCCAGGAGAATGGGCTTGACGGTATGGGTGTAGTACTCCGGTGAGGCTGCAGGATTGGCCTGCGCCTGAACGCGGGTCGCCGTGGTGGCGGTGAGTACAACAGCAAGAGCAGATGTTCCAACGGCAACGCTAACAGCAAACGAACGCATGAAGGATCCTCACGTGGAATGACACAGCAGCTCTACAGGTGTTGCTCTAGTATGCACGCTGATACATGCGCGAGATGCGATCGTGCCATCCGAGCTTATCGTCATCCATCAGAACCCAGGCGTATCCAAGGCCCAGCGGGCAGGCCGCCAGAAGGTTGGCCAGCGTGCGCCGGCGCATGGACTTGCGGCTCGGGTTCTCGTCTGAGAAGGTGCAGAGCGCCACGCGCGCATAGCGCATGCCTGGAGTGGCCTCAGAGAGGGTGAAAAAGAGCATCTGGTAGGCCAGATAGAAGAAGACCAGCGTGCCGCCAGCAACGCCGGCCAGAGCGGCAGGCTTCAGGGCCAGCAACGCGGGACCGCAGAGGTAAGCGGCCATGGTTGCAAAAAGGGTGAGCCCGGCGATCAGGCAGGTGAAGTCCACCACCACCGCCATGACGCGGCGTTGCAGCGGTGCCGGTTGCGGCTCAAAGGTGTACTGCGCCTGGGTTTCAAGCGGTGCACGGTGCTCGAGCACCTGATGATTCTCCAGCAGGAGGCTCTGCCACTCCGGCGCGCCGGTAGCCTGCGGCACAACCTCTTCCAGAAAGATCTGTTCGGCTTCAACCTCGAAGATGCGCAGCTGCGGAGCTTCTTCCGCTTCTTCGCGCAACGGGCCTTCCGCCAGGCGCGGACGCGCTTTGCGCGGAGCCACCAGCTCACGCGGAAACTCGATGATGTTGGCCTGAATCGGCGTGGTCTCGAGCGTCAGAGGCTCGAACTCCGGTGCGCGGCGGAAGGCGATCTCTTCTTCCAGCTGCTCCTCAAGTACGGCAAGCTCTTCTGCGCTCAGCTCTACGACGGGCTTCTGCGGCCGTGTGCTGCTCTTTGCCAAAGGCGCAGGCTGGGGAGCGCTCACAGGAGCGTCCAGACGGACGGAGAACGAGGGTTGCGGGCGGGGCGTCTCGACGATGCTGAGCATCGAAGGTTCGTCCAGCTCTGCCGCGGCAGCGGCCACCGGAGGCATCGGAACCACGGCCTCTGCACGGACGGGAACCTCTTCGAGCAGGATCGGGCCGGGTTGCTCGTAGCTCGCCAGTTCGTCCATCAGTTTTTGCTGGGCTTCGGCGATTGCGGCCATCTTCATGGCGGCGATCTCGGCTTCGGCCTGAGCCTGCTGTACGGCGCGTTCGGCTTCTGCTGCCAAAAACTCGCGGTAGCTCTGGGAGCGCTCGTAACGGGCCTTGACGGCATCGCTGACGGAGGAGGAGCCGCGACGGCTCTCCTTGCGCGCCTGTGTGGCACGCATTTCATGATCTTCCAGCAGCGCCTGTTCCTGCGCGCGGCGATGACGGTGTGCTGCCAGGCGTTCGGCAACGGCCTGTTTCAGGGCGCTGTTGGGGCTATGCGGAGCCGCAGCCCCGTCCGTTCCGGTGAGCAGCAACTCCTCGTTGCCGGCGAACTCATTGTGCTGTGCCGCGCCGTTCATGCTCGTCCGTTTTCCCCCATTCCTGGCCCAATCTTCGTTACAGGTGCCGAAGCACTGCGGACGATGATCTAATCATTCCAGTGGCCTCGTTTGCTTCAACCGGTACTCTCCCGCGCACGCTTCCGTTACGGCAGTGTCGGTCCACTCGCAGCCTGGCCCTGTTCCTCATAAGTACCATCGGTTTGCCTGCGTTTCACCAACATCTCGCAGCGCAAGAGGTAACGAGGCAGGCACCCCCAGCTCAGGTGGAACCTGCTGAGGAGGATTTGCCGGATCTTAGCCAGATTCCGCAGGCGATTCCCTACGTCGAGCATCGACCGAACGAGATCGGTGTGGTGCTTGAAAGTGACACGCAATCGCGGCATGACAAGCTCATGCTGCTGTCCGGCAACGTACGCATCACCTACGGCGACCGCGTATTGCAGGCCGACAGCGTTACCTACGACGCCGGCACCGGCGATGTGGTCGCGGATGGCCATCTGCATGTCACCGGCGGGCCCAATCATGAAGATTTGAACGCCGCGCACGGAACCTATAACCTGCGCAGCGGCACAGGCCGTTTCTATGATGTAAAAGGGACAACCGGGCTGCACGGCGAGGCCACGAACGGGCCAAACGCCTTTCGCTTTGCCGGTAGGCTCGTGGTGAAGACCGGACCGGCCAGCTATGACGTTTACGACGGCTGGGTAACCAGCTGCGAGCTCCCGGACCCGGACTGGCAGCTCTCCTCGCACCACATCTGGGTAGGCGATGAGAAGGCCCACGCCATGGCCTCGACCTTCCGCCTGCTGCGGGTGCCGATTCTCTTTCTGCCCTATGTTTCTCACCCCGTGGATAACACGGCGCGCCAGAGCGGCCTGCTGATCCCGGTGCTCAGCCAGTCCACGACCAAGGGATTTGTTATCGGGGACCAGGTGTATCTGGTGATGGGCCGCTCGGCCGATCTCACCGTGGGTATGGAGTACTTCTCGCTGCGCGGCTTTTCAGAGTCCGGTACCTTCCGCTACCGCGGCAGCGGAAGAGACTTCGTGAACGCGCACTTTACCGCGTTGCAGGATCGCGGCTACGTCACCAATCAGGGCTTCTACGTCAACCAGGGTGGCGAAGACGTGACCGCGAGCTTCCGCCATGACTTCACGCAGGATATGCGCGTGGTGGGTGACGGCGAATATCTGAGCTCCTACGTCTACCGCGAGGCGTTCAATGACAACTTCGACCAGGCCGTCAGCTCCGATATCACCTCAACGGTCTTCCTGACGCATCAGCGCAACGGCTACATCAGCGAAGGGCGCTTTGACCGCTACCAGGGGCTCAAGCGCGTGCCCTACACCGAGTCCAACGGAACACAGGTAGCCGGGGAAGATATCCGCATCTTCCATGCGCCGTCCATCAACTTCACGGCGCTCGATCATCATCTGGGCTCTACGCCGCTTCTTTGGGATGTAACGGCCTCTGCGGCAGGGCTCAAACGCGTGCAGCCAAACTTTGAAAGCGGCGTGACGGCGCGGGAGGACTTCCGCCCGGAAATCTCCTTGCCGTTGAGCGGGGAAGGCTGGCATACGATGACCTCCTTTGCCCTGCGCGATACCTACTACGCCAAGTCGCGCGCGACGCCGTATGACGCCGCCGCGGTTCCTGTCGAGCTGAACACGCCTATCAACCGCTCCTCCATGGAACTGAAGATCGATGTACGGCCACCCGCGATCGAGCGCGTCTTTAATGTGCCGCCCCGCTGGCAGCACCTGTTGGGCACGCAGGTAAAGCACACCGTGGAGCCGGAGTTGACCTATCGCAATACGCGCGGCATCGGGAACTTCCTCGGCATTCTGCGCTTCGATGACGATGACCTGGACTCCAACACGAACGAGCTGGAGTACGGAGTCACGCAGCATCTGTACTTCAAGCCGCTGCCGGCAAAGCCATGCAAAAACAACGGCGGCCAAAATAGCAGTGCGGAGAGTGAAGACTCTCCGGGGCTTTTTGGTGCCTCTTCGGCAACCGATGCCAATGGCATCCCTACGGTTGCGGACACCGCTCCGGATGAGCCGCTGCGGGCCAAGACCGGCGAGAAGGAAAAGGATTCCTGCAAGAGCAAGCCGCGGCAAAGAGAGTGGTTTACCTGGCGCTTGGCCCAGCGACACTTTTTTGACCCCACCTTTGGTGGCGCGGTCATCAATAGTCGCCGCAACGTCTTCGACACGACGCTTTCGTTGTCGGGCATCGCCTTCCTCACGGAGCCCCGGTCGATTTCGCCCATCATCTCGCGGATGCGCTTCCGTACTTCTTCCCACACCGACGTCGCGTGGGACTTCGACTACGACACCGGCGCGAAACGCTTTACGAGCACGAACCTCTTCCTGGATGTGCATGAAGGGCTCTGGTTCGGTGGTTTCTCCTTCGCCGATCTGAACGCTCCGGGCCGCTTCTACAGCGAGGTCATCGACACCACGAAGAACACGGCGACCCTGCAGCTTTCGGCCAACTCAAACTTCCAGCAGGTGCGCCTGCTTGCAGGCTATGGCACACCGACCAAGCCGGGGCTTTCTGCCGCTGCCAGCGCCGGGCTCGATGTGCGTAACCAGAGCCTGCAGTACGGCTCCCTGCAGGCAAGCTACAACTGGAACTGCTGCGGTCTCTCGGTGGAGTACCGGAAGTATGAGCTGGGAACGGTCCGAAATGAAGGGGTGGAACGCTTCTCCTTTACTTTGATCAACATAGGTTCGGCTGGAAATCTTCGACGCTCTGAACGCCTGTTCTAGACGTGCGATGGAGAAGGTCACTTGATTGAGTACTGTGGCAAAAATGCCACAACCTCCGGCTTGCTTTCCGCGCTACTCTTCTTCTCTGGGAAGACGAAGTGCAGCTACAGGAAACCCAATTCGAGCAAACGATCGCGGAGCCGTTGAGCTTCTCCGGGGTCGGCCTGCACTCCGGTGTTGATGTCTCCATGCGCCTGATTCCGGCTCCCGCAGGCTCGGGAGTGGTGTTCCGCCGTTCTGACCTCGACAACTTTGAGATTCCGGCGACAGGCCGCAATGTGGCGAAGGTCTCCTACGCCACGTCGCTGATGCGCCAGGGCGTTCTGATCTCAACTACGGAGCATCTACTGAGCGCGTTGATCGGCCTCGGGGTCGATAACGTGATCGTCGAAATCAATAATCTTGAAGTGCCGATTCTGGATGGCTCGGCGCGTCCGTATGTTCAGGCCATTCTTGCCTCTGGGACCAAGCGCCAGCGTCGTAAGCGCGAATACATTCGCATTTTGAAGCCGGTTGAGGTGCGTGAGGGCGAGGGTCCGAACGCGAAGTTTATTGGGGTCTATCCGGGCGAAGGCTACGCGATCGATTACAGTATCGACTTCCCCACGCCGATCGGCCAGGAGACCTTTCTGGGGGATCTGGAGGCTGGGGACTACGCCAACCTGATCGCTCCGGCACGGACCTTCGGCTTCCGGGAAGATGAAGCGATGTTGCGCAACATGGGGTTGATTCGCGGCGCTTCGGCGGAGTCCGCCATCATTCTTACGCGCGATGGCGTGGAGAACGGCCCGCTGCGTTTCTCCGATGAGTTTGTGCGCCACAAGGTGCTTGACCTGATCGGAGATCTTGCTCTCGCCGGCCGCCGTATCTGGGGCAAGGTGGTGGCTGAGCGTGCCGGCCACGCTATGCACACGGCGCTGGTGCAGCGCTTGATGCGAGACCGCTCTGCCTGGGAGTTAGCCACGCGCACGGCTCCGCAAACAGAGTCTGCGGTCGAAGCGTCGCTGGCGTTTGCGGCTATCGCCTAAGGTCTGCATGCGCGCAGCAATTGCTCTTGGCTCCAATCTCTCGTCTGCCTATGGCGACCCGTCTGCTACCGTCCGCGAGGCTATGCTTCAACTGCGTACTCTGGGCACGGTGCAGGCCGTTTCCAGCCTCTATCGCACCGCGCCGGTGGGCTATGTCGACCAGCCTGATTTTGTGAATGCAGCGGCTGTGCTCGAGACCGATCTGTCTGCTTTGCCGTTGCTGCGTGCCCTGCTCGCGCTCGAGCAGAACTTTGGCCGCGACCGCACCGCAGGCCCCGCTAAAGGGCCGCGCACTCTGGATCTTGACCTTCTGCTCTACGGGCAGCAGGTACTGGCAGAGCCGGAACTGATCCTGCCGCATCCAGCGATGCGCGAGCGTCGTTTCGTGCTGGAGCCGTTGGCGGAGATTGCGCCTGAGTGGATGTATCCCGGCAGTGATCGCAGCGTAGCCGAGCTGCTTGCGGCCTTACCGTAGCGTTACAAGGCCTTGCATACCGTTGGCATCGTGGAATGCGATGTGGCGCGCATCCATTGCGTCTACGGTGAGCGGCTCGCGTTCTACCAACGTGGCCAGAGGAGCATCCAGCAGGCAGGCGACCCAGTGAATGCACTTGATTCTGGCTGGAACCCCTACGTGATTGCCTCGTTGCATCAGACGAAGCTGGAATGAAGGGTGATCCTGCTCCAGCAGGACTTCATTGTTATAGTTCAGATAAACCTGAACACCTGTTCTCTCCACACCGTTCTCCGTAACGCTGGCAAGAGGGTCGCGCACGTAGAGTTGTTCACGCTCTACCCAGACAAATACCAGCGACGCAAGCAGAAGAATACCCAGTGTCCACTTCATTTCAGCTACCCCGTGTTGTCTCGTTCAAAAGAGTAGCGCAAAGGTGATATCGGCCATGACATCATCCTCCGGTACAATCATCGGAAAGTTGGCTCACATTTTTAGTTGATCGAGGATCTATGGCGGAAACCGTCGTGCCCACAGTCTCATTTTCTGAGCGCCTGCGTGCGCACCTGGCAATTGCTCGCTTGGATCACTCGATCAAGAACCTCTTTGTGCTGCCCGGCGTCATCGTTCCGTTGAGCGTTGACCACTCGCTCTGGAACAGCAGCTTGATCTCCAAGCTGATTGTGGCATTTATTTCCATCACACTGGTGGCTTGCTCGAACTACGTGATCAACGAGGTGCTGGACGCTCCGTTTGACCGTCTGCACCCGATCAAGAAGAACCGTCCGGCAGCGCGAGGCTTGGTGAACGTGCCGCTCGCCTACGTGCAGTGGCTTCTGATGATGATCGTGGGTGTTGCTTTGGGCTGGTGGTATCTGGGCAAAATGTTTGCTCTCACCGCTGTTGTGCTCTGGATCATGGGGTGTTTCTATAACTTCCCTCCTGTTCGCACAAAGGACGTGCCCTACCTCGATGTTCTGACCGAGAGCGTCAACAACCCGCTGCGTATGCTGTTGGGTTGGTATGCCATCACCGTGCTGGTGCCGCCAGTATCTTTGCTGATCGCGTACTGGATGATCGGCTGCTATTTCATGGCGCTCAAGCGTTTCTCGGAGCTGAATGAAATCGGCGATCGCACCTTGGCGGGGAATTATCGTGCCTCCTTCAAGCACTACACTCCGGAGTCGCTGCTGGTTTCGGTAAGTTTTTATGCATCGACCGCAATGTTGTTCCTCGGCGCCTTCATCATCCGCTATCGCATTGAGTTGATTCTCGGCTTCCCTTTCATCGCCTTCACGATGGCAATCTACCTCAAGCTGGCTTTCAAGACTGAGTCTGCCGTGCAGAACCCGGAGAAGCTCTACAAAGAACCCCTTCTGATGGGGTCGTTCCTGGCCACGGTACTCGTCATGAGCATTCTTCTCTTTGTGCAGATGCCGCGACTGGAAGAGTTTTTCCTCCCGACGTTGCCGCATCCGGTAGTGCCAGCCGCTCTCCCTGTTCTTCCGGTCCCCCCTTCCGCTCAGTAGGACTAAGGAATATCGGGACAACGGTGGCGCAAAAAATCTGTATCTGAACCGCGATACGCCAAGCAAGATCAACGGCCCGGCCTTCACGGGCTGTGGCGCTCGAACGGGGGGATACTCGTGAATACGAACCATTCGTCGCAACCGCACATGCGCACCTCCAAAGTGTGGGTTGTTGGGGTTCTTGCGCTCACAACGGCTTTAGGCCTCATTAGCTCAGCTGCGAAGCTGATGTGGAATGACGAGTTCCTGAGTTTTTATTCAGACAGCGCTGCTTCGGCAAAGGCCGTCTGGGAGATTCAAAAGCATTACCCAAATCTCGCTTGATCCACCCACCTATCACCTGCTCTCCCATTTCAGCATGGACGTTTTCGGCCGCAATGCCTATGCATTGCGGCTGCCTGCTCTGTGCGGCTTCCTGCTGTTGGAATGGGCGATTTTCTCTTTGGTGCGGCGCATCGCCAGTGAGCGCGCAGCCCTGGTTGCGATGCTTTTCCCTACGCTTACTGCAAGCTTTCGCTACGCATCGGAAGGTCGACCCTATGGGTGGCTGCTGGGACTTTATGCCGCGGCGCTGGCTTGCTGGTTTGCTGCATCGCAGGCCAGGGACGCAGCACAACCGCGATCTCGACTGCTGCCTTTGCTAGGTCTCGGCGTCGCAATTCTGTTGGCGATCACAAGTCACTACTTCGGTGTGCTGATCCTTGTACCGGTAACACTGGGCGAGCTCGTACGTGTTCGTGAGCGCCGTCGTTTTGACTGGCCAGTCCTTCTTGTCGGTGCAGGAGCGCTGATTGCTGGCATCGTCATCCTTCTCCCGTTTCAGAAGGCGCTTGCCCCCTACCGCGCTCATTACTACATCACGACTGTGAGTGTGCGAGCTATCTCTCAGGGCTTTCGTGAGCTTTTCGTACATTACAACCAATGGCCACTAAAACTGCAGCACGTTCTTGCGCTGCTGCTTCTCGTCGCAACCATTGCTCTGCTCGCTGCAAGCTGGAAGCGCTATCGTGCACGACCTGATACTGAGCCGGCCTACTTATGGGCCTCCATGCTTGGACTGGCAGCGCTTCCTTTTTTTAGCTTTCTCTTCGGACGGTTTGTGACGCACACCATGGAGGTGCGTTATGTCATTGCGGCCGTCATTCCATTTCTTGTGGCGATTGCGCTTCTGCTGGAACGGCGTCTTCAGCAGCGTACATTTTTCTACGGCACACTTGCCGTGCTTATTCTGTTGAGTCTGATCGTCAATGGTGAGCGCATCCTGCAGGACGCGCATGAGCGCGCCACAATGTTGGCAAGCTTTGAACCGTCCCCGTTATTGCATGACGCGCTTGCGGCGAACCCTACGCAGAAGCTCTACACGCAGAGCCTTAATGACTTTTTTCTGAATAGCTACTACATGCCAGATCGTGACATTGCCTCACGCTTGTCGCTCGTGTACGACGAGCCGAGAGAGGTGCATTGGCTGGAGCACAATACCAATGCTGTTACCGCGATCTATATGCAGCATTATGCTCATCTCGACGTTACGCCCTATTGCAGCTTCCTCGCTCAGCCACATGCTTTGCTCCTTTTCTATAACTCGGGCTGGGAGTGGATAGGCAAAGAGTTGAATGCTGCGAAGGTTCCTCAATCCTCGCTTGGAATAACTCTGCGAGGCGCTTTGTTGCAGACTGCGGCACAACCCTGTACGAGCAGGTAGGCACGTTTATGGATACGATATCCGGCAAAGCAAACGCACTAGCGCATAAACATTACACCTGGCTCGCAGCGTTGCTACTGCTGCTGACAGCGGTCCTGGCCCTGATATGGTCGCACCATAAGTTGCTCTGGGTAGATGAGCTTCTGGTGCTCGAAACCGACAGCGTGCCAACGCTTTTGGACGTACTTCGCATTCAGCGTCTGTATCCCATCTCGCTGGACCCAATGGCGTATCACGCGTTATCTCACGGAATGATCCGTGTAATGGGCCCCACGGTGTTGGCAATTCGCCTTCCGTCGTTACTGGGATATCTGCTCATGCAGGCAATGCTCTTTGTCTTCGTACGCCGCATCGCCGGTGAGCGTGCAGGCCTGATTGCACTCCTGCTGCCTGCTCTCACCGGGACGCTCTACTACGCAGTCGAAGCTCGTCCGTATGGGATGTTGTTAGGAATCTTCGGTGTAACGATTGCAAGCTATCAGGCCGCGACTCGTGATTCCGATCGTGGACGATCGCTTTGCATCCTTGCGATCTCTCTTGCGCTTGCGCCGAACACGCATTATTTCGGCGTTCTTCTCTTCGTGCCAGTATGGTTGGCAGAAGCTGTTCGCACGTTGGAGCGTAAGCGTTTGGATTGGCCGGTGATTGCTGCACTTTGCTTCGGCGTTTTAGGCATTGTGGGTACGCTTCCTTTTCAGAAAGGACTTAATCGTTTCCGGCTGCACTACTACAACAACAATATCGTTACACCTCATGCTATTGCCGAGGCGTATCGTCTGTTACTGATCAACTATGGCCTAAGCCCGCACATGCAGCGAAACATCTTTGTGCTCTTTGTGCTGGTGCTTGTTCTCTCATTGTTTGTATGCGCGGTGTTGCGGGCAAGGTTAGCTATTCATTTTCCCGTTGGAGAGTTTGCCTTAGTGCTTCTGCTTGCGCTCTATCCTGTGTTTGGTTATCTTCTGGCTCGCTACGTCACTCACAGTATGGAAGTGCGGTATGTGCTTGGTGGTGTATTGGGTATTAGCGTTTTGCTGAGTGTAGCGATGGGTGCGCTTCTCAAGCGTAACGAAACATTCGTTGTCGTTTTGGGAGTGCTTACAGTCGCGGTTCTGTTCGTTGTCCAGGCACGCATACGAGCTGAGCAGCAGAAGAGTGCCGCAATTCTTGCAAGTCTTCTTGTTCCGTATGAAATAAAAGCCAAGCTGCTCTCCGGCCCGGATACGCATATTTATTTTCAAGAAGGTGGTTACTGGCAGGTTGCCAGATACTATGAGCCGGACAAGACATTGAGCCAGCACTTCACTCTTCTGACCAGCTTCCGTGAAGAGATGCAGGCCCGACATCGTGAGACAGAGTCTCTGACCGCAGATCATTTACCGCATTTCACGGCGTTGCCCGTCGTAGATTGGGATGCGATGAAGCAGATGCCGGGACCTCATCACCTTATCCAATATCATTCGCAGTGGGATTGGAGCCCTGAGGCTCTTTCAAAAGAACAGGTGAACGAGAAGGTGCTCGGTTCTGTCTTTGATGGAGAGGCTTTGGATCTGGAGTTTCCAGCGCAGCGTAAGTGATCTGTACACGATAAGGACAAATAGCAAACGGCCGAAGCTATTCGCTTCGGCCGTTTGCGGTTTGTCCTGTTATGCCGTGTGGGTGGGAGTAAAGATCAACGCTCCTTGACTGTCGGCATCAAGCGTTACGCGATCTCCATGTTGCACGCTTCCATCGAGGATCTTCATAGCAAGAGGATCCTGTACGAGGCGTTGGATTGCACGTTTCAGCGGGCGCGCACCGTAAGCCCGGTCATACCCGGCGTTGAAGATTGCCTGTCGCGCAGCCTCGGTTAGATCGAGCGTGATCCGCCGATCGGCGAGTAGTTTGCGCAAGTCGTTCAACCGCAGATCGACGATGTGGGTCAGTTGCGATTCTCCCAGTGGATGGAAGACCACAATGTCATCGACACGGTTGAGAAACTCTGGCCGGAAGTGCTGCTTGAGCGAATCAAGAACACGGATCTTTGCATCTTCAAATCCTTCCTCGCCATCGCTCCACGCGCTGGTTAGATTTTGTGCGCCGATGTTTGAGGTCATGATGAGTACCGTGTTCTTGAAGTCCACGGTGCGGCCCTTCGAGTCTGTCAGGCGCCCATCATCGAGAACCTGCAGCAAGACGTTGAAGACATCCGGATGAGCCTTCTCGATTTCGTCAAAGAGCACAACAGCATAGGGGCGGCGGCGGACGGCTTCGGTGAGTTGGCCACCTTCATCGAAACCAACGTACCCCGGAGGCGCACCGATCAGGCGAGCGACGGCATGTTTCTCCATGTACTCACTCATATCGATCCGGACCATTGCCTGCTCATCATCAAAAAGGAATTCAGCGAGCGCGCGCGCAGTCTCCGTTTTACCTACACCCGTGGGGCCGAGAAAAATAAAGCTGCCGATAGGCTTCTTCGGATCACTCAGACCAGCACGTGAACGACGAATCGCATTTGCAACAACCGTGAGCGCTTCATCCTGTCCGACAACACGTTCGCGTAGCCGTTGCTCCATCTGGGTCAGCTTCTGTACTTCGCCTTCCAGCATCTTGGCTACTGGAATGCCGGTCCACTTGGAGACGATCTTCGCGATGTCTTCTTCGTCTACCTCTTCCTTCAGCAGTCTGTTGGGAGCCGCGGATTTATCTTTGCTCGACAAGTTGTCCTGTTCGTCGGTCAGTTCATTGAGCTGACGTTCCGCAGCAGGAATTTCTCCATACTGTAGCTCTGCGGCACGTTGCAGGTCGCCCTTGCGCGTAGCTTGCTCTGCTTCAAAGCGCAGCTTCTCGAGCTTCTCTTTCAACGCTGCAATCTCACCGATCGCACCGCGTTCCTTTTGCCAACGAGCCCGCAGCCCTGCGGCCTGTTCCTTGATCTCTGCAAGCTCCTTTTCTACTACGGTCAGGCGTTCCATGGAGTTTGCATCATCCTCACGCTTCAAGGCCTGACGCTCAATTTCCAGCGAGGTAGCACGGCGTTCAAGGTCGTCGATTTCTACTGGTACGCTGCCGATCTGGATGGCAAGCGCAGCAGCAGCCTCGTCGACAAGGTCGATTGCCTTGTCAGGCAAAAAGCGATCGCTGATATAGCGATGCGAAAGCTCGGCGGCGGCAACGATTGCAGAGTCCTTGATGCGCACCTTGTGATGCGTCTCATAACGCTCGCGCAGGCCGCGCAGAATGGCGATCGTATCTTCAACGTTCGGTTCACCAACATAAACAATCTGGAATCGGCGTTCGAGAGCCGCGTCCTTCTCGATGTACTTGCGGTATTCATTCAGAGTCGTTGCACCGATTGCGCGCAGCTCGCCGCGAGCAAGAGCAGGCTTGAGCATGTTGCTTGCGTCGATGGCACCTTCGGCCGCACCAGCGCCGACGAGAGTATGCAACTCGTCGATGAAGAGAATGATCTGTCCGTTGGACTCCTCAATCTCCTTGAGCACGGCCTTCAAACGATCTTCAAACTCACCGCGGAACTTTGCGCCAGCAAGCATTGAACCGAGATCGAGAGAGATGACGCGCTTCTCGCGCAGAATCTCAGGCACGTCGCCCTGTACGATGCGGCGTGCAAGTCCTTCCACGATGGCGGTCTTGCCGACGCCGGGCTCGCCGATCAGGACCGGGTTATTCTTGCTGCGGCGAGAAAGTACTTGGATGGCACGGCGAATTTCTTCATCGCGGCCAATCACAGGATCGAGCTTGCCGCGACGCGCAAGTTCCGTGAGGTCCTTCGCATACTTGGCAAGAGCCTGAAACTTGCCTTCCGGATTCTGGTCGGTGACGCGTTGCGACCCACGCACAGCTTGGAGTGCTTTCAGGATGGCGTCGTGCGTTGCTCCCTGTGAGGCGAGTAGCTGCTGCGTGGCGTCGCCTTTGGCGTTTGCCAATGCAAGCAGCAGATGCTCCGTCGAAACGTAGTCGTCTTTGAAGTTATCCGCTTCCTTGAACGCCTGGTTGAGCACGTTTGAAAGCGCTGTGCCCAGCGAAGGTTGCTGGCTTGTGCCCTGCACCTTGGGCAGCTTGTTCAGCGCTGTGTTTCCCTCGCTCTTCAGGCGTTCCACCGCAACGCCGATCTTCTCAAGTACCGGGAGAACAACGCCTTCCTTGTCTTCGAGCAGCGCAGACAGCAGGTGCGTGGGCAGCACCTCAGGATTGCCGTTTTCCCCGGCTATCCCTTGAGCGCCCTGAATCGCTTCCTGGCTCTTTACCGTAAACTTGTCCCACTTGATTGCCATTGTTTCTCCTTCGATTACCGTTTGCTCGGCGTGCTCAACTGAATCTTTATTTTGAAAATCTTGTTTAGAGAAATGTCTCTACCGACGCCTGCCCAATCCGTGGTTCCCAGCCCTGAGCAACAAGTCTCGCAATCGTTGCTTGCGGCTTCGTTGCTGGCTTTGTGCGGCGGTGGACTTGATGCGTTCGTTTATCTGAATCATCACCATGTTTTTGCTGCCTCGATGACGGGGAACGGTGTCTTTTTGGGCATTGCTGCTCTCAGCCGGGATCGACACGAGTTTCTGCGCCATCTGCTTCCGATGATTACCTTCTTCTGCGGTGTCTGGTCTGCGGAAGCTGTTGGCAGTCGCTTTAAGCGACGCGCGGCAACGATCGGGCTGCTCTGCGAACTCATCACGCTGCTCGGTGCTTCCTTTCTTCCGTTGTCGTTCCCAGACGTGCTGTTCATCCCTTTGATCTCGTTTGCCTCGGCGTTTCAGATTGCCAGCTTTCGTACAGTCAATACCTACGCGTACAACTCCACGTTCATCACCGGCAACCTGAGAACGGCAGTTGCTGGTCTTTACGCTACGCTGAATCCGCTAACCCGAGAGGCGGGACTTCATCAGTTTTTGAACCTCGGTTCCATCATCACCAGCTTTATCTTTGGTGCCATGTTCGGCGCTACGCTGGCGCCTCGCTTTGCCAACCACACGCTCTGGTTTCTGATGCTGCCTCTGCTCATTGTGCTCATGCTGGTGAATCTCAGCCATCGCCGGGCTTCTGCCGCGTCTCGCTAAAAATACGGGCCCCATAGCGTTACCGGGGCCCGTTTCTCTCTCCGTGTTGGCAGACTTCTCTTAGGCCTTCGTCTGGGCCGCTTCAGCTGCCACCTGGCCGGTTGCCGTGGTTGCAGCAACCTTCACTTCGATCTGCTTGGGCTTGGCTTCCGGCTTCTTGGCCAGCGTTAGCGTCAGAACGCCGTCGGCACTGGTAGCGTTTACCGTTTCTGCGTCGACGGTCGTGGGCAGCGTAAAGCTGCGAACAAAGGAACCAAAGCGCCTCTCGATGCGGTGGAAGTTCTCTTCCTTCTCCTCGTTGTCGAAGGAGCGCTGGCCTTTGACGGTCAGCGTACGGCCTTCAACCCGAATGTCCAGATCAGACGGCTTGATGCCAGGGACTTCGAGTTTGAGCACCAGTTTCTGTGCGTCCTCATAAATGTCCACAGCAGGTACAAAGTTGCCGGTGGCGAGGGTCTCGGTCCCGGTCCCAGTTTCGGGACGGGCAAAGTCGCTGAAGATTGCGTTCAGGCGGTTTTGAAGCACCGCCACGTCACTCACTCCGCTGCGAAAGGGTACGAACCGGGTCATCGTCATTGCCTGTATCTCCATGTATCTAAAGGTTTCTAAGATCTGTGCGCTGGCTTCTCGCCGCCTCACACTCTCTTAGACGCAAATCTTAGCACCAAGTTGCATGAAATGTGACACAAATACACTCATGTTTTGAGTGATCCAATTTATCTTGCTCATTCAAAAGAGAATAGTTTTCGAAAATGATGCCGCGCGCGTTGTCTGGGCAGGCGCTACTCGCCCTTTGGGGGTCTCATAAGCAATGCGGAACCTTTGTCCGGGTGTTCTTTCGAGTGGGGGTGAACGTTCGAACATCGCCAGCCTTCGTTCAAAGCGCGGTTATTCTTTGGAAGACTCCCATTATTTTTTGAGGAATAGCGTGAAAAAGGTTTTTTCCGCCGCTCTTGCCCTGTCGATCGTCACCGTAACGACGGAGGGCTTCGCCCAGCGCACCGCTCAACCCATGCCCGATACCAAGCCGGTGACGGCCCGTCATGCCATGGTCGTCAGCATCCAGCATGATGCTTCCGATGCTGGTTTGGAGATCCTGAAGGCCGGTGGAAACGCCGTGGACGCAGCGGTCGCGGTCGGTTTTGCCCTGGCGGTGACGTACCCGCAAGCGGGCAACATCGGGGGTGGGGGCTTCATGCTCATCCGCCCAGCAAGTACCAGGCTGGCCGAGGGCAAGCCCCGTTTTCTGGACTACCGCGAGAAGGCGCCGGGGGCCGCGAGCCGAGACATGTATCTCGATAAAGAGGGCAACATCATCCCAAAGCTATCGACCGTAGGGCCGAAGGCCTCCGGTGTTCCGGGAACGGTGGCTGGCCTGACCTATGCTGAGGAGCACTTCGGCAAGCTGGGCATGAAGCGTGTGATGCAGCCGGCGATTCGGCTTGCGCGCGATGGCTATTCGTTGACGGAGATGGAGGCCAATAACCTTCATGACCCGATCCTGAACCATACTCCTGAGTCGCACCATGTCTTTCAGCGCGACGGCAATTATTACAAGGCGGGTGAGGTCTTCCGGCAGCCTGAGCTGGCGCAGACGCTTGAGCGTATCGCGGCAAACCCGGAGGACTTCTACAAAGGCAAGCTGGCGCAGGAGATTGCGGATTACGAGAAGCAGAACGATGGCCTGATTACGAGCGCCGATCTTGCCGCGTATGAGTGCAAGGAGCGTGAGCCCTTGGTGGGGCACTACCGCGGGCTGGAGGTGTTGACCTCTCCTCCGCCCTCGTCGGGCGGCATTGTGCTGTTGGAGACGTTGAACATTCTGCAAGGCTATGATCTGGCGAAGCTGGGCGCTGACCGCTCTCCGGAGCAGGTCCACCTCATCACGGAAGCCTTCCGGCGTGCCTATATGGATCGCGGTGATTACCTAGGCGATCCTGACTTTATGCAGATGCCGTTGAAGCAGATGGCTGATCCGGCGTATGCCGCGGCGTGGCGGAAGACGATCGATCCGGAGAAGGCGACGCCGTCAAAGGATCTGGTGCGTCCGGCAGGCTTTATGCCGGAGCCGCCCAAGGAAGACGACAAGCCGGTGCATGAGTCGCCACAGACGACGCACTTTTCCGTGGTCGATGCCGAGGGCAACGCGGTGAGCTCTACCTACACGCTGAACTTTACGTTCGGCTCGGGGGTGACGGTGGGCCATCTCGGCTTCCTGCTCAACGATGAGATGGATGACTTTGCCAGCAAGATGGGCGTGCCGAACGGATTCGGTCTGATTCAGGGTCCTGCGAATGCGATCGCTCCGGGCAAGCGTCCGCTCAGCTCGATGACGCCGACCATCGTCAGCGAGCCGGGCCTGACAATCGGTTTGGGCAAGCATCGCGTGTATAAGCCGGGCAAGCTGCGGCTGGTGCTTGGCTCGCCGGGCGGCTCCACGATTATTACGACGGTTGCCAATGACCTGATCTCGGTCGTGGACAACGGCCTGAATATTCAGCAGGCCGCAGATGCTCCACGCTTCCACCATCAGTACCTTCCGGACATCCTGCAGTTTGAAAAGAACTTCCCCGTTGCCACGGTGGATGCCATGAAGGAACGGGGGTATACGACCAAGCGCAAGGCGGAGTTTGACGAAAAGAACGCTGGTGTTTGGGGAGACTCCGAGCTGATTGCCGTCGATCCCAAGACCGGTATGCTGAGCGGCGGGCAAGATAAGCGACACGATTATGGCAAAGCGGCCGGTTATTAGTCCCGGCGTGCTCTGCACTGCAACGGCGAGGTGGCTCTGTAGCCACCTCGTTTTTCTTGTGTGCTGTACGGTGCTGCCTGCGGATTCTACCCATACTCACCGCGCGATGCGCTAGCCTAACGATGCCATGCATGCTGGTCTTTCTACGCACCTCGTCCTGCCGCAACGTCTTACCCCGGCGCTGATGAATACGCTGTTGGGCTCAGGGGCCACGCAGATTGAGCTCTTCGCCGCACGGCACCACTTCGATTACACCGATCGCTACGCCGTTCGTGAGATGGCCAGCTGGTTCCGTTCCAACGAGGTTGTGGCTTCGATGCACATGCCGCTTTACTCCCACGAAGATGGGCAGGAGTGGAGCCGGCACAGCGCGCCCTCGCTGAACCTGATCAGCCAGAACAAAGGCGATCGTATTCTTGCCATGGATGAGGCCAAGCGTGCGCTCGAAGCTGCGGAGCAGATCCCTATGCGCTTTGCGGTAATTCATCTCGGAATGAATGAGGACAGGTGGAGCACGCGCGCGATCGATGATTCGCTCACTGCGCTGGAGCATCTGAAGGCGTTTGCTTCACCCCTGGGCGTGGAGCTGTTGCTGGAGAACCTAAGTAACGAGGTTGCTACGCCGGAGCACCTGGTCGAGATCGTGCAGATCGGCCACTTCGACGGGATCGGATTCTGCCTCGATGTCGGTCACGCGCATATCGCGATTCCGGCTCTGCCGGAGACCCCGCGATCCGAGGCCAAATCCGGCATCGCACAGGCATTTGCGGTCTTTGGCGACAGGTTGCGTGAGTTGCATCTGCATGACAATGGCGGCATGCGCGACGCGCATCTCTGGCCAGGAGAAGGCAGCATCGATTGGAAAGAGGTTGCAAGACTTTCCTCTGCGATGGCAAAGCCTCCGGTCGGCATGCTGGAGATCGCGCACGAGCTTGGCTACGATACCTCTGCTGCTGTGCTGAAATCTCGTCAGGCGTTTGAGTCGCTGAGTCTCTGAGCTGCCCGCACTCTCTGAGCTGTCCGTATGATGTGTGCATGTTCCCACGTCTACTTCTTGCGCTGCTCTGCTGCGTCGCTCCTCTTCCCGGACAAACTCCGTCCACGCCACCATCTACGGTGCGTGCCATGTTTGTTGAAGATCAGCGAGATCGTGGCGTTCCTCTGGCCGATGATGGAGTAAGCTCGCTGCCAAAGGATCAGGCTGAAAAGTATGAGCAGCAACAGCAGGACTGGAACGTAGTCGCACGGCATGACGCGGATCATCTGAAGCGGGTACATGTTCTGTTGAGCGAAGGCAAGGTCGTTACAGCACAGGACTTCCACGATGCCTCGTTTCTCCTGCAGCACAGTTCAGAACCCAGCGATTATCTGCTGGCGCACATCCTTGCGATTCGCGCCGTAGGGCTGGGCGATACAGGGTCGCAGTGGATTGCAGCCGCGACGCTTGATCGTTACCTGCAGAGCATTGGGCGTGGGCAGGTTTTCGGGTCGCAGTACCTTACTGAGCAGTACTCTTTCTACCTCATGCACCACAACGAGAAGGACTTCACCGAGGCGTCCAAGAAGGTGACGAGCCAGGCCACGACGCAGCAGCCTTACGAGGAAACGGTACTGCCGGATGTCCTTCGGAAAGCATTCTGTATCCCTGATCTTGCGGTCCAGAAAGCAGCCGTGGAGAAAGGCAATGCGACGGGCAACATGGAGCTGCCAACGCTGGAGCATTGCAATGCGCACTAGCGCATAAAGCGTCTTCATGCTGCTCAAAGTTTGGGAGAAACAACAACGCCGCTGCGCATCATCGCAGCGGCGTTGTTGTAAAGGCGGCGTAGACGCCGGTTATTTTTCGAAACGGGTTTGCTTGCGCTCGTTGGCGCGCTCCACGGCCAGTTCAATCAACCGGTCGATGAGCTTGGCGTAGGGCAAGCCTGTTGCAGCCCATAGCTTCGGATACATGCTGATGGTGGTGAATCCGGGCAGCGTGTTGATCTCGTTGAGTACGATCTCCTGGCCTTTGCCGTCGCGCCTTGGAGCCATGAGGAAGTCAACGCGCGAAAGACCGGCGCAATCGCAGGCACGGAAGGCGGCAATGGCCATCGTGCGCAGCTTCTTCTCCTCAGCCTTGGAGAGCTTGGCTGGGATGATGCTCAGGCTTTCGTCCGGTCCATTGAGCTCGTACTTGGCTTCGTAGTCATAGAACTCCTTGGCGGGCACGATCTCGCCCACGACGCTTGCTTCGGGAGCATCATTGCCTAGAACGGCGATCTCCAGCTCGCGTGGTTTCACGCCGGGGCCACCAACGCCTTGCTCGATCACAATCTTGCGATCGAAGCTTGCTGCCTCATCGAGCGCCTTGGCCAGCTCTGCGCGCTCTTTCACCTTGCTGATGCCGACCGAGCTGCCGAGGTTTGCAGGCTTTACAAAGAGCGGATACTGCAGGCTCTTCTCGATCAAGCGCACGATCTTCTTTGGTTCTGCGCGCCACTCGCTGCGCAACACCGTGACCCAGGGGGTGACCGGAAGGCCGGCGGCCACGAAGAGGCGCTTCATCGCGTCCTTGTCCATACCGGCAGCGGAGCCGAGCACACCCGATCCAACGTAGGCGATGTCGGCCAACTCAAAGAGGCCCTGAATCGTGCCATCTTCTCCAAAAGTGCCGTGCAGCACCGGGAAGACGACGTCGATGCCGGTTTCTGCACCGGGCTTGAAGGCGGCTGCGCTGAGTGAGCGCGAGCTGCCCGTGGGCTTGGTCGCAGTGGGCAGGCCGAGCAGCTTTTGTGCGGCGCGGCCCTGCAGCCAGCGGCCCTCTTTGGAGATACCCAGTTCGACCACATCATATTTGCGACGGTCAATCGCACCGAGGATCGAACGTGCAGAGCGCAGAGAGATCTCATGCTCTCCGCTGCGACCGCCAAACAATACACCTACGCAAAGCTTCTTCTTGGTTGCCATCTTGTTTAGTTTCAAGGGAATTTGTATCGGGAAAGGGAAGAACCGCGAGAGCGTACCTTGTCGGATACTCAGCGCGGTTCCCTGGGCTTTGGTTGGCAGCGGTGCTAGACGTTGAACTTGAAGAACATGATGTCGCCGTCCTTCACCACGTACTCTTTGCCTTCGCTCTTGAGCAGGCCGGCATCCTTTACAGCGCCTTCGCTTCCCAGGCGGAAGAGGTCTTCGCAGTTGTAGGTGTCGGCCTTGATGAAGCCGCGTTCAAAGTCCGAGTGGATGACGCCGGCTGCACCGGGAGCCTTGGTGCCCTTGCGGATCGTCCACGCACGAACCTCCTGCACGCCGGCGGTGAAGTACGTGATCAGGCCGAGTAGCTTGTACGCAGCATGAATCAGGCGGTTCAGACCGGGTTCTGCCAGCCCTGCGGCTTCGAGAAACTCCACGCGATCGGCCGGCTCAAGGCGCGAGATCTCCGACTCCATCGCACCGCAGATGCGCACGACTTCGGAGCCATCAGCCTTGGCGCGCTCGTCCACCTTTGCGGTGTACTCGTTGCCGGTGTTTACCGAGCTTTCGTCAACGTTCGCGACGTAGAGCATGGGCTTCATTGTGATGAGAAAGAGATCGCGTGCCACGAGCTTTTCCTCGTCGGTCAGCTCGGCGGTGCGTGCCGGCTTGCCTTCGGCCAGCACGGCCTGCAGCTTCTTTACGGTCTCGAACTCGATCTTTGCCGCAGCCGGCGCGTTCGCGGGCTTGGCTGCCTTTTCGGCCTTTACCAAACGCTTCTCAACCGACTCCAGATCTGCCAGCAACAGCTCCGTGTTGATCACGTCGATATCGTTCAGCGGATTGACGCCCCCGGCAACGTGCACCACTTCGTCGTCAGCAAAACAACGCACTACGTGCAGGATGGCGTCGGTCTGGCGAATGTGCGACAGGAACTGGTTGCCGAGGCCTTCGCCCTTGGATGCGCCTTCGACGATGCCTGCAATGTCGACAAATTCCATCGTCGTCGGCACAATCGAGTTCGGCTTGACCATGGTGACGATGCGATCCATGCGCGTATCCGGCACCGGCACAATGCCGACGTTCGGATCGATGGTGCAGAAGGGATAGTTCGCTGCCTGGGCTTCCGCCGCCGTCAGCGCGTTGAAAATGGTGCTCTTGCCCACGTTGGGCAGACCGACAATACCGCAGTTCAATGCCATGGTGCTGTTCTCAGATCCTCAGCTCTCTATTGGAACATGCGGGAGCCCTTTGGCGTGCATGGATTCGGGCTTCGCGAGGGTGCGACGACCTAATGCTGCTCTGGAAGCTGCTGGGCGGCTCGTTTGCCCAGCCATTTCAGGCTATCGGCCAAGCGACGGCGCTCCTTCCCGGGCATCTCCGCGGTAAGAGCGTTGATCTGTGCGGCATGCTCGGCAAAAACCTGTTCGATAAGGTCGCGGCCTTTCGTGGTGAGCGAAACCATGCGCACGCGGCGATCGGCCGTGCTGAGGTCTCGCGTAACCAGACCGTTGTGCAGCAGGCGGTCCACGGCGACGCTGATTGATCCAGGTGCAAGAAAGACCTTGGCGCCGATGGTATTCACCGGGAGAGGGCCTTTGTGCAGCAGAGCTTCCAGAACACGGAAGTCGGAGTCCCCCAGCCCGCTCGCGCGCAGGGTATGCGCGGTGCACTCCAGCAGCGAGTGATAGCTCTTGATGAGGAGCAGCCAGATGCGGAGGCCGTCTGGATCGTTCTCCTTACCGCTTTTCTTCTCATTCCGCGATTTGGTGGAAGCGTGGTGTGATTTGAGGGCGTTTTGCATCGTTCCCGATCCTATTAGCATCAATATATTTGTATTGGATGCAAAGTGGTGCCTCGGCGGTGCTACGGATAGGAAACATCATGCAGGTAGGAATCGACAGCTTTGTAGTAGTCAGCCGTTTTGGAGAAACAGCAGCTCAGCGTGCCCAAAATCTATTGGCAGAGATAGAGCTTGCGGATCAGACCGGCGTCGATCTCTTTGGGATCGGTGAACACCACCGTCAGGAGTATCTGGCATCGAGCCCGGCGATTTTTCTGGCCGCCGCAGCCTCGCGTACCGAGAAAATTCGTCTGGCGAGCGCGGTAACCGTGCTCAGCTCGGATGACCCGATCCGCATCTTTCAGGACTTCGCAACGATCGATCTGATCTCCAACGGACGGGCAGAGATTGTGGTGGGCCGTGGTTCCTTCATCGAGTCCTATCCGCTCTTCGGTTTTGATCTGAACCAGTACGACGAATTATTTGCTGAAAAGCTGGATCTGTTGCTTGAGCTAAGAACGCAAACCAAGGTGTATTGGGAGGGCAAGTTCCGCGCACCGTTGACCGGGCAGCCGGTTTATCCGCGTCCTGTGCAGGAGGTGCTGCCGGTACGTCTTGGCGTAGGGGGCACCCCGAACAGTTTTGCCCGTGCGGGTCTGCTTGGTTTGCCGCTGACGGTGGCGATCATCGGTGGAGAGCCGCATCGCTTCCGTCCGCTTGTGGATCACTACCGCGCGGCCTGGCAGCGTGCAGGCCATGCTGGTACGCCCGATGTCGGCATCCACGGTCTTGGTTTTGTGGCGGATACCACGGAGCAGGCGATAGAACAGTATTGGCCTATGTACGAGGAGGTTTACACCCGGATCGGGGGCGAGCGCGGCTGGGGGCCGATTTCCAAGCAAGGCTTTGTGGCGCAATGCTCGCCGACCTCGGCGTTCCTGGTCGGTGATCCGGAAACGGTTGCCGCCAAGATGAAGTACTACGACGAGGTACTGGGAGGCGTTAGCCGCGTTAGCCTGCACATGAGCGGCGGCGGTGTTACGCATGCGCAGCAGATGCGGGCTATCGAGCTTCTTGGAACACGGGTAAAGCCGCTGGTTGCCTAAGCAAAAAACAAAGGGATGCAACGACGAAGGCGTACGGGGTTTCCTGTACGCCTTTGTCGTTGAGAGGCAAGGGGGGGCTGCTGCCGAGGGAAGGCGAGCGTGAGCAGAGGCTGTTGTGAAGCCGTTGCTTGAGTTGAGATCAAGACAACTTCTTCGCATGGCGCTCGATGCTGGCGGCAAAGTTTGGGGTCTCTTCGTGGTTATGGGCATCGGAAGCTGCTTGCCTTGCTGCCGCTGCTTGTTCGAGCGTGATGTCGTGTTCCTTGAGAAAGACGATGAACTCGTCCGTGGCCGAGGCATGAAATCTCGCACCGAGCACCGTGCTCTCCTCTCACGGGAGAAGTGTTTGTTCCTGTTCTCTCCCGGAACGGGCGAAAACCGTGCGTAATCCGCTGGCTGGATGGAGGCCAATAGCCTAAAGTAGACGAAACATTGATCCGCTTGGAGAGCACGTATGACCCCCCAATTGCGCCGTTCCTTAGCCATGGCTTTGCCGCTTGCTGTAGTGGCGTTCAGCCTGGTTCCCTCCCTGGCTGCGCAGCACCCATCCTCTGCCGGGGATAAGCAGACGACAACGACTACGGTGACGACTGAGGCTGCGAAGCCTGCAGCGCCGTCCACCCCGGATTCGGTGACCGAAGGTAGCGTGACCGCCGGCGGCAAGACGATTGCTTACCGTACTGTTGCCGGATACATCACGGTCGGCTCCAACAACACGCAGGATGCCACCCTGGGACTCGACGGCAAGGTTCTGCCTGATGCGGGCGTTGATCTGCCGGCCAAGCCGGAGGATCAGCCTGCGACCGCACGCATGTTCTACACGGCGTACTTTGCCAAGGGAGTCGATCCTACGACGCGCCCGGTTGTCTTCCTTTACAACGGTGGCCCCGGTTCAGCGACGATGTATCTGCGCATGGCCAGCGTCGGTCCGGTGCGCGTACAGATTCCCGATCTGCAGCATCCCTTTGGCGGACCGTACAAGATTGTCCCGAACGAAAATACGCTGCTGGACGTAGCGGATCTGGTGTTCATTGATGCGCCGGGCACAGGCTATAGCCGCGTGCAGGGTAAGGATGCCTTCAAGGCGTTCTACGGTATCGATCAGGATGCGGCGGCGTTCGACCGTTTCGTGCGTCGCTTCCTGACCAAGCAGGATCGCTGGATGTCGCCGCGCTTCCTCTTCGGTGAGAGCTATGGCACCACGCGCGACGCTGTGCTGGCTGCCGATCTGCAGCAGAGCGGTGTCGATCTGAACGGTGTCGTCTTCCTGAGCCAGATTCTGAGCTTCAGCGACACGGCCGATGGTTCGACCGGCGATCCGGGCAACGAGAAGGGTTTCTTCCTGGCGCTTCCGAGCTTTGCTGCAACGGCATGGTTCCACCACAAGGTACCGAATCAGCCCGCTGAGCTGGAGCCGTTCCTGCATGAGGTAGAGCAGTACTCGCTGGGCGAGTATGCTTCAGCGCTGTTGCAGGGCGCAGATCTTGACGCCAGCCGCAAGGCTGCGGTGGCCGCGAAGCTGGAAAGCTTTACCGGCGTTCCTGCAGCGACGTGGCTGAAGGCGAATCTGCGTATGAGCGGCGGCCAGTTCTCCAAGTATCTGCAGGATGGCAGCAACATCACGACCGGCCGTTTGGACTCTCGTTTCGATGGTCCCGCGCTCGATCCGATGAGCAGCGAAGCCGAGTACGATCCGTTCACCGAATCCATCGAGTCGGCCATTCAGGCAGCGATGAACACCTATGCGCACAACACGCTGAAGTTCGGCGAGAACCAGACCTACAAGCCCAGCGCGCGGGAACAGGGCTTCGATTGGGATATGAAGCATCACTCGCCGGGACAGGAGTGGGGTGGTTCGCCGAATGTGATGGCCGATATCGCCTACACCATGAAGGTGAACCCAAAGATGCATGTGCTGCTGATGGGCGGTTACTTCGATCTCGGCACGCTGTACTTCGGCGCAGAGTACGAGATGAAGCATCTGCCGATTCCTCAGGAGCTGCAAAAGAACATCGACTATAAGTTCTTCCCCTCCGGCCACATGGTTTACGTCAACCCGGATGTGCTGAAGAGCATGCATGACAAGACTGCGGAGTTCATCCGCGCTAACGAAAACGCGGCCAAGTAACGCTACGGCGGCAAGAAAAAATGGGGCGAGGCCGCAATGGCCTCGCCCGTTTTCTTTGCCGCAAAACAGGGCAATCTGCTTCGCAAAAACGGAGCAACCTGCTTTGCAGACGCGGTGCGTTATGGGTAGATGCGGTTCAGCGTGCGTGCGAACGGAATTGTCTCGCGTACATGCTCGAGGCCGCAGATCCACGCAACGCAGCGTTCGATGCCCATGCCGAAGCCCGAGTGCGGCACCGAGCCGTACTTACGCAGGTCGAGGTACCACTGGAATGCGTCCATTGGCAGCTCGTGCGCTTCGATGCGCGACTTCAGCAGCTCGTAGTCGTCCACGCGCTGCGAGCCGCCGATAATCTCGCCATAACCTTCAGGCGCGAGCACATCCACACAGAGAGCCTTGGTCGGGTCCTTCGGATCGGGCTGCATGTAGAACGCCTTCACCGCTGCGGGATAGCGATGCACCATCACCGGCTTGTCGAATTGATTGCTGATGTACGTCTCATCCGGCGAGCCGAAGTCATCTCCATACTCATGCGGGTTTTCGATCAGGCCCTTTGCATGAGCCTCGACGAGCATCTGGTGCGCTTCGTCGTAGCTCAGCTTGGGGAACTCGCCCGGAGCGGCCACGGCTTCGAGTTTCGCAATGTCCTTGCCGATCACGGCGAGATCGTTGCGATGCGTTTCCAGCACGCGCTTCACAATGTGCGTGAGGAAGCCCTCCGCAAGGCCCATCAGGCCGTCGAGGTCGAGGTACGCAACCTCCGGCTCGATCATCCAGAACTCGGTGAGGTGACGGCGCGTCTTCGACTTTTCTGCACGGAAGGTCGGGCCAAACGAGTAGACCTTGCCGAGCGCCAGCGCGGTGGCTTCGATGTAGAGCTGTCCGCTCTGCGTCAGGTACGCCTTCTCGTCGTCGAAGTAGTCCATCTCGAAGAGCTCGCTGGTGCCTTCGCAGGCATTCGGCGTGAGAATAGGCGGATCGGTGCGGGTGAAGCCGTTGGTATCGAAGTACTCCGCGGCCGCGCGCATGATGGTTGCCCGTACGCGGAGGATTGCGCTCTGGCGCGGTGTGCGGATCCAGAGGTGGCGATGCTCCATGAGGAAGTCAACGCCGTGCTCCTTGCGCGTGATCGGGTACGGGGTCTCTTCGGGAATGGCCTGGGTGACCGTCACGTCGGTGACGTCGAGCTCGAAACCGCCGGGGGCGCGTTCATCGGCACGGGGGGTACCGGTGACGACCACGGAGCTTTCGAGCGTGAGGCCCTTCAGCGTGGCGAAGACCTCTTCGCTCACCTGCGCCTTCGGCACGATGCCCTGGATGGTTCCCGTGCCGTCGCGGAAGATGGGAAAGAGCAGTTTGCCGGAGGCGCGCAGGTTGTAAAGCCAGCCGCGCAGGGTGACGGTCTGGCCAACGTGCTGGCCGATTTCGGCGATGGTTGTAAGCGGTGCGGTTGCGGAATCCATAACGCTACTGATTGTAGTTCCCGCGCAGCGGTAGGATGGATATATGCCCGCTACTGTAAGTGAAGCCCGTGTCGACGTCTCCCTGGAAATGATTCGCGCAGCGCGTGAGCGAATTTCCGGCGAGATTTTTCTGTCGCCGTGCACACACTCGCAGGCCATGAGCGAGCGTACCGGTCTGGACATTTACCTGAAGCTGGACAACCTGCAGATGACCGGCTCCTTCAAGGAGCGCGGCGCGCTGAGCCGCATTTCCACGCTGACGTCGGAGGAAGCTGCGCGCGGTGTGGTGGCTGCCAGCGCAGGAAACCATGCGCAGGGTGTGGCATATCACGCGACCCGGCGCGGCATTCGTGCGGTCATTGTGATGCCGCTGACCACGCCGCTGGTCAAAGTGCAGGCAACGCGCAACTTTGGCGCTGAGGTGGTGCTGCACGGCGCAAACTACGACGAGGCCTGTGCCGAGGCGATGCGCCTGTGTGAGGCCGAGGGCATGACCTTCATCCACCCGTTCGATGACCCTCTGGTGATGGCCGGACAGGGGACGATCGGGTTGGAGATGCTCGAGCAGATTCCTGGCCTGGAGGCGATCGTTGCGCCCATTGGCGGCGGTGGCCTGATCGGTGGCATCGCCTGCGCTGTGAAGGAAGTGGCCCCGCACGTCCGTGTGATCGGCGTGCAGACCTCTCGCCTGCCTTCGATGGCGGCGGCGATGGAGGCCGGCCATCCGGTTACGCTGGAGCCCTCCACGACGATTGCGGACGGTATCGCGGTGCGCCGCTCCGGAGACGTGACCTTCCCCGTTACGGCAAAGTACGTCGACGAGATTGTGCGCGTGGACGAGGATGAGATCGCTTCTGCGATTCTGACCCTGCTCGAACGAGAAAAAACGCTGGCTGAAGGCGCTGGGGCTACCGCGCTGGCCGCGCTGATGCAGAAGCGTACTTCCCTGCCGCAGGGCACGAAGACGGCTGTTCTTGTCTCCGGCGGCAACATCGACGTGACGCTGCTGAGCCGCATCATCGAACGCGGTCTTGTGCAGGATGGCCGCCTGATCCGTCTGCGGATTCACCTGCTGGATAAGCCGGGCGCGCTGACAGAGCTCACCACGATCATTGCGGCGCACCGGGCCAACATCGTCGATACGCTGTACAACCGTGCTTACTACGGTGTGAACCTGGGGGATACGGCGATCGACATTACGATGGAGACGCGTGGACGCCAGCAGGTGGAAGAGCTTCTGCTGGCGCTTACCGCCGCCGGGTATAACTACACACGCGTGCTGTAGCTCAGCGCTGGCTCAGCAACATTGCGGAGCCGTGCGGCGGCAGCTTGAGCTGCACCGTGCCGGCGCGTCCGGCGTCTGCCCCGCTCCACACATCCTTCCAACGCGTTTTCTGCAGAGAACCCAGGCCCAGCGCCCCAAGCGAGGGCGTCACGCTCATCGGGCTTTCTCCTAAGTTGAAGAAGGCGATGGCTGTCTGCCCCTGCGGCAGCTCGGCTACCCAGGCGATCAGATCTCCCTGATGCAGCGCTTCGTGGCTGCGTTGTGCGGTCTGGTTGACGCGGAGGAGATCGCGGTTGGTGAGCAGCCGCAAGGTGTCGGTGGAGAGCAGGGTCAGGTTGCTGCCCAGAATCAGCGGGCTGCGCGCGACCGCCCAGAGCGTCATCTGGGTTTGTTGCTCTGTCTGGCTCAGGCGTGAGGAGCGTGGGCCGGGCCCGACGTCAGGCCGCGGACGTAGTTCCCCCAAGGGGAGCATATCGGCATCCGGCCAGTTGCCCGGCTGCGTATAGCCGGACCACTTTGCCAGACGGGCAAACTGACTTTTTACGCCCTGCGGGAACTCCTGATCGCTTTCCCAGAGATCCCAGATGTCGTTGGAAATACGCCACATCTGCGCTACGGGGGCGAGCTCAGCGGCGTGGTCCAGGGCGGTCGGACCCGGAGAGAGGCTCAGCAGCATTTTGTTGCCGTTCTTTTCAATGGCACGGTGCAGTTGCAGGATCTCGCTGCGGCGATAGGGGTGATCGGCAATGCAATCGACTTTGAGAAAGTCCACGCCCCAGTCGCTGTACTGGCGGATGAGCGCGTCATACCAGGCCTGCCCGGCTGCGTTGTCGCGTACCCCGTAGCTGGTTGGGTCCCAGGGGCAGGAGTCGGCGGTGTCCGCTGCGTCCAGTGCGTGAAAGCCGGAGTTCGCAATCGGCAGATTCAGCCGCACGGTTTCTTTGGGAATGCCACGGATGATGTGAATGCCAAAGAGCATTCCGTTGGCGTGAACCCAGGCTGCAAGCTCCGTGAGCCCTTTTGAGGCCGCTCTCGTCTGCGTTGCGGGATAGATCAGCGATTGTCCGTCCTGGTGTGGAGACGCGCCGGTAGCCGAGCTCGGAAAACGGGTGGTGTCCGGCAGGAAACGGCCGTACTCGTCCATCGCATATTGCAGCTTTTCGGGGTGGGGACGATCTTCCGGGTTTGGAAAGTACCACCCTTCGTCCACGACAACGTACTTCCAGCCGAAAGGCAGCAGCTTATCGTGCAGTACGGTAGCGTTCTCGTGCACCTGTGCCTCGTTCACCGTCAGGCCATAGCTATCCCAGCTATTCCAGCCGAGCGGAGGTGTCGGTGACAGTGCTGCCTGTGGTTGCTGCGCACGGGCAGGCAGCGAGGCAGCCGACACCGCGCAGAGGGCCGCGAAACGGAGAAAGCAGCGAAGCGTGTGAAACGGGGAAAAGTTTCTGACTGTACGTGGCATAGGAAATTCCGTGCGCCAAGCATACGCACGGCACGCTGCAAAAGAAAAGGCATAGCCCCAAAACAAAAGGCACCGGATTGCTCCGGTGCCTCGGGTGGTTCGATCCTGCGGCTGCTTTAGGCTTCGTCGAGCTTTCGGAGCACCAGTTCGTTGAGCAGCGCCGGGTTGGCCTGGCCCTTCGAGGCCTTCATCACCTGCCCGACAAAGAAGGCGCTCACGGTGCGCTTACCGCCCTTGAACTGTGCAACCTGTGCCGGATTCGCAGCAATCACTTCGTCGATCATCGTCTCAATCGCGGAGCTGTCGCTGATCTGCTGCGGCTTGTCGCGGTCGTAGATGTAGCCAAAGTCTTTGCCTTCAGCAAAGCAGCTATCGAGCAGCTGCTTGAGCTGCTTGGAGCTGATGGCGCCGCCTTCCGTAAGGTCCGAGGCCAGCACCAGGCCATCGAGCGAGACCGGAGACTGGCCAAGTGCGAGCTCTCCGGCGCGCAGGCGCATGGTGATTTCGCTGAGCAGGATAGAGGCAACGCGCTTGGGGCTCTTGGCCAGCTTGGCCGCCTGCTGGAAGAGGTCGCCGAGTTCGCGATCGGTGGTGAGCGTCGCTGCGTCCTGCGCGCTCAGGCCGTACTCGCTCTGCAAGCGGGCGCGGCGCGCCTCCGGCAGCTCGGGCAGGTTGCTCAGAATGTCTTTCAGCCACTGTTCGCCGACGACGAGCGCGGGCAGATCCGGCTCCGGGAAGTAGCGGTAGTCGTGCGCCTGCTCCTTGGAGCGCATCGAGTAAGTCCGGCCCTCGGCGTTGTTCCAGAGTCTGGACTCCTGTACGACGCGGCCTCCCTCTTCGATTACGCTGATCTGGCGCTCAATTTCGAACTCCACGGCAGACCGGATGAAGCGGAAGCTGTTCACGTTCTTGACCTCGGCTTTGGTGCCATAGGCCGCAGCGCCGCGGGCTTCCCAATCGGACTTGAGCATGACGCTGACGTTGGCATCGCAACGCAGCGAACCCTCTTCCATGTTGCAGTCGGAGACGCCGGTGTAGAGCAGAATCTCCTTGAGCTTGGTCAGGTACTCGAAGACCTCCTCGGCGGAGCGCAGATCCGGTTCGGAGACGATCTCGATCAGCGGCGTGCCACAACGGTTCAGGTCGATGTAGGTGCGGGTCACGGAGTCGGCAAACCCGTCGTGAATGCTCTTGCCGGCGTCCTCTTCCATGTGGACGCGGGTGATGCCGATGCGCTTGGGGTTGTTCTCCGCGTCGGTCACCATCATCAGGCCGTGCTCGGCGAGCGGTTTGTCGAACTGCGAAATCTGGTAGCCCTTGGGGGAGTCCGGGTAGAAATAGTTCTTGCGTGCGAAAATCGAACGCTCATTGATAGTGCAACCAAGCGCCTTCGAGGCGAGTACGGCGAACTCTACGGCCTGGCGATTCAGCACAGGCAGGGCTCCGGGAAGGCCCAGGCAGGTGGGGCAGGTGTGGGTGTTCGGATCGCCGCCATACTCGTTTTTGCAGCCGCAAAAGGCCTTCGAACGGGTCAGGAGCTGAACGTGAACTTCCAGACCGATGACGGCCTGGTACTTGGCGAGCGTTTCTGGCGAGAGACCTGCAACAGCGGGCATAGAAGCTGATTTTACCAATCGCGTGCGGCCTCAGGGGTGCCGGAAAGCATCACACGAATATCAATAGAAAGTGGATGCAGCAATGGCAGAGGAACTGAACCAGAATCAGCAGGAAGAGACGCGTGTGGAACCGAGTGGCTGGGTCGACCAGCAGCAGGCCGTAGAGGAGGCTCCCGCACCGGAGACAGCCTCGCAGAAAAACCTTGAGCGGCCGAGCGCAGAGGAGATCTACCGTCAGGTGGCGCGCAACGCGGAGAGCGAGCTGAAGCGCAGCTCCGTTTCCCTGTGTATCTCCGGCATCACCGGTGGCATGTTTATGGGGCTTTCCGCGCTTGGCGTGGGGCTGGCCATGGTGCTGCTGAGCAGCTCGCCTCACGTTTTTCTGTTCTCTCGCATGTTCTATCCCCTGGGGTTCATCGTGGTGATCCTGGGCCGTTCGCAGCTTTTTACGGAAAACACGCTTTATCCGGTAGCGCTGGTGCTGGCCGAAAAGAAAGAGTTCTGGAATACGCTGCGTTTATGGGTGGTGGTGCTGCCGTCGAACGTGCTTGGCGCGCTTTGCTTTGCTTCGCTGATCTCCCTGACCCCTGCGGTGTCGCGGCCGATTGTGGATGCGGTGGCGCAGCTTGGCATTGCGGCCGCGACGGTCTCTCCGTCCACAATCTTTTGGTCAGGCGTGATGGGCGGATGGATCATCGCCACAACCGCGTGGCTGGTTAGCGGTTCGCACTCCATCACGGGCTCGGTGATGGTGATCTGGCTGCTGACCTTTGTGGTCGGGCTGGGCAGCTTTGCGCACTGCATTGCAACCAGCGGCGAGATTATTACTGCTGTACTGCTGCATCAGCTTCCGTGGACGGCGTATCCGCACTGGCTGCTTTTCGCTGTCTCGGGCAATATCTGCGGCGGAGTTCTGATGGTCACGCTACTGGAGTACGGGCAGTCGATGGTGGAGCTTTCAACGGAATAGTCGATGGATTCCTTCGGTTTCACAGAAATGTGTGCGATATCGTACCCGAATCCCACTCCGAAAACCGAACAGGCACTGGCTTGATTGTGGCTGGCCAACGTAACTGCGGGTTCCTGTTGAGATAGCTAAAAAACTGGTGTGTTCTTCCGGCGTTAGCGCTGGCGTTGTCGTGGGGCGATCCAATAAGTTTGAAGCAATAGCACAAGGAGTTTTGTCTGCGTACGCGCCATCTTCCAAAGCTGGACCCGTCTCTGCTGGTGCTGGAAGGCACGAAAGCCATTCTTCCCTGGGCAGGGCTGCTCGAAGAGTTTGCGTCTCTTTGTGGGCAACCGGGGGCTATGCATTGGCTGGGCTACTTCCTTGAAGGAAAGGTAGCGCAGCACAAACAGCCGTATCTGGTGCTCGATCTTGGCCCCGGTGTTGACCGCAAAACGGTGCAGCCTGAGCAGCTTGAGCCTCACCAGCTCTGCTCGGTTGTGTTGATGGCGGAGTACCGGCTCGGCTTATTCCGTACGCGTGCGTTCCTCGTCTCAGACGGCACGGCGCTGCGCACGGTGGTTGCGCCTGCAGACCAGCGCCGTGCGGTCGCGATTCGCGCGTTGAATTGCGCCATGGAATGCGGGGCGCATCTGGCGCAGCTGGCGTATATGCCGGGTGAAGAGGAAGACGAAGCGCTGCAGCCTATTGGCTTTCGACACAACATGGAGTGGGCGGAACGCACTCGCATCTTCGGCGCTCATTTGCCGGTACAAGCCACCCTGGAAGAGACGCTTGCGCAGTTTGGTAAATCCACACGCGTCAATATGCGGTACTACCGCCGCCGGTTAGAGGCGTCCCCTGGCTGTGAGTTTGTTGCCGATGCGCGAGCGCTGATTCAGCCGGAGATGTACTCCCAGCTGAACCGTGGCTCGTTGAACGAGCTGCCGGAAGAAGAGTTTGCGCGCCGTATGGACGCGGCACGCCTGTTACCTGGCGGTTATCTGGTTGGGTTGCGTTCTCCTGAGGGCCAGTGGTTGAGTCTGGTTGGCGGCTGGCGGCAGGACGATACTTCGGTGGTGTACTTCCAGGTCAACTCCTCGGGCTATGAGAAGGCGTCTCTCGGCACGGTGATGCGTAGCTACCTGCTGGAACATGAAGCGAGTCTGGGAACGCGCGATCTCGTCTTCTATGGTGGGACAAACCACTCGATGGGGCACTCCTTTATCGACCGCCCGGTGCAGGATATTCTCTTCCGCCGTCGCAGTTTGCGTTCGCGCTTCATGGAGTGGGTCGCGCCGATGAGTTTGGCGGGGAAAAACCCATTCGGCCGGACTAATTTTCTTGGTGAAGCGATTGCGAGTGGAGAGCTGCGGTGGCAGCCGCTGTTGATGAATCGACGGAAAACGGTGCGTCCACGTGCGCATCGAAGAGTCATGTTCTAAAACACGGAGTCACGTTCTAGACGCACGACATGTTTGCTGCGGAGGCCGATTCGCTTTGGCCGAACCTGTACTCTGAGCAAAGGCCGGAGCGTGTTTTCCGGCAGCAAGGAGTTGCTCATGGTTCAGCGGTCGTTCTGGGTTTTGGTTGCGGCGTTGTTTGCCGTTTCCGTGGGAGCGCATGCGCAGCAGGTTGTGCACATCAGCGCGCAGCAGGTTGCAGGCGGCGATGTAGGCGCATGGATTACGCGCGCTGATTACCAGCTCGGAGCGCAGGCCGGGGTCATCGAGGTCGATGCGCCTGGATCGATTGCGGGCCCTGTGACGCTATCGCCTGGCCACTCCCTGACGATTACAGCTCCTTTGCTGGTGCAGGCGCCGATCACCCTGAGTGCCAACCAGAGCGTGAGCTGCAAGGGTGCGCAGAGCGCCATCGAGGCTCGTCTGGCGCAGGGAGCAGCGCTTTTTCAGGCAGAAGCAGCCTCGGATCTGAAGATTACCGGCTGTCAGGTGACGACGAACGCTGGTTACATTCTCGCGGTACACAAGAGCGGTTCCCGCATTCAGATGAGTGGCAATCGTGCGCTGCACTCGGGCATCTTTCTGCAGAGCGGCCCGGGAAGTGATCTCACATTCACGAACAATTATGCGAAGGACGCGCCGTTTGGTATCTACCTCTGCGCACCGGGAATTCACAACGCTGTGGCTACGGGCAACGTCTTTGAAGGCGGCGGCAACGGCATCGAAGTCTTCGCGCATCTGGCCGGGGAGATCAAGAGCATGGACGATCTGCTGGCCAAAGGATCGGGTGACATGATCTTTACCGGCAACCGGTGTACTGCCGTGGCGGCCTGCATCTGGACAAGCGCGGCTTACAGGGTGACGATCGCCAGCAATGTTGCCAAAGGGTGTGGCGATACCTGCTTTGACGCCGAAGGTTCCGGGTATGTGACCTTCTCGCACAACGTTGCCAGTGGTGGCGTCAACTTTGAGTACAGCGAGTTCTTTGCCGGATATAACAACGTGTTTGATTCAAACACCGGCATCGGCGGTACGGTCTTTCGGTTGAAGAACGATTGGGGGATCGGCGCGACAGGGCGCGTTGTCGGCACGGTGCTGCGGAATAACCATTTTGATTGCGGCGCGAAGCTTTGCCCGGCGATTGTGCTTGAAGCGAACTCGCAGACGGTGATTGAAAACAACATTCTGCGCAATGGGTATGTGATTCCGGTTGGAGCTTCTGATCAGCTGACGCTGCGTGGCAATCAGATGAGCTTTACCGTGGCGGATAAAAACAGCGGGTTGAGCGTGCCGCCTCCGTTTAATGGTCACACTACGCTGGTAGAGAGCAATGTCATTCACACCACGGTTGCCCAGCAGGGCGACTGCATCAGCAGCTCGAACTTTGACTTCAACAACGTGAATACCCTGCTGCTGCGCAAAAACGTCTGCCAGGGGAACTGGGCCGGAAACGTCCGTTTTGAGGACACCGCGCATCATTTGCCGCAGAAACTCATGCTGGAAGAAAACAGCTTCGAGCAGCAGGCCGCGCCAGTGCTTTCCGGGCAGGCGGAGCTCGTGCCAGCGCACTAGCCTGCCGGACTCTGCCTGCGGAGGCAGAAGACGGCTACACTTAGAGTTGGAATGATCCTGCCGTTTGTTCGTGAGTTGATGGCGGAGTTGGAATCCGCCGAGTCCTTTGACCGTGTGCGACGCCATCTAGCTGGTGGCGCGGGACGGAGACGTGTGTCCGGGCTGACCGCGACGGCGCGTTCGCTCTATTTGCCCTACTTTGTGCGTGCTGCCAAAGCACCGGTGCTGGTGCTGGTTGCGGACAACAAAGCGGCTGAAGCGCTGCATGCCAATGTGCTCGCCGCCTGCGAGCTTACAGGCGCGCTCAAGCGCTCGGAGGTTCTGCGGCTTCCTGCGCACGATGTTCTCCCGTTTGAGAACCTTTCGCCGCATCAGGAGATTCAGGAACAACGAGCCGCCACACTGTGGAAGCTGGCCAGCGGGCAGGCCCGTCTGGTGATCGCTCCGGTAGAGGCTGCCTGCATGCGGCTCTTCCACCGCGACCACTACGCTGCGCTTGCCCTGGAGCTTCGCGTGGGTGAAGAGCATGTGCCCGAGATGCTGGTGGATCATCTGGTGTCGGTCGGCTACAAGCGCGTGGACGTTGTGGACATGCCCGGTCAGGTGACGATCCGGGGCGGCATTCTCGACATCTATGGCCCGGAGCAGGAGCGGCCTGTTCGCATTGACTTCTTTGGCGATGAGATTGAGTCCATTCGCCGCTTCGATCCGGAGTCGCAGCGCTCTTCCTCGCAGGTGCAGGAGGTCACGCTGCTGCCGTTGACCGAAACGCCGGCCACCGAGCCGGTGCTGCGAGCTATCAACGCGCGGCTGACAAAATCCGGCAACATGCAGGCCGCAGAGATTGAGGGCGGCGAGCTTCCCGCCGAGTTGCAGGAAAGCGTGCGGAGCGATGGGCGTGAGGCCACGATCTTTCCGGGGTGGGAGTTCTACGCTCCGGTTGCTGGCGCTCATTCCACACTGCTGGAGTTGATGGGCAAAGAGGCTCGCGTCTTCGTGGAAGAGCCTGCCATGGTGGAGAACCAGGGAGAGCGCTGGTGGAACAAGGTGGAACAGCGGCACGAGCGCGCCGGTATCGGTACGCTTGTTCGTGCCGAGGATCTTTACCTTTCCCCCTGGGAGCTGATGGACCGCCTGCGCTTCTTCAGCGGTGTGGAGCTGGATCAGATCGGCATTGTGGATGTGCTTGATACCGACCGCTCCGATGCTGGAGAGATTGAATTCTCGACGCGTCCGACGATGCGGTTTCATGGTTCGATCCCTGCCTTCGTCGATGAGCTGAAGAAGCTGATCGAGCAGGAAGCGCGTGTCTTGATCGCCGCGCCGAATCAGGGCGAGGTCGAGCGTCTAGCCGGTCTTTTCCAGGAGTACGGTGTAGCGTATCGCCTGGGCTGGCGCGCCGATGGGCAGGGCGCGGAGTCGACGGTATATGCCGAGGCGAGCTATCTGGGCAGCGGGGGCAATACTCCGGTCATCGTACGATCTGCGGTTGCCAACGGCGTTCAGGTGCTTGATCTGGAGCGACGGAGCGCACGGCAGTTTATCGTCATCGGTGCCAACGACCTGAATGACGATGCGGATGTGCATGCGCGTCCCGTGGCGCGGCGCTCGAAGACCTCTGCTTTTGTGTCGGACTTCCGCGATCTCGCGGTTGGCGATTATGTGGTGCATGTTGAACACGGCATCGCGCAGTATGAAGGTTTGCGCACGATCGACAACGCGGATGGAACGCAGCTTGAGCTGATGATTCTGAACTTCGCCGACGATGCGAAGCTCTATGTCCCGCTCACGCGCCTGGACCTGATCCAGAAGTACCGCTCAACGGAGAGCGGCCCCGCACCGCAGCTGAACAGGCTCGGCAACCCGGCTTGGTCCAAGACCAAGGCACGCGTCAAGAAGGCCATGGAAGATATGGCGGACGAGTTGCTGAAGCTGTATGCGCAACGCCGTGCAGCTGTGGGGTTTCAGTTCTCAGCGGATAACAACATGGTGCGCGAGTTTGAAGATGCCTTCGATTACACGGAGACAGAAGATCAGCTCAACGCGGTCATCGACATCAAGCGCGATATGGAATCAACGCAGCCGATGGATCGCCTGCTCTGTGGCGATGTGGGCTACGGCAAGACTGAAGTGGCCATGCGTGCCGCCTTCAAAGCCGTGCAGGACGGCAAGCAGGTTGCTGTACTGACCCCGACCACCGTACTTTGTTTCCAGCACTTCGAGAGCTTCAAGAAGCGTCTGGCCGAGTTCCCCGTCACGGTTGAGATGATCTCGCGCTTCCGCACGGCGAAAGAGAAGAAAGAAATTCTGGAGCGTGTCGCCGAGGGCAAGGTCGATATTCTGATCGGCACGCACGCTTTGCTCGCGCAGGGCGTGCACTTTCGCGACCTTGGCCTGCTTGTGGTGGACGAAGAACAGCGCTTCGGCGTACGGCACAAAGAGCGTCTGAAGACGATGTCTGCTTCAATCGATGTGCTGGCTATGAGCGCAACGCCGATCCCGCGTACATTGCACATGTCGCTGGTGGGCCTGCGCGATATGAGCGTGATTGAAACACCACCGAAGGACCGCATGGCGATTCAGACCATTGTGGCCAAGTTCGACGAAAAGCTTTTGCGCACGGCCATTGAGGTTGAGCTTGAGCGTGGCGGACAGGCGTACTTTGTTTCCAACCGCGTGGAGACCATCTATGAGATGGCTGCGCTGATTCGTGAGATGGTGCCGCAGGCGCGCGTCGTTGTAGGCCACGGCCAGATGCCGGAGGCCGAGCTGGAACGCGTGATGCTGGCGTTTATGAACGGCGAGTACGACGTGTTGTGCGCTACCTCGATCATTGAAAACGGTCTGGACATAGCACGTGCGAATACGATCATCATCAATCGCGCCGATCGACATGGTCTGAGCGAGTTGTATCAGTTGCGTGGTCGTGTCGGACGCTCGAATCGCCGCGCGTACGCCTATCTTCTGATTCCTCCTGAACAGCAGTTGACCGAGATTGCGCGCCGCAGGCTTGCCGCCCTGAAGGAGTTTTCCGATCTCGGTGCAGGTTTCAAGATCGCTGCGCTGGACCTTGAGCTGCGCGGCGCGGGGAACATGCTGGGCGGGGAGCAGAGCGGACACATCGAAGCGATCGGCTTCGAGATGTATACGACGATGCTTGAAGAAGCTGTTTCCAAGCTAAAGGGCGAGGGGCGTGACGAGCGACCGCAGGTGACGGTGAATCTGGGGATTTCTCTGAAGATTGAGGAGAGTTATATCCCGGAAGAAAATCAGCGTCTGCGGATGTACAAGCGGATCGCAACAGCAGAGAGTGACGCCGCGCTGACGGATGTGCGCGCCGAGCTGGAGGACCGCTACGGTCAACCACCGGAGAGTGTGTTGAACCTGCTGGCCGCTGGCGAGATTCGTCTGGTCTGCGAACGTCTGCACATTGCTCAGATCGAACGCAAGCGAGTGGCTCTTGAAGAGCCGAAGAAGGCGGCCGCCAAAGGTGCCGCACCGGTGCGTCCACAGACACCGAGCTGGGGCCGTCCTGTTCCGCCGCCGGCGCGTCCTTTGGCTGGTCGTTATGGACAGGCGCCGCAGACGGCGAGCCTGAGCTTCTCTTCACGCGCCGCACTGCAGCGTACGGAGAGCAACGCCTCGCGTGCGGCACGAGAGGCGACCGCTACGCGCGCCACGCACTCGCCGGTTGCCCCGGTTACGATGAAGCCGATGCGCGACATGCTGTTTCTCACCTTCAGTGAAAAACTGCATAACGCCTCGGCGGATCAGTCACAGTCGATCAACGTCGGTATGTTGATGAAGCTGGTGGCAAAGTACGCCAAGCAGGGAGCGCAGCTTACGCCACAGGGCGTGCTGCGTTGGCCGCTCAGCTCCGGCAAGGCGGAGGATGTGTTGCGTGAGACGCGCGAGCTGCTGCGGCAGTTAGGGGATACGCCACAGGCCTGATTTCGTAGCGAAAGCAGAGCGTGTCTGCACGAAGTCATGGTGTGGCTACGTCGTCTTTCGCCACGGGCACCATGGACTTGTGAGCACACACACTTGCTCTCGGGTAGCAAAGAAGTACCCCAGGACTTCAGCAAAGAAGAGTGCCTGCTAAGCGTTGATGCATAGGAATTTCCGCGAAAAAAGGCAGGGAAAAAGAGCTTTTCCCTGTCATGCAGGCAGATTTCTGGCAGGGACAGAGATTAGACTCAGTGCCATGACAAAGAAAACGCTTGGAACCGTATTCCAGATGTCTCTGTTTGCTGCTGCGGCGGCTATGCCCGCACTTTCACATCCTGCCGAAGCGCAGGGGAGTTCGCAGCCTCCGAGCCTGGTGAATACGGGAAGCTGCTCTTCCGACAAACAACCGAAGACAAGCGGAAATGTGACCCTGAGCTTTATGGTCGATACACAGGGATCGCCTTCTGATGTGCAGGTGGTGCAGGCAGACCACAGTGATCTGGGGCCTTGCGCAATCGATATGGTGCGTAGCAGTCTGTTTCATCCCGCAACACGCAACGGCAAAAACGTTTCCATGCGTATGGAGATGCCGGTTTACGTCTCTGGCAAACAGAACTAATGCCGCCCCTGCAAAGCCCTCCGTTTTCGGGGGCTTTGTTTTGCCCCTCTTGGCGCAGCTGTAGGCATACACTCTTGCTATGCGTACCTTGCTTGCAGCCTCTCTTGGCCTGGCTCTTCTTGCGCCGGCCGCGCATGCTCAACGTCTCTCTGCCGATGGAGCAGCACAGACGCGGCAGATTCTCTCTGACCAATACTTTGATGACTTCTATCTGCAGTCGAATCCGAGCACTGGCACCGCGTTGGGCTTGCATCAGTACGATACGCAGTTGGAAAGTACTCGCAGGATGCGTTCAAAGCGGAGATTGCTTCTCTGTATGCCTGGGAGAAAAAGCTGGACGCGATTCCGTCCGACGCTCTTGACGCAGAGCCCCGTGCGGACCGCGAGATTCTCTGCTCGGTTCCATCCGCGCGCAGCTGGTGCAGATGGAAGTTCTGCGCACCTGGGAGAAGAACCCCGATCTGTATGCCACGGGAGTAACGTCCTCGGTCTTTACGGTGATGGAGCGCCCCTATGCTCCAGCGAATACGCGTCTTCGCGCAGCGATCGAGCGTGAGAAGAAGATTCCGGCGGTCTTTGAGGATGCACGCAAGAACCTGAAGAATCCACCGAAGGTGTATACCGAGATTGCGCTGCAGCAGATTGATGGTGACATCAGCTTCTTTCAGAACGATGTGCCCTCTGCTTCTCTTTTTTGCTGGAGCAACGGATAAAGCCGAGCAGGCAGAGTTTGCCAAGACGAACGCAGCGGTCGTTGATGCGTTGCAGCGCTATGCCGCGTGGCTGAAGTCAGATCTGTTGCCACGCTCGAATGGTGACTTCCGCTGGGGTGTAACCGCGCACTCGGCAATGCTGGCCAATCAGGAGATGGTGGATACGCCGCTCGATAAGCTGCTGGCTATTGGCATGGAGGATCTGCACAAAAACCAGGCGGCGTTTGCCGAGGTTGCCAAGGAGATCGATCCGAACAAAACGCCCGAGCAGGAGCTTGCCGATCTGGCCACAATTCATCCGGCTCCGAAGGATCTGCTGAATACCTTCCACCAGACCTTTGACTCGTTGCAGGCCTTCATTCGCGAGCACCACATCATTACGCTGCCCGCGCAGACGCAGCCTACGCTTGAAGAAACGCCGCTGTTTATGCGCTAACCACGCAGGCCTCTATGGGACTTCCGTGGTTGTTAGACGGTACAACAAAGATCGGCTTCTGGTCGGTCATACGCTGACTCAGGTGTGGATGCGGCTGCAACTCAATGAGTACATGGCCGCATCAACGTGCAGGCAACGACTGTTTCACGAAAGCATGAGGTTCCACCATTTTATGTCCAGTTCCTATGGCGATGAAATTCCTTCCGTGCGGAAGATCTGGTCGGCGCTCGACGTACATCAGAAGTCAAGAATATTTGACTGCGAATGATGATGCTGAGCAGGGATACGGCGATGCTACCGCGAAGA
>JAPWKG010000006.1 GCA_028283625.1 Acidobacteriaceae bacterium | reverse complement strand
AAAAGATGCCCCCGATTTGAAGGCAGAGCCAGGCCGAAAGGATGAGGCCGAATGAGAGAACTCGGCTGCGGGATTGTGGAACGTTCACTGTCACCTGTGTCAATGCTCTTGGCTAAGGTTGGCCGATGTCAATCTGAGCCTGAGATCGGCCGCTGCGGCTGAGTCCTCCGCAACGATTTCTTCAACAGAAGGATGAAGACTACAGGTTAGACGGTAGGAGAGTGGCTTCTGGTTCGTTGGCCGGAAATTTGTGACAGGATGGAGGTTGGCTTGCACGGCGTCGATTGGCACAGCCAGCAACGTTGTATTGTGATCGTTAACTTCGTATCAGGGGGTAGCTGGGCGAATGCCGAGATTTGCGGCCATTGATATTGGATCGAACTCCTGCCGGTTGGCCATTGCCGAGGTAAGCGGACATCGATTGCGTCTTCTGCACGAAGATCGCGAAGTGACGCGGCTGGGGGAAAGCGTTTTTGAGGCTGGCGTGATTTCGCCGGAGGCGATGGCGGTCACGGTGAAGGCGCTGAAGCGTTTTCATAAAGCGGTGCAGACGCATGTCGTGGACCGTGTGCGGGTGGTGGCTACCAGCGCAACGCGCGATGCCCGCAATACAGACGCCTTTAAAGCCTGGGTAAAGTCAGCTACGGGCTGGACGCTGGAGGTGATCTCCGGACTGGAAGAGGGGCGGCTGATCCACCTGGGAGTGGTGACGCATGAGCCAGAGGCTCGCGGCCGGTGCCTGATGGTCGATCTTGGTGGCGGAAGCTGCGAGATCACGCATAGCGAACACGGTCGCATTAAAAACATGGTGAGCCTGCCGCTGGGTGCGGTTCGACTGCAGCAGGAGTTTCTGCGTCAGGACCCGCCGTCGAAGGAAGATCTTGGCCGTCTGAAAAAATTCATTGACCGGGAGCTGGCGCGTGGAGAGCGCAAGCTGGGCAAGCCCCGGATCGATGTTGTGTTGGCGACCTCTGGCACAGCCTCGGCATTGGCGGAGGCCAGCAACGCGTTTGCGCTGGAACATGGTGTGGCGGCGGGCAAGACGGCGAAGAAGGCGGTCAAGGGCAAGCGCGCGGGCAACCGCACGGCTCTGGGCAAGCTGATGCATGCCGATACGCCGAACGTCCGCAAGCTGACGGACCGTTTGATGAAGATGAGCAACGCGGAGCGCGCTGCTGTGCCGGGGATCGGACCGCGCCGCGCGGACATTATCGTAGGCGGCGCGCAGGTGTATGCCACGTTGCTGGAGCGGATGGGGCTGAAAGGCTTCCGCTACTCTCCGCTTGGTTTGCGCGATGGGATTCTCGCGGCGATGCTGGCAGAGATCGATACCAAGACCTCAGCGCATCGCACAATCGAGACAGAACGCTGGGAAGGCGTTATTGAAGTCTGTAAGCGGTATGGCGTGGACCTGAAGAAGGCAGAGCCGGAGCGCGAGCATACGATTCAGCTCTTCGATGGCCTGGCACGCGTGCATGAGCTGCCGCCGGATTATCGTTTGTGGCTGCAGGCCGCGGCGATGATGCAGAACGTGGGCAAGTTTATGAACCACCAGGGGCATCACCGGCATACGCATTACATCATTGCGAACTCGGAGATCTTTGGCTTCTCGCCGGAGCAGCGGGCGATTGTAGCGGCGCTGGCGCGTTATCTGGGTAAGAGCAGACCGGAGCCGATGGATCGTCCTATGCGCGCGGTTCCGGTGGAGGAGCACAGCCATGTGGTGCGTGCGGTTGTGCTGCTGCGTCTGGCGCAGGCGCTCAATCAGGATCGCGGCGCCTCGGTGTTGAAGCTGGGGGTCAAGGTCTTTCCCAAGCGCGTGCTGCTGGAGCTCCACCCGACACGAGGTGGGGCGGAGCTGGAGCAATGGTCCCTGAAGAAGGAAGCGCCTTACTTCCGCGAGGTCTTTCGCCGCGAGCTTTTGATCGAGGTGGTGTAAAGGCCACGCACCATGCGCGGGTCGAGCAGCCATTGCAGAGTTGCCGGTCCGCGCTGGTAGTTCAGCCGCGCGAGGGAGCCCTTTCTCATGCGGACTCGCGCAATCTCGGGAGACTCGCCGGGCATTGCGGTTGGCGCGATCAACTGGCTGAGGAAGGTTGTGATGTTGGGGTTGTGCCCCACGATCAAAATGTTCTCGTGCCCTTCACACTCGCGCAACATGCGCTGGAACTGTGAGAAGGTTGCCGAGGGCGCAAGCGCGTTGGAGATCAGAACATTCTGCTCGTAGCCGGTTTCGGTCGCGACGAGCTGAGCGGTTTGCAGTGAGCGCTTGAGCGGGCTGGAAACCACGAGATCGAAGACGATCTGCATGTTGTTCAGCACCTGTGCCAGGCACAGAGAATGCTTCTTCCCATCCTTGTCGATAGGGCGTTTGACGTCGAGCAAAGGGTTTGCTCGACGAGTACCGGCGGAAGCGTGGCGAAGTAGAAAAAGATTCATGAGTTCTGCGCGGCTCTGTTTTGCCGTCGTACTGGCAGTGTAGCGAAGATGCCGCCGTGAGCAAGCCGGTGTCGCTCGATGCATCACAGTGAGCGACACCGGCGGAGGTGTGCAAGGCCGCGCGCGTATGAGTGAGGTGTGGTGAGCGGCGCTGTTGCGAGCCCGCCATGCCAGTGCCTGAGAGCAAAGGAAGCAGGACGGAAGGAATGAATCAGGAGGAGGGAGTGAGCTCCGAAGTCAGGCCGGGATCTGCTGCCGGTATCTCAGGAAGATCTTCGGTAACGGTGTAGGGACCGCTGCGTACGGCGTGGGCTCCTCTCTCCCAGAACGAAGGATCGAGATCGACGAAGATGCGATCGCGCTCCTCAATCTCTGCGAGCTTCTGTTCCTGTTCCGGCGTTTGTGTGTGCGATTCGAGAATCTGCGTGAGCTCGTTGGCGTAGGCCGTGTGGGTGCGGAAGCGGGTTTCCGCATAATCGCGCGCGGCGCCGGTGGTGATGAGGAATTGCCAGTCAGAGCTTTCCATCAGCAAGAGCTCACGGCAGAGCTGCTGGAGCACGCGTTTGCGCCAGGGGTTCTGCTTCCACTCCGGATCGGAGGCAAAGGAGCGTACGGCAAGCTCCATGGGGTAGATCTGTTGCCAGGTCCAGGTGGTTTCCTGATTCAGCCAGACCTCGTTGTTGCCGTTGGCTCCCCAGGAGCCTTCGTGCATGGCGAGAAAGCCTGCGCGAGGGTACTGCTCCAGGTAGCGCGCGCTGGTGATGAGCTCGATTCCGGGTTGGTCATCGTGCGTTTGCTGCGCGTGCAGAATGCGGGCGACGGCCTCAAGCCACTGCGGCCCCTCAAACCACCAATGCCCGAAGAGCTCTGCGTCGAAAGGAGCGGAGAGGATAGGAGGCACGTCGTCGTGGAGGCTGCGCTCCAGCGCTGAACGGACCAGGTGGACGAAGTGAGAGGCGTGGGCCTGAACGCGCTCGGCGGCGCGGTCGGGGAAGTAAGGCTCTTTGGCACCGAGATCGGTGTGGCTGCCGGTGACTCGCCAGTAGCGGTGTCCGCCGGGCCAGCGCTTCTTGTGGAAGTCCAGATAGTTTTCGTCGCCGGGGTAGCCGGTGTCGCCTGACCAGACTTGCGTGCCGGTGTAGGGGTCGCGCGGAAAGACCGTGGCGGCGTACTTCCGGGCTTCGGGGTTGGCGTAGGGGCCTTCGACGAAGTAAGGCTGGTAGAGGCGGCGCGCGTCGGCTGTCCGGGGCAGGTGCAGCTCGTCTTCGGCGGCGCCGTGGTCGTAGGGTGAGTGGATGGCGGCGCTGCGTTCGACCAGGTGCGTGTCGACGAAGAAGTAGTCGAGTCCGGACTCGGAGACAGCCTGCTCGACCCCGATGCGATTGGTGCCGGGGCCGAGGAGAGAGCCGTCGGGGCCGGCGACAGGAAAGTTCCACAAACCGGCGGGACGGTAGCCGCACTCAGGCACCCAGATGCCGCGCGGTGTCGTGCCGAGATGTCGCTTATGCGCCTGCACGGCGACGCGTATCTGGGCGCGAAGGCTTTCATCGGTTCCCAGCAGGGGCATGTAACCGTGCGTGGCGCCGCAGGTGAGAATTTCGAGGGCCCCCTCCTGATGAAAGGCGCGGAAGCCTGCGATGAGATCGCCGTCGAGCGCTTTGAAGTCAGCCAGCGCCTCAGAGAAAAAGCTCTGCCAGTAACGAGCCAGAGAGGCGTAGTGCTCTTCCTGCATGGTGCGGAAGTAGGACTCGTCTTCTGCTGCGGAGGCGATTTTGCGTTCAAGGTAGCGCGGGAACTCGGCCTTGAAGGCGGGGTGAGCGAGCTGCTCGAGAAGGATCGGTGAGAGATTCAGGTTGCAGGCCAGCGAGATGTTGTCGCTCTGGAGCCTGCGCAGGACGCGCAACAGCGGGAGGTAGGTCTCCGCTGCGACCTCAAGAAGCCACTCCATACCGTGCGGCCAGGTGCCGTGGTTGATGACGTAGGGGAGGTGCGCGTGCAGCGTGAGGCTGAGAAAGCCGGTGGTGCGGGCATGAGTAAGGCGAGTCAAAGCAGAGGCGTCCTTCAGCGTTAGAGTGTGTTGCTTGGAAGGCGGCAGCGCGTGCAGCGATGCGTGCGTGACTGCTGGTTAGACTCCATCCGGAGCCAGAAAGATTCCTGACCGGCGGCAAAGCGAAGGGGCCTCACCGTAAGATGGCGAGGCCCCTGGCCCGAAGCGCGGATACTGCTTCCGTTAGCGTGTCTGCAGGCCCGTGGAAGGAGTCGCGGTGTCAGCCGACGGTGTCTCCGTGGTCTGGATGGTGATGGGGGCAGAGAGGCGGAAGCGCAGTGCGCTCTCCGACGGAATCTCTACCTGCTCACCACGCGTGAAGCCCTGGTATGCAGCACCGCCACCGCCGCCAGCCAGTGCGCCGATGCCTGCGCCTTTACCGCCGCCGATCAGGCCGCCGAGCAGAGCGCCCGCTGCAGCGCCGCCGCCGATCTTGAGTGCCGAGTTCTTGCCGCGGCCCTTACCCTCGACGGAGTAAACGTCGGTGGAGATAGGAAGCAGCTGTCCCTTGCGGCGTACCGCCGTCAACTGGATGGCGAGCAGGGAGTTGCCCTTGAAGTGGCCAGCGTCCTTGGCGTCTACGACGGTGCCGGAGACAGGGGAGCCGGAGGGCAGCACGGTGATACCGCTGACGACGACCGGGCTGTTCAACACGCCGTTGAAGGGCGTGCCGGCCTGGGTGTCTTTGCTGCTAAGCGTTTCCGTGATGCGGATGGAGAGCGGCGTACCCGCGGGTGCGGTGATGTTACGGACCACCGGAGCCGGAGGCGGCGGCGGAGTCGCCGGCTTTTGCTGTGCCGCAGGCGGCGGAGGCAGGGGCTTGTTGGCGGCGATGCTCTTCTTCTCAGACTCTGTAGCGGGACGAGGCGAGGCGGGAGCTTCCGGGGTGGTGATGGTGGGCGTGGGGGCTGCGCCGGGCAGAGCAATGTTGTTGACAACCTCTTTGACGCCGGCAACGCGTGCAGCATCCTGCGCGGCGACGGAGCGTGCGGTGTCATCGGTTGCGGTGCCGGTGAGGGTCACGACACCGTTGACGACGGTCTCCTGAAGGGGCTGCTGGGCGATCGAGGGGTCTCCAGCGAGAGCCTGCTTGACGTTGTTTGCAAGGGTCGCGTCATCGATCGTCTTTTTGCAGCCAGCGGTCAGTGCGACAGCGCTCAGCGCTACGGTGAGCGCCATGCGCTCCATCGAAACTCTTATGGTCATGTGATGGCCTCCTTACGGCATCTAAACGCATAGGATGCAAGGGATGTCCTTCTTTCTGCAAGTGCCCCACAATAAATTTTCAGGCCGTAGAATTACACAACCCGCATTGGAGCGGGGGCATCTGTCTTAACAGACGCCGAGGATGGTGTGCGCAATTAGCGTGTGCCTTCGCGGGAAATATGATTTTGGAGGAAGCGATGGCGAATAACGACAACGGCGTAGGCGGGTTTGGTTGGTTTCTGGCAGGACTGGGCATCGGTGCTGTAGTGGGTGTGTTGTATGCGCCCAAGGCAGGCAAGGAGACCCGGGAAGATCTGAAGGCTGGAGCACTGGAAGCCAAGGATCGCGCCAATGCTCTCTATTCTCAGGGTAAGGAACAGGCCTCGCAATACGTGGAGCAAGGCAAGCAAAAGGGCAAAGAGTACCTGAAGAAGGGGAAGCAGACCGCCAACGAGTATGCCGATAAAGGCAAGGAATACTACGAGAAGGGCCGCACCCAGTGGACGCAGTATGTAGACCGTGGGAAAGAGGTCGTTCAAAACCAGCAGGAAGCAGTAGCGGCTGCAGTAGAAGCCGGCAAGGAAGCCTACTCCAATAAGACGGCAGAGATTTCCTAAGCAGCAGCCTGCAAGGGAAAAGGCAACCGAAACACAGGGAGGGCCGGTTCGAGGAATTCGGGCCGGCCCGCTTACTTGCTACGAGACCTCTCTCCTTCGTAGAGTGGAACTGATTTCTGAGTGAAGGTGGTGTACATGTTGACTGCAGCGTTTGGGTCTTTGGCGATGGTGATGTTGCAGGAAGGCGTGCATCAGGATACGCATCACGCCTCGATGTTTCTGGGCGTGATTGCGCTGTGCATGGTGATGCAGGCTGTTGCGGTGATCGCGGCTGCAGGTGCGGCCTGGAAGCTGATTCGTAAGATGGACGGCGTTGCGGACGCGTTCCAGCAAAAGAGTGCGCCGGTGTTGGCCAAGGCCGATGCGCTTATCGATGAGATTGGTCCGCGCGTGCGCGTGATGAGCGCGAATGCTGAGCAGGTGAGCTATGTGGTGCGCACGAAGGTGGATGAGATGGCGTCCACGATCGATGAACTGAATCGCACGGTGCAGGACATCAATGAGCGCTCGCGTGTGCAGGTCTCACGCGTGGACGGCATTGTGACCGACGCGTTGACGACCACCTATGAGGTTTCCCGCACGGTGCAGGAGAGCATCAAGGGGCCGGTTCGTCAGGTGGCAGGCATTATCGCGGGTCTGAAGGCGGGGTTAGAGACGCTGCTCGAACGCTCCCCGTTCAAGCCGAAGGCGCGGCCGGATCGTTACGATCTGTAATCGGGATGCATAGGACCGGAAAGCGTGAAAGCAAAGCGGCTGCGAGAGATCTCTCGCAGCCGCTCTGCTTTCACGATCAGGTGGAGGGCTAGTAGATCCAGCCGCCGCCTGCGACTTCGTCCCCTTGATAGAAGACGGCGGATTGGCCGGGGGTGATGGCGCGTTGCGGCTCGTCAAACTCGGCTTCAACCGTATCGGGCCCGGTGACGCGGAGCGTGGCCTGGGCGGGTTCGTGACGGTGGCGCACCTTGATGCTGACGCGTATCGCCTCAGACGGCTCCGCGATGGAGACCCAGTTGAGACGGTTGGCGTGGAGCTGGCGCGTGTAAAGCTGCGTGTCTTCGCCGACTTCGACGCGGTGCGAGTCGGGGTGGATTTTGAGCACATAGAGCGGGTTCGGTGAGCTGATGCCGAGACCCTTGCGCTGCCCGACGGTAAAGGCGTGGATGCCTTCGTGCTGCCCCAGCACTTCGCCGCTGCTGTTGACCAGCTCACCGGCCGAATCTGGCATGGTGCGTCCCTGTTCCTCCAGGTAGGCGTGGAGGAAGTGCGAGTAGGAGCCGCCGGGGATGAAGCAGATCTCCTGCGAGTCAGGCTTTTGTGCCAGCTCGAGTTCGTGGACGGCCGCGAGTGCGCGCACGGCAGGCTTTTCCATCTCGCCGAGGGGGAAAAGGGTACGTGCAAGCTGTTCCTGCGTGAGTCCGAAGAGGAAGTAGGTTTGATCCTTGCTCTTGTCCGCAGGCCGGGAGAGGACCCAGCGGTTGCGTGCTTCGTCAAAACGGTTGCGCGCGTAATGCCCGGTGGCGATGCGCTCGGCTCCGATACCGCGAGCGGTGGCCAGAAGCTGGTCGAACTTGAGGTGGTTGTTGCAGAGGGTGCAGGGGATGGGGGTGCGTCCTGCGAGGTACTCGTCGACGAAGGGACGAACGACCTCGTCCTCGAAACGCTCCTGTGCGTTGACGAGGTAGTAGGGGATGCCGAGCTGCTCGGCAACCCGCCGGGCGTCGTAGACGTCGTCGATGGAGCAGCAGCGGCCCTGCACGGACTCCGGCATGCCTTCCCGGCCAGCGAGGCGGCGCTGGTTCCAGAGCTGAAGGGTGAGACCGACGATCGGGTAGCCTTCGGCGCGCAGCATCGCCGCGACCGTTGAAGAGTCGACACCGCCGGACATGGCGATGGCGATCGTCTCTGTTTCCGCCGGGTTGTGAGCCATCGTTGCCATTCCTCTCTATGATAGTTCTTTCCGATAGATCTTTCAGAAACCTCTGCTTTTCCTTTGCCGCCGCGTAGACTGGAGGAGAGAAGACGCAATGACAGATCAAGCCGATAGTACGAAGGGCGGACGGGGCGTTCTCCCGTTTCTCGGCCTTGCCTGCGCGGTGGGCGTGGGCTCCATTTATTACAACCAGCCGCTGCTGTTGGTCATGGGCAAGAGCTTCCATGCCGGGCCGCATGCGATGGGCTTTGTCGCAACGATGACCCAGGTAGGGTATGCCGCCGGCCTGCTTTGTCTGGTGCCGCTTGGGGATATTACCGAGCGCCGCAGCCTGATGATGCGCCTTTACGCCGCGGTCTCCGTGGCGCTGCTGCTGGCCGCGATGGCGCCGAACGTTACCGCAATGCTGCTGGCCAGTATTCTGGTCGGATTGTTTGCCGCTGTGACGCACATTGCGTTGCCGATTGCGCCGGACCTGGTACCGAAGGAGCGTCGTGGACAGGCTATTGGCACGGTGATGACCGGCCTGCTGCTGGGGGTTCTGCTGGCGCGTACCTTTGCCGGATGGCTGAGCGGCTGGCATGGCTGGCGCGTGGTCTTTCTCGCTGCCGCGGTGATGAACCTTGCCTTTGTGCCGATCATGGGGCGGTTGATGCCGAAGCTGGAGCCGAAGCAGAAGCTGAGCTATGGGCAGACGATTCGCTCGCTGGGCACGCTGTATATGAAGGAGCCGCTGCTGCGAGAGGCTGGAATGATGGGAGCGCTCAGCTTCGCCTCCTTCTCCTGCTTCTGGACGACGCTGGCGTTTATGCTGCATGACCATATGGGGCTGGGACCGGGCGTAGCGGGATCGTTCGGCATCGTCGGCGCTGCCGGGGCGACCGTTGCACCGATTGCGGGACGGCTTTCCGATAAACACGGCACGCGCTATGTGGTGACGGTGGCGGGAGCGATCTTCACGGTGGCTCTGCTGGTGCTGTGGGGGGCTGACAAGCTGCACGGCGGCATCGCGGTGCGCCTGACTGCGCTTGTGCTGGGCGTGCTGGTGTTGGATATGGGGCAGCAGATGCTGCAGGTGGCTAACCAGACGCGTATCTTCGGCCTGGGCTCGGAGGCGCGCTCGCGCATCAACACGGTCTACATGACGATGTACTTCATTGGCGGCGCAGCGGGCTCGGCGTTGGCGACGATGGCCTGGTCGCGCTGGAACTGGGACGGCGTTTGCATTCTGCAGCTTGTGCTGATCGGCCTTGCAGGGCTGCGCCACGCAACAGGATATAGCCGCAAGCATCCACAGAAGCCGCACCACCTGACGGCGGAAGAGAAGGAAGCGGTCGAGATGTAGGCAGGGGCGATCCCTGGTTGCGGAGATGGTGGACGCGACAGGGATCGAACCTGTAACCCCCGACTTAGAAGGTCGGTGCTCTATCCAATTGAGCTACGCGTCCCCCGGCGCAGGGACTAATCGATTGTAGCGGACGTGCGGGGAACTTCGAACTCCCGGGCACGCAAGACAGTCACAATGTCTTCAAGCGCCAGCTCCCACTCTCGCAGTGCGGAGGGAGCGTCGGCAGCAACCGCTGTGACGTAGACGGTGACCGCAAAGCCTTCGAGGACGGTTTCGCGCTCCAGCACCGCGGGCCGGAGCGTGAGCTCGACGCTGGCGTGAGGGTGGGTGAGCCGGGCGAGCCGGCGGACGAGCTTATCGAGCCGGTCCTGCTGCTGATGTGCCGATGCAAAGAGGGCCCGGTCACGCCAGAGGATGTCGATGTAGCCACTCAGGCCGTGCAGTGAGGCGGTGTCGTCCAGATCCAGCTCCAGGCGCAGACCGGCGAGCATCTCTTCGTCTTCGAGCGGCCATGCGTCGCACTTGGCGGTGAAGAGCGGAGAACGTAGAGCGTTGAGCGAGCGCAGGGCGCGGCCGAGAGCGGGGTAGTGCTCGATTTCGTGAATCTCGGAGATGTCGTAGGGCTCGGCGCGCAGGTCGACGAAGTGGAGGCCACTCTCCGGATCGGCCCAGGGTACGACCAGGGTCGGAGAATCTTCAGAGCAATCAGCGGTCCACTCAGCGAGCATCGCTTTAGGATACGCGATCTGAGCCGAAAGATTGATGGGCCAAGAGAAAGCGCATGGCGGCGTGCTCAGCCCAATACCCGTCGTAGCCAAGTTGCTGCTGGGGCTCGGCGAGGAAGGCGCAATGGCCGCCGTGAGCCGTTTCGAGGAAGTCGATGTTGGGGTTGGCTTCGATCAGGGCGAGCGTCTTTGCTTCAAAGCGGATGAAGGGGTCGTCGCTGGCGTGGAGGATGAGCGTGGGCACGGCGATGCGATCGAGAACGCGTGCGGCGGCTGCGCGGTCGTAGTAATCGTTGGCGGACTGGAAGCCGGAGTAGAGCGCGGTGATGCGTTCGTCGAAGTCGCGTACGGAGCGAACGCCGTTGGCGCGCATCGGATCGAAGGCTCGCGGGAAAAGCATCGCTTTGCGGCGATAACGGTTCACCAGCGAGTTCAGGAACTTCCACTCGTAGATACGATTGGCGGGGCGATGCAGCGCGTCTGCCGAGGCTCCGAGGTCCACAGCCGGTGAGACACCGACGACCGCGGTCAGGGCTTCCGGCGTGTGCTGGCCAAGCTCGCCTGCCATTTTCAGCACGAGGTTGCCGCCCATGGAGTAGCCGATGAGGGCGAAGCGTGTGAGGTCTTCGGTTGAGAGAAAGTGCTGCATGACTGCCAGCACGTCGTTCGAGAGCCCGGAGTGGTAGAGCGTAGGGGTAAGGCGCTCTGTGCCGCCGCAGTTACGCATGTTCATGCGGATGATGTTGCAGCCCGCGGACCAGAGCTTGGAGGCGTTGCCCAGAACGTATTGCGAGCGGGAGGAGCCTTCCAGCCCATGCAGCACAAGCACGGTCAGGCTCTCGCGACGCCGCTCTACCGGCTGCCAGTGACATTCACAGCGGACCTGGCTGGCGATCTGCGAGTGTCGCGCGGGGGAGACCTCTACGAGGTGCTGCGTGGCAGGGGGGAGGCCGTGATGCGGGCGCGGCAGAAAGTTGCCGGCGATGGTCTGGATGTGGCCGTTGTTGCAGTAACGCCGGGGGTGGAAGACGGGGAGGCCGTCACGCCATTGCGGATTGAGCGTCATGCGATCTCCTGCAGGAGAGTCTGCGCATTGAGCGCGCCGGTAGGCTCGTCCTCGTGCATGAAGTAGGCGAAGGTACTGCCGGGGGTCGCGGTGAGGCGCTGGGCAAGCTGAGTGATCTGCGCGGGGCTGTAACCGCCGGGTTGTCGAAAGCGGAAGTAGCGGTGCGAAGCGGTGTGGATCTCCGGTGTGGAGAGGTCTTCGGTCTCTGCGATGCAGAGGGCTACGTTCTGCTCGCGAAGCAGGGCGTAGCTTTGCTCGGTGAACCAGCTCTCGTGGCGGAACTCGAAGGCGAGTTTGGGGGCATGAGGGCCTTGCAGCTCGGGCAGACGGAGAAACTCGGCAAGGCGCTCGTGATCGGCCTTGAAGTTGGGCGGAAGCTGGAAGAGCAGGGCTCCGAGCTTTCCCTGATCGATTGCGGGAGCAAGCGCCGCGAGAAACTCAGACACAAAGGGCTCGCACGCGCGGAGGCGCGAGAAATGCGTGATGCGTTGCGGGGCTTTGAAGCTGAAGCGAAAGCCTTCCGGAGTCGCTGCCAGCCAATCCGCCAGCTGTTGCGGCCGGGGCAGGCTGCGGAAGGTGTAGTTCACTTCCACGGAGGTCAGCTGCGAGGCGTAATACGAAAGGAAGTCTTTGGAGCGGACGGTCGCCGGGTAAAACTCAGGCTTCCATGTGGGGTAGGCCCAGCCCGAGGTGCCGCAAAAGATCTGCCGCATGGCTGGTTGGTCGGAGGCAGTTGCGTATACGGCTCGCTGCAATCAGACACTCTCCGGAGAGCACACGGAGAGCTTGCGTCCCGGCGCAGATTCAACCCATCTGTTAGGGGGGAGGTGATTGGGGCGGCTAGTGGGGTTCGAACCCACGACATCCGCTGCCACAGAGCGGCGTTCTGCCACTGAACTATAGCCGCCGTATCGAGTTTGATTGTAGCATCCAACGAGGCTGGAGCCAAACTGTGGAGAAAGATACTTTTCATCCTGAGATTCTGCCGCCGGGAAATGTGCCGAAAAATCGGCTCGGCGGCGCGGGGGGGACGTTCTCGGACGAGAACCTCGATCTCTTGTCGCGTGTGCTGGATACGTGGTTTCGTATTCCCGGAACGAGTATTCGTTTCGGGTTGGACGGCATTATCGGCTTTGTGCCGGGCATTGGGGATCTGCTGACCGGAGCGGCGAGCGCCATCATTGTGCTGGCTGCGTTTGTGCGCGGGGTTCCGATGGTGACGCTGGCGCGCATGATTGCGAACCTTGTGATCGAAGTCGGGGTCGGTCTGGTGCCATTTCTGGGAAATGTCTTCGACATCGGCTGGAGAGCCAATCGCAGAAACTTTCATCTGCTGGAGCGCTCGATCTCAACCGGGAGACGAGACCGGTGGAGGGATTGGGTCTTTCTGGGCGTGCTCTTCTGCGGGTTGATGTTGCTGGCCGCAGTGCCGCTGCTACTCCTGCTGTGGATGGGAGGATCGTTCCTGCATTGGGCCAAGGTGTCTGGATGGCACTAGCGGGAGGCAGGCTTTAGCGGCCTGCTGACTGGTCTATTACCGTCTTTGCTTCGGGCACCGTCTCTGCTTCGGGTTCGGTGCGCGAAGGACCGTTGGCGACGAAGCCGACGGCGCAGGTAATCAGGCCGATGCCCAGCCAGCGCGAGAGGCTGAGGTGCTCGTGCAACCAATAGTGCGAGATCAGGGCGACGACAACGTAGCCAAAGGCGGTGGCTGGCATGACGAAGGTCAGATCGGCCCAGGAGAGAGCCGTCATATAGAAGGCGAAGAAGCCGATGAGAAGAAGGATGCCGACGTCGATGAAGGGATTGAAGAGAGCCTTCCAGAGCAGCTGCAGGTGATGCAGGTCGACTTCGCCGATCTGGGCCATGCCGCGTGCCAGTAGCGAGTCACCGAGGGAGGCTGTCAACATGATGGCGAGCAGGATGGCGTACTGCGAAGGCGTGAGCTTGTAGTTCATCGTACTGTTTACAGTGTACGCCTCCTGTTTGGCCTGAAGTGCCTGCCGTTGCCTCGGTTTGCAGGCTGCAGCGTTTTATGGGGCGAAGAGCGAACAGGGCCAGCCCGAAGGCTGGCCCTGTTCGCTTAAGCGGAAGGAGCGTAGATTACGCGTTCATCGAAACGGATTCCTGCTGCTTTGCAGCGGCTTCTTCGCGAGCCTTGCGCACCATTTCGTTGCGCTCCTTGCGCAGCTTCATGTAGCTCTTGGCTTCTTCGTAGAGGCGGGGAACGTCACGATTGACGATTGCCTTCCAGACCACGCGGAAGGCGGCCTTGGGGCGGAAGTAGTATTCGTCGTAGAACTTGTGCACCATCTCCATGACGTAGTCAGCGGGCAGGCCCGGATACTCGATGTGTGCCATCTGGTGTCCGCCGTGATCGTTCATGCTCTTGTTGGTGATGTAGTTGTTCTTCTCGGCCAGTTCGTAGAACTCGGTGCCGGGGTAGGCGTGCGCTACGGAAACCTGAATGGTTTCGCAGTCAAGCTGCTTGGCGAACTCGATCGTGTTGCGGATCGACTCCTTGGTTTCGCCGGGCAGGCCGAGGATGAAGTCGGCGTGGATGACGAGACCGAGGTCGTGGCAATCCTTGACGAACTCGCGAGCGCGCTCAACGGTTGAGCCCTTCTTGATGTTCTTTAGAATCTGCGGATCGCCGGACTCAAAGCCCACGATGAGCAGGCGGCAGCCAGCGTCCTTCATGGCCTTGAGGGTCTCGCGGTGCGTGGTGGTACGCGAGGTGCAGCTCCAGGTGATGTTGAGCGGCTTCAGCTTGGCGCAGAGCTCAATGGTGCGGTCCTTCTGGATGTTGAAGGTGTCGTCATCGAAGAAGAACTCCTTCACATGGGGGAAGTTCTCCTTGGCCCACTTCATCTCGGCCGCGACATCGTCGGTGGAGCGCTTACGCCATGCGTGACCGGAAAGGGTCTGGGGCCAGAGGCAGAAGGTGCACTGCGCCGGGCAACCACGGGTGGAGTAGAGCGAGATGTACGGGTGCAGAAGGAACGGCACGTTGTAGCGCGTGACGTCGAGGTCACGCTTATAGATCTTGGTCGCCCAGGGCATCGCGTCGAGATCTTCCACCTGCGGACGATCCGGATTGTGCTGGATGACACCGTTCTCATCCTTGTAGGAGAGGCCGAGAATCTCGTTGATCGGCTTGCGGTTGGCGTACTCGACGATGGTGTAGTCGAATTCGCGGCGGCAGATGAAGTCGATGACTTCGCACTCGTTGAGCGCACGATCGGGATCGGTGGTTACCGGCGGACCGACGAAGGCGATCTTGATGGAGGGGTTGGCGGCCTTGATGGCGCGCGCAAGACCATGGTCACCGGCCCAGCCTACCGTCGAGGTGAAGAGCACCAGGAACTCATAGTCCTTTGCGATCTGGATGGTTTCGTCGGCGGAGATATGGTGTGGCGGAGCATCGAGAAGGCGCGAGCCTTCGAGCATGCCGGCAGGGTAGGTCAGCCAGACGGGGTACCAGTACGATTCGATCTCGCGAGTGGCGGGCCAACGGGAGCTGGCTCCACCGTCGAAGTTCTCAAAGGAGGGCGGGTTCAGGAGCAGTGTTTTGAGGGGCTTCACAGGTCTCAATTTTACCACTTTGTCCACAAGGACCGGGTGGATTTGGTGATGGTTCAAGTTGTCCGGAGTGGGCCGGCTTAGGGCGCCGTCGGGGCGGAGTGGAGCCAGTTTGCAAGCTGACCTGTTTGACGCATCAGCATGATTTCTGTCTGAAGCAGCTGCTGCCTGGCCTTGAGCAGGTCAATCTGCTTCAGGGCAATGTTCAGGCGGGCGTTCTGCTCGTCTTTTGGGGTGAGAATAGCTGTATTTGCCGGTTGATTGCCGGCGGTTGGCTGTAGCTGGATCAAGACGGCTTCAAGCGAATCTTTTGCTTCGTCCGCGTCGTCCTGGGCGGCTTCGGTCTGCAGCTCCAGGACGGAGGCGGACTTGGCCAGCTTCAGGCGACCTTCTTCGAAGGTGTTCTGGGCGTTGATGGCATCAAAATGAGCATGCCGGGCCTCAGCCGCGGACTCGCGCGCTTTGGCACGGTGCGCATAGTCCAGAACCGGAATGGAGATCTGGACGCCGAGCGAGAGAGCGTTGTGGCTCAGATTCGGGTTGGCAAAGTCCGAGTAGTAGGTCGCGTAGTTGGAGAAGCTGGTGGTGATACGCGAGTAGCTGGCGCCGAAGCTGATCTGAGGGCGGTAGAGATAGCTTTCATCGCCGCGAGCCTGCTCGGCTTTGGCTTCCGCGTTGGCAAACGCGGCGCGCAGCGAGGGGGAAGAGGCCGGCACATCGGTGCTGGAGGGAAGAATGCTGGCGACCGGAGGAAGAGCCGGGATGGACGCAGAGCTTGTGGCAGGCACGGCACCGGCAAGACCGGTGAGATGGTTCAGGTGCTCGGAGAGCGTGGCGATGTCGGAGTCGATGCTGAGCATCTGCAGCTGGATGTTCACCATGGTGCGATGCGTGCGCGGAAGCTCGATGTGCGGGTCCTGCCCGGCGTCAACACGCGCGGAGACGATCTGGAGAAGATGCTGGGCGTGGTCGAGCGCCTGCTGCGCGACCGCTTTTCGCTGGATTGCGTTGTCCAGCCCCATGTAGGTGGTGATGGTGTCTTCCGCGGCGTCATCACGCGCCTGGTCGAGAGCGAACTGCGCCGAGCTCCAGCCGAGATGAGCGGAACGAATGTAGTTCCGCTGCGACCAGTTGTAGACCAGAGATTGGGCCGTGATGGTGAAAACTGTGGGCACGGTGAGCGGGACGCCGGTGGATTTTCCGACGCCGGCGGTGGCGCCTACGACCGGGATGAACGCATCCCGCGACTCCGCAAGCGCGGCTTTCGAGCGGTCGACATCGGCTTGCGCGCTTTGGACCTTGGGATCGGAGCGCAGGGCCAGATCGACGGCCGAGGTCAGGGAGACCTGCGCGTGAGAGGCAGCCGGGGTGGCGACGGTAAAGAGGCCCAGCAGGGCGAGAGAAAGCGTCGTCTTCATGGAACCTCCTTTCCGGTTGGGGTTAGAGCGAGTGTAGAGCCTTGAGAGCCGGGGCATAGTGAGAGGCAAGCGCGAGAGCCTTATCGAATTCGTTGCGTGCGCCGTTTTTGTCTCCGAGTTTCGCAAGCAGCTCGCCGAGGGCGACGTGAATCTTGAAGGTGGGCTGCTCGTCGGTCTGTCCCTTACCGTTGAGGTACGCGAGGAGCCACTGCTGAGCGATAGCGGGTTGCTGGTGCACGTAGAGCAGGATCAAACCGCAGTCCGCTGTCGTAGGCGTAATGTTGTGGTCCACCGCGACAGCGTGTTGTAAAGCATCCAGCGCCTGAGCGTACTGCTTATGGCGGGAGTAATAGTTTCCAAGATCGCACCAGGCGCGAGCCGATCCACGGACGCCGACGAAGGCTTTGAATTCGCGTTCTGCGGTGCCGTAGTCTCCATCCTTTTCTGCTGCGAGTGCGTAGGTGCGATGCGCCGCTTCGGGGAGATAGGACTCCACCTTTTTAGCAAGATCGCGCGCTTTGTCTGTACCGCCCCCGACGATTCCAGGAGCTTTGACGTAAAAATCGGCAAGGTCATTGACCGCAAGCGCCGAGTGCGGGTCCATCTGGAAGGCCGTCTCCAGTGCGATGCGTACTTTGCCTGCGAGCTTGAGGCCACCGAAGGGTCCTGCGTGTTGTGCCTGAAGGCCGTAGGCGTGGGCCAGCCACTCCTGGGTGATGCTGTTGTTGGCCATGGCGACGGCGGCTTCACAATCGCTGGCAGCAGCGTCACCATCTTCCTCTGCTACAGAAACACGGCAGAGCAGCAGATGTTGCTCTGGGGTGGACGGGAGTTGATGCAGCATGGCACGGGCTTTGTCTGCCTGCCCGGTAAGGACGAGTTGCTCCGCGGTGTGCAGATCCTGCGCTACAAGCGCCGTTGCCGTTGCGGCGAAGAGGCTTCCGGTAAGAAGCATTCGTGCGACAGGACGAGCAAATGTATTCAAGACGAAGCGCATCGAGGCCCTCCTCACTGCTGGGGCTTCACGCGGAGCCCATCTGAGAGATCAACCGGCGTGGTGGCACGGGTTGCAATCAGGTCGTGTTCGCTGATGCCGCCTAAAATCTCAACGCGGGTAAGGTTCACCACGCCGACCTTTACCTCTGTGCGAACGAGGCGGCCGTTCACTACACGGTAGACAAAATTGTTGAGGCCTTCGGTGTGCAACGCTTCCCTGGGAAGGCTCATCGAGTGAGGATGCTGCGAGGTGATGACCGTGACGGTCACGTTGGTGTTGGGCAGCAGAACACCATCCGGATCATCCACGGAGATCAGAGCTTCACCGACGTTACGCGTGCCGTAGGCGATGACGGTGGTCGGGGCCTGGAGGATGTGTCCGTGCCAGGTGCGATCCGGCATGGCATCCCATACGATCTTGACCGGCTGGCCTTTGGCGAGCTTACCGATCTCCGGCTCGTCGAAGTAGGCGCGCACCTGCAGGTGGGTCAGATCGGCGACGTCGAGCAGAGCCTCGCCGGCTTGTACGTAGTCATACTGGCTGATAGGCAACGAATAGACGGTGCCGTCGAAGGGCGCGCGGATGGCTACGGCATCGTAACTGGTGCGCGCCGCGGAGAGTGCGGCACGCGATTGCGCGATCTGGGCCTGCTGGTTGGCCATATCCGAGGAGGAGTAGCGCGAGCTGGCGCGCACCTTCAGCACGGAAACGCGTGCGTTGGCGTCGTTCAGCCGTTGCTGCGCCTGCGCAACCTCAGCCGGGGAGGCGTTGCCCTGTGTCGCGAGCGCCTGCAGCGTTTTGAGCTGTGCGGATGCCGCCGCAGCCTGATCTTCCGCGGTGCTGAGGTCTGCCTTGGCCGAGAGAAGCTCTTCCTGCGAGCCGCCCGCCTTCATGTTCTTGAGCGCGCTTTCGGACTGAAGCACCGACGTCTGCGCCTGCGCAATCTTGCTTGCGGCTTCCGAGGCGTCTAGCTGCATCAGGAGCTGATTCTTAGCAACGTGCTGGCCGACGCTGACGTAGAGATGATCAACAACCGCAGAGGCGGTGGCGTGAGCCTGAAAGTCCTCAACAGGTTCTACCTTGCCGTTGGTTGCGAGCGTGGAAAGCAGGTCCTCCCGCTCGACCGTGGCCGTGCGGATCAGAAGTTCATCTCGACCGTGAAGAAGGTAGTAAGCGCCGATGGCGACAACAAGAACGAGGACGATCCAGAGCGAAATGCGCGAATTTGTATTGTTCGTTGCAGCCATAAGCACACGAAAACTCAGTATACAAGACTCAAATAGCGTTGAGCCGGTCGCAAACAATTGCTCGTGCGGTTACGGAACGTCACGAGGCGGAACGGAGGGCGAGAACTTCCATCTCCCAGCCGCCGAAGCTTGGGTGCCAGTTGCGGCGGAGGCGGTAGGCGATGTCGAGAGCGTCGCCCGGCTGCCAGTCCTGTTCGCGGGCCAGCTCGGTGAACTCGATGCGGGCGCGTGACCAGGCCATGCCGCCGAGGCGTAAGCCGTCGGTAGGGTCTTCTACGGTGAGACGCAGATGACGGTCTTTGATGGTACGCAGCGGCGCGACGAGGCGAACGTTGCGTGTGAGAAAGATGGGCTCAGGGTTGCTGTTGCCGAAGGGGCCGAGTTGTTCGAGCGCGGTGTAGAAAGACGGGGTGAGCTCGGAGAAGCGTAGCTCGAGATCACATTCGAGCGTAGGCGTCTGCGGCTCGGCGGGCATGTGCTGGCGAGAGTATGCGGCAAGACGTTCGCGGAGTGCTGGGACGTTTTCGCTCGGAAGCGAAAAGCCGACGGCATGAGCGTGTCCTCCGAAACGATGAAAGAGCCCATGCCCGGTTTGCTGCCGGTGTTCGTCGTGGGCGGCGGTGATGGCTTCGAGCAGATGGAAGCCTTCGATGGAGCGGCCGGAGCCGTGCGCGCTGGAGTTTCCCTCGGCGTTGTCTTCATGGGTGATGACGAGGGCAGGCAGGGCCATCCGGTCAACGACGCGCGAGGCGAGGATGCCGACCACGCCGCGATGCCAGCGGGCGGGGAGGCCTGCGTCGTCGAGGGTTAGGGCGGCAGCGAGCGCTTCGTCCTGACCGGCGAGCTGTTCAAGCCTGATCTCGATCTCCCGCAGGGCGTCGGCCTCTGTGGCGCGGCGATCTTCGTTGAGCTGGTGAAGCTTTTCGGCTAGCGTGCGGGCGAGTGCGGCATCGCGCGTGAGAAAGAGCTCGACGACGTCGGAGGCGATGTCCATACGTCCGGCGGCGTTGATGCGCGGGGCGATACGGAAACCGACGTCGAAGCTGGAGATGGGGCGGTTCAGGTCGATGGAGGCAAGCTCCATGAGTGAGCGCAGGCCTGCTTGGGTGGGGGTGCGCAGCTCGGCCAGGCCTAAAGAGGCGATGGTGCGATTCTCGCCGGTGAGCGGGACGGAGTCTGCGATGGTGGCGATGGCGAGTAGCTTGAGGAAGCTGGGCAGGAGCTTTTCGCGCAGGCGACGAAGTTCCTCTGCATCGCGCGCGGTGGCTTCGAGGACGGCTTGCGCCAGCTTGTAGCTCACTGCCGCTCCGCAGAGCTCTTTGTAGGGATACGGGCAGCCGGGCTGGTTAGGGTTGATGACGGCAACCGCGTCCGGAACGCCTTCGGCGCTGTCCGGCAGATGGTGGTCGGTGACGATCAGGTCCAGGCCGAGTCTGCGCGCCTCTTCGGCTGCGGCGAAGGCGCGGATGCCGGTATCGACGGAGACGACGAGGCGAACCCCTTCCTCCCAGGCATCGGCCAGACGCGTGCTTTGGATCCCATAGCCTTCTCGAAGGCGATGCGGGATGTGGTAGCGCACGTCCGCGGTGAGGTGAAGGGCGGAGGCGGCACGCTCCAGGGCGGTTTTGAGCAGCACCGTGGCAACGGTACCGTCAACGTCGTAGTCGCCATAGATGAGGATGGGCTCTGAGGCTCGCAGCGCCGCGATCAGGCGTTCGACGGCGGTGTTCATGCCGAGCATGAGCTGCGGCGCATGCATCTGCTCCAGCGCAGGGCGCAGGTAGTCCTCAGCAAGCTGTGGGGTATTGAGACCACGACAGCAGAGCAGAGCCGCGATGGCTTCGGGCATTCCGAGTTCTGCCGACAGAGCGCGGCTGGCGCCGGTCCGTTCAGCGAGGGTGAGCCAATGCATGGGGTAAGCGCGGTGCCGTGAGGCGAGGGAAGAGTAGGACGCGCGAGGCCTCGCAGGAGAGAGCCTCGTGCGAGGCACTACTCGTCGTCGTTGTCGTCGAGCATGATCTGTCCGAGCTCGGTGACGGTTTCCAGCAACTCCTGGAACCGGTCATACCACTCGGTAGCGGCTTCGTAGAGATAGAGAACGCCGCCGGAGCTGAAGCTGAGCTGGATGTAGCCGACCTTGCCTACGTGCCGGGTCAGCTCCTGAGCCTCTTCGAGCTCTTCCATGTCGTGGTCCGGATAGTTTTGGTCGCGGACCTGACCGATCAGGGTTGCGACGTCTTCCGGCTCCAGAACGACTTCGCTCATGGTGATGAACGGAACGGAGGCAGACTTTGCGTGTTCGACAAAGTCTTTCCAGCCATCGGGGTCGTCGTCTTCAAACAGAACCGAGGGAACTTCTTCGGGAACAAAGGCCTTCATGCTGCGCATGCCGTGTCCGGCGATGAACGCGACCATGTCGTCCTTGATAGTGGTCAGGTCGTCAAGAAGCATACCCGTACATTTTCGCAGAAGTTTCGCCGCACCTCCACTGCTTTTCACTCATCTAACGCGCTATGCCGAATTTTGAACATCATGTTTTTGTTTGTGGCAATGATCGCGGCGAGGGTGCGCCCCGCCCGAGCTGCGCACAGCATGGATCGAAGCATCTTAAGGACGTCTTGAAGGACGCGGTGAAGAAGGCCGGGTTGAAGGGCAAGGTGCGTGTGCAGGAGACCGGATGCCTGGACCAGTGCGAGCATGCGGCGGTAGCGGTGGTCTACCCGGAGGCGGTCTGGTACGGCTTTCTGAAGCTGGAGGACGTGGGCGAGATGGTGCAGCAGCACCTGGTCGAAGGCAAGCCGGTGGAGCGGTTGCGTTTGCCGGAAAGCTGCATCAACACGGCGCAGTGCGCGCATCGTCCGGCACGGACGTAATCAGGTACGGGCGTAATCAGGTACGGGCGTAATCAGGTACGGGCGACCGGCTCGAGTTGTCCGTTGCGTAGACGGAGCATGCGGTCGCAGCGTTGAGCGAAGTTGAGGTTGTGGGTCACCATGAGGGTGGTGAGCCCGCGCTCGCGGTGCAGATCCTGAATGAGAGCGAAGATCTGTTCGGCGGTCTGGTTGTCGAGGTCGCCGGTGGGCTCATCAGCCAGCAGGAGACGGGGTTCGGTGACGAGCGCGCGCGCGATGGAGATGCGCTGCTGCTCGCCGCCGGAGAGCTCGCCGGAGCGGTGGTCGCCGCGCGCCTGAAGGCCGACACGCTGAAGCCATACGGAGGCCTGTTGCAAGGCCTGCTGGCGCGCGATGCCGCGAGACATTAGCGGCAGTGCGATGTTTTCCAGCGCGCTGAACTCCGGCAGCAGATAGTGAAACTGCCAGACGTAGCCGACCTCGCGATTGCGGAAGTCGGAGGCTTCGGCGGCGGTCATCTGCGTGAGCTCGCGGTCGCCGAGTCGGATGGTTCCGGCGTTCGGCTTTTCGAGTGCCGCGAAGAGATGCAGCAGAGAACTTTTTCCGGCACCGGATTCACCGACAATGGCCAGCAGCTCGCCTTCCTCCACCGAGAGAGAAAGGTCGCGGAAAAGCTCCACGCCTGCTGATCCGGAGCGGAAGGCGGCGTAGCGTTTGGTCAGGCCCTGTGTATCCAGCAAAGTCGGCATCGATCTTCAGTGTACGGAGGGTTCGCTCTTGGAGGGAAGGCCGCGGTACTGGGGGCGGAAGGCAACGCCGATGCGGTTCCAGGCGTTGATGGCTGCGATGACGTAGGTCAGGTCCGCGAGGTCTTTGCCCTGAAAAAACTCGCTGATCGCCGCGTACTCTTCCTCGGTGGCGCGATGGCTTTCCGGCAGGAGGGTGAGGGTTTCGGCCCAGGCGAGCGCGGCTTTTTCGCGTGGCGTGAAGGCGTCGGTGTTGCGGAAGTCTTCCACAGCAGCGATGCGGGTCTCGGGTTCGTTGTGCTTGCGCATCTCGTCGGCATGGAGCTGCATGCAGTACTCGCAGTGATTGATCTGCGAGACGCGTAGATCAATCATCGCTTTGAGAACGGGGGAGAGCGTGGTCTTGGTGTTCAGATAGTGGCCGAAGTCGCCAAGACGGGCATAGCCCTCGGGAGAGGCGGAGACGTAACGAAGGCGATTGGTCATGCTGGAGAAATCCTCGCGCGTTTGAGCATACGCGAAGTAGGATGCACTCCATGGGACGATTGCTGGTTCTCGCAGGGCTTGTTTGCCTTCATACGCCTGTGCTGTATGCGCAGGCCCCTTCGCCGCAGGATGAGACGACGCGTGCTTCTGTGACAAGCTGCTGCGGTGTGGTGACGCCCGCTGGAGAACGGTTGCGCGCTGTTCTGGACAGCATGGATGTCGAACATCGCTGGCAGCAGAATATGCATGTGAACTGGGAGACCGGGGAGCCGACCGGAGCGCCGGAGCAGGGCTCGGGGCCGCATACGCATTGCTCGGCGTTTGCCGCAGCGGTGGGCAAGCGGCTGGATGTGTACATGCTGCGTCCTCCGGAACATGGGCAGACGCTGCTGGCCAGCGCGCAGGGGCGCTGGTTTGCCTCACGCGAGGGTGTGGACCATGGCTGGCGCCAGGTGTTTCACCTGGAGGATGCGCAGCGGTTGGCAAACCAGGGCAACCTGGTGGTGCTGGATTATGTGAATCCGAATCGCAAGCATCCGGGGCATATCGCGATTGTGCGTCCGGCGGAGAAGAGCTGGCAGAGCCTGCGTGAGGATGGCCCGGAGACGACTCAGGCGGGAGCCCATAACTTTACCGAGGGCAATGCGCGGTTCAGCTTCTCCAAGCACACGGGGGCGTGGCCGAACGAGGTGCTGGCCTTTGTGCATACGACGAAGCTGTCGCAGGAGCCAGCTGGCGGCAAGTAGCGGTACTACTCGTAGCGCAGAGCTTCGGCGGGCAGGATGCTTGCGGCGTTTTGCGAAGGATACAGCGTAGCCAGCAGAGAAACGCCGAGAGAGACGGCGGCGACGATCAGGGCGTCGGTCAGGCGCGGTGCGAAGGGGAGATAGCTGATCGAGTACACGCTCGCATCGAGATGGATGAAGCGGTAGTGCGATCCGATGATGGAGCAGAGGTACCCCACGACGAGCCCGGCCGAGGTGCCTACGGCGGAGATGATGAGGCCCTGAAGAAGGAAGATACGGCGGACCTGTGCCTTGGAGACACCGTAGCCCATCATGACAGCAACGTCGCGTGTCTTTTCCATCACCATCATGGTGAGCGCTATCAGGATGTTGAGTGCGGCGACGACGACGATCAGGGCTACGACGATGAAGGTCACCACCTGTTCGAGCTTCAGGGCGCGGAAGAGTTCGCTGTTCTGCTCCATCCAGGTGAGTGCCTGAAAGCCTTTGCCCGCAGTTTGTTCAAGCTGCCGGGCCACTTCGGGCGCGCGGTATAGATCGTCGGTTTTGATGCTGTAGACGGTGATGAGGTCGGGCTCGGAGAAGAGGTGCTGGGCGTCGGTGAGCCGCATGAGCGCGTAGGCCGAGTCGTACTGATAGAAGCCTGAGGTGAAGATGCCGGTGACGTGGAAGCGGCGGTAGCGGGGCACGAGCCCGAGGGGGGTGAGCTCACCCTGGGGCGAGGTCACCAGTACGGTGTCGCCGACCTGGGCTCCGATGGTGTCGGCCAGGTCGTGGCCGATGACGATGGGAGGCGTGGCTATGTCCCAGGAAGAGGCGGCGTCCTGATCGGAGACCGGCTCGAGGTCGTCAGCGGTGCCCTGGGTGATGGATTGCAGCAGGGTGCCGACCTGGCGTTCGCTTTGCGGGAGGATGCCTTCGATGAGCGCGCCGCCGGAGCGCGCACCGCGCGAGATGAGCACCTGCCCGTACATGGCCGGAGCGATGGCTGTGACGTGCGGGGTCTGCCGGAGGCGGTCGAGCAGGGGGCGCCAGTCCCGGATGCCGTCAGCGGTGGGACGGAGGAGCTGGATGTGCGCGGTGGCTCCGACGAGCCGGTCCTGCATGTCGCGCCGCATGCCGTTGGTGATGGCCAGAGCGATGATGAGCGCGGCTACTCCGGCGGTGATTCCGATGACGGAGAGTCCGGTGACGAGGCCGACGACGCGTTGGCGGCGGCGGGCACGGAGATAGCGGGCGGCGATAAAGAGTTCAAAACGCACGGTCAGCCCCAGTCTACCCGGCGGACGGGGAACGCGTTGCAGGGAGGGGGAAGGATTTCGGGAGGCGGCAAAATCGGCGAAACGTGATTTTTCTGGAAAAATTCATAATTTGTGCCAAAATTGTTCTGCGCCTCTGGTCGGGACGATCCCCCACCGGTTGCTTCCCTTGATAGGAGGCGCTCTGTTTTGCGGACACCCCTCCTTTCGAGGAGGGGTGTCGCATTTAAGTCCTGGGTAAGTCTGCAGAGGGGGTTCTTCCGTCTAATCTGGAGAGAACCCACCTACGCCCGAGGGAACGGATGAGAACAGGCAAGCTTTTGGTGGCCGCACTGTGGAGCACGCTGTTCTGCGCCGGTGTGGCCGTTGCCCAGGATCAGCAAGCACCCAGTCAACAGAAGCCTGCGCAGACGCAGCCGGCTGCCGATGACTCCAGTGGACCGGATATGGGCAACGATGGCATTGTGTTGCCGAAGAAGAAGGACGACGCGGTGGCTCCGCCTCCGGCACCGGCAGAGGAGAAGGTCGATAATCCCGGAGGCGCGACGTACTCGATGCGCGTGGATGTGCCGATCGTCAACCTGGATGTGAATGTGCTGCTGGATAAGACACACCAGTTTGTGCCGGGACTGAAGCCCGAAAACTTTCTGGTGGTGGAGGATGGTAAGGAGCAGGAGGTCAGCTCGGTAAAGGTGACCAGAACACCAATCACGGTGGTGCTGCTGCTGGAGTTTGCCGCAAACTCATACTTCTTTATCCGCGATATGCAGAATGCCGCCGACGGCTTCTTCCGCACCATGCAGCCGGAGGATTATGTCGCCGTGGAGACCTACGACATCAAGCCGCATGTGCTGACGGATTTTACGAACAACAAAGACACGGTGGATCAGGCGCTGAACAGCCTGATCATTCCGGGCTTTCGCGAGACCAATCAGTTCGATGCCCTGTACGACACGCTGGACCGGCTGACGCGCATTGAGGGCCGAAAGTACATTGTGCTGATCAGCACCGGTGTCGACACCATGTCGCACCTGACGCTGGACCAGATGTATGCCAAGGTGAAGGCTACCCCGAACGTTTCAATCTTCACGATCTCAACCGGCCAGTTCGTTCGTACGATGGCCGATGCGCGGGGAGCGATGGGGCCCATGACGCGCATGACCTATCTGCAGGCCGATAACCAGATGAAGACGTTTGCGGATATGACCGGAGGCATGAGCTTCAGGCCGATCTTCCAGGGAGAGCTGCCGGATATTTTTTCGCAGATCAATGAGTCGATCCGCAATGAATACGTGGTCACCTACAAGCCGACGAATACCAAGAACGACGGCTCGTATCGCAAGGTGAAGGTGTACCTGGTGGATGCGGAAGGCAAGCCGCTGAAGATGCAGGATGAAAAAGGGCGGCCGCTCAAGTATTCGGTCATTCACCGGGATGGCTATAAGGCACGTCTGCCGGTAGAGTAGCTCTCCTTAAAGAGGCGCAAAGGCAAGCGGGCGCAACCTGTGCGGTTGCGCCCGTTGGTGTCTGCTGTTCGCGGAGGGATTAGTCGAGCGTGTACATCGCCAGGCCGGAGAGAAGCTTGGGGTAGAAGTCGGTGGACTTCTGCGGCATGACTTCCAGGTTGAGCGAGATGTCCTTCATCTGGTCAAGCGTGACGGGCTTGATGAGGAACGCGACGTCGGCGTTGCCGCTGCCAACCTGTGCGAGAGCCTCGGAGGCCTCGCGCAGATAGCGAACGTTCGAACCTGCACGCACGGTCTCTTCGTCGAGACCGAGCAACTGCTCCAAGACGACCTTGTGCAGCTGCACGACGTCCAGTTCGGCCTGACGCGGAGAGAGGTTAGCCAGCAGAGGCTGAACCGCCTCGGCCTTTGGCGTGAGCAGGTAGTCGCCTTCGCGCGTTGCGGCGATGAAGGCGACGCCGGGTTCCTGGGTCAGTGTTTCCAGCAACGCCGCTGCTCCGGGGTAGTGGCCGCTCTGCGTGGTGGGAATCTCTTTGACGTTGAAGTAAGCCGCAGCCTTTTGCGCGAACTCGCGGCCGCTGAAGCCGTCGAGGTTGAAGGCGACGCGGTGGGTTGGCAGGATGGTGATGCCGGGCGCTTCGGCATTGACGAAGGTCATCATCATTGCCGCTTCCGGGAAGGCAGGCTGAGGAAGGCCGTTGGCATCCAGAGTCGGCTCGACGGACTTTTCGTCGATGCCGAGCTCGGCGGCGCGTTCGTGCATGTAGGCCGTAGAGGTCTCGTAGCGATGATGTCCGTCGGCGATGAGGAGCCACTTGTCCTGCATGGCTTCGAGCACCTTCTGGATGAGCGCCGGTTCGGCCAGCTTCCAGACGCGGTGCACGACACCGTACTCATCGGTGATTTCGAGATCGGCAGGCTTGGTGGCCTCGCCCTGCTTGACGCCGAAGATCAGCTCTTCTGCGGTGAAGCTGGGGTCGGAGTAAAGCATGTAGATCTGCTCGCAGTAGGCACGGGTGGCTTTGAAGAGCGCCAGGCGGTCGGATTTGTGCTTGGGGAAGGTCTGTTCGTGACGGTAGACGACCTTGTCGGCGTAGTCGTGCAGATGGCCGAGGCCGATGAAGCCGCGGCGCTCACGCACCTCGTCGGTGCCGGGAACGGTGTAGACCTGCGAGTAACCGTAGAGCGCAGGCTCAGCCTCTTCCTTCAGGATCTGTTCCTTGCGCCATGCCGTGAGCGTTTCCGCAGCGCGGGTGTAGACGTTGTGCAGGTCGTTATCGGAGGCTTCCTTCTTGCCCAGGATGACGCGGATCAGGTTGTAGGGGCTGGCCGCGTAGTAGGCCTCCTGCATGTCGGGCGAGATCTTGTCGTATGGCTGGGTGACGACGTCGGCCATGTTGACGCGGTTGGTGTCGTAACGGAGAGCGTGAAAGGGATACAAGCGTGCCATGAGATTGCCTCTATTCTACCGAGGTGGGAGAGCCGATGGGGGGCGAAGGCGGAATCCTGCGTAGGCGCCGTTGTTGCCCAGGGGCTCGTATTGAGTGAGTGCTGCACGGATGGCGGGGTCCTGCTCCAGCCAGTTCAGCAGGTTGTCGTGCCGGTCTTCGAGGACCTGGCAGTGGATCTCGGGCGCTTCGCAACGGTTGATGAGCAGGAGCGCCGGGTGAAAGTGTTCGAGGTCTTCGAGGAAGTAGCGTCGTTGGGTGGCAGCAAGCTGCTGCAACTGGGGTGAGGTGAGCCGGTGGGCCGGCGGTGCGGTGCCGTCTTCGTTGCGCAACAGGGCAGGCAGCATCCAGTAGTGCGGGTAGCGTTGGGCGATGGTGAGATGCCAGCGTTCGGCGGGCATCACGACATCGTCGACGGTGGTGGTGACGGTCATGACCGCAGAGCCTTCAGGAAGGTTGCGGAAGAAGCTCGGGTCAGGAGACTCGATTGCGAAGCTGCGTTCGCGGGTGAAAGGGTAGCCCATGAAGTGGGTGGTGAGGGCAACGGCGAGCAGCCCGAGGGCGAGCGTTGCGCGGGGAAGCCAATGGGGCGTGCGGATCTGCCATGCCGGTATTTGCTGAAGCAAAAGCTCGGCCAGAGCAAGGCTGGAAAAGGTGAGTGCGGGAAGCTGCTGGTAGTACCACCCCGTTCCCTGCAGGTAGTAACCGCAGGTGGCAGCAAGACTGGCCAGCAGAAGGCTGGTGGCCTGCGGGGTGCGCGTGCGGCTGCGAACATACAGCAGAAGGACCGCTGCGAGCAGAAGATGAAGCTCCAGGGCGTCCAGAAGGAGCTGGGGCAGGGTGCGGTGACCGAAGGCCCAGTAGGTTTCGCGCAGAAGCGGCAGGACGTGGGTAAGGTATGCGGGCGTTAACGTCTGGATCAGAAGAAAGTACAGCGCCGCGCCCAGAAGAAACGCCCAGGGCGCTGCGCGACGAAGCGGACGCAGAGAGCGCGTCTGAAGCAGAAGGTAAGTTTCCAGCACGAGAGGCACCAGAGCCTGCTGTGGTTTGAGGGCGAAGCCCAGAACGGCAAGCAGCGTGGAGGGGAGGTCGGCGCGTGTGGCGTTGGACGCGGTTGCGAGGACGTAGGGCAGCGTCAGCAATGCCAGAAGGTAATCGCGCTGGCCGAGATCGCGCGCAGGGAGCACGTTGAAGACAACGAGGAAGACGAAGAGCAGCGCGGCGCGCTGTGTGGGGGAGAGCACACGGCCCTGCAGCCGTAGCAGCCTGAGGCTAAGCGATGCGATGCCGGCCTGCAGCGCGAGCACGAGCGCTTTGCCGACAGTTGAACTCTCGATGGAGAGGAGTTGCGCGATCCAGGCCGGAAGCAGCGAAAGCCAGACAATCAGCGGAGGGTTGGATTCGAGCAGCGTTGGCCCGTAGAGTTTTTCTCCGTGCAGGATGTGTGTGGCGACGTAGAGAAGCCAAAGCTGGTCATGGCCTGCAGCCGGAAGATAGGCCAGAAGAGCGGCCATGCAGGCGGAGGCGCCTGCCAGGAGAAAGAACGTTTTGCGTAGGGAGTTTGTCAAAGTGCTACCAGACTCATCGTATCGAAGCTGCTAACAGAAACGTTTTGCAGGATAGAAACGCAGTGCTTCGGTTGGCGTACATTTGGAGGAGCGACGACTCCGCCGCAGCGGAAAAGACCGCCGATCGTGCGACGTCGCCAGGGGAGCTATGCGCCGTTGGATGAACGGGATGGGTTGGGGGCGGCTCTACAGCGCCGTGGTCGTTTGGGCAAGCCTCAGCGGTGGTGTGGTTGCGGAAGCGCAGAGTGTGCAGACCCCACAAGCTCCGGCGGCGGCTACGCGGCCTTCCGTTACGCTTTCAACCGACTCAGACCCTGTTCCTTCGCCGGACCCCGATAACGTTCCGCAGAGCAGCGATGGCACGCCGGGCGGTGTCGGACAGGTCGTGGAGGACCACGGCCGGTTTACCTTGCAGACGGGCGCGTATGAAGTTCGCCTGAATGCTTCGGTGATCGATTCGAGTGGGCAGACGGTAGATTCGCTGCCGCAGAGCGCCTTTCATGTGTATGAAGACGGTGTGCTGCAGACAATTGCAGGTTTCCGGCATGAGGATCTGCCGGTTTCACTGGGTATCCTGATTGACAGCTCCGGCTCGATGTATGACAAGCGGCAGGCCGTGGATGTGGCTTCGCTCGATCTGGTGCGTTTATCCAATCCGCTGGACGAGGCGTTTCTGGTGGATTTCGGCTCGGAGGCGTATATCGATCAGGACTTCACAAGCGATATTTCCAAGCTGGAGCGAGGATTGAGCGAGGTGAAGTCGGCAGGTGGTACCGCGCTGTATGACGCGGTGATCGCATCGGCCGATTACCTGATGAAGAGCGCCAAGCATCCCAAACAGGTGCTGCTGATTGTGACCGATGGTGATGACAACGCTTCGAGCGCGACGCTGGAGCAGGCGATTCAGCGTGTGCAGGATATGGACGGTCCGGCGATTTATTGCATCGGATTACTCTTTGGCGAGGACGTCAGCCATGCGGATGCGCGGCACTCGCGGCAGGTGCTGAGCGAGTTGGCGGCTCAGACCGGTGGCGCGGCGTACTTTCCTCACTCGCTGAAGGACGTGGATGGGATTACGCGTGATGTGGCAGCGGACATTCGCTCGCAGTACACCATCTCGTACCGCTCCACGAATCCTCCGCAGAACGGCGGCTACCGGCAGGTACATGTCGAGGCCAAGGAGAAGGGCTACCGCGGCTTGCAGGTTCGGACGCGCAGCGGCTACTTCCCGAAGGTACGTGGCAACACGGCTGCTGCCGCGCCGTCGCGCTAACCTTGCGGGATTTGAATGGGCGTCGATCTGGCTTAATTGCTCATAGAAAAGGCCTTAGAGCGACATGCCAGGGCTTCCGCAGTGCTTTCGGGCATACGGCAGGCTTGATTCGGCATCTGACAACAGAATGCCGCGGACCAGAGAGGCTGCAGGCGCCGGAGTGCAGGTGCGTTTGAGTTTTTTGCGCCCGGTTGGTAGGCTCGGCGGGTTGCCCCCAGGGAGTATTTGGAATGCTGGAACTGAAGACAATCAATGACGTATTGCTGAAGGTCGCAGAGCGTGGCGATGCCGCGGTAGCGTTTGATCAGGCCAATGGCAGTTGGAAGGCCATCAGCGGAGCGGAGATGCTGGGCCGCGTGCGCGCGGTGATGCAGACGCTGGAGCGGTGGGGAATACGACGCGGAGACCGCGTGGCTCTGGTGAGTGAGAACCGCTGGGAGTGGCCGGTGGTGGACTTTGCGGTGCTCGCGCTGGGAGCGGTCGATGTGCCGCTGTATCAGACGCTGACGCCCGAGCAGATGGGGTTCATTCTGCGGGACTCGGGGACAAAGGCTATCTTTGTCTCTTCGCGGGAGCAGTACGAGAAGCTGGTACAGGCAGGCGATCTGCCTGAGCTGGAGCACGTTGCGGTGTTTGACGACGGGGAGTTTTCCGGCGCAGAGAGTTTTACCGAGATTTTGAAGCCGTCGACGACTTTGTCTGCTCTGACGGAAGAGTTCCGTCTGCAGCTTGCGGAGATCCAACCCGATGAGCTGGCCTCCATTATTTACACGAGCGGCACGACGGGCGATCCGAAGGGCGTGATGCTGACGCACAGGAATCTGGCAGAGAATCTGCGGTACTCCACCGATGGGCTTCGCCTGCAGGCGGGCGATACCTGCATTTCGTTTCTTCCGCTGAGCCACGCGCTGGCACGGCATCTGGATTATGCGCTCTATGCCAATGCGGCGGTGATCTACTACCTGGCGAAGTTCGATCAGCTGCCGCAGGCGATGAAGACCGTGCATCCGGCGATCTTTCTTGCTGTGCCGCGTGTGTTTGAGAAGGTGCGGCAGGCCGTTGAGGGCAAGAGCGAAGGTCTGAAGAAGAAGATTCTGGTGTGGGCGCTGGGTGTGGGCGCGAAACATCGTGGCGAGGTGGCCGCAGGGCGGAAGCCAGGAGGCCTGTCCTACGCCATTGCGGACAAGCTGGTCTTCTCGAAGATTCGGGAAGCCTTTGGTGGGCAGGCGAAACTTTTCGTTTCCGGCGGAGCGCCGCTGGGTAAGGAAAGCAGTGAGTGGTTTCTTGATGTGGGGATCCGTGTCTTTGAAGGTTACGGCCTGACAGAAACCTCACCGGTGATTTCACGCAATACCTATGAGGGGTATCGCATGGGGACGGTGGGAACCACGCTGGAGAACGTGGAGGTTCGCGTTGCCGCCGATGGAGAAATTGAGGTCCGGGGCGACTCGATCTTTACCGGTTATTGGAAGAAAGAAGAAGCTACGCGCAAGGAGTTTACCGAGGACGGTTGGTTCAAGACCGGGGACATCGGCACCTTTGAGAGCGGCTTTCTAACCATTACGGATCGTAAGAAAGAGTTGCTGAAGACCAGTGGCGGCAAGTTTGTCGCTCCGCAGCCGATTGAAGGCAAGCTGAAGGTCGATCCGCTGGTGAACCAGGTAGCGCTGATCGGAGATAATCACAAGTTCGTGAGCGTGCTCATCTCTCCGAATCTGAAAGCGCTGGAGGGCTGGGCGCAGAAGAATGGCGTTGTGGCCGGCGATGCGGAGAAGCTGGTTGCGGATCCGAGGGTGCAGAAGCTGTTTGCCGGCGTTGTGGAGAAGGTGAATGGATCGCTGGCACACTTTGAGAGCATTAAGAAGTTCCGTGTGGTGCCTGAGGAGTGGAACGTCGACAGCGGTGAGTTGACGCCGAGCATGAAGCTCAAGCGCCGCGTGATCAATGAGAAGTACCAGAGCATCATCAAGGAGATCTATGCCGAGTAAGTGGGCGCGGGGTGTGCGGGGAGCGGGGCTGGTAGCGTTTGCAATGGTGTCAGGTATTTTGTCGGCACAGAACCCTTCGGTTCCAACCGATCACTATGGTCCCCCGCTCACCTGCTCGGGCGTGACGCCCGCTCATCAGCGGGCCAGCATGGCGGAGGCTGAGGCGCGCGCGGGTGAGGCGCAGTCCTGGAACGGTGAGACGAAGACGCTGGGTTCGGACGAGCCGCTGGAGAACTTCGGCGTGGCTCGCATGCGGCTGGCAGATTACGCCGACTGCGTGGGGGATTCGGGTTGCTACTGGCAGGATCTGGATCAGCAGTACAGCCGCGCGCAGCAGGCGCTTTCGGCTGCGGTGAAAGCCGCAACGCCGGGCGAGAAGCTTGCCGTGGTGATGGATATCGACGAGACGGCGCTCTCCAGCTACTGCGAGCTCAAGCGTGAGGACTTTGGCTATATCCGCTCGGCGTTTGAACACTGGATCGTGAGCCCGGAAGCTTCCGTGGCGATCCCGGGGGCCAAACGCTTTTTCGAGCAGGCGCGCGCGTCCGGGGTTGCGGTGTTTTTTCTGACCGGACGCTCGGAGGCTCAGCGCGAGGCGACGGAAAGAAACCTGAAGGCTGCAGGATACGAGGGCTTTCAGGCTTTGCTGCTGCGCACGCCTGAAGAGAAGTCGATGACTGCGATTGAGGAGAAATCGGCGGCGCGTAAACGGCTGGTCGAGCAAGGCTATACGCTTGCGGTCAGCGTTGGGGACCAGTGGAGCGATCTGGAAGGCCAGCCGCTGGCCGCGGCGAGTATTAAGCTGCCGAATCCGTTCTACTTTATCTTCTAGCGCGGTCTGGTATGGCCGTGCCAGCACGGCAACGACTAAATCGCATCGCAGCGTGGGTTGCGGCATCCAAGCAGAGGTATGAGCCTGCTGCAGCCCGCTGTGAAACGGAAGGGGAAGTATCAAAACCCCATTCCGACCCCGGTCGGTGGTTTCCACCTGATCTGGAAGCTTCTTCCGCTTTATTTGAACAACCGTGAGGAAACCGTTCCACGCAAGCCTCTGGGGCCGTTTGTGACGGATGTCTCGCGCTACGCCGAGCCGCCGCAGAGCGGTCTTCGCGTTACGTGGTTCGGGCACTCCGCGTTTTTGCTGGAGATTGACGGCGCGCGCATCCTGGTGGACCCGGTGTGGGAGCCGCGGGCCAGTCCTTCACGGCTGTTCGGGCCGAAGCGCTTTTTCGCACCGACGATGGAGCTGGACCAGATGCCTCGGCTGGATGCGGTGCTGGTTTCGCACGATCACTACGATCACTTCGGCGCAACGACGCTGAAGCAGCTCTCGGAGCTTAGCTGTACGCGGCAGGCGGTGTGGGTTACCTCCCGCGGAGTCGATCAGCGGCTGAAGAAGCTCGGGATTCCGGAAGAGCGAATCCGCGGATTGAACTGGACCGAGTCTGCCGAGGTGGAGCTCAAGGGTGTTGGCGGCACGGTGCGGTTTACCTCCTGGCCGACGCGGCACTTTTCCGGCCGGTCGCTGCGAGACCGCTTTTCGACGCTTTGGGGCTCGTTTGTGATCGAGGGAGCGCGGCACAGGGTGTACTACGGCGCGGACTCGGGCTATTGGGATGGGTATGGGGAGATCGGTGCGCGCTATGACGGATTTGATCTGACGATGCTGGAGATTGGAGCGTTCCATCCGCTTTGGTCGAGCATTCATCTGGGGCCGGAGAATGCGGTGCGAGCGTACGAGCAGCTGGGAGGAGCGGGGCGCGCCGGACTCTTCTTTCCTATTCACTGGGGGCTGTTCAATCTAGCGCTGCATGGTTGGCGCCGTCCGATTGAGGAGGTGCTGGCGCTGGCAGAGCAGCGAAAGCTTCCGTTGTGGTTCCCGACGCCGGGAGAGCCGACGGAGTTGACCGGCACAGAGCTCCGCTCTATGTGGTGGAAATAATCATTTCAGTAAGATGCAGCGATAAATTCATCGAAAGCTTTATGGCATCGGTGTCGGATTTGATTCGTAACTTCTCTGCTAATGCTGCTGTTGACCTCTTCGTTACGATTGACCGGCGCGGTAACCATGGCCTTCGATTTCGCTTGTAAGCCTGTGGAAAAGCGGGTACAAAAGGACTCGCACCAGAGAAACCGGAAGGTTTACCGAGGAGACGGGGAGATGACGCCAGCGCAGGGGCAGGTTGCAGTTCGGGAAGTGATGGATATTCGCCAGGCTGCCGATTACCTGGGCATTAGTGGCGATACGCTATACCGCTACGCGAGTGAAGGCTTTGTGCCCGCGTTCAAGCTCGGCAACCGTTGGCGTTTTCGCAAAAGCCTTCTGGATGCCTGGATGGATGAGAAGAGTGGTGTGACCCAGCCATCGCAGCAGATTGAAGAGATTGAAGTGGATGCTACGGCCAAGAAGCCGGTGGGCCGGGCGCGATAACTGTAGAGCACCCCAAACTGCTGAATGCTGCGGTTGAGCACGGGATTGATAAAGCGCCTCGCTGTCCATGCGAGGCGCTTTACCGTTTAGGTCGTGGCCCGGCGAAGAATATGGATGCTGATCTCTGAGGGGCAGTTGAGCCGGAAGGGAACACCGACGGCCCCAATGCCACGATTGACGTAGAGCTGCATGTGGCCGAACTGGAACTCTCCGTGGACGTACTTCTGACCCAGAGGCGGAAGGATGAGCGGACCCACGAAGGGGAGCCGGATTTGTCCGCCGTGGGTGTGGCCGGAGAGCGTCATATCGATCATCGGAAAGCGGGGATGCTGGATGATGCGGTCGACGAAGTCGGGCTCATGCGCCATCAGGATGACGGGCGCGTCCGGGTAGTTGGGAATGGCAAGGTCGAGATCCGGTGTGCGGGTTCCGGCATCGTCGGTTCCGGCGAGCCAGATGCGGGCATCGCCTCGTTCGATGGCGCGGTAACTGTCGACCAGGATCGGGGTTCCGTTGGCTTCGAGCGGATCGATGACGTGGCCGGCACCGACGCCGACGTCGTGGTTGCCGAGGCAGCCGTAGCGCTCGGGGGCGGTGAGGGTGCTTAGAAGTTCGGCGCAGACGCCCGCCTTGCGATAGGCGTAGCGGTTGGAGAGTGGGCCACGGCTGATGAAGTCGCCGGTGATGAGAACGAGGTCGGCGTTGAGCGCATTGACCTCAGAGATCACTTTTTCCAGAAACCAGGTCTCGGTGTACTCGGCGTAGTGAAGATCTGAAATCTGAACGATGCGAAAGCCGTCAAAGGCATCAGGAAGGTCCTGAATCGGTACCTCGCGCTGGATGATTTCCAACTCATGGCGGGCATGGGTGCCGGAGTAGGCGGTAACGCCTGCGGCTGCCAGAGCGGCAGTTCCCAGGAAGGCACGACGAGTAATTTTTGCAGCACTGCCCAACGGGCGAGCAACAGGAATGCCACGGTGGTTTCCGGGCGACGGCATGGATTTCTTGGCCGGGGCGTTACCAAAGGGCATATTCCTCTATGATACCGGTCGAAATCCGAACAGACGGCTCGGTTTTCGACCAGAGAAAACTTTCTGGCAAAGGGAGTGAGCATCTTTCTCTCCGGCTCCTTAGAATGAAGAAGATGAACAAAACAGCCCGTAGAAAGAAATTGCTGGTGGCCCTGGAGGCTGCCGGCGCGGACGGTTTCGTGGCAACGCACGGTGCAGATGTCCGTTGGCTCTCCGGTTTTACCGGGTCGAGCGGTGCGGTGGGCGTGTGCAAGGGGAAAGCGGTTTTGTTTACCGATGGCCGTTATACAGAGCAGGCTCGCGCAGAGGCGGCGGGCATGCGCGTGGTGATCGGGAAGGGCTCCCCGGGACTGCTGGCGACGAAGTGGCTGGTGGAGCAGGGGGTACGGCGCTGCGGCTTTGACTCCACGGAGACGACCGTGGCCGCGTACGAGTCGATGCGAGCGGCTGTGCCTGGCCTGCTGCGCCGTAACTTTCTGCAGGCGCAGCCCGGTCTGGTGGCCAGGCTGCGCGAACATAAGGACGCAGAGGAAATTGACCGGATGAGAGCCGCGGCGGCGCTCGGTTGCCGTGTGTTTCAGGAATCGTTGCCACGGCTGCGTAGCTGCAAGACCGAGCTCGAGTTTGCGCTGTTGCTGGAGACGGCGGCCAAGCAGGCTGGTGCGGAGGCGATGAGTTTTGACACGATCGTGGCTTCCGGAGAGCGCTCGGCTCTGCCGCATGGCCGTGCTTCCTCAGCGCGTTTGCCGCGCAAGGGATTTGTTACGGTGGACTTCGGAGTCGTTCTGGATGGCTACTGCTCGGATATGACGCGTACCGTTTTCCTTGGGAAATCGAGTGTGCGGGAGCGCGACGTGTATCATTCGGTGCTGGAAGCGCAGCAAACCGCTGTTGCCGCCGTTCGGTCCGGAGTGAGCTGCGGCGAGGTGGATGAAGCCGCGCGCGGTGTGCTTCGCAAGGCTCGTCTGGACAAGTGGTTTACCCACTCGACGGGCCATGGCGTCGGGTTGGAGATTCATGAAGGGCCGCGTGTTGCGGCAGGCCAGTCGCAAAGGCTGGAGACAGGAATGGTGATCACGATCGAGCCGGGAGTGTACCTGCCCGGTGAGTTTGGTATCCGCATCGAAGATACCGTGGTCGTAACCGAGACGGGGTGTGAGGTGATTACCTCCTCCAGTCCGAAAGATTGGACGCAGTTGTAGTTGTAGTTTTTTGCGAGGAACAGGAGCAGCAATGGCATCTGGATTTGATTTGAAGGACCTGCGTGAGCTGGTCGAGTTTTTGAAGGCGAACGATATTGCCGAGTTCGAGATGGAGCGCGAGGAAGAAAAGGTCGCTCTGAAGTTCGCGAGCGCGATTGTTCAGCCTGCCGCTCAGGTGACGTACGCCGCGGCTCCCGCAGCGGCAGCGATTCCCGCAGCGGCTCCGGTTGCGGCAGCTCCGGTTGCGGCTGCGCCTGCTGCTGCAGCAGCACCGGCCGATGAGCTTGCCGGGGCGCACATTGTGAAGTCGCCGATTGTGGGCACCTTCTATGCTGCGCCGTCGCCGGATGCGGATACGTTTGTGAAGCTGGGCGATAAGGTCTCCAGCGGCAAGGTGCTCTGCATCGTGGAAGCGATGAAGCTGATGAACGAGATTGAGTCGGATGGCTCAGGCGAGATCGTGAAGATCTTCGTCGAGAGCGGTCAGCCGGTCGAGTATGGCCAGCCGTTGTTTGCGATCAAGTAACGCCAGAGACCTGAGGAGACTGGGATGGCGATACAAACGGAAAAGAATCCCGGTGTATGGGCTATGATCTTCGGATTGATGGCCGCCACTCAGTCTTTTCAGGTCTATACGCAGCCCCAATGCCAGGGGGTGTCGTTTGTGACTGCGATCGTAGGTGCAGTCGCGAGTTCTATGTGGCTGATGAAGTACACGCGCGAGTGGCTGCGACGCCGCTGCAACGCGCAGCTTGAATCAATCGGATAAGGGATCTATGTTTCGTAAGGTTTTGATTGCTAACCGTGGTGAGATTGCTCTGCGCGTGATTTCGGCGTGCAAGGAGATGGGCATCCGCACGGTCGCGGTGTACTCGGAGGCAGACCGCAACAGCCTCCATGTAAAGTTTGCCGATGAGGCGGTGTGCATTGGTCCGCCGAAGTCGTCGGACAGCTATCTCAACGTGCCGGCGATTATCTCGGCTGCAGAGATCACCGGGGCAGAGGCGATTCATCCGGGCTATGGCCTGCTGAGCGAGAACGCGAACTTTGCCGAGGTCTGCCGCGTTTCGAACATCAAGTTCATTGGGCCGCGCCCAGAAGTGACGCGCATGATGGGCGAGAAGTCCACTGCACGCTCAACGATGAAGGCTGCGGGCGTGCCGATTCTGCCGGGCTCCGATGGCGTTCTGAAGGATGTTGAGGACGCGCTGGCAACGGCGAAAAAGATCAAGTATCCGATCATTTTGAAGGCGGTAGCAGGCGGCGGCGGACGTGGGATGCGTATTGTGCGTTCGGCCGAGGAGCTGCCTGCGCTCTACAACTCGGCGTCGACCGAAGCGCTGAACGCGTTTTCCAACGGCGACCTGTACATGGAGAAGTTCATCGAGCGGCCGCGCCACATCGAGTTCCAGGTGCTGGCCGACGAACATGGCAGCGTGATGAGCCTGGGCGAGCGTGAGTGCTCGATTCAGCGCCGCCACCAGAAGCTGATTGAAGAGGCACCGTCGTTGCAGGTGACGCCGGAGCTGCGCAGCAAGCTGGGCAAGACGATTGAGAAATCGCTGAAGGATATCGGCTACTGGAACGCAGGCACGATCGAGTTCCTGATGGATGAGGACGGCGAGATCTACTTCATCGAAATGAACACGCGTATCCAGGTGGAGCACTGCGTTACGGAGATGGTGACCGGCATTGACCTGGTGAAGGCGCAGTTACGCATCGCGGCGGGTGAAAAACTCAGCGAGATCGTTCCGGAGCTGCCGGAGATTCGTGGTCACGCGATTGAGTGCCGCATCAATGCGGAGCATCCGGAGAAGTTCACGCCGAGCCCGGGTAAGATTACGGCGTTCAACGTTCCGGGGGGCAACGGCGTCCGTGTAGATACAGCGCAGTATCAGGAAGGCGTGGTACCGCAGTTCTACGACTCGATGATCGGGAAGCTGATCTGCCATGGAAAAGATCGTGAAGAAGCTATGAACAAGACGCAGCGTGCGCTGAGCCAGTTCGTGGTGGAAGGCATCTTCACCACGATCCCTCTGCACCAGCGCATCTTCCAGGATGAGGACTTCCGCAAGGGCGACTTCGATACGAAGTTCATGGAGCGGTTTTTAGAGGGGCAAAAGAAGTAGACCGCGATTTTGATTGCAGCATCTTTGTATGGGCGCTAAAGTACCGGTAACCCTCGCGGAATTACCCGGGAGCGTAACCGAAGGAGGCACCATTGCAGAGCATTAAGATGTTTGCCGTATCGGGTTTGTTTTTAATGTCAGTCAGCATGATGGGACAAAGTACGGGAAGCGAGTGCGCTAAAACCGAGATCGCAGGGATGAAGGCTTGTGCCGCTGCGTATGCCGCATGCGGATCTTCAACGAGTTGCTACGAGGAGGATCAGGACTGTTTGGACAACGTACAGACAAATTACGACTTTTGTATGGGGACCGGCGCACTGAACTTCCCCAAGACAAGACCGAACGGCGCAGAGCCAACGGTAGTGGCAGTCCAGGGGCAGCCTAGTACGGGTCGATTCGGCGAGTTTGGGTTGGCAGCTCCGGATTTGAATCTTGCTGAGTTGCGGGTGCTTCGTCCTCGGGCTATGTACACGATTTCCGAGTAATCGCATCACGTTTCTTTCTCAGAAGAGGCGGGCCTGAGAAGGCCCGTTTCTCATTGCACGTATTTTTGCTGGAGTTTTACTGCTGTGGCGTTTCCGAAGTTCTATGTGATTGTCGATAAAGCGACGCTCGATGCCCGGGGAATTCGGGTGAGCTGCTTTGCCGGAGAGATGGCGAGAGCAGGAGTTAAGCTTCTGCAATTGCGTGATAAGACGGCTGCTCCGCAGCAGGTGCTTCGGGATGCGGCTGCCATTACAAAGGCGTTTGCCGGGGTGAGCGACGCGCAGTTGGTACTGAATGATCGTCCTGACCTGGCACGGTTGGCGGGCTGGACGGGGGTGCATGTGGGGCACAAGGATATGCCTCCGGCTGCGGTGCACAAGGTGCTGCCGGGAGCCTTTGTCGGGCTGTCGACCCACAATGCGGAGCAGATTCAGCAGGCCGATGCCAGCCCTGTAGCGTATGTTGCGATTGGTCCAGTATTTGCCACGACGACCAAGACAGATGCGGAGCCAGTGGTCGGTCTGGATGGGGTGAGGCAGGCGCGCGCGCTGACCCGGAAGCCTCTGGTGGCGATCGGCGGCATTACGTTGGACAACGCGCGTAGCGTGCTGGAGGCAGGAGCGGACTGCGTTGCGGTGATTGGCGGAGTCTTTGTGCCGGGCGAGCGTCCGGGCAGGGTCGCGGAGCGGTTCCTTGAGCTGCTGGGGTAACGCGGCCCGGCCGTGCTAGGGTGAAGGCGTGCACTCCCAGCAGGATTCTCCTCATTTGGTAAAAGGCCTGGGCCTTTTCTCGGCGACAGCGATTGTGATGGGCTCGATGATCGGGTCGGGGATCTTTATCGTCCCGGCGGAGATGAGCCGGACGCTGGGTTCGCCGGCGCTGCTGATTGCAGCATGGCTGCTGACGGCTTTCATGACACTTGTCGGTGCTCTGAGCTATGGCGAGCTGGCGGCGATGATGCCCAAGGCAGGGGGACAGTATGTCTACCTGCGCGAGGCGTTGGGGCCGGTTTGGGGCTTTTTGTATGGCTGGACGCTCTTTCTGGTGATTCAGACGGGAACGATTGCGGCGGTTGCGGTGGCGTTTGGCAAGTTTCTGGGTGTCTTTGCTCCGGGGATCAGCCAGCAGCACTGGATTGCGCACTGGGGGCAGGGCAGTGTTGGGTTGAATACGGCCAACCTGGTAGCCATTGTGGTGATCCTCTTTTTGTCGTGGCTGAATACACAGGGAGTGAAGCTGGGCGCTGCGGTTCAGAACATCTTTACCAGTGCGAAGGTGCTGGCGCTGCTGGGGGTGATCGCTGTAGGGCTGGTGGCACGCAACGCTGCTGCGATTCATGCGAACTTTGGCGCAGCGTTCTGGGCAAACGCCGGCTGGAAGGCGCAGCATGCCGTTCGGGTGGGAAGCAATGGCCCGGAGGCACTGGTGGGCGTGTTCACCGTGCTGGCGGTGGTGCAGGTGGGATCGCTGTTCAGCTCCGACGCCTGGAACAATGTGACTTTTACGGCTGGGGAGATTACCAACCCGAAGCGAAACCTGCCTTTATCTCTGGCGTTGGGTACGGGCGTGGTGCTGGCTCTCTATATTGGCTGCAACCTGGTCTATCTGAGCGTGCTACCGCTGGGCGCCATCGCCACGGCTCCGCAGGACCGCGTGGCGACCGCGGTGATGCAGGTGGCGTTTGGGCCCGCGGGGGCGAAGCTGATGGCTGCCGCCATCCTGATCAGTACCTTTGGGTGCGTGAACGGGCTGTTGCTGGCCGGGGCGCGTGTGTACTATGCCATGAGCTGCGATGGTCTTTTCTTTGCAGCGACCGGAAGGCTGGATGCTCGAAGCGGAGCCCCGCGAAATGCTTTGTGGTTGCAATGCCTGTGGGCCTGCCTGCTGTGCCTGAGTGGGCAGTACGGTAATTTGCTGGATTACGTGATTTTCGCGGTGCTTTTGTTCTATGTGCTAACAATCATTGGACTTTTCCGTCTTAGAAAGACACGCCCAGAAGCTCCAAGGCCCTACCGCGCGTTCGGTTATCCGCTTCTTCCGGGTTTCTATATCGTGATTGCCGCGTTTATTTGTGGTGTACTTTTACGGTATAAGCCTCAATACACTTGGCCGGGAGTAGGCATCGTTCTGCTCGGGCTACCGGTGTACGCGCTTTGGCGCAGACGATTTGTATAGCAGGGAATAAGGAAACGCATGTCGAATTTGTTGAAGGTGAAACCGCTCGCGAGCATTTTGGGCGAAGCTTCGGAAACTGGCGAACACACGCTCAAGCGGTCACTCGGATCGGGAAGCCTGATTGCGTTGGGAATCGGTGCGATTATTGGCACGGGTATTTTTGTACTGACCGGCACCGTCGCCGCCCAGTACGCCGGTCCCGGCGTTGTTTATTCCTTCATCGCAGCCGCTATCGGCTGCGTTTTTGCTGGGCTCTGCTATGCGGAGTTTTCCGCGATGATCCCGGTGGCGGGATCTGCCTACACGTATGGGTATGCGACGCTGGGCGAGCTGTTTGCCTGGGTAATCGGCTGGGATCTGGTGTTGGAGTACGCTTTTGGCGCGGCGACGGTCTGCTCCGGCTGGTCGGGCTATGTGTTGTCGCTGGGGCAGGATCTTGGGCTAAGGCTGCCTCCGGAGCTGGCAGGAACGCCCGGGTCAATCTTTGTCCTCTACCAGGGGCACTGGGAGTTTCTTGGCCGCGTGGCGGCTAAGCTGCAACAGGCTGGTGTTGATCCGAATACGTTGCCGCAGCGCCATGGCATCTTCAACCTGGTGGCCTTTGTCGGCATCATGCTGGTGACGGCGATTCTGGTGCTGGGTGCCAAGGAGTCGGCCAACTTCAACAGCTTCATCGTGGGCGTGAAGCTGCTGGTGCTGGTAGTGTTTCTTGCCGTGGGCGGGAACATGCTGATTCACCACCCGGAGCTGATGAAGGCGAACTGGCATCCGTTCCTGCCGCCCAATCGGGGTTCGTTTGGCGACTTCGGTTGGTCCGGTGTGCTGCGCGGTGCAGGCGTGATCTTCTTTGCCTACATCGGCTTCGATGCGGTTTCGACTGCGGCGCAGGAGGCCAAGGACCCGAAGAAGGATATGCCGCGAGGCATTCTCGGTTCACTGGTCATTTGTACGGTGCTCTATATTCTGGTCGCCATGGTGCTGACCGCGCTGATTAACTACAAATATCTGAATCTGCCGGACGCGCTTGCCGTGGGCATGGATGCTACGGGTGTGAAGTGGGGCGCGATGCTGGTGAAGATCGGCGCGCTGGGAGGACTTTCCTCCACCATGGTGGTGATGCTGATGGGCCAGAGCCGCGTCTTCTTCTCGATGTCACGAGATGGCCTGCTGCCGGCTTCGTTTTCGGCGATTCATCCGAAGTTCCGTACGCCCTGGATTTCTTCGCTGACGGTGGGCCTGGTGGTGGCTGTGTTTGCCTCGCTGATCCCTTTGGCCAAGCTGGGTGAGATGTGCTCGATCGGCACGCTGCTGGCGTTCATTATTGTTTGCGCGGGCGTGTGGGTTCTGCGCCGCCGTTCCCCGGAGATTCCTCGCCCGTTCCGTGCTCCGTGGATGCCGCTGACGCCGATCATGGGCATTCTGGTCTCGTTGGGGCTGATGATGGGCCTGCCGTGGGAGACCTGGGTTCGTCTGTTTGTGTGGCTGGCCGTGGGGTTGCTGATCTACTTTGGCTATGGCCGCCGCCATAGCAGGGTGCAGCAGGGACTTCCTCCGGAAGCACCTCACTAACCTCCAGTGAAGCAGCAGGATGAAAAGCAGAGAAACAGCAAGAGGCCCGGCAGAGATTGCCGGGCCTCTTGTTTGTTATGAAGCGTTGTTTGCTGTGGCGTCTCTTGATCAGGAACGGGGAGCTGGAGCCGGAGGCTGCTTGCTCGCCGGGTGGACTCCGTTGTGGGGCTTTGCCGGACCGAGGACGGTGATGGGCGGCGTTGCGGTGTCGATGGGCTCCGGGTTGTCGCGCAGCTTGAGGTAGATGGCCGAGCCTGCCGGGTGTGGAACGGTGATCGTTGTTCCGGTGAAGCCGTCCGGCACGGGGGTGGGGTTTTCAAAGTCAGAGGTTGCGGAGATGGCCGAGATCAGGAAGAGGTTCGTCCCGGTAAGGGTGCAGGGGAGGGAGAGCTCGGTCGGGCACTGAAGACCGCTAAGAATTGGCAGCCGGACAAGGGTGACGAGGGGAATCCAGTCGCTGGTGAGCGGCGGCAGATCTTTGTCGCTGTCTCCTTTATGGTGCGGCGCAGGGTAGGAGACGCGCAGATGCAGGGTTCCGAAGGCTGAGGGACCGAAGGAGCGCGAGGGGTCCAGCGTAGCGACGACGGTATGAGGGTCCTGCAGTAGCAGACCGCCAGAGGGAGCCAGAGTGAGGGTGGCGTGGAGGGTGCTGTCCAGTGTCTCGATCTCAAGCTGACCGGAGCGCGGGAAGGTGCTGGCGCTCTTGAGCGTAAAGGTAAGCCGTGAGGCGAGGGAAAGATCATCCGGACTGCCGAGGGTGATGATGGGGTCCTGCGCAGGGTCCGCGGATTTGGAGAGGATCGAGATCTGGGGGCGCGGTGCGGTAACGACGACAGGCTTCTGAAAGGTACGGCCGTCGTTGAGCGAGATGCTGGCTTCCAGGTGATCGTCGATCCGCGTGGGCGGGTTCGGTGCCTCGTCCGGCAGGGTGAGCCGCAGGGTGTTGTCGGCGGCGGGAGACTGAGGCTGAGGACGGAAGGTGAGATCGCCGATGGTGATCTTTGTGATGGAGGCTAGCTGCGTGCCGGTGAGCAGGAGCGACTTATCGCCAGCGTGGAGTTCCAGGTCGGAGATGTCGGCTGGCTCGGAGTAGGTGTGGGCCGAGAGGGAGTCAGGTTTGGGCTGGCCGTACTGCTGGATGCGCAGGCTGAGATCGCCCGGGGCGACGGTCTTGTCGCTGGGCAGCTTGACCTCGAGGTTTGCCGGAAGCTGGGGGGTATCCGCATCAGGGCCCTTGCTGGCGAAGTCGAGCGGAAAGGGCTCGGGATTGTCCGCCGCAAGAGCGGTGATGGTGTGGACGCAGGAGGTGCCGGTGGAGGTGAGTATGAGCGTTGCGCTGTGCCCGGCGATAAGCGAGTTGCCGCTGTTGCCGACCTCATGCCACTCGGCCCCGGGCAGTTGCTGGAGCTCCACGGTCGGACCGACGAAGGGATCGAAGCCCCACATGCCCTGGATGACGCCCTTGAGCTGCACGGGTTTGGGGGCCGTGGGCGTAGCTGGAGCCGAGGCTGCAGCTACAGCGCTTTGAGGCGCTCCTGGCTGTGCCAGACGGGCCGTCAGCGAAACCTGGGACGGCATGGGGAGTTCACGGTGGTGCTCGGGGATCTGCTGCAGGACGAGGCCGCCCTGATATGCATCGGGGACGATGGGAATGTCCGCTTCCGCAGGAGCGCCCGGCGAGGTGAGCAGGTGCAGCACCAGGTGGTGAGCGAACGCGGTAGAGAAGACCAGAGGTGCGCCTTCAATCGGGATGGTGACGTTTGGCTTCAGCAGGCAGGTGACATGGTTGGCGTCCGAGGGGCGCAGCGGCGGCGGAATGGCCTTGGAGATGGCGGGCAGGCCGATAACGATGACCGACTTCGGGCTGTGAAACGAGGGAGGCGTATTGAGCTTGAGGTTCATCTCCTGGCCCTGAGGAGAAGCAACGGCCGGGATGTACTGGAACTGCGCCGAGTGCACGTTGCTGAGGAGGCGAACGAGGTCGACCACGGCGCCGACGTATGCGGAGTAAAGTCCACCGCCGGCGGCCTGGGTGTAGCTGGCCTGATTGAGGAAGTCGGAGCTGTTGCCGTTGGAGATGCGCTGCGCGATGGTGGCGCCGTGGCCGTCGTCGAGCAAAAGCTGGGAGCCGCTTTGGGTAAGGCAGGTGAACTGTGTGTCGACAGGACGCTTGAAACAGTCATCGTTCGACCGCAGGTTCAGGGTGCGGGAGAGCATGTCGGAGTGCTTTTGGAGGTCTGCGGTATCGGTGGGCGGAACACGGCGGATGGAGGCCAGATACTTGTCGATGCGCGCCTGTTCGAACCCGGCTTCAACGAGATCCTGCTGGGCGCGGACAAAGATGCCGGGACGGCCGCGCACGGCAGACTTCAGGGTAGAGAAGTCGCCACCGGTTTCGGGAGCGAGAAGCAGCAGGGCTTGCTGCGCTTCGTCGGGAACGGTGACAAAGACGCCTTCCTCGCGGACGTGTTTATCCCAGGTCTCGATGCGGGTAAACCAGGTGTCAGGCGGAGGATTGGTGGTGCCGCGCAGAAAGACGCAGATGAGAAGGTAATGAACGGACTGGGTGGGCGGGAGATCCGGGTGTAACCACAGCTTGTCGCCGGGTTGGAGGTTCGGTACCTGCGCGATATCCAGAGAACGGTCGCCGCGGGTTACGCGAACGTCGATGCGGGGGCCGGTGAGGTCAAAACGGGCATCGGCGTATGCGGTAAGGGTGGATGCCGTGAAGAGGACCGCTACCAGAAAAGCAAGCTTCGCTTGACGCCAGTATTCCATGTTGCGAGTTTAGATGCGTACGAGCCGAGGAAGTTAGCCTCTTTGTCGCGTGGTACCCTCCGGCACATGAGGCAGTTCGAAAACCCGGCGCCTGCCGGGGGTGGTTTGTTGCAGCGCCATGTGCCGGCGTTGGATGGAGTGCGGGGAGTCGCGGTGCTGGGCGTGATGCTGGCCCACGTGTATACGCTGCCTGCGAGCACGCATTGGGGTAGTGAAGTGCAGGGTTTTCTGCACTTTGCCGGTGTGGGCGTGGTGCTCTTCTTTGTGCTTTCCGGATTTTTGATCACCGGCATCCTGGTGGATTCGGTGGGAGACCCGCACTTTTTCCGGAATTTTTACCTGCGTCGCGTCCTGCGCATTGCTCCGCTGTACTACGGCGTGCTGCTGGTTTTCGCCGCCACAGTTTGGTGGGGTGGAAAGCAATATGGCCATGAGCTGATCTCGCTGGCGCTGTATCTGCAAAACACCTCCGTGCTGACGCCGCAGATCTGGTACTACGAGGGGCCTTCCCAATTGCCGCTGCTGCACTTCTGGACGCTGGCGGTGGAGGAGCAGTTCTACCTGGTGTGGCCGCTGCTGATCTCGGTGCTGGTCTCGCGCAGAAATGTGTTTCGTGCCTGTGTCATGGGTGCCTTGCTGAGCCTGGTGCTGCGGTTTGTTCTGGTGACGCATGGGCGGGTGGCCGAGGATGTTCATGGCATGACGATCTGCCGGTTGGACACGTTACTGGGCGGCGGAGCGCTGGCCATGCTGGTGGAGTCGCGCTGGCGTGCGGCGGTGCTGCGTTCTGCAGCGTGGTTGCTGAGCGGCGGGTTGGTGCTGGCTTTGCTGTGCGATCATGCCGGGAGGTTTGTGCCGCACTCGTATGTAGTGGGCAGTAGCGCGTATACGTTGTCGTTCCTGGCGTATTCGCTGGCGTGCGTGGGCTTTGTTGCGCTGGCGCTACGGCCTGAAGGAGAGGTGAGCCGCCTGTTGCGGTGGATGCCGCTGCGGCGGCTGGGGCGCTACAGCTATGGGCTCTATGTCTTCCACTACATCTTCCTGGGACTTTGGGGTTCGTGCTGGCGAGCGTGGTTGCAGAAGCACGGCTCAGGGAGCGCTGCGATGGCGGTTTTTCTGACCGGGAGTGCGATCGTGGCCGTGTCTTTGCTTGCTGCGATTGTGTCGTACGAGCTTTATGAGAAGCCGTTTCTGCGTCTGAAGAGGCTGCTCCCGTACGCGGAGGGCACGGCAAAGGCTGCGGTTTCGACAAGGTAGGAGTAAACCCGGGTGGTTCCGGGTCTACTCCTGTTACGAACGACGTTAGGGCAGGAAGTAGCGCACGCTGGTGTAGACCATGTTGTTGACGGATTTGGGAGCGCCGCCAACGCCGGTCCATCCGACGCGGTAGAAGTAGGCATACGCTGCGCCGAACTGAAGCTTGCCTGCCGTGCCGGTGTAAGGGCGATACCAGAAGCCTGTCTGGCCTTCCGTGAGGTTACGCGTGTTGCCGACGCAGGTGCCGCTTCCCGGAGCAAAGCCGGTGTTGGAGGAGGGCGGCGCTTCGCTGTTGCAGCCGGAGTTGTTCTGGCTCGGAACGCCATAGCCGACCTCGGTCCCGTTTGCATCGAGATAATACGTGCGCTGTACGTACTCCGTGCCGGCGTACCCGTAGAGGTCGAGCTTCTTGGTGGGGTGAGCTTCGAGCGAGACGAGACCCTGCGCGTTCCGCAGCGGTTCGAGCGTGCCGTCGGGGTGTACGGTGATGTCGGGCAGCAGCGAGGCGCCGTAACGGCCGGTGCCGTCTCCGGCGGTCAGGTGGAGACCGAGGTCGAAGGTGTGGGTGAGTGGCATACGCGCGTTGGCGACGAAGCCGCCGCCGAACTTGGTATCGTTGCGCGCACCTTCTCCGCTGACGGCTGAGGGGTAGTAACGGTCGCGGAAGAAGCGTCCGATGCCAGCGATTTCGTAGTGGCCCCAGCCGGGATCGAAGGAGGCTTTGACGAGGATGTCCGGAGCGAGCTGATCTGTGTAGTTGAACGTCTGGTTGTTCAGGCCCTGGAAGGCGCCTGGCGCGCCGAAGAAGAAGTTCTTGGGAGCGTTGTTGGCAGAGAATTGATACTGTGCGTTTTCAAGCGAGACGGCCAGGGTGACAGCGGGTGTGAACTCGTGCTGTACGCGATAGCCCATTTGGCGAAGCCAGGTGGTGCCGACGTTGAAGTTGTTGTCGATGGTGAGGGGAAGAGCCTCCTGCCCGGCGAGGGCAGCTTTTTTGTTCTCCGTTGCGAGGGTCCACATCTGCCCGGCGTTGAAGGTGGTGCGGCCGGTTGTGGCCTGAAGCCAGGCTTGTCGCATGCGCAGGGTGTAGCTGTTGGTTTGCAGCTGGTTGGAGGTGGTGCCGGCGGAGAGAAAGTCGGTCTCAAGATAAGCCTTCAGCTGCAGTGGTCCTGCCTTACCTTCAGCGAGCAGAGAGAAGCGCGATTGACGGGCCGAGGGGACCCACTCGGAGATGTGTGCGTCGCCTGAAGTGGGGTAGGGCGCGAGGTTGTAGTCCGTGTAGATGTCGGCATGCATGGCTCGCTGACGCCAGACACTTTCCCCGGCGATGAAGCCGCCCGGAGTGAGGGTCAAACCTTTGTAGTGGATCGCAAGCGGCGACTCGACCGCGCGCTTGAGCGAGAGCTGTTCGGTGGAGACCTTTTCCAGCAGCGTGTTGGTGCTGGCAACGCTTTCCTGCAGGTTGGCTACGGCGGCTGCGTTCTGCTGCGCCTGTGCAAGAGCCTGCGCCTGTGTGGTGGCCGCCTGTTGCTGTGTGCTGAGGACCGCCGCGCTGGCTGTTTCGGCTTCGGCCTGCTTTTCGGTGAGCTGCTGCTTCAGGCTGTTGATCTGAGCCTGCATGTCATCGTGTTGCTGGCGCATCTCGCGCTGCAGCTCGGAGATCTGCTCCTGCAGGCTGGGCTTATGGATCGGCACATGCTTCTTGGCGCGTGTGGTTTGTGCGGAGAGGGGAACCACGCAGGAGAAGAGCGCAATCAACGCGGTTGTGTTGCGAGAGTTCACAGCGGCCTCTTTCGTCGTCTGTTTTGCGATATCCCAGCAAGGATGGTCCTGACGTGGGGAGAAATCACCAGGAATTGATGTTTGGACCATAATGAGTAAACGACTCTATCGATCTATCCTTTGATTGTTGGTGGCGTCGTAGAGCGGGCCTGCGTTTGCGTGATGTGATGAATAGGCGCAGGATGTGCGGTGTGCGAACGCTGCAGGATGTGATTTGTTCGGCCAGCGATCGCCGAGCGAGGAAGTGGCTGACTATACTGGGCGAAAGCGGGTTCCGCGGCCGCTGTCTTTTTTCTGAGGAGTCCGTTGGCGTGTCGTTACGAGTGAAGTCTGCAGCCAAGACGGATATTGGTCTCGTACGGAAGACGAATCAGGACAGCTTTGCACTGGACGATGCGCTGGGGCTCTATGTGGTGTGCGATGGCATGGGCGGCGCGGCGGGTGGAGAAGTCGCAAGTGGTCTTGCCACGCAGACGTTCATGGCCACGGCACGGCAGGAGCTGATGCTGCCTGGTGGCTCGGGCAATGTCGAGTGGATTCGAAACGCGGTGTTGCGAGCGACGCTGGCGGCCAACCGCGCGGTGCGTATGCGTGCCGAGTACGATGCGCGGTATCGCGGCATGGGGACAACGCTTGTGAGCGCACAGGTGACAGGGGATCATTTGACGCTGGTGAATGTGGGCGACAGCCGCGGCTATCTGGTGCGCGGCGGGACGGCCCATCAATTGACAGCGGATCACTCCTACGTTGCGGAGAGCGTGCGGTTGGGCATGATGACTCCGCTCGAAGCGAGTACCTCCTCGATGCAGTCTGTGATTACACGGGCTATTGGTGTTGAAGAGGATGTGATGCCGGATCTCTTCGAGGAGCCGCTGCAGGAAGGCGATGCTTTTCTGCTCACGACGGATGGCTTGACCCGGCATGTTCCTGATACGGAGATCGCACGGATTCTGAGCACGCCGCACCAGAGTGCGATGGAAGGCTGCCGGTTGCTGATCGAAGAGGCGAAGGCAACGGGAGGCTCGGACAACATTACCTGCCTGGTGGTGCAGTTCGCCGCTGCAGGAGATGAGATGCGTTCCGGCTTTGTGTTGCGGAGCTAGCGCGGCTTCTTTGCGCCCCGAGCACCACGTCGCCGTGCCGGGTTGGGTAGACTAACGGCATGGTCATTGTCGATAACGAATACGTCGAGCTTGAGACGCCTACCGGCCCCATGCGCACGCACATTCTGCGCCCTGCGGCGGCGGGCAAGTATCCCGGGATTTTGCTCTTCAGCGAAATCTTCCAGATTACGGCCCCGGTTCGCCGGTTGGCTGCACAGCTGGCAGGGCATGGCTATATTGTGGCCGCGCCTGAGATCTATCACGAGTACGAACCCGCAGGGACGGTGTTGGCCTACGATCAGGCTGGCTCGGATCGTGGTAATGAGTTGAAAACGACCAAGCCGATCTCTGCGTATGACGCAGATGCGCGCGCAGTCCTGGAACACCTGGCATCCCGTGAGGACGGTACGGGACGGGTTGGAGTGATGGGGATCTGCATCGGTGGGCATCTTGCGTTTCGTGCCGCGATGAACGAACAGGTGCGCGGCACGGTTTGCTTCTACGCCACCGACATTCACAAGCGCAGCCTCGGCGCTGGGATGAACGATAACTCGCTGGAGCGCGCAGGCGATATCAAGGGCGAGTTGCTGATGGCCTGGGGGCGGCAGGATCCGCACATTTCAACCGAAGGCCGGATGATGATTCTGAACCGGCTCAACGAAGTGGGAACGAAGCTGAACTGGCATGAGGTGAACGGTGCTCATGCGTTCCTGCGCGATGAAGGCGTGCGGTTTGATCCTGAGCTTGCGCGCTCCACGATGGGCTTGGCGCTGGATCTGTTTCACCGCACGCTTGCTGTCGGTTAAGACTGAGAAAAGAGATGTTGCAGGGCTGCTGGCCACTCCGAAGGAGTGGCCACAATGCTGTCCGGCTCCGCAAGTGTAAGAGAGTAAGGCGCCAAGCCGTACGAACAACCGAGAGCACGGGTAGAAGCACGGCGTGCGGTGAGGACATCGACGTCCGAGTCACCGATCATGACCACCTCGTCGGGGAGGAGCGGTTGACCTTGCAGTGCGGAAGCTTCCTGGATGAGCTGCAGCAGGCCGGTTGGGTCAGGCTTCTTGGTGGGGAAGCTGTCGCCGCCGTAGTTCTGGAAGAAGTAGGGGCTCAGGCCGAGTGCATCGCAGATGTCGCGTGAAGGACCTACGGGCTTGTTGGTCAGAATCGCCATGGAGGCGTTCGGGAAGAGGGCCCTGAGGGTTTGCAGAGCGTCGAGTACACCGGGGTAAGGGCGCGTGTTGTCCAGCTTGTGTTCACGGTAGTAGCTGAGGAAGTAGCGAAAGGCAGTCTGGAACTCTTCGTCGTGGGCCGGTGCGGCAGAGTCTGCATCGCCGGGGTCTCCCAGAGCACGTCGAACGAGCATGGCCGCTCCATCGCCGATGTAGCTGGAGATGACGGCGTGCGGCAGCGGGGACTTGCCCAGGTGCACGAGCATGGCGTTGACGGAGTTGGTCAGGTCCTCTGAGGAGTCGATCAGAGTGCCGTCCAGGTCGAAGACAAGCAGGCGAAGAGATGACGACATGTGCTTAGTGTAGAGCGTTGTAGAGGGGAAAGCAGAACGGCGCACCTCGAGCAGAGTGTGCGCCGTTAGGAGTTTCAGGCTTGCGTTTGTGCCGTTTGAGCCGCGTTAGCGTGCGCTGAGCTCGATATCGCCTGAGCCGGTCCGAATCGCGATTGGATCTCCACCGCCGTTGATGCTGGTGGTGAGGTGGTGGCGAGAGCCGGTATCGTTGCCCTGCGTGTAGCCGGGGAAGTTGACGCGAATGCTGCCTGAGCCGGTTGCGGCTTCGAGATTGAAGCGCGAGCTGGCGGCAAGGTGAAGACGAACTGATCCGGAGCCGGTCGCAAGGCTCGAAGCGCCGGTCAGGTGGCCGTCGGCTTCAATGTCGCCTGAGCCGGTGCGGGCCTGGAAGTTGCCGTCGATGCCGTGAACACGGATGGATCCGGAGCCGGTGCGAGTCTTGACGTTGCCGGGGGCGGTGTCTTCCAGCTCGATGTCGCCTGAGCCGGTTTCAAGCTCGGCGGGTCCGTGAATGCCGTGGCCCCGAACAGAACCGGAGCCGGAGCTGGCGGCCAGAAAGCGACCGACACTTTCGGCTTCGACATCGCCGGATCCGGAGCGGAGGTTCAGCGCGGCATTGGCCGGGACGCTGACTTCATAATCCACGCTAATGTTGTTGAACAGCGAACGATCATTGCTTTCGCCGATGTGAATCGCATCTCCACTCTGCGTAATGGGAGGATCGCTGACGATGCGGTCGATGCGGGCCTGCACGTTTCCTGTAGCGCCCCAGCTTGCGTGCACGTGGCCTACAATCTCAACCTGCGTGCCGGAGCCGGGATGAATACGGATGTTGCCGGAGCCGGAAGAAACGTAGATGTCAGGGTGGTCTGAGGCTGTGAGCGTGCGGGTAAAGGTGCCGCTGGCTGCAAGCGCAGAGCTGGTGAGTGTGGCGAGAGCGATGAGAGGAAGCAAGCGAATGAGCATGGCAGGAGTCCTTGGGAGAAAGCAGTTGATTACGAGGTTTGTTGCAGCACGACTTTGTCGCCGTCCTTCAGGCCGTTGAGCACTTCAATGCGGCTTCCGTTGGAGAGGCCGGTTTTGATCGAAACCACGCGGTAGCCGTCTTTGGCTTTGCTGTCGGGAACCCACACCGATGCGTTGCGGTTCTTGTCGTAGAGTACAGCCTGCTCCGGCACGGTAAGGACGTGTTTGTGTTCTTCGAGGACGATCTCTGCGTTAGCGGTCATGTTGGCTTTGAGCTCACCGCTAGGGTTGTCGATGGAGATCTGTACCTCGAAGGTCGTTACATTGTCTTTCTCGACGCCAAGAGGAGCGATTTTGGTGACGCGGCCGGCGAAGGTTTTGTCGCGGAAGCTTTGCACCTTGATTCGCGCGGGCTGGCCGAGATAAACCTTGGCGATATCGGATTCGTCCACCTTGCCTTTTACGTAGACCTGATGGGTGTCGCCGAGGGTCATGACGAGCGTGGCGGTGGAGCCGAGTACGAGGATGGATGAGACGGCATCTCCGACCTGAACGTCCCGCGACAGCACGACTCCATCAATAGGAGAGGTGATGGTGGTGTAGCCCAGCTGCTCGGTAAGTTGCTGCAGCGAAGCGCGGGCTTCGGCTACCTGGGCGTGGGCCTGGTTGACCTTGGCTTTGTCGACGAGAATCTGCGAACGTGCACGGTCGCGCATGTTGACGGCCGCACGGTAGGCCTGCTCGGCGGTGTCGAGCGCCTGGGAGGAGACGACGCCGATCTTCTGCTCCTCGAGCGCACGGTGATACGTGTGCTCGATCATGGGGAGGTCGGGAGCCTCGGCATTTACCTTGTCGAGCTCGACGGCGGCGACGGCGGAGGTTTCGTTGGCTTCAGCGGCAGAGAGGGTGGCGCGCTGTGCCGCCACCTGATCCTGAATCTCCTGTTGATCAAGCTGCGCGAGCACCTGACCGCTATGCACTGTCTGGTTGATATCCGTGCCGAGGTGGGTGACGATGCCGCTGGCCTTGGACTTGACCTCTACCTGGGTAATCGGCTGCACTTTGCCTGTCGCGACGACGGAACGCGCGATGTCTCCGGTTTCGACGCTGGAGATCTGGGTCGGGTCAATTTTTGTGGAGCCGGCAAAGACGCTTACCGCAGCGTAGCTGCCTCCGGCGAGCACGATTGTCGCCACGCCGAGGATGATCCAGAGACGCTTGCGGGATTTGCGGGTGGAGTTCAAAGCGAAAAGCCTCCAGAACGAGTGTCTGAAGGCTTGTACGCAGGCAAACTGTGTTCGGTTCCGTGCTAAGCATACTTTCGCAGCACGCCGAGAACCTTCCCCTGAATCGAAACGCTGGCAGCAGGAGCGTAGATCGGCGACATCTCCGCGTTCGAGGGTTGCAGACGGATCAGATTGCCTTCCCGGTAAAAACGCTTAAGCGTTGCATCGGTGTCATCGACCAGGGCTACGACAATCTCTCCTTCCCGTGCGGTGCGGGTGCGTTCGACCAAAACATAGTCGCCAGAGACGATATGCTCATCGCGCATGGAGTCACCCCGGACCTCAAGGGCAAATACCTCACGGTTGCCAATGATGTCGCCCAGAGAGATACTCTCCGCCGATTCGATTGCCTCAACCGGCTTGCCTGCGGCGATGCGGCCGAGCAGCGGTAGGCGTTCAAAGCTCTTGCGAGCCGCGCGTTGGGGTAGGACATCAATCGAGCGGGAACGGTTGTGCGCGCGCTGAAGCAGGCCTTTGTTCTGCAGGTTGGTGACGTGCTTGTGCACGGTGGCCAGAGAGTTGAGCCCGAGACCGGAGGCGATTTCCTCATAAGACGGGGAGTAGCCGTGGCTTGCGGTAAAGCCGGTGAGGAAATCCAGAACCTCTTTTTGTCTGCGCGTGATCGCCATATCAACGAATTTTAGTGAAGAAAAGGCGAAGTGCAAGCGAAATTTTTACGGAACCCCGTTGGTAACCCCTGTTTCCCGAAATGAGAATGACTTTTAAGGCCGTTCCCTAAATGGGCTCGCTCCTGCAAAATCACCAACTTGGTCATAGCTGTTGACCCTGTGGATAGGAGATGGTGAGTGTCCAGTCAGCAAATACAAGAGCGAAGGCAGGAACCGCGGTTTGATGGCTGCGATTTGCTTATCGCTCTGGCGGCTGACGGATGGGAAAGGACGATTTATGCGAGTGCTCGTTGTTGAGGATGATCAGGCGCTTGGTTTGTTCCTGAAAAAAGGCTTGATGTTCGAAGGTCATGCGGTGGATTGGGTGTCCGATGGAGAGGCTGCTCTGGAGCAGGCGGCGGAAAATCCGCCGGACCTGATGGTACTGGACCTGAGCCTGCCGAGAAGGGATGGCACCGAGGTTCTTGAAGAGATGCACCGATGCTTTCCGGAGACCTCGGTTCTGGTGCTGACGGGCAGGAGCCAGGTGGAGGAGCGGGTGCGTTGCCTGAACAGCGGTGCGGATGATTGCCTGCTCAAGCCATTTAGCTTCCATGAGCTTTCTGCACGTTGCCGGGCGATTTTGCGACGTTGCGGGCGTTCGACGGACTCGACGCTGCGCTTTGGTGATGTTGAGATGAATCGCCTGGAGCGAAAGGTGACGCGCAACGGCACGGCTGTTGAGCTGACGGTGAAGGAGTTTGCTCTGCTGGAGTTTTTGATGCGGCGCAGGGGGCAGACCTGTGGGCGCGGAGAGCTGCTGCAGGGCGTGTGGTCGATGCCATGCGACAGCAGCACGAACGTTGTGGACGTGTACATCAACTATCTGCGTCGTAAGTTGGCCGCAGCGGGACCGGAGGAGAGTGGGAGCGGGTCGATGATCGAAACCGTTCGGGGGGAAGGCTACAGGCTTTCCGTGAGCGATGAACCACGAAAGAAGATGCCGAAGAATGCTGTGCTTGCTACTGATCTCTCCGTTGCGATGGCGCAGGGAGCGTAGCAGTGGACGGTGAACTCACAATTGCGCAGGTGCTTTCCGTGATGGAGAAAGACCTGCATGATTTATGTCAACCTCTGACTTTGTTGCAAGGGCGTTTAGAGATCGGAAAAGAAGCGGAGAGTAATGCCGAACTTCTTGAAGCAGTGACTGCGGCGTTGGGAGATGCGGCTGACAGCATCTCGATCGTCGTTCATATGCGAGAACGGTTGTCCGCGCTGCGGAGAAAGGTCCAGGAACGACGATGGCATTGAGCATGAGGGGAAATAAAAGCGTCATCCTTGCGAGTGTGGATGTGGCGTTGCGGGAGCGTCTGCGGTCGAGTCTCTCCGGTATGCGCTGGAGCGTCCGTGAGGCTGCGGGCGGTGCTGAGGTGATGGCCTACATGGAGCAGCTGCGCGCCGAAGCCTTGCTGATGGATTCCTGGCTTCCTGACCTGGAGGTCAAAGAGTTCACCGGACAAATGAGGATGCTGTATCCAGAGCTGGATCTTTTGCGTCTGGATGGGGACCCTGTGGAGGGGGCGACGCGGTCGCCGCTGCGCCACGAGCTGCTCCATGCTTTGCGCGAAGCGACGGAGTCAATTGAGCCTTTGCGCATTCTGAGCTCGTTACCCGCGGTGATGGATGGGCCGGCGTGGGCTTCGGCGCCGCAGGCTGTTCCGATGGTGAAGCGATTGTTGACGCCTCGCGTTGCGCAGCCGCTTGTAGAACAAAATGCGCTACCGTTCCAGAGCGCTTCAGTGCGCGAAGAGCTGCCTGCAGAGGTGCCGGCGCGTCAGGCCAACCGGCCGCCGGTGGCTTTGATCCCGGAGTTGGTCGGTACGACTCCGGTGATGCAGGAGCTGACGCGCATGATCCATCTCGTGTCGCCGCGCTCGGCGACGGTGTTGATTGAGGGAGAGACCGGGACGGGAAAAGAGGTTGTCGCGCAGGCTGTTCACCGACTAAGCGCGCGGGCGCAGAAGCCGTTTGTGGTTCTGAATTGTGCGGCGATTCCCGAAGCTCTGCTTGAGGCAGAGCTATTTGGCCATACACGCGGGGCGTTCACGGGGGCGGTGAACTCGCGCACCGGGCGCATCGAGGCTGCGAACGGTGGCACGCTGTTTCTCGACGAAATTGGAGAGATGCCGTTGGCGCTGCAAGCAAAGATGCTGCGCTTCCTTGAATGTGGAGAGCTACAGCGGGTTGGTGATAACGAGTTGGTGCGCGTGGATGTGCGGGTAATTGCTGCGACGCATCAGGACCTGGAGACAAGCTCGGCGGAGGGGCGCTTTCGCCTGGACCTGTACCACCGTCTGGCGGTCTTTCCTTTGGAGGTTCCCTCGCTGCGGGAACGGCCCGAGGATGTTGCGCTTTTGTCAGAGCATTTTCTCGAAAAGCTTGGGAAGAGCTCTCCTCAGAAGCGACTGACGGAAGAAGCTCTGGCGGTGTTGCGAGAACATCAATGGCCTGGTAACGTACGCGAGCTTGCGCATGTACTGGAACGTGCGACGATTCTGGCGGGTGAGCGATCGGAGATCTATGGAGAAGATATTCGGTATCGCCGGAAGCCTCGCTGAGGAAGTTCTAACAATTCCTCCCGGAAATCAGCTGGCTGTAAGAAGGCGCTCAGAGGAGCGCCCTCTTCTTTGGTCCTGCGCGTGCATTCTCTGTTGCGAAAGGAGACGCGGCTCATGGACATCACGACACATTTGAGTGAAGCGCTTAGCCGCTACCTGGACGTTACAAGCAATGAGATGAAGCTAACGGCTTCGAACCTGGCCAATGTCGATACGCCGGGGTACAAGACGCAGGGGTTGAATTTCAGCGAGGCGTTTCGTGATGCCTTGCGCGATATCGATTCAGAGAAGACGGTAAGCTCTGGCGCTCATGTTTACAACGTCGATGGCTTGGTGGCGCGTCCTGATGGGAACAATGTCTCGATGGATCGCGAGTCTCTCGATCTGGCTAAAGAGCAGTTGCAGTTTCGTACGGGTGTGGAGCTGTTGAAGCGTGAGTATGCGCGCACGATGTCTGCGATTCACGCGGATGCAAAGTAGCGGGAGAGAACGATGAATCTGTTCGGGATGATGGACATTAGCGGTTCAGCACTGAAAGCAGAGCGCGTGCGCGCGGAGGTAGTGGCCTCCAATATGGCGAACGCGGAGACGACGCGCACTGCGGACGGCACGCCGTACAGGCGTCAGCATGTCGTTTTTGCGGCAAATGGCGATCAAAGTTTTTCTTCGATCTTCAGGAACTCTGCCATGAGCGGCTCTGCTTTGCAGGCGGGAGCTCCGATTGCGTCTGCGTCGGTAGAGGGTGGTGTGCAGGTGAGCGCCGTTGTGGATGACAGCAGCGCGCCGCTTACGCGCTTCGAGCCTGGGCATCCTGATGCGGACGCTAATGGATTTGTCTCTTACCCCAATATCAACCCGCTGACGGAGATGGTGGATCTGATGGGGGCGACAAGGGCGTATGGCGCGAACGCTTCAGCGGTACAGGCGGAGAAAAATATGGTGAATTCTTCGCTGGACATTCTTAAGAGCTAAGGACTGGTGAGGTGGTGATGGTACCTGTTCAACACATTGCATCAACATTGGCGTCGCAAGCTACGGAGAACTCTTCGTCTCCAAGCGCTCAGGTGGGTGCACCTTTTTCGGGAGTGCTTCATTCCGTCTTGCAGAATATGCAGTCGCTTGAAAGCAAAGCAAGTGATGCCGTCACCGGGTTAATGAATGGAAGCGGTGTCGAGCTGCATGAAGCCATGATTGCAACGCAGAAGGCAGATATGAGTTTCGAGCTTGCTCTGCAGGTTCGCAACAAAGCTGTAGCGGCATACCAACAGATGATGAACATGCAGTTTTAGCGTTTGCTGAAAGGCGACAACGTGGCAGAGCAACAGCAAGGTGGTACAGGGCTGAGTGTGCGTGAGCCGGGTGGGACGGGGGCGCAGGCCGTCCAGATGGCGAATCGTGCAAAAGACATATGGGAAGCGATGCCGGTGGCGCGACGTAATCGTCTTTTGTCGATTGCGATTGTTCTGCTGGGGGTCGTTTCTCTGCTGGTGTGGTGGGGGACACGCACGGATTGGAAGACGCTATACGGTGGTCTGGAGGCAAGAGACCTGCAGCAGGTGGAAGGTGAGCTGTCTTCTGCTGGAGTAACGTACCGGGCTACGGACGATGGTTCGGGAGTCGAGGTTCCTGCGGAGCTATTGGACAAAGCGCGCATGGCGGTTGCGGCAAAGGGGATGCCGCAGTCGGGACGCATGGGCTTTGAGCTCTTCGATAAGCCGAATTGGGTTGGGAGTGAGTTTGATGAGCAGGTGAATTATCAGCGCGCTTTGGAGGGTGAGTTGGAGCACACCATTGCAACGCTGAGCGCGGTGCGGTCTGCTCGTGTCCATCTTGTGTTGTCGAAAGAGTCATTGTTCACCGATCAGCAGCAGCCTGCGAAGGCGTCTGTGGTTTTGAAGCTGAAGCAGGGGCGTCTCTCGCGCGACGAGATGGAGTCGATTCGTAATCTGGTTGCGGGTTCTGTGCAAGGGCTGTCGCCTGAGCAGGTGACGCTGGTGGATGCGGATGGAAAGATCAACCTCAATACGCCGGATGATTCGATGCAGGCCAGCAATGAAGAGCAGGGGCTTTCTGAAAAACTTGTTGCGATGCTGGAGCCGTTGGCGGGTAGGGAGAATGTTCGGGCAACGGTCAACATTCGTTATGACCAGAGCACGCAGCAGAGAACCGATGAGGTGGTTGATCCGAACCAGGTCGTTGCGCTGCAGACGCAGAAGAGCACGCAGCAGAGCGGGACGGTGGTAAAGCCTCAGGGCGTTCCGGGAACGGTCAGCAATACGCCGAGTGCTGCAGATGCGACCGGAAAGGCGCAGATGCCGGTGTATCCGCAGGCCTTGCCGCAGCAACAGAACTCGCAGGAGGAAAGCTCGACGTTTGCGGTGACCAAGCACACGCTTCATGAAGAGATCGGACCCGGCCGTGTGCAACGCATCACAGCGGCCGTGTTGATTAATGATCGTCCTGTGGTGGAGGGACAGGGGGCTCATCAGACGGTTGTGTGGCGGCCGCGCACGACGGATGAGATGCATCGGTTGGAAGATCTGGCGCGAGCGGCGGTTGGTTTCGATCAGACTCGCGGAGACTCGGTTGTTCTGCAAAATATTTCGTTCTCAGCAAATTCACCAGAGGTGCCGCTGACCGGCTGGGAGAAGACACGCAGTATGGCGAAAGATGTGCTGCGGTCTCAGCCGGAACTCCTGCGCGATATTGGGTTTGGAGCGATCGCTTTGTTGACGGTTCTGTTTGTCGTTCGACCGGTTATACAAAGCCTCTTACGTTCCTTTGAGCGCGAGCAGGAAGCAACGGCTCGTGTGAGTTTGATGCCCGAGGAGCGGTTGCTGGATCTGGGGCAGGATACGGTCCAGCTGGGAGTGGGTGATGCTGCAGCCAGAAGATTGCCTGAGCTGGAAAGTGTCGTTGCTGCGAAGAAGGCTGCTGCTGCAATCGATTCGGAAGGGGTATTGGAGTACGTCGCAGCGCACGTGCGGCGTGATCCTCAGGAGTCCACTCGGCTTTTGGAGGCGTGGATCGGAACTGGAAAGGAAAGCCTTTCATGATGACGCAAACACCGACGTCCTCTTTGCAGCCGCTGCTTTTGCCCGTGGATGCAGGGTTTCAAGCTTCCGAGTTGCCAGGCATTCGCAAGGCGGCGATCCTTCTGATCGCTGTGGGAGATGAGCTGGCGAAGATTCTGATTCAGTCTCTGGGAGAGCGTGAGGTGCAGCGTGTAACGGAAGAGATCACGCGGATGGGAGAGGTTCCGGCACCGCTGCTGACTCAGGTCGTTACAGAGTTCTATGGCTTGCTTGAGACGCAGCAATACATGGTGCGCGGAGGCAAGGACTATGCGCAACGGGTATTGACCGAAGCGTTCGGTGCAGAGCGCGCTCATGAGCTGCTGCAGGAGGTGCTGCAGATGCAGGAGAGAAATTCCGGCGATATTGCGGTGCTGCGAGAGATGGATCCGCAACAGCTCAGCAAATTTCTGGAGAACGAGCATCCGCAGACGATTGCTTTGGTGCTGGCTCATCTGGAGCCTCAAAAAGGCTCGATTCTTCTGATGTCGTTGAAGCCACAACTTCGAGTTGAAACGGTGAGACGCCTGGCGGAGATGAGACAGTTCTCTCCGGAGATGGTTTCAAAGGTCGCGCTGGTACTGGCCAAGAGGATGGATTCCCTTGGTTCGAGCGGACGCAGGTCTTACTCAGGATTCAAGTCGGTCGCGGAGCTGCTCAACCGCATGGATCAGAATGCGAGCCGCTCGATTCTGGAGAGCATTGAGCAGTCGGAGCCAAAGCTGGCGATTGGTATCCGCGATCTGATGTTTACCTTTGATGATCTGCTTACGGTGCAACAGAACAGTATTCGAGAGATTCTTGCCGCTGTGGACAAGAGGGTGCTTGCGACGGCGTTGAAGGGATCGAGAGAAAATGTGCGGGCTCATCTGTGCAAGTCGATGAGTACGCGAGCGGTCGAGATGCTGGAAGAAGATATGGAAGCGATGGGCCCAGTTCGCGGTAAGGATGTGACTGCGGCGCAGCAGGAGTTGCTTGCGGTGGCTCGCAGCCTGGAAGCAGACGGCAAAATCGTTTTGAGAATGGAGAGCGATAGTGATTACGCCATCTGAGCCTATATCGCTTGCAATCACGGCTCTTTCCTTTGAAGACCTTTCGGGAGAGCCGGAGCAGGATCAAGAGAGTGTTGAAGAGCATCCGGTCGATACGCCTGCGCAGGTAGTTCTCAACGAACAGATCTATGAGGAACGAATTGCTCAGGAACGAGTTCGGATTTACGAAGAGCTTCAGCGGGAGTTCGAGCTTCGCGTTCAGGAAAAGCTGCAGGAGCATGAAGACGCGCTCAAGGAGAGGGTCAGTGCGTTTGAGAGAGCACGACATCGCTACTTCCTTGATGTGGAGAGGGAGATTGTTCAGCTCGCGCTTGGGATTGCGTCACAGATTCTCCATCGTGAGCTTGCCATGGACGCCACGGTACTTACGGGTGTCGTTCATGCCGCTTTAGAAAAGATCAATACGGAAGAAACGGTTGTTTTAGAAGTGCCCTCTGCCGATGCAGCTCGATGGAGAGAGGCGATGAAAAATGGTTCTCTCCAGGTGGAGGGGAAAGAGGATCTGGAATCCGGCGAATTGAATCTTCGACTTCCGAACGGTATGGCGCAGTTAGGAGTTCATGCTCAGCTGGCGGAGATAGAACGCGGCTTTTGCGATCTGTTATCGAAGAGACCGGCAGCATGACGCAGCTTAGTCATTTGCAGGCGTTTCTCTCGTATGTGGAGACGTATCCTGCGTGGCAGTGGCAGGGCCGCATTGTTGAGGCAACTTCCCAGCTACTGGTTTCTGAAGGGCCGCCGTGCGCCATGGGAGAGGTTTGTCGCATAGCGGGAGCCGGGGGCGTGCCGTGCAGCGCTGAGGTTGTCGGCTTTCGCGGCTCAAACATTTTGCTGATGCCGATGGTGACCTCGCATGGGATTCGTTCTGGCGATGTTGTCTTTGCGAGTGGAACGGGGCCTGAGATCGTGCTCGGGCAACAGATGCTTGGGCGCGTTTTGGATGCAGAGGCCAAGCCTCTTGATGTGTTGGGGCCACTTTCTATGTTGGAACGTGTGCCGTTGGATAGACCCTCGCGTGAGGCGATGCGCCGAGTACGCATTCAGGAGCCTCTGAGTACGGGCGTTCGCGCGATTGATGGGATGCTGACGGTAGGCCGGGGGCAGCGAGTTGGTTTGTTTGGCGGGTCGGGAGTAGGGAAAAGCACGCTGATTGGCATGATGACGAGGAGCACGTCGGCGGATGTGATCGTGGTCGGGTTGATCGGGGAGCGTGGACGAGAGGTGCGCGAGTTTTTGGAAGACGCTTTGGGAGAAGAGGGGCTCGCGCGCGCGGTAGTGTTCGTTTCCACTGCAGATGAGTCACCGTTGCGGAGAATGCGTGCGGCGCAGGCTGCGACAGCCGCAGCAGAGTTCTATGCAGCGCAAGGCAATGATGTGTTGCTTGTTGTCGATTCCTTGACGCGCTATGCCATGGCCGCTCGTGAGGTAGGGTTAGCGGCTGGAGAGCCTCCTGCGACGAAAGGCTATACGCCGAGCGTGTTTGCACATCTGGCGAAATTAGTGGAACGGGCTGGGCGCTTCGAGCGTGGAAGTATTACGGCGTTCTACACCGTGCTGATGGAAGGGGATGATCAGCAGGATCCGATTGTGGACTCCGTGCGTTCTTTGTTGGATGGGCATGTTGTGCTCTCGCGTGAACTGGCGTCGCAGGGATGGTATCCGCCGATACAGATTCTGGATTCTTTGAGCCGCTTGATGCCTGCAGTGAGCAGCACGGAGCATCGTGAGAAAGCAATGCTCGCTCGACGTCTACTCGCAAGCTACAAGCGTTCGGAAGATCTAATACGGTTGGGTGCTTATGCTGCAGGAAGCGACCCTGAGCTGGATCGGGCGATGGCTGCATTGCCCGCTTTGAAGGCATATCTGCAGCAGCGATCTGAAGAGGCTCCTTCGTTCGCCGAGAGTGTCGCGATGCTGGAGGCGCTTGCGCTATGAGCGAGAGGCTGATGAAGATGCGCAGAATCCAGAAGCTGCGTGAGACGCAACTCGGAATCGCAGAGCTGTTCTTTGCGAAGGCAAGGATGCAGTACCAGCAGTTTGTTGAACAGTTTGAGGGGATTAGATCGTGCTATCAAACGCGTGTGGAGGAAGGGAACGATGCGTTGGCTGCAGCGTGCGATGGGATGTGGCGAGCTGAGACGTCTGTAGCGGAGGTGCTCCTGGTAGAAGCTGGCGTGTTAGAGGCAAAGATTGCGAGCGCGAAACAAGGAGTCCAGGAGGCAGAGGCGAACTGGAAGGCGGAGTGGAAGAAGGCGGAACAGGCGAAGACACTCATGGAGCAGTATGAGCGTGAAGCGATGCTGGTTGCGGAGAAAAAAAGCCAGGCTGAGAGTGACGACCGCTTTCTTGTTCGTGAGAGACGAGCACAGAAGGAGATATTTCTCAGAGAAGATTTATCGTAAGACGTTTTGATCGGCGCACCGACTGCATGTCTTTTTGCACGATGAAAGCGATTGCTTCTCAAGTGCGCCCAACGGTTTCTGGAAACATCTCTGCGACCCCGAAAACCATGGCTGATCTTGCGGCCTTGTCCTCAGCTCATCCTGCAACGGGCAAAGAGGACTTTTCTTCGTTGCTTGGGGATGCTGTTAAGAACATCTCGGCAGAAGAACCAGTGCAGGTAGAAAGCGCCCCTGAAGTTCAGGTTGCGCAGGCGGTGCCGTCAGATCAAGGGAAGAAGAGCAGTCCTGCATCGAAGGATAGTTTGATCGTTGCAGCGCCTGCTGTCGGGGCCGAGTTGAGTCTCGCGCCTGAGGCCATTGCTTCCTCGAAAGAGAGTAAGAAAGAGACGACGGAGCCAAAACGCGCCAAAGCGTCCCATGAAGGAAAAGATGAAATCAGCAAACCCGGAAAAATAGATGAGGGTGCGACTGGAGCGGTGAGTTCGTCTGTTGTTCCTGCTCAGGTTGAGGTTGCCTCCACGGGTTCTGTTGCGATGACTACGAGTGTCGTAGCTCCAACGATTGTTGCCGCAATGCTTCCGGATGATGCACAGGAGAAGATTGCCAGCACGGATGAGCCTAAGAAGGTGGGCTCGATCAAGACGGTTTCAGGATCTCTAAGCAAAACAAAAACTGCGCACGCGGATGTTCCGGTTTCGGCGGCGGAAGATAAAGAGGCATCTCGAAGTGATACAACGTCTGACGTGGGAAAGAGTGTTTCCTTTTCTGAAAGCGTTCCCGCAGTCGAGAGGAGCGCTAAAGATTCTCCTGTAGAAGCTAGCCTCTCGGCGTTGTCTGCGATAGCGGCGCCTGTGAGTAAAGCGGAACCGCATACGGAGAGGGCTGCGAGCGTTCTGGGAGACAGTGCTCTAAACGCGACGTCAGATGTCGCCTCGTTGCCGACGGTGCAAAGTGTAGAGGTGCGGTCCTCCAATCAGCTTGAAATCGCTGTGAGTAGCGGGGAGCTGGGAACTGTTCGTGTCAAGGCGTCCATCGGTGAGCATGACGAAATACGGGCCTGGGTTTCGGGTTCTGAAACCGCAGTTGCTGAAATCAAGCAGCATCGTAGCGAGCTGTCGACTTATCTGGCGGAGCAACGTACGCCGGTACAGCATTTGGTCATCGAAGCCTCGTCCTCCTCGGGTATGTCGAGTGGCGGGCAGGGGAGCAGCTCCTCTTCGTTGAGTCAATGGACGCAAGGCGACTCCCAGAAACGAGAGAGCGACGGTAAAGAGGAGAAGCGACAAGAGGCTACAACGCTTCAGAGAAGAACGTCTCTGGAAGGCGAAGAAGGCTCTCTAAGAGCTTCATTATTTCCCGACAGCTCTTCTGGCACAGCGCTTGCAACTTCAGGAAGCTGGCTCAGTGTAAGGGTGTAAATCATCAGGAAAGAGGAGCACATGACGCATACGCAAGCAATTGGTTTGCAAAAGATGTCTGCTTCGGATTTGTTGCAATCAGCGAACTCCGCGGTAACGCTGTCGCAACAAAAAAAAACTGCAAGTGTAAGCACTTCGTCCAGCTCGAGCTCGACTTCTTCTTCGAGCTCGGGTGATGTGGGCAACATCACAGGAGCGGACTTTCTTACGCTGCTGGTGAGTGAGTTGCAGAATCAGGATCCTACGAATCCAACCGATCCGCAGGAGTATGTGCAGCAGCTTGTCGGAGTGAACAGTCTTCAGCAGTTGATTCAAATCAACGAGGATCTTGGCGGCAATCCGAATAGCTAAGAGCTCATAACGCCATTGGAGGAGAAGTATGGGATCATTTTCAATCGCTCTCACCGGATTGCGCGCTCAAAGCCAGGCGCTCAACACGATTGGTAACAACCTTGCCAATCTGAATACAACCGCATACAAGCTGCAAAGCACTACCTTTTCCGATCTTTTTTATCAGCAGGTTGGCTCGTCGGGATCAGGAAATCCGCTGCAGCAGGGACTGGGTGTTCGAGTTTCAGGAACTCAGACCGACTTTGGGCAGGGAACGATCAGCACGACCAGCGACGCTGCCGACCTTGCAATTCAAGGCAACGGGTTCTTTGTTATCGACAACAATGGAACGCAAGAGCTTACCCGGGCAGGAAACTTTGAACTTAGCAACGCTGGCATGCTGCAGACGGAGGATGGTTTGCCGCTCATGGGCTACCAGGCTGTCAATGGCGTTGCCTCTGTGAGTGGTCCCTTGGGCTCTATTACGTTGCCGACCGGAGAGACGCAGGCTGCAAAAGCGACGAGCAATATTACGATGAGCATGAATCTGAACTCAGATGCTTCGACGGGGACAGAGTTCTCATCATCGATCAAGCTTTACGACTCGCTGGGTACGAGCCACACGGCAACTGTTACCTTTACCAAGACCGATCAGAATGAGTGGAGCTATTCGGTCAGCCTGCCCTCGGGGGAGTCGACCGGTTCGTCGAACACAACCGGTACGTTGACCTTTGATTCTTCAGGCAATCTGGTCTCGCCGTCAGGATCGATCTCCGGGATTTCCTTCAGCGGACTTTCGGATGGAGCATCCGATCTGAGCTTCAACTGGAATCTGAACGATGCCGCAGGGAATGCTACGGTATCGCAGACGTCATCGGCCTCAGCTGTAGCCACCACGACGCAGGATGGCTATGAAAGTGGGACCTACACGGGCTTCACGATTGCGAGTGACGGTACGGTATCCGCTCAGTTCTCCAACGGTCAGACCGAAGCAATCGCGATGGTCGCTCTGGCGAACGTAGCCAATGTGCAAGGACTGACGCGGGTTGGTGATAACGCCTATATGACCACAGCAGCCTCAGGAGAGGCCGTTATCGGAGGAGCGGGTACGGGAGGGCGTGGCCAGTTGGAAGACGATGCGTTAGAGGGATCTAACGTAGACATCTCCACCGAGTTTTCTAACCTGATTGTTGCGCAGAGGGCGTTTGAGGCCAATTCAAAAACCGTTACCACCTTTGACACGATTGCACAGGAAACCATCAACCTGATTCGTTAGCTTCGGCTGTAGCCTGGCACGGCGCTTTCTACAAGAAGGCGCCGTGAAGTTTTAAGCGCAGCTTATGTTCTGTGCTGCAGTTTGGCACAGTGGTTGCGACAAGCTGGGCATGGCAAGCACTGGGTTTCCCGAGTTGTCCGCAAAAACGCCTACGGCAAAGCTTCCGCTGTTGCCTCTGCTTCTTCTGTGCGTCCTCACTGCGGTGGTTGCCGCTGCAGGAAGTTCGGCCACGATGCTGTATTTAGCAAAGCATGGAAAGCTTCTGACCGGAAGCCCGTCGAATGTCACCGTTCTAGTGGAGAAGCCGGCGCCTGTCGCGACGACGAATGTTGCGCTGGAACCAATGCTCGTGAATCTTGCAGATGATGATGCGCATAGCTACCTGCGTTTGAGCGTGGTTCTGGCGGAAGCTATTGATACGAATGAGAAGACGAAGAGCAAGCAGGAGAACGCCGGGCAGGACAATGCGGCTGTGAGAGACGTGATCCTGGAGATTCTTGGTAGAAAACATGCTGCAGAGCTGTTAGCGCCAAGCGGAAAAGAACAGCTGCGTACAGAGATTGCCGCTGCATTGAAAGACAAGTTAAAGATGCAGGTAGAAGCGGTGTACTTTACGGATTTTCTGGTGCAGCGATGAGCACGGCGACGCACAAACTGGTTGCCACGGTGCCTGAGCTGGGAACTCCCGAGCTACTTGCAGGCGCTTTTGAGAGCAATGAGAAATGGCCTGTGCTGCAGCAGCTGAATGTGTCGATGCGCGTTCGGATTCCGCTACAACGCGTAACGTTGCGGACGTTGCGTGGCTTACGGCCGGGAGCCTTGTTGTGTAGTGACTGGCCTGCGGCCGAAGAGGTTCCCTTGTATGCACAAGAGGTCCCCTTGAGCTGGTGCGAGTTTGCGGTAGTGGATGAAGTGATGGCAGCGCGGTTGACTCGTCTTGGGTAGGAGAGATCGGCCGCGATTGCATACGTGAGAAAGGGAGAAGCGATGAAGGAGATGTTGTATCGCATCGGACGTTCACTCCGGATCGATTCCTCGGGGCAAAAGCGCATGCTCCGGCTCAATGCGACGATCAGCCTTGGAGGAAGAAATTGTCTTGCATTGGTTTCTGCTCATGGACAGGAGTTTCTCGTAGGCTACGGAGCCAATGGCGTTACTCAACTTGTGCCCATTACGGAGTCATGCGGTGGCTTTTCTGAGGAACGAGAGAGTTTGTGAAACGATCGTGTCTTTATCTGGTGCTGTTGCTTATCGTTCTGAGTGTTCTTGGACAAGCAATGGCAGAAGCTCAGGGCTACCAACAACCGTTTTGGGTAAACCACAACGCGACATCCTCTCCTCGAAGCTCTCATGTTGAGCAGAAGAGGATCAACTTGAAGAATGCTCAGCCCAAGGCTCAGGGGGAGCGTGTGCTGCAGGAGAAGAAGAGCGCGGAGACGACGGGCAAGCAGGAGGATCTTTTTGGTGTGTTCAGCGCCAAGCAGGATGTGAGTTCTCCCTGGGCGATCGTGCTGGGGCTCACGCTTCTCACGATGATTCCTGCGATGCTTCTGGCCATGACGCCGATGGTGCGTCTCCTCGTGGTTTCATTTTCTGCGCCAGGCTCTCGG
>JAPWKG010000005.1 GCA_028283625.1 Acidobacteriaceae bacterium | reverse complement strand
AGCCGCAGGCTTGTTTAGCGGTCGCGGCTGGTGACAAAGCCCGGAACCCACATCAAGGCGCGCTTGAAGTCGCTTTCCGGAAGGGGAGCGATGGACTGGCGCGCCACTTCTGCATAGGCGCTTGCGGTATCCATGGCGTAGGCCAGCGAGCCGTGACGGCGGAGGATCTCAAGAATCTGCGCGTGGTTGATGCGCGAGAAGTTGCGGTCCGCGAGCACGGTGCGGATTGCTTCACGGTCTGCACCGGTGCCGCGCTCCAGCGCGTGGATGATGGCCAGGGTCGCTTTGCCTTCGCGCAGATCGCTGGCTGCAGGCTTGCCGAGGATGACGTCCTGTGCGGTGAGGTCGAGCACGTCGTCGACGATCTGGAACGCAAGGCCGAGGTTGCGGCCGTACTCTCCGAGCATCTCTTCAAACGGGACGAGGGTTTCGCTGGGCGGATAGGCCACGACCGCGCCGAGCTGCATGGAGACCTTGAAGAGGCATGCCGTCTTGCGGTAGATCAGGTCGAAGTACTCTTCTTCGTTGATCAGATGTCCGAGCTTTTCCATCTGCAGCAGCTCGCCTTCGACCATCTCCTGGGTGAGCGAGATGAGCAGGTCCAGCATGCGGAAGTTGCGTTCCTCAAGTGCCGTGCGGAAGGACTGCATGTACAGCCAGTCGCCGGCGAGGACGCACTTGGAGTTGCCCCAGGTGGTGTTGGAGCTGGGGCGGCCGCGACGGGTGGAAGCCTCGTCGATGATGTCGTCATGCACCAGCGTGGCGGTGTGGAGCATCTCCACGACGGCGCCGAGACGGATGCGGGTTTCCGCGGTGCAACCGAGGGCCTTGGCTGCGAGTAAGAGCAGCAGCGGACGAATCCGCTTGCCGCCGCCGGCCATCAGGTATTCGCCGATGTCGGTAACGACCTGCACGGGCGAGATGGCCTGCAGGGCAAACTCTCGCTCCACTGCGGCGAGATCGTCGCGCAGCAGGTCGAGCACTTCAGCCGACGTTGCAATCGAAAAGGAACTCACGCTTTGCCTAGTCTACGCCCGTCTAATTGGAGCGGAAGTTGGTGAACTGAAGCTCTACGCCCAGGTCTTTGCCGCGCAGCAGGCCCATGATTTCCTGCAGCGTATCGCGGTCTTTCGAGGTCACGCGTACGGTATCGCCCTGAATGGAGGCCTGGGCCTTCTTTTTGGTGTCCTTGACCAGAGCCACGATCTTTTTGGCGATCTCGGAGGAGATGCCCTGCTTGAGCTTGATCTTCTGGCGCACGGAGGAGCCTGCGGCCGGTTCGATCTTCTCGTACTCCAGGTTCTTGAGGCTGACGCCACGCTTGACGAACTTGGTGGAGAGAATGTCGATGACGGCCTTGAGCGTGTACTCGTCCTGCGAGGCGAGCTGCACGATGTCCTGGCCTTCGAAGGCGATCGAGGACTTCGAGTTCTTCAGGTCGAAGCGCGTGCCGATCTCTTTCTGGGCCTGGTCGATGGCGTTCTTCACTTCCTGAACGTCCACCTTGCTTACGATGTCAAAGCTTTGATCTGCTGCCATTTGTCTTCCTTTGCGAACACTATTCTATGCCTCCGGGCGAAGGAAAGCTGGGGATGGGAGGAAACGGTGTCGCGGTTCTAGACGGTGATGGGAAAAAGCCGGCGAAAGTTTGCGGTGGTTTCTTCACTGACCTGCTCGAAGGAAACACCGCGCAGACCGGCGAGGAAACGCGCGGTGTGCGCGGTGTTGGCCGGTTCGTTGAACTCCACTTTGCCGCGGAGAGGGAGCGGTGTGAGGAACGGTGCGTCGGTTTCGACGAGGTAGCGGTCGGCGGGAACGGTGCGTGCCACGTCCTGGATGGTGACAGACTTTGCGTAGGTGACGTTGCCGGCGAAGCTGAGGAAGAAGCCGAGTTCGAGCGCGGCCTGCGCCTGCTCGGCGTTGCCGCTGAAGCAGTGCATGATGCCGGGCAGGCCGGTGGGTGCCCAGTGCTCGCGCAGAAGGCGGAGAAGGTCGTCCCAGGCGGCGTGCGGGTTGCCGTGCTGCTCGTAACGCGCTTTGGCCTGCGGGGTGGCTAGTTCGCTGGTGCGGACGTGGATGGTGATGGGTTTGCGGAACGCGGCGGCAACCTCCATCTGCGCAACGAAGGCGGCCTGCTGTACGTCGACGTCGGGGTTTTCGACGTGGTAGTAGTCGAGGCCGATCTCTCCGATGGCGAGCACGCGCGGGTCGGCGGCGAGGCGACGCAGCTCGGCCAGGGCGGTTTCCCCGGTACGGTGAGCTTCCTGCGGATGGATGCCGGCGGTGGCCCAGATGCCGGGGTGCTGATGGGCGAGCTCGACGGCGATGTGCATCTCGTCGGGGCCATTGCCGATGCCGATGGCCAGAAGCTCTTCGACGCCGGCGTTTCTGGCGTTGGCGAGGATTGTGGGCAGGTCCTGGTAGTCGTCGAGATGACAGTGTGAGTCGATGAGCATGAGATTCCTTCGCGGGGGTGAAGCGACAAAAAGCCGGAAGCGGTGGCGCTTCCGGCTTTTTGTCGTGGTGGCGGTGGATTACTTGAGGCGGGTGCCGACGGGAACGCCTTCCGGCACGGTGGCGAGGAAGGGCTTGCCGCCTTCTTCGCTGGCTGCCAGCAGCATGCCGTGAGACTCCAGACCCCGCATCTTGCGCGGCGCAAGGTTCGTGATGACGAGGATGCGGCGGCCGATCAGCTCTTCGGGTGTGTACCACTCGGCGATGCCGGAGAGGATCTGACGCTTTTCAAAGCCGAGGTCCACCTCAAGGCGAAGCAGTTTGTCGGCCTTGGGGATGCGCTCAGCGACGAGCACCTGCGCGATGCGCAGCTCGACCTTGACGAAGTCATCGATGGTGATCTCGGGCGAGGAGTCGGCGGGCCCGGCCGGTGCGGCGTCCGGGGCCGGTGAGGCGGGCTCTGCCGCGGGTGCATCGACGGCGACGGGGGTGGTGTTGGCCGATTCGGGGGCAACCGAGGCGGGGGTGAGTTCAGGGGTGTTCTTTTCGTTTTCCATGTCGACCATCGAGTCTGCGAGAGTTTTTTCTGCGCGGGGGAAGAGGGGCGAGAGTGCGCCCAGTTTGGTGCCGGGTTCGAGGCCGGCCCAGTGCATGTTGGCCAGCTCGCCGTTGCGGCGTGAATCCTCAATGGAGCCGAGCCCGAGCTGCTGCCAGACGCGGTCGGTGACGAAGGGGCAGACGGTGTAGAGCGCCGCGGTGGTCCAGCGTACGGCCTCGGCGGCGACGTAGAGCACGGTGGCCAGACGGCCACGCTTTTCCGGGTCTTTGGCCAGTTTCCAGGGCGCGTTGGCGGTGAGGAAGCCGTCGGTGACGGTGATGAACGCGGCGATTTCCGCCAGCTGCGTGGCGAAGTCGGTCTCGTTCAGCGCGCTGAGGCTGCTTGTCATCCCGGTGCTGGCGCGGCCAAGCAGACCGGCATCGAAGCCGTCGGGGGTGACGGTGCTCTCGGCGGTTTCCTCATAGACCGGGGTCGGGACGACGCCGTCGAAGAACTTCTCGATCATGGAGAGCGTGCGGCTGACGAGGTTGCCGTAGCCGTTGGCGAGGTCGGCGTTGTAGCGCGTGACGAGTGCGTCAAACGTGAAGCTGCCGTCCTGCCCGAAGGGAATTTCGCGCAGGAGGTAATAGCGCAGGACGTCGGCGCCGAAGAGGTCACGCTCGGCGGCGGAGGCTTCGGGGTACTGCCGGGCCCAGACTTCGTTGCCGAATGCGTTCAGGATGGTTTCGGAACGGACGACGTTGCCGCGCGACTTGGACATCTTGGCATTGTCAAAGAGCAGCCAGCCGTTGGCAGAGATCCTGCGTGGCAGCGGAAGACCGGCGGCCATGAGGAACGCCGGCCAGTAGACGCAGTGGAAGCGCGTGATCTCTTTGCCGACCAGATGCAGGTCCGCTGGCCAGAGGCGCTCGAATTTTGCCTGTTCGGCGGGGTCTTCGGAGCCGTAGCCGACAGCGGTCATGTAGTTGGTGAGCGCATCGAGCCAGACGTAGACGACGTGTTTCTGGGTCGCCTGGGCGTGCTGCTGCACGGCGTCGGGAACAGGGATGCCCCAGGTGAAGGAGCTGCGCGAGATGGAGAGATCCTTGAGGCCTCCGCGCAGGAAGCTGAGTACTTCGTTGCGCGCGGTGGAGGGCTCGATGAGCAGCTCGTTGCGTTCGATGGCATCGATCAGGCGCGCCTCGTAGGCGCTGAGTTTGAAGAAGAAGTTTTCTTCGGTGACCTGTTCGAGGGCGCGCCCACAGTCGGGGCAGGGGGTGCCGACGGGAAGGTCGACGAAGGCTTCGTCGGAGACGCAGTAGGCCCCGGTGTAGGTGGAAAGGTAGATCTGGCCACGCTCGTAGAGTGTGGTGAAGAGCTTCTGGACGCCGCGTTTGTGATCCTCATCCGTGGTGCGGATGTAGCGGTCGTAGGTGAGGCCCATGCGCTCCCACAGCGTGCGGAACTGCGCGGAGACCTGATCGGTAAACTGCTGCGGCGGAACACCGGCGGCGGCGGCGGAGCGCTCGATCTTCTGGCCGTGTTCGTCGGTTCCGGTAAGGAAGAAGGTCTCGTCCCCGGCGAGGCGGTGACGCCGCGCGAGAACGTCCGCAACGATCGTGGTGTAGGCGTGGCCGATGTGCGGCCGTGCGTTCACGTAGTAGATCGGCGTCGTCAGGTAGAACTTGTTGGAAGAGGCGTTCGACATCGTCAGGATGTCAGTTTACTAGGTGGCGCTCCGTGGGCGCTCAGGCTCTTTTGCGGGGCCGAGCCTTGGCACCAGCAACTGGAAGAGGCCGAGGGCGACCAGGTAGGCCAAGGCCGCCAGGGTGAAGACGAAGAGAGGATGCAGCGAAAGGTTGTGTTTGACGATCCAGGTGAAGATCGCCCCGCCCGCCGCCCCGGCTGCTCCTCCGAGGCCGACGACCGTGGAAATGGCGGTGGCGGGGAAGAGATCGGACGGCGTGGCGAAGAGATTGGCCGACCAGCCCTGATGAGCGGCCGCGGCGAGCGCGATGAGCAGCGTTGCGGGCCAGGCGTTGTCCGGGAAGAGGTGGCTCAGCTGCGGAACGCCGATGAGCGGCACGACAAGCAGCGCCATGACCAACATGGCAAGTTTGCGGCCGTGGTTGACCGAGTGACCGCGGTTCATGCTCCAGCCGCTGAGTGCGCCGCCAAAGATGGAGCCGAAGGAGCTGACGACGTAGACGGTGACGATGTACCGGTAGGCGTGGGCGAGATCGAGCCCGTAGTTCCGGTTGAGAAACTGCGGCAGATAGAAGAGATAGAACCACCAGATGCCGTCGGTAAGTGCTTTGCCGAGGGCGAAGGCGTAGGTACCGCGGTGGGTGAGGATGCTGCGCAGCGGGTGTGAGGCGGCGATGACGGGTGCAAGGGCGGCCTGGGTGGCGGTGGCTCCGCGACGCAGCTTGTTGTACGGGAAGAGCAGCCAGAAGACGAGCCAGAGCAGCCCCATGGAGCCGGTGGCCAGGAAGGCTGAGCGCCAGCCCCAGCGCGAGGTGACGAAGGTGATCAGCAAGGGCGCCACGAAGAAGCTGACGTTAGAGCCGGAGTTGAAGAAACCGACGGCCTTGGCGCGCTCTTCGGCGGGAAACCATTCGGTGGTGGCCTTGATGGCGGCGGGGAAGTTGCCGCACTCGCCAAGGCCGAGCAGAGCGCGCGCCATGCAGAAACCGAGGACGCCGGTGACCAGAGAGTGCGACATGGAGGCCAGGGCCCAGAGGAGGATCGCCAGCGCGTAGCCGGTGCGGGTTCCAAGCTTGTCGATGATGCGGCCGGCGAAGAGGAAGCCGAGGCCATAGGTGATCTGGAAGACGATGAGTACGTTGCCGAAGTGGTTATCGAAGACAGGCTGATGGAATTTGTCGGCTGCGGTGTTCCAGCCCATGAACGGGACAGCATGGAGCTGTGGCTCGATGAAGGAGAAGACGCTGCGATCCATGTAGTTGATCGTGGTCGCGAGGAAGAGCAGAAAACAGACAAACCAACGAACCTGCGAGGGGGACTCTGCGGCGAGGGAGAGCGTCTTGTGCATAGCGTGTGTCTTGGGCCTGCTTGATGGAGACACGAGAGGATGCACGCGGCCGAGCACGGGTGTCAACCCCGCCTCGTTGGAGGCGAGTCCGGAGAGCGAGACGGCAGCAGGGGGAGATGGAGCGCGGCTCTGCCGGGGTGGCTAGGGAGGGGGTGGCTAGGGATGGGAGGAAGGCGGCGTCTTGCCTGTTGGCTGCGCCGGGACAACGGCGGGCGGCAGGGCAAGGATGGAGCTGACCGGGACTTCGAGAGCGCCGATGCGGTTGGTGGTGAGGTCGCGGATGCCGATGCGGAGGAAGCCGTTGCCGCGTGCCGGGACGCTGAGCTCAAGATGTGCGCCGGCGCCCTGCTGGAAGAGAGCGAAGACGTCTGCTGTCATGTTCATGTTGACGGTTTCGCCGATGGCGTTGAGCAGCCGTCCTTCGTTGTCGTAGAGCAGGGCGGAGAACTCGGCGGCACCGGTGTGGCGTCCGTTGGCGCCGAGCGTTGTGGCCAGCTCGCTGCCGGGGATGGCGAAGTCAATGAGCACGCGGCGGTAGGGGCCGGGCAGAGGGTGCAGCGGGTCGATCTGGTTGCGTGGGGCGAGGGCGGTTTCGGGTACGGAGGAAGCCGGGAGCAGGCTGGCTTTGAAGAGCAGCTCCTCGGGCGTAGGCGCGCCGTGAGCCATGGCGGCACGGGCGTAGGCGGCGCCGCTGCTGAGTGAATTGACCTGCTCGGGGGTGGTTGCGGCTGCGTCGGTGTGCTGGCCAGGCTTTTTGTTCGGATCGTCGGCAAAGTAGCCATGACGGTAGTTGAGTTTGATGTCTGAGTCTGCGACTCCGGGAGCCAGCGTTACGCGGATGTTGCGGTACGCGCCGTTCCAGCGATGGTCGGCAGGAGCGTAGACGAGGGTGTAGTAGTTCGAACCGTCCTCGATGGCGCTTTGGACAGCTTTGCTCAGGTCATTGGTGTTGTAAAACGCCTGACCGCCTGTGTCGTCCGCGAGCTGCTGCATCGTGCTGTGTTCGTCTGCCTGATTTTGGAGGAAGCGCATGGTTTGCGCTCCGGGATTGCGGAGGTTCGAGCCGGAGTTTTCGGCGCTGAAGGTGGGGTCGGCCATGAGCCCACGCGCGTCGATGGGGTAGACCGCAACCTGCGACCGGGCCATGAGGTTGGTCATCTCGCGGAACTGCGGGTTGTTGTCTTCCATGGCGTAGAAGGGGTTGCCGAGCAGGGGGTCGGGGAGGATGTTGATGGGGAATGCGCCGGAGAACCAGAGGAGATTTTTGCGGCCGGGGAAGGCCGAGAGGTAATGCGCGAGGGTGTTGAAGGCGTCGATGGTGTAGTCCAGACGCATCTCGGTACGGAAGCTCTGGCTGCGAGCCTCAAAGAGGCTGAGGCTGGAGCCGATGGAGAGATTTTGTGCGAGTGTGCTGTTGCTGTCGGATTGTCCGCTGACGGGGTGGTTCAGAAGCTCGGAGGGACGCGGCAGCAGCTTGTGTTCGATGGCGTCTTTGAGCACGTCGGGGTCGGAGGAGAAGCCCTGCAGCATGAAGAGCCCGGTGGAGAGGCCGAAGATCGCGATGCGCGTGCCGGGCTGGGCGTGCTTGATGTACTGCTGGAGCTCGTAGCGGACGAAGCTTTGGTCCTGCATGGGGGTGTTGAGCGAGTCGAGCAGGAGGATGTTGAGCGCGCCGCCCTGGGGGACCGGGGTGTAGTTGGTGAAGGTGCCGGCGGGCATGGGAGGCAGCTTCGGCCCCATGGGTTCGCCCGATGCGGCGGTGTGCTCTTCGACGTGCTGCAGGGGCTGCTGCTTCTTGTCTTCCGTAAGGAGAAAGTCCTGAGCGGTGAGGCCGTGCAGAGGCTTGCCGTCTTTGCCGCGCACCGTGACGTCAACGAGGACGAGATCGGTGCCAACGCGCAGTGAAGGCGCGGGAGGCGGCGCGGGAGGCGGCGCGGGCTGTTGCGCCCAGAGCGATGAGGGGAGCAGAAGGAGCAGGGATGCGATGACGCGGCGCATGGGCAGGAGCCTCTCTCAGGGAAATGCTTCCACATAGACCGAAGCCGTGCGGAAAAAGTTCCGCACGGCTTCGGATACCGGATATTGCCACGGCAGGCAGCGCGGTTTAGGCGCGTTTTTTTGCGGCTGCGATTTTGGCCATGGCTGCGATGGACTCCTCAAACGGAGCGCGGAGTACGCCGTGTTCGGTGATGATCGCGGTGATGTAGCGGGCCGGGGTGACGTCGAAGGCGGGGTTGGCGATGCCAACGCCGTCGGGGGTGACCTGTATGCCGTTGACGTGAGTGACCTCACGGGCGGCGCGCTCTTCAATGGGAATGTCCTTGCCGCTGAGGGTGGCGAGGTCGATGGTGTTGAAGGGTGCGGCGACGTAGAAGGGGATGCCGTGCTCTTTGCAGAGGATGGCGACCGAGTAGGTGCCGATCTTGTTGGCAGTATCGCCGTTGGCGGCGATGCGGTCCGCGCCGACGATGGCGGCCTTGATGCGGCCCTGGCCCATGAAGTAGCCGGCCATGTTGTCGCAGATGAGCGTGGTGGGGATGTTGTCCTTGACCAGCTCCCAGGCGGTGAGGCGCATGCCCTGGTTGAAGGGGCGGGTCTCATCGGCGAAGACGTCGATCTTGTGGCCGGCCTCGATGGCGGCACGGATGACGCCGAGCGCGGAGCCGTAGCCGCAGGCCGCGAGAGCACCCGCGTTGCAGTGGGTGAGCACGGTGCCTTCCTTGGGCAGCAGCTCGGCACCGTAGGCGCCGAGAACCTTAAGGTTGGCAATGTCCTCGTCGTAGAGGGTTTGTGCGAGCGCGACGCACTGCGCCTTAATCTCGGGAATGGAGGTGTTGGCGGCCTCGAGTTTGGTGTAGAGGTCGCGGATCTGCGCGATGCCCCAGAAGAGGTTGACGGCGGTGGGACGGGTCTTGGCGAGTGTTTCGCAGATGACCTGGACCTCGGCGTTGAGCTCAGGGAGCGTGGTGGCGGTGGATTGGTCGATCCCGAGCGCCACGCCCATGGCGCCGGAGACGCCGATAGCCATGGCGCCGCGAACGACCATGTTGCGGATCACATCGGCAACCTCGCGGTAGTTGCGCGCGAGGAGGTAGGTTTCTTCTTGCGGAAGCTTGGTCTGGTCGAGGAAGCTGACGCCTTCGGGCGTCCACTGAAGCGTAGGAATCATCGTGCTTTCAGTGTATCGCCTGGGCGGTTATTGCAGCAGGCGGTCGAGGTGGCGGAAGCCGCCGGTGGCAAAGCACATCTCGGCAAAGATCAGGCTGTCATAGGCCATGTGGACGAGTGTGGCAGCGGCGACGGAACGCGTGCGGATGCGCACCAGGCACAGCACCAGCGAGACGCAGAAGAGCACCAGCAGCGGGCCGCGGGCGTTGTGGAGCTGGCCGGCGTGCAGCAGAGCGAAGGCGATGCTGGAAAGGATACTGCCGAAGAGCCAGGCGGGGGTAGAGTTATCCGTCGTGCGGCTCCAGCGCTCGACCGCGGCGGGGGTGCGCTCGAGCGCGAGCCAGTCATAGGCCGTGGCAAGAGCCGGGAGCAGGAAGCCGCGGAAGGAGATCTCTTCCATGAGCGCAGGGACAAAGCTGCCGATGATGGCGGTGAGCCAGGCCGAGAGCGGGGTGCGGAAGAGCTCCAGCAGATCGAGGGAGTCGGGGGCCTTGATGAAGCGCTCGCTGAGCTGCGCGCCGAGACTGAGCAGAACGCCGGTGAGAAGCAGCTTCCAGGCGTTGCGACGGGCAGAGCGCCAGTTCCAGTGGATGCCTTGCCAGAAGGTGCAGTTCCAGGCGATGGGGAAGAGGGGGATGGCGATGGCGAGCGTGACGGCGTAGCCGGCCAGCTGGCCGACGGCAGCGGCGATCGGATGTTTCATCGCCGGTTCATTGGCAGAGGCGTGCACCGCGACCAGAGCGAAGACGCTACAGAGCAGGACCGAGAACGTGGCGACGGAGAAGAACAGAAGGGCGTGGCCCAGATGCGGTATGCGTCGGCCGGGCGGAACTTCATGAGCCGGATCGGGGTCATGCTGGATGTCGAGAGGCTGCTCGTTCATCTCTGGGAGCGGAGTGAGGCTCATGCTGGCTTTGACGCTTTCTGCGTTGATTTTTTCTCAGCTCTTTTTTTCGGCGTGCTGGACGTTTCGGGCTTCTTTTTTGAGGCCGTGGGAACGCCGGTCTTGCGCTCGGGTGCGATGAACTTCGGTTTCGGTGCTTTGCGGGCGAGATCGGGGAGTTCGACGGGTGGCAGCGACGAGGGTGCGATGAGGCTGGAGGTTTCGTCGTAATACCGGCGAAGGAACTGGCCGGTGTGCGAAGCCGCTACGTGTGCGACGAGCTCTGGCGGACCTTGCGCGACGATGGTGCCACCGCCTTCGCCGCCCTCGGGACCCATGTCGATGAGGTAGTCGGCGTTGCGGATCATGTCGAAGTTGTGCTCGATGATGATGACCGTGTTGCCGAGGTCGGCGAGGCGATGCAGGACTTCGAGCAGCTTGCGCACGTCGTCGAAGTGCAGGCCGGTGGTGGGCTCATCGAGCAGGTAGAGGGTCTTGCCGGTCTGGCGCTTGGAGAGCTCGCGGGCGAGCTTCATGCGCTGGGCTTCACCACCGGAGAGCGTGGTGGCGGACTGGCCGAGATGGATGTAGCCGAGGCCGACGTCGACGAGCGTTTGCAGCTTGGTGTGGATCGTCGGGATGTCCTTGAGGACGTTCACGGCTTCGTCGATGGGCAGATCGAGAATGTCGGCGATGGAGTAGCCGTTGAACTTTACCTGCAGCGTTTCGTGGTTGTAGCGGCGGCCGTTGCAGACCTCGCACAGCACGTAGACGTCGGGCAGGAAGTTCATCTCGATGCGGCGCTGACCTTCACCGGTGCAGGCTTCGCAGCGTCCGCCCTGGACGTTGAAGCTGAAGCGGCCGGGCTTGTAGCCGCGTTCGCGCGACTCCGGCAACATGGCGAAGAGGTCGCGGATGGAGGTGAAGACGCCGGTGTAGGTCGCGGGGTTTGAGCGCGGTGTGCGGCCGATGGGCGACTGGTCGATCTGGATGACTTTGTCGAGCTCGCCTGCGCCGTGGATGGCCTTGTGCGCGCCGGGTTCTTCGCGCGAGCCGTAGAGTTCCTTGGCGAGCGAGCGGTAGAGAATGTCGTTGACGAGCGTGGATTTGCCCGAGCCGCTGACGCCGGTGACCACCGTCATGACACCGAGCGGGAAGTGCGCGGTGACGTTGCGGAGGTTGTGCGAGGTGGCGTCCTGAATGGAGAGCCAGCGGCCGTTGAGCGGGCGCGGGGCCTTGTTCTCTGTGGGGCGGGTGACGATGTCGATCTTGCCGGAGAGGTACTGGCCGGTGACGGAGTTTTCGTTGGCCATGACCTCGGCGGGTGTGCCTTCGGCCATGATGATGCCGCCGTGCTTGCCCGCGCCGGGACCGAGGTCGATGAGGTAGTCGGCCTTGCGCATGGTGTCTTCGTCGTGTTCGACGACGAGGACGGTGTTGCCGATGTCGCGCAGGTTTTCGAGTGCGGAGATGAGGCGCTGGTTGTCGCGCTGGTGCAGGCCGATGGAGGGCTCGTCGAGAACGTAGAGCACGCCGCGGAGCTTGGAGCCGATCTGCGTGGCGAGCCGGATGCGCTGGCCTTCGCCGCCGCTGAGTGTAGCCGCCGAGCGTGACAGAGACAGATAGCCGAGGCCGACGGCGTTGAGGAACTCAAGCCGTTCGACGACTTCGCGCTGCAGGCGGTCGGCGATGAGAGCATCGCGGCCGGAGAACTTCATGCTGCGGGCTGCGTTCAGCGCACGCTCCAGCGAGAGGCTGGTGAAGTCGGCGATGGAGAAATCCTTGAGAGCGTTGGAGGCGTTGATGGCCTCGACGTCGCGGATCTGCGCATCGATACCGGGGGCTCCCTGATCCTTCAGCGGAAGGGTGACGGCGAGGGATTCGGGCCGGAGGCGGGCGCCGTGGCAGCGAGGGCACTCGTTGGCGCTCATGTACTGCATCATGTACTCGCGGTAGCCGTCGGACTTGGTTTCTTCGAGTGTGTCGCGCAGGTAGGGGATGATGCCGTGAAAGCCGGTGCGGGCGGCCTCGGCGCGGGGCGGGCCGTAGAGGAAGATGTCCTGCTCGTCTTTGCTCAGCGCCTCAAAGGGTTGCTTGAGGTTGATCTTGCTTTTGTCGGCGTGGAGCTTGATGAGGCGCAGAAGGTACTGGGCGGAGGAGCCGGGGCCCATGGCGCCGTCGAGCAGAGGCTTGGACCAGTCGGTGATGGTCTTGGCCGGATCGAAGTCGAAGATGCTGCCGAGGCCGTGGCACTCGGGGCAGGCGCCGTAGGTGGAGTTGAAGGAGAAGGAGCGGGGTTCGAGCTTGGGCACGTTGATGCCGCAGTCGGGGCAGGCCATCGAGGTGCTGTAAAGGGTCTCGTGGTACTCGCCGCCGGGTGATTGCAGGCCGACGAGGACCAGGCCGCCGGCGAGGTTGAGCGCGGTGGTGAGGGCGGTCTGCAGGCGTCGCGTGTCGGGCGTGGATTCGCCGGCAGCGAGCTTGAGGATGATGCGATCGACGATGGCCTCGACGGTGTGGTTCTTGCGCTTCTCCAGGCGCATGCCTTCTTCGATTTCGAGGATCTCGCCGTCGACGCGGACGCGATAGCCCTTCTTGTCGAGCGCTTCAAGCTCTTCGCGGAACTCGCCTTTGCGGCCGCGGACGATGGGCGCGAGGATGGTGATGCGCTCGCCGATGGCGTCGTTGCGCTCAACGATCTGGGCCATGATCTGCTCGGCGGACTGGCGCGAGATGGGCCGGTGGCAGTTGGGGCAGTGAGGCTGACCGACGGAGGCCCAGAGAAGACGCAGGTAGTCGTAGATCTCTGTGATGGTGCCGACGGTGGAGCGCGGGGAGCGTGAGGTGGTCTTCTGCTCGATGGAGATGGCCGGGCTGAGGCCTTCGATGGAGTCGACGTCGGGCCGCTCCATCTGGTCGAGAAACTGGCGGGCGTAGGCGGAGAGGGTTTCTACGTAACGGCGCTGGCCTTCGGCGTAGATGGTGTCAAACGCCAGAGACGATTTGCCGGAGCCGGAAAGCCCGGTGACGACCGTCAGAGTGTTGCGCGGGATGGAAACGGAGACGTCGCGCAGGTTGTGCTGACGGGCTCCGCGGACGTTGATGTGCGTGATGCTCATAGACGAAAATCCCTGCCCCTTGCCCAGTTTCTAAGTTTACCCCGTACCGGAAATGGTTCCGGGGGATTTGTGGGGTGTGAAAGGGGCATCCAAAGAAGGAAGGATGCTGGGACCGATTTTCCGCAGGAATCGAGCCTGATAATAGGCAAAAGCGCTTGTCTGGGGACAAACTTAAGACGCTTCACCAGAAGCCAGCAACGCTGTGGTTTGGAGGCAGGTAGTGGAAACGATGATGTTGGTTTGTGCGGTGTTTGCGTCCCTGACGCTCGGTGTTCTTGTTTCTTATGGAATCTGCCAGAGCTTGTTTCGCATCTTCCGCATTCACTCGCTGGCGGCGGCCAAGCAGCGCGAGGAGTGGGCTGCAAAGTCGCAGCTAGCCTGAGCGGCCGGTCGGGTTTCGATCAAATCAGAAACAAAGATGTCCCCCAGAACCGTGATGCGGCCTGGGGGATGGTTGTTTTGCGGGAAATTATTGCGGCGTTGCGGTGGTGGTGGCTGCGGGCGCCGCAGGGGTGGTGCTGGTGCTGCCGGATTGCTGCGCGGCCGCGGCCTGCTGCAGCTTGAGGAGCTGCTGGTAGACCTCTTCCGGGGTCTTGGTGCTGCTGGCCGGGGAGCTGACGGTGGTGGTGGTCGTTGTGCCGTCGGGCGCGGTGGTGGTGCTGGTGACGGAGTTCGCGACAGGGTTCGCGGTGGTGCCGGCGGGAGGAGCGTTTGGAGCGTCGACGATGCCGCTGGTGGAGGGCGTGGTGGACGGGGTCGGGATGGAGTCGAGGGAGACGGAGTGCACGGTGGGCAGGGTGGAGGCCGTGGGAGAGGTGTTGGAGCTGGAGCCGTTGACGTTGTTCCAGGGCTGCGGAATGCTGGGCGGCGAGGTGACCGGCGAGCTGGTCGGGTGACTGACGGCCACGGGCGATGAGGTGACGGCAGGTTGCGCCGTTGGGGAGGGCAGGGCTTCCGCAGTGGCCTCTTCGTCGTATGTGGCGGAGGAGGGCTCGGGCGGTGTGGCGCTGCCGGTGCGCGGGGTGAGGATGAGCTCGGTGGGGCGGTCTTCGGAGTCGTGCAGGAGGAGGACGTTGACGCCGGTGCCCCCCAGCAGGGTAGCCAGCACGGTGCCTGCGTCGGCCGGGCCGTAGTTGCCGAAGACGCGTTCGTCGGTGACGCCGCCGGTGATGGTCATGCCGGTGGCCTTGATGACCTCGCGCAGGATGACGTTGAGCGAGGAGTTGTCGGCCCGGACGTTGAGTAGACCGTCGTTGTAGGTCACGTAGGCGTGGTGGCCGTGCGTTTTAACCGGTGTGACCGCTAACGGCGCTGCCGGGGAGGTTGCGGCCGGGGAGGCGGAGGTGGGCTGCATGGCAGGCAGGTTTTGGGCGTGCGCAGCGCCTGCCGTCAGAATTGCCGCCGTTAGAACTCCGCAAACTTTCATGAAAGAAACCTCACTGAATAAGACGCCTGCCGGTGCCGGAGGGGTAGCTGGGGAGTACCGGTGCGCGGAAGGGTTCTCTTCAGCATACGGCGAGCGTATCCGCTACGATACCCAAGCGAGGTTTTCCGCCCTTGATGATTCGCTCTCAAACCGTGCTGGCCGCCCTGTTGGTGGCGGCGATGGCACCGGCTGCCGCTGCGGCGCAAAGCTGCACGACGCAGGCCAAACTGCCGACCAATCTGCGCGATACGCTTGCCGGCTCCGCGCTGACGATTGCCACGGCTATCCGCAATGGCGATACCGCAACGGTGCAGCAGCAGTCGGCAAGCGATTTGACCGAGAACTTTTCCGCCACGGCGTATGTGGTGCGTACTCTTGCCGAGCAGCTGAGGAGCACGACGCTGCATGTGACCCATCTTTATGAGCTGGATGCCAATGGCCGTTCGTCCGCGGACCAGACGCCGGCCAGCTTTACGTGTACGCTGACGGGCCTGAGCTCGGAGACGGATTTTGTGATCTCCGGCCTGCCGCCGGGGCTGTATGCCTTTGCGATGGTGGAAGCGGTGCCGGGTGGGCAGAGTGACCGGTCGTATCTGCTCAGCCTGCTGTTGCGCCAGCAGGGGGATCGCTGGCTGATGGCGGGGGTGTATCCGCATCCTTTATCGGCGGCGGGACACGACGGGCTGTGGTACTGGACGGATGCGCGGAGCCGGGCCAAGGCCAAGCAGGCGTGGATGGCGTGGCTGGAATATGGCGTGGCCGATGCGTTGCTGCGTCCGGCGAACTTTGTGAGTACGACGCACCTGGATCGGCTGCGGAATGAGCGTGCCGATGCGGCTCCGGCTGAGCTGCGTAACGGCATCTCCGGCGACTCCCCGCTGACGTTGAACGCGGCGGGAGGCAAGAGCTATACGCTGACCGGGCTGGATGCGGTGGCCTCTGACGATGGGGCGCAATTGTTTCTGCAGGTGAGCTACAAGAGCTCCGTAAGTGGGAATGATGCCGGGAATACGGCTGCGATGCGGGCTGAGAATATTGCCGTGGTGAAGGCGTTGATGGTGGCGCATCCGGAGCTGAAGAGCAACCTGTTTACGGCGGCTTCTGTGTTTGCGCAGGGGGGATCCGGACCAGCTTTTGCAACACAGGTGCTTCCATCGGACTGGTAGCGAGGCGCGTATCGCATAAGATGAGGCTTGATTTACTTTCCCAGGAGTCGGAGCAAGCCCTATGGCAACGACACAAAAATCATTAGCACAGGCGATACGAGAACGCCGAGCGACACCGAGCTTTGATGGAGAACCCATCCCGGCCAGCGATTTGCGCCAGATTCTGGACGCGGGACTGGATGCGCCTTCGGGGTACAACCTGCAACCGTGGCGTTTTGTGGTGGTACAGCAGCCGGAGAACCTGAGAAAGCTGCGCGCTGCGAGCTACAACCAGGCCAAGGTTGAAGAAGCTTCGGCGGTGATTGTGGCTTGTGGTGACCGCGACGGCTGGCGCCGTGATCTGGATGAGGTGCTGCGTATGGGGCGCTCCAACGGTATGGCGGAAAGCTATGCCGTGCAGGCTGCCAACTCGGTACCGGCGTACCTTTCAAGCTTTAACGATGGGCAGATGACCGGATGGTTGAACAAGCAGGTGATGACCGCGGTGACCTCCATGATGCTGATGGCCGAGACGCTGGGCTATGACACGGCGCCGCTGGAAGGTTTCGAGCAGGATAAGGTTTGCGAGACGTTGCGTTTGCCCATGAGCTATTGGGTGGTTTCTCTGCTGGCGCTTGGCCATCTGAAAGGGCCGGACAAGTTTGACGGAGGCCGTTTCGATATTTCGTACACGGTCTTCGGCGAAGAGTATGGCAAACCGTTGAAGTAGACTAGGCGCGCGGGATGGGTGTCCGTCCGGGTATGCGCTCCGTTCCTTTTATCTCCGTAACAGCTTTTTACTGAAGGTTCCATGAAGAACGTCTTCCGCCTGCTAACACTTGTAGTTCTCTTCGGCGTGGTTCTGGGTCTGATGATGTGGCGCAAGCCGCTGTGGGTGCAGAAGCAGGCTACGCACTTCGGCCTTTTTCTTGCGCGGGTGCAGAGCAACTATGTGATGACTCCGGAAGGCCGGGTGCATTACTACGAGGCAGAGCCCAGGATTCCGGGGGGCGGCGTGCCGCTGGTGCTGATTCATGGGCTGGGCGATCGGGATGAGTCGTGGGCTCCGATGATCAAGCGGCTGAAGCGGGCAGGCTTCCATGTGTACGCACCGGATCTGCTGGGCTATGGTCGCTCGCCGAAGCCGGCGGACTCGGATTACTCGATGGCGACGGAGGAGAAGTTTGTCGCGGACTTTATCGACGCGCTGGGGCTGCAGAGGCCTTCGATCGGCGGATGGTCGATGGGTGGGTTGATTGTGGCGAAGCTGGCGCTGGATTCTCCGGACAAGGTTGACCGCGTGGTGCTGTATGACGCGGTGGGCCTGGAGGCAGGCCAGCCGGTGTTTCCAGCAAGCATCTTTATGCCGCAGGACGCGGCGCAGGCGCAGAAGCTGTGGTCGATGATGGAGCCCGAAGCGGCGCCGCTGCCGCAGAACGTGGCGCGCGAGATGGCGGAGCATCTGCAGGAAAACCAGAACGTGATCGGCAAACAGTTTCAGGACATCAGCAGCCGTAAGGACGCGCTGGATGGCGTGATCGGCGGGCTGAAGCGGCCTCTGCTGCTGGTCTGGGGCAAGAGCGATGCTCTGACGCCGCTGACGGTGGGAGAGAAGTTCCACGAACTGGTGCCCTCTTCCGAGTTGGATATCGTGGAAGGCTGCGGCCACCTTGCACCATCGTTATGCTCAGGACGTGTGGCGGCAGCGACGGCAGACTTTCTGAAGGCGAACCCGGTGCCGATCGGGCAGGTGCGTACGCTGGCGGCGATGGGGCGCTAAGCGCCCCAGATGAAGGCGTCCGGCTGGGCGAGCCCGATGTGCGCGAGCACGCGGTGCACGTAGTGGCGGGAGGCTTCTTCCATGGTCTGCGGCTGAGCGTAGAAGGCTGGGACGACGGGGAAGACCGTGGCTCCTGCTTCGGTGACCGCGGTCATGTTGCGCAGGTGAACGAGACTGAGTGGGGTTTCGCGCACGCAGAGCACAAGGCGGCGGCGTTCCTTGAGGCAGACATCGGCGGCGCGCCCGATCAGGTTGCTGGCGGTGCCGTGGGCGATACCTGCAAGGGTACCCATCGAGCAGGGAATGACCACCATGGCATCCAACGGATAAGAGCCGGAGGCAATGGCGGCTCCTACGTCTTCGATTGGGTGCTGTATGGTTTTGCGTGGAGGAAAGCCGAGTAATTTTTGCGCAAGATTCTGCCTGCCGGAGATACCGGATTCTTCCGCGAGAACTCGCAGTGCTGCCTCACTTGCGACCAGATGCACCTTTTCGACCCGGGTGTCCGATTCCAAGGCAAGGAAAAATTGCTGTGCGAGTATCGCTCCGCTGGCGCCTGTAAGGGCGACGGTGATTCGCATACTGGAAGTGATGTTGTTGTGAAATGCCACGCTTCATTATCACCAAAGCAAACCTGTTCAAGTTTTTGCGCGACATTCACTATGAGTTGGGGTGTAATAAACAGGTGGCCCCGAGTAATTGATGTAGGCTCCTCCGCTGCCGTGTAGATACCGGCGGCGCTATCTTCCCATGCGAAAGGAATGCAATCGCAGCGTGAGCGCCCGAATACAGAATTCCAGAAGCTTGACTCGACGCCTTGGCCTGGCCGCGTTGGGAGTGCTCTCGGTCTTCGCTGCTCGGCCTGCGCAGGCTTCGATTGCCTTGCTGCTGGAGCAGCCGTATGGAGAGATGGGGTTGATCAACCCCACGGGGCATGCCGCGGTGTACCTGGACCACGTTTGCGCGGATGGCCCGCTGCATTTGCGCGCTTGCCAACCCGGAGAGATGGGCGTGGTGATCTCGCGCTACGACGGCATTGACGGCTATGACTGGGTGGCGATGCCCTTGATTCCGTATCTGTACGCGGTGGAAACGACCGCGGAGATTCCACTCTGGGCCGACCGGACGCTGGAAGAGCGACTGCGCGATCAGTACCGTCGCGAACATCTGGAGGCGGTGGCGCCGGATACTCCCGCAGGCAATGCGCCCGAGGGGAATTGGTATGAACTGGCCGGTTCGGCCTACGATCGCACGTTGTACGGCTTTCAGCTCAAGACAACGCCGCAGCAGGATGCTGAGGTGATTGCGCTCTTCAACGATCGTCCGAACAAAGAGCTTTACAACGGCATGTTCAACAACTGTGCGGACTTTGCCCGGACATTGTTCAACCGTTTTTATCCTCATGCGATTCGCCGGAATTATGTTGCGGATCTGGGGATGACGACACCGAAGTCGGTGGCGCGCGGCATTGTGCATTATGCGCAGAAGCATCCCGAAGCGGGGCTGGTTTACTTCAGGATTCCGCAGGTGAAGGGCGCTCTGCCGCGCTCGCGCGAGATTCGCGGCGTAACCGAAAGCCTGATGAAGGTGTACGGGTTGCCGCTGACGGCGATTTCTCCTCCGGCTGCTGGCGCGACGCTGCTTGCCTATGTTGCGCACGGAAGGTTTGCCATGCCGAAGGATGCGCCCGAGTTGGTACTGCACGATGCGCCGGCGAGGCAGCAGCCTGAGGTGGAGTTTGCGGACACGATCGTGATGCCGCTGCCGGAGCACATGGGGGCCTCCACGGTGCCGGTGACCTCCAGCCTGGGCGGTGCGCCGATGACACGGGCTCGGGGCATGATGTTTGCTCCGGCAAGAATTGAGTAACGAAGACGCAGGCGGATGAGGAGCAAGAGCAAAGGCTCCGGGAGATTCCCGGAGCCTTTGCTCTTGCCGGTTCTGGTGTTACCAGACGCGGCAGTTGTTGGCCGGTGCCATGGGCGAGCCCTTCTTGCAGCTGAAGGCCTCGGCGAAGCCGGGTTCGTTGACGACCACGCCGTTGGCGCGGAAGTGGCTGGGGGAGTGCGGATCGGTCTGGACCTGCTGGCGAACGCTCTCAGGACGCTCGTTCTCGCACCAGTTCTGCGCGTAGGCGATCCAGAAGCGCTGCGGTCCGGTGAAGCCGTTGACCTTGGCTCCGGTGTCGAGACCCATCTGGCGTGCGCGTTCGAGGTAGGACATGAAGGCGATGACCGCGCCGCCGTTGTCGGCGGTGTTTTCGCCCAAGGTGAGCTTGCCGTTGACCTTGACGTTGTCGACCGCGGTGAAGGAGCCGTATTCGTTGACCAGGCAGCCGGTGCGCTTTTCGAACTTGGCCTTGTCTTCGGGTGTCCACCAGTCGCGGAGGTTGCCGAGACCGTCAAACTGCGAACCCTGATCGTCGAAGCCATGCGTGAGTTCATGGCCGATGACCGCGCCCATGTGGCCGTAGTTGACGGCGATGTCGTCGGAGTTGGCGTCATAGAAGGCGGGTTGCAGGATGCCGGCCGGGAAGTTGATGTCGTTCATGGACGGGTTGTAGTAGGCGTTCACGGTGGGCGGGGTCATATCCCATTCGTTCTTGTCGACGGGCTTGCCGATCTTGGCGAGGACGCGGTCGTTCTCAAACTGCGAGGCGCGCAGCTTGTTACCGAAAGCATCGTCGGGGCTGATGGTGAGGCTGGAGTAGTTGCGCCACTTGTCGGGGTAGCCGATTTTGTTGGCGACGAGGGCGAGCTTGGCCTTGGCGGTGACCTTGGTCTCGGGGCTCATCCAGTCAAGTCCGTCGATGTCCTTGCTCATGGATGCTTCGAGGTCCTGGACCATCTGGAGAACCTTGGTCTTGGAGTCGCCGGCAAAGTACTGGCTGACGTAGACCTGTCCGAGCGCTTCGCCGAGGGCCCCGTCAACCGAGCTGGAGCAACGTTTCCAGCGGGCGCGCTTCTCGGGTTGGCCGTTGAGGACGGTTCCGTAGAAGTGGAAGTTTTCGTCGTCGAAGCTGGTGGGCAGAACTGTGGCGTAGGAGGTCACCAGCTGGTACTTCAGATAGGCGCGCAGAGTATCGAGAGGCGTGCTCTTGATAGCGGCGATCATGGCCGGGAAGTAGTCCGGGCTGCCGTTGATCAGGCTGTCAAGCTGCGGGGAGTGAACCGCTTCAAAGAAGGGTGTGAAGGGAACGCCGACGAGCTTGTTGAACTCGGCCATTGTCTCCGGGTGGTAGATCTTCAGAGGATCGCGGCGGTCGGTGACGTTCATCTGGGCAACGGCGAGCCTGGTTTCAAAGGCAAGGATGTTTTTCGCCTCGGTGCCGGCAAGCTCAGGGGTATAGCCGAGCAGGGTGAGCATCTTGGTGATGTGCGCGACGTACTCGTCACGGAGCTTTTTGTCTTTGTCGCCCTGACGGGTGTAGTAGTCACGCTCGGGGAGTCCGAGTCCGCCCTGATCGATGGTGGCTACCTGCTTGCTGGAATCCTTGAAGTCCTGCTGTTCTCCGAAGCTGAAGAAGGCGTTGACGCCGTCGCGCTGGAGCTCGCCGGCCAGGTAGGTCAGGCCAGGCAGAGAGACGCGATCGATCTCTCCGAGAAGAGGATCGACGGGCTTGAGCCCGAGCTTGTCGATGGCGGAGGTGTCAATGCAGGCCGCATAGTAGTCGCCGATCTTCTGCTCATTCGGCGTGCGTGTGGGGGAGGGCTTGGAGTACTGCGTGAGGATAGAGTTCAGCCGCTCGTTATTGACGTTGTAGAGCAGGTAGAACTGATCGACCGCTGCCTGGTCTGCGGGGATGGGGTGATTGGCGGCGAAGTTGCCGCAGGCGAACTTGTAGAAGTCGTCGCAGGGGTTGGCGCTGTTGTCGATGGAGGAAAGATCGAAGACCGAGCCGGGTTCGTAGTGAGTGACCGGTGGGGTGGTGGTGGCTGGGGTGGCGGGGGGCTGCGTCGTTTGAGCCAAAGCGCTTGCGCCCGCGAGGGTGGGGAGCAGCAAAAGTGAGGACAGTTTGAAACCCATCGTGTCTCCTGAAGGTTGGGTCGTGGAGTGTGATCGTTTGGTCGGGAGGTCCCGTCTGTGCAAGAGTAAGGTACGCGGAGACGGTATGCACAGTTCCCAGAAGCAGATTCTTCGGCTTGTGGCAGGCCTTGCCTATGTCCTTATGGCCTGCTGTGACGGTCGTGCCTATGGCGCGGAAGCGCCTCGAGAGAAGACTGTGGTGACGCCGTATGCGCATTTACGGTTCAGCCAGATGGACGCTCCTGTGATTTCGACACGGTTTCTGACCGCCGGAGCCAGTGTGTTCACGGTCTATTTTGTCGACGATACGCACCTGCTGCTGAGCTTCGGCGCGAGGACGCTGGTGCGGCGCAGAGAAGAGGCCAAAGCCTCCGATGAGGACCGCAACGTAACCGTGGAGCTGGTGGAGCTGCCTTCAGGCAGTGTGGTCGCCAAGGCCGAGTGGCATCTTTGGGATTATGCGCGGTATCTGTGGAAGGTCTCTCCGGGGCGCTTTGTCGTGCGCATGGGCGACAATCTGAGCCTGATGACTCCGGGAGATGTGCCGCTGCCGGGCAAAGACGCTTTTCAACGCGTGGCGCTTCCGCACCAGAAGGGGCGGCCGATTGCGGTGAATGCTTCGCCGAGTGGGGATCTGATTACGGTCATTACGGAGCTGCCGGCCAAGGAGCATAAGGGGCCGGTGGTGGTGATGGGCGATGCGACGGAGAATCGTCCGAAGCCCGAGTACGCCTTCGACTTCTATCGGATAAAAGATCTGAGCAGGCCGGAGGGCCACAGCGTTTTGGAGGTAACTGGCGTGGGAGCGGTGAAGTCGCCGATCCCGATCGCTTTGGCCGCTTCGCGCGATGGCTATCTGTGGAGCGATGAGAAGGCCAGGAACCTGTGGTCGGTCGGCTTCTATGGCTTTGGGGGAAAGACGATGGATGTGGGCTCGGTTCTTTCTTCCTGCATGCCGCGTATGCAGCTTGTTTCGCTGTATCAGTATCTGGCGATCAGCTGCAACGGAACGGATACGTCCCCGAAGTTGATGGCTATGGGGATGGACGGGCACGAGACATGGGAGGAGGCGTTCGATCGCTTTGGGCAGGCGCCTGCGTTTGCCGTCTCGCCGGAGGCCGGGCGCTTTGCGATGAGCCGTGTCCATGACACGGAGAGCGCGGGTAACTATGGCGCGCGCGTGACCGGAACGGCGGAGGAGATCCGTGTGTACCAGACTGAGAGCGGAGACCTGTTGGCAAAGGTCAAGGCGACTCCTCTGTTTATTACTCCGGAGAACTTTGACCTCTCACCCGATGGGCTGACGCTGGTTGTGGTGAACGGAGATGGGCTGGACCTGTACCGTTTGCCGGAGCCGAGCAAGCGCGACCGCAAGGATATGGAAGAGGCGATGCAGTTTCAGCCGCCCGCAGTAGGCGATGCTCCGGTGACGCTGTCGCACATTGCCAGGGCCGCAGAGCGCGCTACGGTGGCCGAGGCTGTTCCGGCTTCAACGACAACCCAGGCGGAGCAGGCTATGCCGGTGACGGCGGAGCGCGGCAACGAGGGCGATACGGTGGCCAGTACCGGGCCGCGCAAACGCCCGTCGCTGCTCAACCCGGGCGAGAAGCCAGAGTTTGAGGACAAGAGCGCGCAGCCGCGCTAGGTCTTGAGAGACCGCAACGCAAGCAGGCCGCCCCCGGAGGGACGGCCTGTCTGAAAGGATGCAGCGCGAGACGCTTACGCCTTGACGGTAGCAGCCTTGACGCGTGCGTTCAGGCGGCTCTTGTAGCGGCTGGCGGTGTTCTTGTGCAGGACACCCTTCTGTACGCTCTTGTCGAGGATCGAAACGGTGATGCGGTACTGCGCAACGATGGCTTCCTTGTTGCCGCCAGCGATTGCTTCACGAATGGAGCGCAGCGTGCCACGCAGCTTGGACTTGTTTGCACGGTTGACGGCTGTCTTGCGCTCGGTTTGACGAGGTACGCTTGAGGGACGATACGTGATTTGCCATGAGTAGGGATTCCTACACTTTCTTTTGCCCGGTTGTCGGGGAAATGGGATGCAGACCGGTGGCCGTTGACGGATACTTCACTCAAAGTTCGAGGGAAGTCGACGACAGTGCAAGCCGCTCCTCTGCAAGATTGATTTTAGCCCCGGAGGCGGGAAAAGTCACGGCCGGGAGGGCGGGCCCGCTGCCACGGTAGGCGACCTTCTGTTTTTCCCGGTTTTTGCACAGGTTTTTCTTGACGGGTTGGGGTGTGGGGGTTACGCTTTCGGCAACACCTTGGCACTCTACGCCAACCCGGTGACCGCAGCCCGAACGCGAGGCTCTTCGCGTGCTGCAGGTCGGTTGCGGGCATCGGACACCTTCCAACGCACATCTCATCCCCAGCAGTCCTCTGACGGAGGTCAGATACGCCTTTGGTGAAAAAGTCACTTCCCCTGACGCCCGGAATTGAGCCGCTCTACGGCACGCGCGACGAGAACCTTCGCCTTATGGAAGATGGTCTGCAGGTGCAGATCGACCTTCGCTCAGACTCCATCCAGGTGATGGGCGATGCGGCGGATGTGGCTCGCGTGGAAGGTATCTTTACTGACTTTGAGCATTTGCGGAAGCTTGGGGTGCACCCGCACAACGGCGAGTTGCACGCTTTGTTGAAGATGGTGGTGAGCGATCCTTCGGCGTCGCTGCGCGCGCTGGTGGAGAGCGGCAAGCAGCGCTCGGCGGGCGTGAAGCGGATGGTGAGCCCGCGCACGGCTAATCAGAAGAAGTATGTCGAGGCGATTGAGTCCAACGATATGGTCTTCGGGCTGGGGCCTGCGGGTACGGGCAAAACCTACCTTGCGGTGGCCATGGCGGTGAGCGCTTTGCTGGCCAAGAAGGTTTCGCGCATTATCCTGGTTCGCCCTGCGGTGGAGGCAGGGGAGCGTTTAGGGTTTCTGCCCGGCTCGCTGCAGGAGAAGGTCGATCCGTATATGCGCCCGCTCTATGACGCACTTTACGATCTGCTGGACCCGGTAAAGGTGGACAAGATGCTGGAGACCAACGTGATTGAGATTGCGCCGCTCGCCTTCATGCGCGGCCGCACCCTCAACGACGCCTTCATCATCATGGATGAGGCGCAAAACACAACCATCGAGCAGATGAAGATGTTTGTGACGCGCCTGGGCAATAACTCCAAGGCCGTCATCACGGGTGACCTGTCACAGATCGATCTGCCCGTGCCCTCACGAAGCGGTCTGCACGAAGCACTGCATGTACTGGATGGTGTGGACGGTATACGGTTCTGCCATTTTGAAGATGTGGATGTGGTGCGGCACGCGCTGGTGCAGCGCATTGTGCGGGCCTATGACGGCTACAAGCGTTCCGAGCAGCTTCCCCTCGGCATCGATGCGGCGAATGCGGCGGCGACCGGTACGGGACAGGCCAAGCAGAAGCCGTTTACGCGACAGTAATCTTTTGCCACGCAGAAGGCGCCGGAAAGACGGACGAAAGGGTCTGGATTTCCGGCGTTTTCGTTTCTGGCTGCCGGGGGCGAGCTGCTTGCGGTAGCATCGAAGGATAGATGATTACGCTCGAACCCCCACGAGCCGTCGCGGCAGACTCTGATGCATGGCGCGCGCTCGGTCTGTCGCATTCTGGTTTGTCTCGCTTTCTCTCGAGCGCTCGGAGCCATGTCGGTCTTCGCGGCGAGGTAGAAGTGCTGCTGGCAGATGACCGCACGCTGAAGAGTCTGAACCGCCAGTATCGCGGCAAAAACAAAGCCACGGACGTGTTGAGCTTCCCGGCGGCGCCGGAGATGGCTGTGGTCCATGCGGGCGATCTCGCCATCTCGCTGGAAACAGCGCAACGGCAGGCCGATGAGCAGGGGCATACGCTGGCCACGGAGCTGCGTGTGCTGATGCTGCATGGCTTGTTGCATCTGCATGGCATGGATCACGAAACCGATGAAGGCGAGATGGCCGAGCATGAGGCTGTGCTGCGCCGTAAGCTGCGCCTGCCGAACGGACTGATTGCCCGCGTGGAAGCAAAGGCGGCACGCCGATGAGCCTGGCCTATGCTCTTGCGGTGACGGCGCTGCTGTTATTGCTGGCGCTGGCGGCCTATATTGACCGGATCTACTTTGAGATGGGAAAGTTTCTCTCTCGCGAGTACACGGAAAATATCGACGCGTGGGAGACCGATGTTGAACCGAAGCTGCGTTTGACGCGGGATTCGGCGGCGATGTCGGCCTCGGTGCTGCGGCAGATTGCGCTGATGGCGCTGGGCTTTGTGCTGGTGATTCGTCTGCATGTGGCGGGAGCAAACTCGCCGGCAGAGATTCTGCGCACGGTCTTTGAGTTGGTGCTGGTGCTGCTGGTCTTCGACCGGCTGATTCCACAGATCTTCTTTGCGCGCACGCGCGGGCTTTGGATTGTCAGGATGCGCTGGCTGGTGCAGGCGCTCTTCTACCTGGTGCTGCCGATTACGTTGACGATCAGCTTGTTGATCTCGATTGCGTCGCTGGCGGAGCCGGAGTCGACGGAAGAAGAGCAAGCGGGCGAAGCCGTGGATGCGCTGCTGGAAGCCGGTGAAGAAGAGGGCGTGCTGGATGAGCGCGACCGTGAGCTGGTGCGTTCGGTGGTGGAGTTTGGCGACAAGGTGGTGCGCGAGGTGATGACGCCGCGTCCGCAGATCTTTGCCGTACCCTCCCGGATGTCGCTGGAGGAGTTCACCGCGCAGATCAACGAGCATGGTTTCTCGCGCGTGCCGGTGTATGGCGAATCGCTGGATCAGGTGACGGGGATTGCGTTTGCGCGCGATCTGCTGCTGGTGCAGGATACGGAGGCTCGCACGCGCATGGTGGCGCAGTTGCAGAAGCCTGCGGCGTTTGTGCCGGAGACGAAGAAGGTCAACGAGCTGCTGCGTGAGATGCAGTTGAAGAAGCAGCATATGAACATCGTGATCGACGAATACGGCGGTGTGGCCGGGTTGGTGACGATTGAGGATCTGCTGGAGGCTATCGTCGGCAATATTGAAGACGAGCACGATATTGCCGAAGACGATATGCCGGAGGCGGAGGACGACGGAAGCTGGAGCGTTCCGGGAGGCTTTGAAGTCGGCCGTCTGCGGGAGTTGTTTGCCGAGCCCACGATGGTGATCCCTGATGCGGAGCGTGTGCAGTATGACGGCGAGATGGACGAAGATCAGCCGTTGGAGACACGCGAAGAGGAGACGGCGGACCAGCTGCTGGCTCCGGTTCTGGGTGAGTACGACGCGACGACGGTGGGCGGACTGGTAAGCGAGATGGCCGGCCACATTCCTCTGCCGGGTGAGGTGGTGGAGGATGGACCGTTGCGGTTGGAGGTGCTGGCTTCCACCGACCGGCGCATCGATCGCGTGCGCGTCCGGCTGATGCGCGGCTCGGAGCCAGAGTAAGGAAAAGACGCAGCCGGGGGGGAGGAATCCTGAATCTGCACAAGCGTTTCGGAGCTATATCTCGTATCGTAGAAGGCTATGGCTCTTCGCTCCGGTTTCGTCTCTATCGTCGGTCGTCCCAACGCAGGCAAGTCCACGCTGCTGAATGCTCTGCTGGGGCAAAAGATTGCGATTGTGACGCACAAGCCGCAGACAACGCGCACGCGTATTCAGGGCGTGCTGGAGCTTCCGCTGCGGAAGAAGAGCAAGACCGATCCCGGTCGTCCGATGGCGCAGGTTGTGCTGGTGGATACGCCCGGTGTGCATAAGCCCGATACGCAGCTGGACAAGCGCATGATGCAGGAGGTGCATGATGCGCTGGAGTCGCGCGATGTGGTGTTGTTCCTTGTAGATGCGACGCACCGCCTGCATGGCGATGAGGTGATGGACGAGAAGCCGGTAAAGACGCTGGGCCAGCATCGCCGCAAGATGTCGAAGGCTGAGGACGATTTTGCCCTGCAGCTGGTGAAGAAGCTGGATTGCCCGGTGATTCTGGTGCTGAACAAGATTGACGCCCTGCCGAAGACGGTGCTTCTGCCGCTGATTGCGCACTGGTCGTCGCTGCATGATTTTGCGGATGTGATTCCAATCTCTGCGCGCAAGAAGCAGGGGCTTGAGCTGTTGCTGGACAAGGTGGTGAGCCGGTTGCCGGAAGGGCAGCGCTACTTCCCGAAGGAGCAGCTGACGGATCAACCGGAGCGGTTTCTTGTGGCGGAGCTGATTCGCGAGAAGATTCTGCTGCTGACGGGCGAAGAGGTTCCTTATGCGACGGCGGTGGTGATTGAGAAGTTCGAAGAGCCTGCGTCGATGCGCAAGGGACGTGACGGCAAGCTGCCGGTGACGAAGATCTCAGCCGCCATCTACTGCGAACGCGCGGGACAGAAGGCGATTTTGATCGGCAAGCAGGGAACGATGCTCAAGCAGATCGGTACGGCGGCGCGCAAGGATATCGAGTCGCTGCTGGGCACGCGCGTCTTCCTGGAGCTGTTCGTCAAGATCGAGGATGAGTGGCGCGCAAAGCGCGGGTTTGTGGAAGAGCTGGATTGGCGCCGTCAGCTGGAGCAGCTTGCAGAGCTGCAGTCGAGGCAGAATCGCGAGGACTCCGAAGAGGATGAGGACGAACTCGACGAGGTCTTCGCTGACGAAGAAGAGTATGACGAGAGCGATGAGGACGACGAGGCAGAGGGCGAGAGTGAAGAGGACTAGCTTCTTAGCTTCGTTCGGCAGCTCGCTGTTGCACTCTGTTGCTGAGCTGCTCTGCCTGGATCTAACGGGATTGAGCGGGATCTAGTGCCGGAGCGCACGGCTGCGCCGGACCAGGTTCGCGGCAGCCTGTGTCCAGTCCGGGTACAGGAACTCGAAGCCGTGGCGGAGAAGCACGCCGGGCGTAACGCGGCGGCTCTTGAGTACGAGCTCAGACTCCGTTCGCATGAAGAATGCTCCGACTTCCATCATCCAGCTTGTGGCCGGGAGGCCGAGGTTGCGTCCCCAGGCATGGCGGAGGATGCGGTTGAAGTCGCGGTTTGGGAGCGGATCGGGTGAGGCCATGTTGACGATGCCGTCGGTTTCGTCGGTGATCTCCGGGTGTTCGAGCAAGAGGTCTGTGGCGCGGCAGTAGTCGAGGTCGTGCATCCAGGAGACGTACTGTTTGCCGTTGCCCTGCGGGCCGGCGAGGCCGAGCCGTGCGAGCCGGGAGAGCACGGAGAAGACGCCGCCGGGGTCCGGGCTCATGACGAGCGTGGTGCGCAGGCGGATTTTGCGGGTCTTCGGCGTGGGCACGGAGGCGAGCGCCTCTTCCCATTCGTGTCCGATGTTGGCGGAGAAGGACCAGGTTTCAGGCAGGTTGGCGGGCTCGTGCGTGCCGCGCTCTCCGGGCAGGTCCGCGGGCTCACCGGTGTACTCATCCTGCGCACGGTCGAGCGCGTGGCGGTAGAGCGTGGCGGTGCTGGCGTTGAGCCAGATCGAGGGCGGGGTATTGGCTGCCGCAATGACCTTGCCGAGTAAACGCGTGGGGACGGTGCGGGATTCGAGAAGCTCTTTACGGTGCTCAGGCGTGTAGCGGCAGTTGATCGTGCGCCCGGAGAGATGGATGACCGCATCCGCGTTTTGCACGCTCGCAACCCAGGGGCCTTCGGTGACGCCATCCCAGGCTTCGGTGTGCCAGGAAGCAGGCCTGGGGTGGCGCGAGAGCACGGTGACCTGATGGCCGTGTGCGAAGAGGTGCCGGGCCAGAAGCGTGCCGACCTGTCCTGAACCGCCGGGGATGACGATGCGCATGCTGCTTACTCTCCGAGGTGAATGCCGAGGGTTTTCATTTTGCGATACAGGTGGGAGCGTTCGAGGCCGAGGGCCTCGGCGGCGCGGGTCATGTTGCCGTGATGCCGATCGACTTCCTTGAGAATGTAATCGCGCTCGTAGGCTTCGCGGGCTTCGTGCAGTGAGCTGAACTCTTCGCGCGGAGCCAGACGGCCGTCGGTGCGCTGCACGAGCATGGGAAGATGTTTGGCTTCAAGGTGCATGACCTTGGGGTTCAGGATGAGGATGCGCTCGATGACGTTGCGCAGCTCGCGTACGTTGCCGGGCCAGTTGTACTGCTTGAGTGCGGCCAGAGCCTGGTCGGAGATTTCGATGCGCGGTCGACCGTACTCCTGTCCGAACTGCTGCAGGAATTCGCGCACGAGCAGCGGGAGATCTTCTTTGCGGTCGCGCAACGGCGGCACGTAGAAGGGGATGACGTTGAGCCGGTAGAAAAGGTCTTCGCGGAAGTTTCCGCGCGCGATCTCGTCTTCGAGATTCTTGTTGGTGGCCGCGATGACGCGGGTGTCGATGTAAACAGCCGAGGAGGAGCCGACGGGGTAAAAGCGCTGTTCATCGAGCGCACGCAGAACCTTGGCCTGTGTTTTGAGGCTCATGTCACCAACCTCGTCGAGGAAGAGCGTGCCGCCGTCGGCGCGTTCGAAGGTGCCGCGCTGTTCGAGCGGCTGATCGGCGAGCCGGCCACCGCGGTGCGGCCCGGCTCCGTGACGGTAGCCGAAGAGCTCGGACTCGATGAAGTCCTCGGGGATGGCGGCGCAGTTGAGTTCGACGAAAGGACGGTCGGCACGCGGAGATTCGGCGTGGATGGTGCGAGCGATGAGCTCTTTGCCGGCGCCGGACTCGCCGTAGATGAGGACACGGCCGTTGGTGGGGGCCATGAGCTGGATCTGCTGGCGGAGTGCCTTGACGGGTACCGAGTCGCCGGTGAGGCCGGAGTGGGTGGTGAGCTGGCGTGCGAACTCCTTGTTGTCTTCGCGCAGGCGATGGGCGTCGACCGCGTTGCGCAGCACGAGCAAGGTGCGGTCGAGCGAAAGCGGTTTTTCGAGGAAGTCGTATGCGCCCATTTTGGTGGCCCGGACGGCGGTTTCAATCGTGCCATGGCCGGAGATCATGATGACTTCAGGGGGATTGGGGCGGCTGCTGTCTTCCCCTCGGATTTTGCCGAGGATATCGAGGCCGTCGCCGTCGGGCAGCCAGATGTCGAGCAGCACGGCCTGGAAGTCGCCTTCCTGGGCCAGGGCGAGCGCTTCGGCGGCGGTGCCTGCGGTGGTGACAACGTACTCCTCCTCGCGCAGGATGGCTTCGAGCGATTCTCGGATATCGGCTTCGTCATCGACGATGAGGACGTGATTCATACGGCGGTATTTCCTTCTGTCTTCTGGAGAGATGCTTTCTCTTCGGCATCGGCTGTCTTTAGCTCAAGGATGAATCGCGCGCCGGTGGGCATGTTCTTTTCCGCGCGGATGTTTCCCTGGTGTTCCTGAATGATTTTGGCTGCGATGGAGAGACCGAGCCCTGTGCCGCGTTCCTTGGTGGAGAAGTAGGGAAGGAAGAGGCGCTCGCGCATCTCGTCGGTGAGGCCGGAGCCGGTGTCGGCGATGCAGAGCTCGATCATGCCGGAATCGAGGAGGCGGGTGGAGACGGTGAGCTCGCGCAAAAGGGCGTCCTGCATGGCTTCCGCCGCGTTGTCGATGAGGTTGGAGAGTGCACGCTGCAGCGCGGTGGGGTCTGCATAGACCTGGGGAAGGTTACGGGCAAGCCTGCGGCGGAGCCGGATGGAGCCGAGCCTTCCGGCGAAGAGAGCGAGCGACTTTTCGACGATCTCGTTAATGTCGGCCGGGCACGGCCGGGCGGAGGGGAACTCGGCGAGTGCGGAGAACTGATCGACAAGGGAGCGAAGGGTGTCGACGGAAGAGTGGATGACTTCGGTGGAGCGGCGAATGACCCCGGGGGAACGTGATTCAAGATTCGCGGCGTCCATGAGCGGTTCGAGCCGGTCGATGTGTCGGCGGATCAGCTCGGCGTTGAGTGAGATGGGGGTGAGAGGGTTCTTGATTTCGTGCGCGACGCGGCGGGCCACTTCCTTCCATGCGGACTGCTTCTGCGCGCGCAGAAGTTCGGTGGCATCTTCAAGCACAAGCACGTAGCCGATGGGCTGCTTGCGCAGACCATCTTCAAGCAGAGCGACCGTGGCGGAGAGCTGGCGCGGGCCGGAGCTTGTCGCCATTTCGAGCTCGGTTGAGGCCGAGCCCATGCGGTGGGAGCGGCGCAGAAGCCGGTCGAGGGCTTCGGTGATTTCGGGCGGGAACATCTGTTCGAGCGCGATTCCGAGAAACTGAAGCTGCCCGCCGGGGTCGAGCAGCTCCGAGAACGCGCGGTTGGCGAGCAGGAGATGGCGGCTTGGCGTTGAAGGTGGCAACGCCGTTGGGGATGGTTTCGATGATTGTTTCCAGCTCGCGTCGCCGGCCTGGGTAGCGCGGTGTTCAGCTCGGAGAGCTGCGAGGTGGACTGGTACCGGCAACCCCGCGCGCTCCACCACGGAAGCCTCGTCGGTGCCCACAAAGCCGTCAGCCGTGGCCTCCTCGAACGCTTTCTTCAGCAGCCCGTAACGAAACCCCTGCGGCGTCTGCGCCAGCACCACAAACTCCCTCGGAATCGTCGACGTAATCAGGGCTCCGTGCGCCGTCCGCTCCACCTGCTTGATGGTGTCCACCGCGGGCAGGCCCACAATCGCTGCTCCATGCGTGGCCACCGCGTCGATCGTCCGTTCAATCGTGGCGGCATCAATCAGTGGCCGCACCGCGTCGTGGACCAACACCAGATCGTCGTCCGCAGCGGGTACCGCGGCCAGTCCATGGGCCACGGACTCCTGCCGGTTCTCGCCGCCCGCCACCACATGCACGCGGCCCGTAAAGCCGTACTCGGCCACCTGTGCCGACACGCGCTCCATCTCGCTCGGCCGCACTGCGACATAAATTCCCGTCACCCGCTCCACCGCCGCAAATGCGCGCAGGGAATGGATAAGGATCGGCACTCCGTTGAGTGCCAGAAACTGCTTGGGCTGCGGCCCGGCCATGCGCGTCCCCAGGCCCGCCGCAGGGAGTATGACGAATACTTGCATATCGGGTGAAGTATACATGCGCGCGGCTCTTCGCTTTAAGTCCCGCTTCTCCTCCACAGCATCTCGTTGCTCGCGCTAAAACCCAGCCGCTCGTAAAGTGGCCGGCCGGCATCCGAGGCGTGGAGTGCCACAACCCCCAGCCCCCGTCGCTGCGCCTCTTCCATGCACTCCCGCACCAGCGCTTTCGCCAGCCCGCGCCCGCGATACGCCGCCTCCACAAAGACGTTCATCAGATAGCCGCGCTCGTTCGACTCGGGCTCCCCGGGATGAGGAGACCAATCCAGAATCAGCAGCCCCGCCGATGCCACGGCAACCTCGCCTTCGCGCGTCATCCACCCCAGGTAGCGCCCCGCGCCCATCATGGTTTCGAGCCACCGCACGCTGGCCTGCCGCATCCGCTCCAGAGACTCCGCATCGCCCCGCCCCATCGCCTCAAACATTGCCTTGCGATGGGCTGCGATCAGCGCCGCGTCGGCAACCGTTGCCCGGGTCGTTTTCAATCCTCCATCCGGCATCTCACCAGTATAGAAAGTTGCACACAGTGTTTCGATGCACCCCGTTCCGCCGCGCAAAGCAGGGTGTGCCGCTGCAGACCCGCGAGCAGGCTCCGGACAAAAAATGGAATCAACTTCAAAATACCTATTTTAAAAATAGGTATTCCGGAGTAGACTTCTCTGCCATGGCCCGTAACTCCGAGCAACGCGACCTTTTTCCCGGCGCGCTGGAGGTCATGATCCTCCAGTCGTTGCGTACCCAGCCCATGCATGGCTATGCCCTGGTCAAGCACATCAAGGAGGTCTCCGGCCACCTGCTGCAGGTGGAAGAGGGCTCGCTCTATCCAGCTCGTGGCGTATCACTTCAAGTCGGATCTCGCGCGGCTCATGAAGGCATTCCCGAAAGGGCGCCAGCTCGACCAGAACCCGCAGACGATTCGCGACTGGAACGCCGGAAAGATCCCCATGCTGTTCGCGCACCCTGCGTCAGCCGGCCACGGACTAAACCTGCAGGACGGCGGCAACATAATCGCGTTCTTCGGTCACTGGTGGAACCTGGAAGAATTCCAGCAGATCATCGAGCGGATCGGCCCGGTGCGCCAGATGCAGGCCGGGTATCGCCGGCCGGTGTTCATCTACCACATCATCGCGCGCGACACGATCGACGAAGATGTGATGCTGCGCCGGGAGACAAAGCGCGAGGTGCAGGACATTTTGCTCGACGCCATGAAACGAAAGGGCTTGAAAACGTAGACCGGCTTGTCGCACGCCGTGCGATAGAATTACTTCCAAATTCTTCCACGATCAAACGAGAGATTTCCGGGAGCGCGATGAAACGTAACACTTTCGTATCGCTTGGGTTCAACTGCGAAGCCGCGTACCAGTTCAGGCGCGTCAATGGAGACGACCAGGCTTCGTTCTTTAGCTGGACCTACTGCAAATTCAACCCATTGCTCGGTTTGATCAAGGCAGATTTCGACGGCGTTCTATTGTGGGAGAACGTCAAAAAGCTGGGGTTGATGGTTCACGACCACGCCTTCGATGTGTCATTTCACGGTGAAGTATTCAACAATACCCGCGACGGCGCCGACGTAGAGTTAGCGAAGGCGTTGCTCGCCGATATGCAATCTAAATTCCGATACCTGGCTGAGCGCTGGCGTCACACGGTGAGCACCGCTGGGCTAACGACTTACTTCCTCAAGATCAAGCATAACGACCCAAACGCGCCGGACGCGCGCCGCGCAGCGGTCGAACTACGCGATTTACTGCGCATGAAATACCCTGCGCACGAATTCAGGATCGTGGTACTGCAATCACTGGAAAGCGTCGAGCGGGAACCGCAATGGGACGAAGACCGAATCTTCAACCGCTATCTGCAGCGGTACGCAGCAGACGTTGACCCGGAAAACGATGCGTTCACGTCTTCATGGGATGCGATATTCGCAGAGTTTCCGGTTCAGCAAACGCGTCCGGAACCTGTCGAAGTCGCTACACCGGCTGTCGTGACGCCGCCCCCGGCCACGTCAGCCGCGCCGCGTCTCCCGGCGCTACTTCGCCGTTGGTTTCCAGCCGCAATTCTTCGCACCCGCTAGATTATGCGCGAGGATATCGCGTGCGATTTCATCGCTTAGCACGTCGGTCTTGCTTACGAAGATCGGCTTCGTCCAATCGCATCCGGTGTCGACGATCTTGGTTTGCGTAACGACCTTGACGTCGGTGTCCGGCTTAGTCGCGGGACCACCCGTCGCGCAGCTGCTGAGCAGCGCCGCCAGCAGGGAGAGCAGTAACGTTGTTTTCCACATTTTCACGTTCCTTTGATGCTTGCGCGCCGGCTTGCGCCGCCGTGGCGTTTGCCTGTGCGGCAGCGTCCTGAACCTGTGCAACCCGGGTTTGCGCTTCCGCCGCGCCCGTTTGCGCTTCGGCTACCTTCTGATCGGCCGCCGCGACCTTGGCCGTCGAGCGCCAATGGCTGAGCAAGCCCACGATGACGCCAACCGCGCCGAGAATCCATGGCCCGAATTGCAATAGCAGAGCGATCATTTACCGTCTCTCATCATGGTTGCGAGCCGCAGCGCACGCCCCGGCTGTCCGTTCTTGTCGCGAATTCCCACCTGGCTTGCCCACGCTGAATTGAGCATTCCAGTCGCCGCATCGGCGTATCTACCTTGGCGCATCGCCGCAAGGGTGTCGACGAAGCCCAGCAACTTCGTCAACCCGAGGTTGAAGCACATGTTGCAGATAACCCGTTGGCGGGGATCGTTGAGGGTGCGCCACCACGGCAGGCCGCCGTCGAGATCGTCAAACACATTTTGAAGATCCGACTCCAGCAGAACATTCACCAGGTCGTCGGTCAGCGGATACGACCAGCCATCCGGTAACGGCGATGCGGCCAGGTTGTGCCCCACGCCGACCGTCGGAATCCCTTTCGTGTCGCGGTACGGCGAATACCGTACGCCTTCGTCGATGCGCAGTTCCGCGACGAGAAGTGCCTCGTTATCCTCGTCCATCGTCACACCCCCGCGGCTCGCGTCTTACGGTCGTGTATCGAATGGCGATGAACGTCAGACAAAGGATCGTGTAGCTGATTGCCTGTTGAACGCTGTGCGGCAGGTACTGCTTCAGATCGTCCGGCATGCCGTTCCATGTATCCCGCAGCGCGAAGCCAGTCGGCGCCAACACTCCGACGGCGGTCGAGAAAATCACCGTTCCGCGCGTGTGCAGTTTTTGCCAATCGTCAGCCAGGGCGATTTTCAATTTCATTTTGCCCACCGTTGAATGTCCGGCCGCTGACCGGCGCTGTTCGCGATCAGCCGATCGTTCAGCTTGTCGAGCTTGTCGTTGATCGCTTTGAGGCTGTCTTTGACTTCCGTGCGGTTATCCGCTGCGGCGAGATCGTGCTGTTCGAGCACGGTCACGCGGTGCTCGATCCCGTTGTACAGATTAATGCAGAAGCCACACGCACCGACTGCCATGACGAGCGTAGAAAGAATCGTCGGCAGGTTGATCGTGCCGTCGAACCAGGACCGCTTAGGCTCGTCGTTCATTGCAGAACCCCTAGATATTTGTTTTTACGCCGTGAACGACGCGACGTACCGAACGTTGGACGAACCGGAGGTCGCAGAAAAAACACTGGTGATCGAAATCTGATCGTGCGAGCTGACCGCCTTATTCAAGGCGATCGTGCCGCTGAATTGACCGTGGCTGAGCGTCAGCGTGCCGAGCACGGTAACGCCATCGACAACACTGAACGTGAACGTCTGACCGGTGGCCGGCTGGCTGTCGCACGCGATGAATACGTTGGCCAGCACGGCGTCGACCGGCACGACAAAGGCGGTGTTGCTCGCCGTCGCCTGCGCCCCATTAACGCCGAGGTACTGCGTTGTGTTCTGTGCTTGAGCGACTTGCGTCGTCCCCGAGAAGCTGAACTTCATATTCAACGGGTTGTAGGCGGCGATGCCGGTCGCATAGGAGTGGTTGCCGTAGAACAGGAACGGCTGCACGTAGTTGGCGATCGTGCCGAGAGCACCGCTGACCACGATGGTGTCATTACAGTTTGAGTCTTCGGCGATTGCAGCCGCCGCACCTACCGCGCCATCAAAGCGGCAATTCTGAAATTGGGTGACCTTGCAGCCGGTGAGAGCCACCCCGTGCGCCCCCGCCGGGATTGCTTCCATATAGCAATTGACAAACAGGTTGTTGCTACCCGACACGATCGAGACGATGTCCGATCGAGCGTTGTCCAACGTCACCGCATTGAACGAACACTGGCTGTTGTTCCCCTGCATTTGCAGCACGTTGACGGCGGCGTTATACGGGTGCGAGTTCGCCAGCGTGATCGTCTGCGCGCCAGCTTCGAGCACCATGCAATATTGCGTGGCAAAGTTCCCGTTCATGATGAACGCGGTCACGTCGGAGTCGGATGCCGTCGGGCCGAAAGCGAGTCCGGCGCGGCCGACCGTGCGCGTGTAGACCTGAAGGCCATCGATGCGTACGTCGTGCGTGTAGACCGTCGGCATCCCATTGATGTAAATGCCGTCGTGTCCGACAGGTACGTTATTGATGTAGATTTCTTTGAACGTCAGCCCGCCTGCGTATGACGTGTCAATGATCGACGCCGTACCGTTCGTACCGTCGAATGCAAGGCTCTTGATCAAGCCCTGCAGGTAAAAATTGTCGGTGGTTGTCGGCGGGAAAGAAAGGAGCTTGCCCCCTGCCTTTTGCACAAGCACGCTCGCCATGCCATCGCCGTGCAGCACGAGATACATGGTTTGCGGAATGATCAGATTGACGGCGAGATACCGCCCGGCAGGGAAGTAAATCGAAAGCGCGCCACTGTTGAGCGCCGCCTGAATCGCGGCCGAGTCATCCGTAACACCGTCGCCTGTTGCGCCGAAGTCCTTGACGCTAACGACATCGCGCATCTTCGACTGGAACGTGCGCGTGACGGCACCGGTCCCATTCGCGATGAAAGCGCCCGACCCGGAGCCGGGTGCGACGCCTGCGGCGATCGTCTCTGCTGCGGCCTTTGCCTCATCAAGCAACGTCTGCGGTTCCTGATACGCCTGCTGACCGACCGTAGCGTTTCCGGCCGCATCAAAAATCAGCGGTTTGAGCGCGCGTTGCGAAGCCGTCGGCAGTTGAACGACCGGCGCTACGTCGGTCACGGGTGCGACGATCTGACGGCCGAGCAGTTCCTGCAATTGTTGAATCAGGATCACCGCGCGATCGAACGCGTCTTCCAGAACGGAAGGGTAGAAGCCGCCGTTGTTTGTGATATCCGTCGGCTGCAACTGCAATAGCGCGCCTACAGCCGCGAGCGTGTGGCCCGTCAGGGAAGCGCCGTGCCACTGATGGGATACGTGATGTTGCCACCAGGGTTCGCGTTCTGGTCGGCGTTCAGTGCGACCGAATAGTCTGAATCAAGCGTGAGCGCCGTCTGGTTACCCTGTGAATCAACGACGGCAACGGATACATCGGTCTTTGCGAAAACCTTGAACGCGAACGGAAACACCGTCGTGACACCATTTCCGGCGAACGGTCCTGCCCTGCGCGTTGTGCTGGAAATTGTCATCCGTGCGGCCCCCTAAGATGCACGGATTTTCCAAGTTAAACAACGTGGTATGTGAACGTTAGTGTTTCGGCGCACGCCCCAGCGCTACGCCTTCGGCAACGTCGAGCGGCCCCTTCGGTTGCTGTTTACCGGTCGCGACATCGGTCAGATACTGCGCCGACCCGCCGAGTTGGCCGAGCCCCGGAATATGCAGACCCATGCCGACAGCGTTCGCGATGTCCTTGATCGGCGCGTTCACGTGCTGCCCGGTCGCCAGCTTGACGACATCCTGTCCTGCACCGACGAGGGTATTGAGGAACGACTCAACGCCGACTTGGCCCGCGTGGCTGTAGCCTTCGACCATCGCCGCAGCGTCGCGCACAAACGGAACCATGCCAGCGACTTCCGTGCCGATCGACTTCGCGATCCAATGCGCCCAGCCGTCTTTGTCTTTCGGCGGTCCTTCGGTCAGATACCCGGCCCAAATCGCCGGCACGATCAACGCCATGAAGCCGCGCGCGAGCGTCTGTGGGTTGCTGATCCCGGCCGTCTTCAGCTTGTCCGCAATGTCAGCCGCTTGCCCGTAGCTGTTGTTCATGAAGCCGTACAGCGTTGTGAACATCTTCACGGCTTCGGAACTGTTGTTGATCACCATCGAGCGCGCAGTCGTGATGTTGCTGCCGTGAGCTTCGCGCACGACCTTGCTCGCGTAGGCGACGGCCTGTTCTTCGGTCATCGGCTGGCCGGTGCCCCCCATGTTCTTCGGGATACCCGTCGTGATGGCGCGGTCGTACGCGGCCCAAGCCGTCGGCACCGCGGTCATCATGTCGGACCAGGCGACAGCGGCGTGGCCGAATCGCTCGGCCTTGCTGATCTTGCCTTCCGGCTCGAACAGGTTCGCCGACATCGCGCGGAAGTCGCGATCCTGCTGCAGCAGCCGGGCGCGGATCTCCGGAAACTTGTCGATTGCGCCGCGAATTTCTTCGGCATAGTTCGTGCCCATGGCGGCGAAGCGCTTCGCGAGGAACTTCTCACCGCCGCCCGTGAAGTAGCCGCCCGTCTTGATCGCCGCCGAGCCGCCGTGTTTCAGCACGGTCGAGATCCGGAACGCGATACCGTTGATCACCAGACCCGTGCGCGAATACTGCAGGATCTTGCCCAGCGCGCCGATCTCGCGATCCTGATTGTCGGCGTTGGCAGTCTTGCCTAGCCACTCCTGCAGCGAGCGATACGCTTCCGGTCCGTACGTCTTCTGGAACTGCCGGCGAAAATCGCCGTTGGTGATGATCTTGTGCACGTCGATCAGCGCCTCGCGGTACGCCAGATCGTGGATCGTTTCCGTCATCGCCTGCGGGATCGTGTGGAAGTCGAGATCCACCGCGTCGGTATAACCGTGGTTCCGCGCGTTGAGCGAGCCGTTGGTCGTCGTGTCGGGGCGATAGTAGCTCTTGCCGAACAGACCTTCGCCCGGATCGATCGCCCGGCCGGCTGCTTCTCTTCTCGCCGCGACGCGAGCGTAGCGGATCGTACTTGATCGCGGCATAACCGCCGCGCTGCTCGCCGTACTTCGTCTGAAACGAACGCGGCTCGATGCGCTCGGGCGACGTGTTGCCGAGTCGCTGATTCATCGCGACCATATCCGGCCAGTGCTTGTCGTACTGATCCCACACCGACTGAACAGCCTTCCAGTCCTTCTCGGTCATGTTGTCGTGCAGGAAGCGCCACACGTCTTGCGGGTTCCACTTCCAGCCCTGATGTCAGCTTGTCGAAGTTCGACTCGTTGCCGACGTGCAGCGCGATGCCGAGCATGCGGCCGCGCGTCAGGCGCAGCGGCACGCGCGCGGTGTCGGTGCTCTGGTTGACGTCCATCAGCCGATCGTTCGGCACGCCGTCTTTAAGGCTGTCTTGCCACTCGCGGCCCAGGTGATCGGCCATGCGCTGGAAGTCGTCCGACATACCCTTGAGCATGTCGACTTCGTGATAGTTCGCGCGGAACACCGGTTCGTAGATCGCTTCGCCGAACGGCCCCAGCAGCTCGTGCATGTCGTACTGGTTGCGCTTGTATTCCTGCGGCTTGAGCTGCGCCTTGATCGCGCGCAGTTGCGACGTCAGGTGATCGAGCGCGATCTTGAACGGGTTGTTGCTGCGGTCGGCTGGCTTGTCGAAGATCTCGGCGTCGCTGAACTGATCGCCGCGCGCCTGCATCTTCGGGATCAGATGCTCGGTCACGTACTGCTGAATGTCCTGCTTCTCGCCAGCGATCATCGCGGTCTTGCGATCGCGACCGATCTTTTCGAGCGACTTCACCGCGTCGGTCAGGCCACGGAACTGTTCCATGGTCATGTCGCGGTACGGCGTGCGGAATGCCGGGTTGAGCATATCCGGCGTTACGTCCGGCGCCATGCCGAGCGCGGTCTGCGACTCGACCCATTTTTCAAGGTTGATCTGCTGGCGCGTGGGCGCGTCGACCGGGTTCGTACGCAGGTCGAAACGGGCCAGCATGTCGTCGATCTGGTCGCGCACGTCCACGTCCAGTTTGCCGCGAATGCTGTCCTTGTTGAATTTCTTCAGGTACTGCAGCGACTTCAGCACTTCGGCCGCAGCCGCGCGCGCGGTCTTCTCAAGCTGGTTGTTCAGCAACTGATTGCGCTTCTGCTGGGCGGCTTCGGTCAGGTCGCCTTTCACGCGCGCGGCGTCGGCAGCTTTCGCGGCACGCGCTTCGGCCGCGCCATACTTCGACGCGTTGATATCGCGCACACGCGCTTTTGCGATCGTCGTCTCTGCCACGGCCTTCGCGGCTTTTTCCAGCACGCGCACACCGCCCGTCGCTTTGGTCAGCGCCTTGTATTCGGTCGCGATAAAGCGGGTGCGCACTTCGTTGTGGATCGCCTCATTGGCCGCGGTGTTCATCGCCTGCGGTGACGTGATATCGCCGTACTTCTCAAGCATGCGCTGATCGGTCAGCGCTTCGACGACTTCGCGGCGCGGCTCGGCGTCGGCGATTGCCTTCGTCATTTCGTCGGCGTTCGCGAAGCCGAAGCGCTCGGCCACGATATCGGCCGGCACCTGGTTTTCCTTGTTCGCCTGACCGAGCATGAAGTCCTGCGCGGCGTACGCCGGTTCTTTGGCTACGTCTTCCTTGACCTGTTCACGGATCGCGGCGCGCTTCGCCGCCACGTCGGCGCGCACTTCCTTCGACGCGCGGGCCTTGGCGATCTCGGTAAAGCGCATGTCGCGTAGCGTGCGTGCGCTAAGCTCGTCGGATGCTTCTAACGTCGCTTCGTTGCCGAGTGAGTGATACGCCTGAAATTCTTCCGGCGTCATCCCGGCTTCCTCAGCCGTGTGGAACATCGGCGCGTACGCGCGCTCGGCTTCGGCGTTGCGGATCGCTTCGTTCGACGCGAGCAGACGGTCGAACACGCCGCGCACTTCGGGCGACAGCTGAACGTGCAGGTTCTGCAGCGACTTATAAACGTTGATCATCCAGGCGCGTACGCGCTGGAACACGCCCTGCAATTCCGGCGTCGGCGCTTTGCCTTCCATCAGATACGATTCGAAGCCGCGCGCGAACTGCTCGTGCATTGGGCGCTTTTCTTCGAGTGACATGCCGCGCCAGGCTTCCGGCGTCGTGCCCATCCATTGCGCCACGGTGTCGAAGTCTTTGCCGACTTCCGGCAGCGTGCCGTCTTTCGCCATGTGACTGAGCATTTCCAGATGGAAGTGCCCCAGCTCGTGCACGAACGTCGACAGGTCGGCGTCCTTGTTCAGCGTGATCGTGCTCGGCCCGCTCGTGATGTCGTCGCTAAACGACAGTTTGCCGCGCGCTTCCTGAGTGAGTGCGTTCGCGCCCGGCGCATCGTCGGCGGTGATCTGTAGCGGGTAGCGCTCGAACATCGATTCGGGCGACAGGCCAGCGCGTGCGCCGGCTGCGGTGTAGCTGTCGCGCACAAGCGCCGCGTAGACGTTGTTCACGTCAGGCCGGAAGCGGTTGGCTTCCGTAAGCTGGCCGAGAACGTTGTCGTGCACGGCCTGCGCGGATTGCGCGACCGCATCGTCGTTTGCCTTGTCCGCGCCTGCGGCTTCGCTCGCCTGCTGGAACGTGTCTTTGCTCGACTGGTAGAACTCCTGCGCCTGCTGCTGCGTCATGCCGTCGGGGTCGGTCTTCAGGTGCGGCATGATCGCGTCCCCAGCGGACCGCCCGCGATGTGCGTCGCGAAGTCTTCGACCGGGATCGACACGTCGCCGCCCGTGGCGAGCGCTTCGGGCAACTGCTGCGCGACGCGCGGCATGGTCGATTCGACATCGCCGATCTTCACGCCCGACTGGTTGAGCGCGTTCGCGAGCGTGGCGCCGTCGACGTACACGTTTTGCACCGGGCCGTCGGCGTTGGCCGTGGCCACGAAGTCCTTGAACGCCTGCGGATCGCGCGGGCGCAACTTGGAGTTCGCCGCCGACGTGGCGAGATCGGCGCGAAAATCGAATTCAGGCCGTAGTCCATGACCTTCTGCGCGGTGGTGCGGTCGTCCCACGGCGACGCGCCCTGAATCGCGTCCATCGCGGCATTCACGCCGACCACGCGCGCGATCGTCTGCGCGATAGTCGCATCGGGCAAAAGCACGCGCCCGGCTGCGCCAAACACACCACCCATTTCCGCGCCGTGCATGCCAGACAGGCCGAGCGTCGTGAGCGCGGCTTCGGGGCTGTTCTGGTTCAGCGCGTCGCCCGTCGCGGTCAGCGCGCTCGCAAGCCCGAGCGTCGACGCCTGCCCGATGACGTCTTTCGCCGCGGCCTTCGCGAACGATTCGCCGGCCGCGTGTTCGAGCAGGGAGCCGCCGAGCTTGCCGACGACGCCTTCCGCGATCTTCAGCGGCGCGCCCAGCATAAAGCCTGCGAGATTGCCCGCGCCACTCGCGACGCTGCCCGCCGTCGTCTGCGCCAGACCGTTGACATCGGGCGCGAGCCCGGCGAGGTAGGAGTTCTCGAAGCCTTGCGCGAACTGGGTCGGGATTTCCGAAACGCCGCCCACCGCGTCGCGTTCCTGCCCGACGGTCATACCGTTCTGCTTGGCGTAGTTCTGGATGAAACGCCTGCGCGCTCCCCGCACCTTGGGCATTGCCTTCGGGCACCGCATCGTCCATGCCGAGCAGGTTGCGGCCCCAATCGATGCAGGCGCTCGCGCAACGGCAGCGGCGAGTTGTCCGGCTGGAAATAGCCGGTGGTGCCCGGGAACAGCGGTGTGGTGTTGCCAGCCGGGCCGAGGTTGCTCGTTGCCTGCTCGACGGCCTGCATCCCCGGCACGTCGTCGTGCGCGATGTTCGCGTTTGCCTGCGACTGATAGAACGCCGCAGTGGTCGGGAACTGCTTTGCGAGGTTCTGGAAATTGATGCTGGCGACAGCTGCTTTCTGCTTCACCGCGTCGGGAACGCGCGCACGCTTTCCATCGGCACCCGTCTGCTGCGCGAGCCGCTGCATTTCCGCTTCGTAATCGGGTTCGCGCCGACGGCGAGCGCGATATTGCTTTGCGCGGTTTGCGCGGTGCTTTGCAGATACGAGGTGGCGGGGCTGACTGCGGGAGACGTAGGCGCGGCAGCGGTACCATGTAGGGCCGGATCAGCGGGCGCCACGGTTGGCACCGGGTCGATCGACAGGATCGCGGCCAATGGATGACCTTGCCTTCGAGGTGGTGCCCGTCGTCGGAACGGTGAAGTCTGCCATTATTGGGAACCCCGCTTTTGCTGTGCGGTTTTGAAACGACCAGTACGCACCGAGCATCTGGCCCGGCGTCGGGTTCGACACGCCGTTCGCGTGGAAGTCCGAGATCAGCGTCGAGCAGCACGTCGTCGGGGATCTTGGCCGGCGTCATCGACATCATGTTCGTCGTGGTGTTCGGTGCGCGTGGATTGTCGCAACGCCCCGATCTGCAGCGTTGACCGAACGGCGTGACCGACTTCGTGAATAGCGTGTCGATGTGCTGCTCGATATCGGCTTCAGTGAATTTCTTGCCCGCCTGGTGCTGCGCGTCGAGAATGCTGTCGTTCACGAATTGGCGGATCGCGCCGACCTGCGACACGGCGTCGGGGTCGGAATTGAAGCCCGTCGATTTCGGATACGGATTGACGCCCATCGACTGCAGGCGCTGCGACAGCGTTTCGTTCACCGCGCGCAGGTTCAGACTGCCCGGTGCATTCGAACCGGTGTTGTTGATCAGGTCGGCGCGCTGCTTCGACAGCGTCTTGAAGTCGTCGACCGACAGATTCGCCGCCTGCGTCTGCCACTGGTCGTTCGTCATGCCGGCCATGATCTGCGGCGAGGTGACGAGGGTCTGATAGAGCGCGGTGTTCGTGGTGTTCGTGCCTTCCGACATGTTCTTCGCGAACGTCTGCAATCCCGGCAGATCCTTCGGATTGACCGCGGCGAGATCGGCCGGGTTGATCGACGACCAGTTCCCGCGATTCGACGACAGCGTGCGCTGCACTTGCGCCACCGCTGCGGTGTCGCGCTGGTCGATCGCCTGGGTCTGCTCGCTGTATTGCTGCGTCGCGAGCGTCACGGCCTGCTGCCATCCATTCGGGTTTGCTCTGCAGCACCGGATCGGAGTGCACCTGAGCGATGACGTCGGCGAGTTTCTCGACGGGCGTGTTGGTATGCTCGGCGCCGGACTGGTACGCCGCGACGTTCTTTTGCACGTAGGCTTGCGTATCGGGCGGCATATTCTGCAGCCACGCGCCGGGCGTCCCTGCGGCTTGCGCCTTCGCCATTGCCGCGTCGAGCGTCCCCGGTCCCGCGTTGTATGCGGCCCAAGCTTTGGCGGGATCGCCGTAGCGTTGCACCATAGCAGCGAGATAGTCGTTGCCAACCCGAACGCGTTCGGCCTGGCTATTGTCGGCCGCTGGCCGCACGCCGAAGCCCGGATCGGTGTTCGTCGCGTCCATTACCTGCATCGAACCCTTGGCCGTGCCTTGGCCGGGAATATAGGGGCCGACAGCGTTCGGGTTGTTGCTCGACTCGCTCGCCGATGTGATTGCCTGCATGCGCGATAGCGGGCTGTTCGACAGTTGCGGTCCGGCTGCAGTCATGACGCCGCTGACGACCTGATTGGCAACCTGCGTGCCCATGTACGTATTGAGCTTGCCGTTCACCTTGAGAATGTCATCGGCCGTCATCTGCGAGGAATACTTCGCCAGCAATTGATTCGCGTACGTCGTCTGGCCCTGCTGTAGCGCTGCGTCGATCGCGCCGGTCAGGGCGTTGCTTTTCATCGCCGTCTGGTTGGCTTCGATCTCAGTCGCGGCGCTTCCGTTGATCTTGCCGGCCTGATACGTCGCGGCGTCGATCGCCTGCAACCCCTTGTCGATCTGATCGGGGTTGTTGTAATTCAGCGCGACCTGATTCGACGCGAGCTTGACCGTACCCTGTTGTGTCGACAGCGCGTATGACTTGAACTGC
>JAPWKG010000001.1 GCA_028283625.1 Acidobacteriaceae bacterium | reverse complement strand
GCACAACGTTGTCGCACTGGTTGATGCCATGAACCATATGGCGTACTCCTCACGCGACCTCGCACGCGCTGCAACGATTTACGACATGATGCTGCGCGACACCGAGTGCGGCGTCATCCTTTGCCTCGCCGGATCGCTGATCTCGGCGGGCCTGAAGCAGGTCATCATCGATCTGCTGCGCAACAACATGGTGGACGCGATTGTCTCCACCGGCGCAAACATTGTTGACCAGGACTTCTTTGAAGCGCTTGGCTTTAAGCACTACGTTGCCGGCGAAGAGTACAAGTACGGCGCGGGCGATGCCGATCTGCGCGAAATGATGATCGACCGCATCTATGACACGTTCATTGATGAGGAAGAGCTGCGCATCTGCGACGAGACGACCGAGAAGATCATCAACGGCATGAAGCCGGGTGCATACTCCTCGCGTGAGTTCATCAAGGAAATGGGCAAGTATCTGGCTGAGAACGGCCGCACGCCCAAGAACGGCAACGAAGACTCCATCGTTCTGGCTGCGTATGAGCTGAACGTGCCGATCTTCTGCCCGGCATTCTCTGATTGCTCGTTCGGCTTCGGCATTGTTGCTCACCAGCACGCTCGCCAGGGCAAGCCGATGTGCTCCATCGACTCCGGTAAGGACTTCTACGAACTGACGCAGCTGAAGATTCAGAACCCGACCACGGGCCTGCTGATGATTGGCGGCGGCGTGCCGAAGAACTTTGCACAGGACATCGTGGTGGCTGCGGACATTCTTGGCGTGGAAGCTTCCATGCACAAGTACGCCATCCAGATCACAGTTGCTGACGCTCGTGACGGCGCTCTCTCGGGTTCGACCCTGAAGGAAGCATCGTCGTGGGGCAAGGTCGACCTGACGTGGGAGCAGATGGTGTACAGCGAGGCGACCATCGCCCTGCCGCTGATTGCCGGCTATGCGTACCACAAGAAGGCCTATGCAGCCCGTACGGCCAAGGCGTTTGCCGCTGTGCTGGAACCGGTCACCGCGTAAGCCAGCGCAGAGACGCAGGGAAACGGTGAGACCAACGTCTCACCGTTTTTCTTTTCATGACGTCGGATGCCAAGAACGCATCCTACGGCTTATGAAGTCGTCGCAGGATGCCGAGCTAGTGCGCACAGAAAGGGCCGAAATCCCTGCGGAATCCTCTCGGAAGGGGTTCTGGACTCCATGGCGCCGCCGCTCGGCACTGCTCCTGCTCATGGCCATTCCGCTGTTTGCGCCGATCAAAGTGGATCGCCACAACCAGCTTTACATGTACACCTATGCAGCGGTGTTGCAGCTCCTCTCCATGTATTGCTGTCTGCGTGCCGCACGCCGCATCCCCGAGGAGAGGATTCGCTGGGTGCTCGTCACTCTGGCTCTTGCAACACAGGCGGTCGACTATGCTCTGGCCGCGCTCATCAACTGTACCGATCTTGGACAGGGTCATCCTCTCCGCATAGCCTGGGCCATGAACATGCTTACCGGAGCGGGCAAGCTGCTCTGGCTGCTGTCACTGATTCGCATCCGCGGAGATCGCACGAAGCTTGTGCGCGGATTGGATACGTTTCTTGTTGTGCTGATGTTTCTGCTCTTCAGCTTTGCTCTGGGATCGGGACGCGGAGTCTGGAGCGGCAGCGTGCGGGTCAGCGTTGCTGCGGGGGGCGATCTTCTCAAGCTGCTGGCCGCGCTGGTCATTGCCACCGCGAGCGACCGCCGCTCATCGCGCCACTTCAGCCGTGCCATGGTTTGCTACAACCTGGTGGATTTTTCTGTCGCCGTCCTGGTCAATCTCATGAACGATCAGTGGCTGAACAATACCTGGCCTGTGATGAGCGATCTCATGCTGTGCCTGCCGAACATTCTGCTGTGCGAGTGGGCGTCTCGTCCTCTTCCCGAGCAGGAGCCTCGCTCGGTAGGCCGTCTGGAGTTTGCACTGGTAGAGAGCCTGCAGCCTTCCTTGATGGCGATGGGAAGCGTTGTGCTGGCGTTGTTTGGTCTGCGCAAATACCCGCTGTTGGCGGGCGCAATCGTCACCCTGACCGTCTTTTGTTACGTCCTGCGCACGCAGTTGTTTTACTTTCGCATCTTCCGCGAGAGGCGGGAGCTTCGCAAGGAAGCCTCACACATGCACCAGCTGGCCACGATCGACCCGCTCACCGGCGTGGGCAACAGACGCTGGCTTGAAGAGGCGTCCTCACATCTCCTCGGTCGCAAGAACACGTTTCCCTGTACGCTGCTGCTGATCGATCTCGATCACTTCAAGACCATCAATGATACCTTCGGGCACCAGAGCGGGGATGAGTTTCTGAAGCTTGTCGGCCACAGCCTTCAGCAGCTTGTTCTTGGGAGCAGCGGGGCCTGTTGCGCACGGATCGGTGGCGATGAGTTTGCCGTTCTGCTTCCGCGAACAGAGTCGGCCGTCGCACTGCAGCTTGCTGAAGGGCTGCGGAAACAGGTTGCCGACGCTTCCTTCAGCGTTCTGGTGCGTGGCACTCTCAGCATCGGGGTAGCGGTGAGCCGTGAGCCCGTGGCCTTGACCGCGTTGCTGCGCGCTGCCGATGAAGCGCTGTACCGGACTAAGGCGTGCGGCAGAAATGGCGTGCAGCTCACACTGCTCGGGGCAGGTCTGGTTGCGCAGGAGATGGCGCAAGCGGCTACAGAAGCTCACGTTCTCGAAGCGACCGCAGGACCAACTCAATCGACCAATCCAGGTTCTCCGTACCTGTAACCACCATCGCAGCGTTTGCCTGCGATGGGATCACATACTCCTCGGCCATCGGCTGCGCCGTGGCCTCAAACTGCACACGGACGCTCTCTTCCGTGCGGCCCCGTTCCCGCATGTCGCGGTGAATGCGGCGTGTGAGGCAAACCTCCGTCGGGGCGTCGACGTACACGCTGAAGTTGTAGAGCGGCAACAGCTCTCGATAATGCAGGGCAAGAATGCCTTCTACGATGACGTATCGCTTAGGTTTCAGCTCGTCGTAAACACCCGGTACGCGGTTATGGGAGTTGAAGTCATAAACCGGCCGTTGGACAGCTTTACCTTCGCTCAGCGCACGCACATGCGCGACCAGCAGCTCATGCTCCAGTGAATCTGGATGGTCGAAGTTATGTACGGCGCGCTCCTGCAGCGAGAGGTGCCCCAGCTCGTGATAGTAGAAGTCGAAGGAGAACAGAGCCGCATCCAGCTGTAGAGCCAGTTCACGCGCCAGCGTTGTTTTGCCGGAGCCGGAACAGCCTGCGATCCCAAGAATGATCGGGCGCTCAGGGAAGCTGAGTTGTTCAGGCGTGGGCATCTGCTCTCAGTGTATCGCTGCTCGACGTTGCTGCGTGGAGCGCAACGAAAAGAGGAGGCCCGATGAGCCTCCTTCGTCTCCTTGTTGCGTGTTACACCTGTGATCAGGCCTGCGCGGCCGCGGCCACCTGGGGTACCAGGGCCTTTACCAGAGAGCCGAACTGCGGCTCCAGCTTCTTTCCCAGCAGCATGACCTCTTCGTGGTTTATCTCCTGATCGAGAACCCCCGCAGCCATATTGGTCACCAGCGAGATACCCAGAACCTGTATGCCCATATGCCGAGCAACGATTACCTCATGCACCGTGCTCATGCCGACAAGATCCGCACCAAGCGTGCGGAAAGCGCGAATCTCCGCAGGCGTTTCGTAGCTCGGTCCCAGCACCGCAAGGTAGACGCCTTCATGCAGCGCGATCTCCTGCTTGGCTGCTTCGGCCTTTGCCAGCGCGCGCAGCTTCGGGGAGTACGCATTGGACATATCGAAGAAGCGCTGTGCTGCACCGTCAACAACCGCAAAGCGCGCGTCGTTTGCACCGATGGCTGCGTTGCGTCCGGTCAGGTTGATGTGATCGGTAATGTTGACCAGCGCGCCTTCACCATAGCTGGTGTTAATTCCGCCCGCTGCGTTGGTTACGATCAGGCTTTTGCAGCCGAGCAGTCCAAGCACGCGTGTTGGGAAGACGACCTCTTCCATCGCATAGCCTTCATAAGCGTGTACGCGTCCCTGCATCACCGCAACAGGAACTCCGGCAATCGTGCCGAGCACCAGCTTGCCCGAATGGCCTTCAACGGTGGATTGTGGCCAGCCCGGAATCTCTTCATACGGAATCACATCTGCGTTTTCGACCTGCGCGGCGAAGTTGCCAAGGCCCGAGCCGAGAATAATGCCAAGAACAGGCTTAATCTGAGACTTAAGAGAAATATGCGTAAGCGCTTGTGTGGCGCGTGTGTATTGTTCGCTCATAGGGATAGCCAACAGTCTAGCGCGTACCGCGGCTTTGTGCTGCCGTTAGCTCGTTAACGCTTTGTTCGCTTTTTTGTCGAACGCGGCCCGCGCTTTTTCAATACGCGTTACATTGGCTTCTGCCCATAGCCACACTCCGCAAAAAGCTTGGCTCAGGCTGCGTCCCAGATCGGTAAGCGCGTACTCAACGCGCGGAGGAATCACAGGAAAGACGGTACGCACCAGTAGACCTTCGCGCTCCATATAGCGCAACGTCTGGGTCAGCATCTTCTGGCTGATGCCCGGCACCGCTTCCGCAATCCGGGAGAAGCGCATCCGCCCGCCTTCTTCCAGAACTTCCAGAATCAGCATCGTCCACTTATCTGCCACGCGGCCGATCACGTCGTTCACCAGCGCTTCAATGCGCGCGTCGCAGGTCACAGGATACGGGCCGGTGCGTTGAACGGGCGAAAGTACTTTGGAGGCCATCGCTACACTCTCTTTCAGGTAAGTATAGATATATAAAGTGCCTACTTCCCAAAGGAGAGTGTCAGCGCTACAGTCATCCTAGCACCGGGGGACCGGCGCACAGGAGACTTGGACAATGAATCACACAGGCAACACGATCTTCATTACCGGCGGCGGTTCCGGCATCGGGCGCGCACTTGCGGAAGCCTCGCAAAAAGCAGGCAACACCGTAATCATCTCCGGACGCCGTAAGGACAAGCTGGACGAAGTAACCGCTGCGAACCCCGGCATGCACTCTGTGGTGCTGGATGTAGAAAATCCTGCGAGCATTGAGGCGGTCGCGAAAGATCTCATCGCGCGTTTCCCGAAGCTCAACGTCGTGATTAACAACGCAGGCATCATGGTTCCCGATGGCGTGGACAAGCCTGTGAATGATGCCCTTGTTTCTTCCATTGTTGCTACGAACCTGCTTGGTCCGATTCGCGTGACCTCGGCCTTCATCGAGCATCTGAAGGCGCAGCCGGAAGCTGCGGTCGCGTACCTTACCTCGGGGCTTGCCTATACCCCTCTGGCGCTCACGGCAACGTACTGCGCCACGAAGGCCGGCATTCACTCCTTCGTGCTTTCGCAGCGTTATTTGCTCAAGAGCACCAGCGTAAAGGTCATCGAGATCGCGCCTCCCTATGTGCAGACGGAGCTGATGGGAGAGCACCAGAAGTCCGACCCGCGTGCCATGCCTCTGGATGAGTACATTGCCGAAACCATGCAGCTGCTCAATAGCGGAGCCGAAGAGGTTCTGGTCGAGCGCGTAAAGCCTCTGCGCAATAACGCCGGCCCGAACGAAGCCGCGTTCGTGCAGCAGTTCAATGACCTTATGAGCCAGCGCCCCGAGTAAGCTCATCGTAGCGAGAGCAAACAGCACCGCCCGCTCCGAATCAGAGCGGGCGGAGCTGTTTGTCGTTTACGGAGCGGCGTTACTTCATCAGCACAGAGACAATCGCCGCGGACATCAGGTTGGCCATCGTGCCTGCGAGCATCGCGCGCATGCCCAGTTTGGCCAGGTCGTTCCGGCGGTGAGGAATCAGGGCTCCTATGCCGCCAATCTGCATGCCGACCGAACCAAGATTGGCAAAGCCGCAAAGGGCGAAGGTAGTAATGGCCAGCGTACGCGTGCTGATTGCATGCGATTGCGCGAGCGCGCCCAACTGGTTGTAGGCGATGAATTCGTTCAGTACCGCACGCGTGCCGATCAGGTTGCCGACGATCGGCGCATCGTGCCAGGGAATTCCAATCAGCCACGCCACAGGAGCGCACAGCGTTCCCAGCGCATTGCCCAGCGAGTGAGGGAAAGGGATGTGATGGTGTGCCCACGTCCAGTTCGAGATACCAAGCATGATCGCGTTGATCAGTCCGACGATTGCCAGAAAGCTGATCAGCATGATCGCAACGTTGAAGGCCAGTTGCCCGCCATCGAGCGTCCCGCGTGCGATGGCGCCGATCAGATTCTCGTTGGAGTGTTCTTCATTCGGCGGCATGTGCACTGTGCCAAGCGTTGCAGGCACCTGAGTCTCCGGCACCAGCATCTTGGCAATCAGAATCGTTCCCGGTGCGGTCATGATGACCGCAGAGAGCAGATCCTGCGCGCGGATGCCGAAGAGAATATAGGCCGCCATAATGCCGCCCGAGACATGCGCCATCCCCGAGGTCATGATGGTCATCAGCTCCGAACGCGTCGCGCCGTTCAGGAACGGACGAATTGTAAGCGGTGCTTCGGTCTGCCCCATAAAGATAGAGGCGGCAACGTTGGTGGACTCAGCTCCGGAGGTTCCCATTGTGCGCTGCATGATCCACGCCACGATCTTGATGATGCGTTGCATGATGCCAAGGTGATACAGCATGGCAAACAGCGCGGAGACGAAGACGATCGTCGGCAGTACGGAGAACGCAAAGATTGCGAGCGGCGACTTAGGATTGCCCAGGGCCCCGAAGACCATCGAGGAGCCGTCGGCGGCGTGTCCCAGCAGGGAGGTCACCAGCGTTGAGCCCGTTGAGAGAACAACCTGTCCCCACTGCGCCCGCAACACGATAAAGGCAAACAGAATCTGAAGGCCGAGTCCCCATGCCACCGTTCGCCATCGAATCGCTTTGCGGTCCGTGGAAAGAGCGTAAGCGATGCCGAGAAAAACAAGAAGGCCGAGCAGTCCTGTGAAACGCGCCAAATCTGTACTCCTGCTGGATGGATGCTAACGAGTGTACTCTCATCCGCGCGCTCAGCGCATATCCGCGGCCAAGGAATCGCCGCGCAGCAGGCATCCTGCGTTAGGGTAATCAACAGGAGGAGTTGAGGATGAGACGTGCCATTGCCGTGATTTGCCTGGTCGCAGGTGTATCCGCTGCAGCGCAGAAACCGAAGCAGATTACCAGCCGAGGAGGTTTTACCCTCCCGCCACCGCCCGTAGCCGCGGTACAGCCGGTCAAGGACACCTACAAGGTGGCAGGCGGAGCGGACGTTACGGTCACGGATAACTATCGCTATCTCGAAGAGTCGCAAGGGCTGGAAACACGCGCCTTTCTGCGCGAGCAGAACGAATACACGCAGCAGTATCTCAATCATCTGCAAGACCTTCCTGCGATTCGCCAGTCTATGGGAGAGCTGCTCAAGGTCGATCAGATGGGCATGCCCATTCAGCGTGGCGACCAGTACTTCTTCATGCACCGCAAGGCCGAAGAGAATCAGGGTTCCATCTATATGCGTACGGGGCTGCACGGCTCTGACGTAAAGCTTGTAGACGGCCCCGGACTTAGCATGGATGGCAATACGAGCGTGAGCCTCTATGGGCTTTCTGAAGACGGCTCGTTGCTGGTCTATGGTGTGCGCGTCGGTGGCGCAGACGAAGGGGAAGTGCACTTCTATGATGTTGCGCAGCGGAAGGACCTAGCGGAGGTTCTGCCGCGCGCGCGCTACTACGGAGTCTCTCTCGCCCCTGAAAATAAAGGTGTTTTCTACTCGCAGTTCACACCGCACGTCGGCAGCAAGGTTTTCTATCACGCCTTCGGTACGCCATCTTCGCAGGACAAGCTTCTGCTCGGTGGTGAGTACAAAGGAGAGGCGCTGGGAGAAATCGATGGCATCGGGGTCTCGGTCAGCGAGAACGGTCACTGGCTGCTCTTCAACATCGGCCGAGGTGTTCCTGCCAAGCGCGAAGATGTTCTGTTGCTGGACCTGCGCAAAGGATTGGATTCTCCTATCGTTCCCTTGGTCTACGGGATTGACTCGCGATTCAGCGTCCTCAACGCTGGCGATGATTTTCTGGTCGATACTGACTGGAAGGCTCCTCTCCATCGCGTGTTGAAGGCCGAGCCGGGGCAGGATCCCGAGACCTGGGCCACAATCATTCCCGAAGGCAAAGACGTCATTGAGAATGTGCAGGTTGTCGGGGGCAAGCTCTTCGTACTGCGGCTTCACGATGTCCTCGGTGATCTGCGCAGCTATACGCTCGAAGGCAAGGAAACCGGCAGAATCGACTTTCCCGGCGTAGGCTCTGGCTCAGGCCTCGCAGGGCGCGAGCACAGCAACGACGCCTTCTATTCTTTCCAGTCCATCATCACACCGCCCACGATCTATCACTACAACGTGAAGACAGGGAAGAGCGAAACCTTCTACACGCAACCAAGCCCGTTCAAGAGCGAGGACTACGAGCTCAAGGAGGTCTTCTATACCTCTAAGGACGGTACACGCGTTCCGATGTTTATCGCCGGCCGTAAGGGGCTTAAGCGTGACGGCAGCGAGCGTCTGCTCATGACCGGATACGGCGGCTTCTCCGTTGCCATGCAGCCAGTCTGGAACCCTGAGTTTGCCTGGTGGATGCAGCAGGGCGGATGGTTTGCTCTGCCTGATCTTCGTGGAGGCAATGAGTACGGTGAGGCGTGGCACAAGGCCGCGATGTTCGAGCACAAGCAGAACGTCTTCGATGACTGGTACGCCGCGGCCGAGTATCTCATCGCGCAGAAGTACACCACGCCAGACCACTTTGCTATCCGCGGCCGCTCGAACGGTGGCCTGCTCATGGGAGCATCCATGACGCAGCGTCCTGATCTCTTCGCAGCCATCTGGTGCGGTTATCCGCTTCTGGACATGCTTCGTTACCAGCGCTTCCTCATGGGGCGCACCTGGACAACCGAGTACGGTTCTGCAGAAGATCCCACGCAGTTTTCCTACATCGCCAAGTACTCTCCGTACCAGAACATTAAGCCGGGAACAAAGTATCCGGCCATCATGTTCTTCACGGGCGATGGCGATACGCGTGTCGATCCTATGAACGCGCGCAAAATGACTCCGGCCATGCAGGCTGCGAGCAGCAGCGGCAGACCGATTCTGCTGCACTACTCGCTCAAGGGGGGCCACTCTGCTGGTGTCTCGCAGAACCAGCTCGTTGAAGACTACGCCGACGAGATGGCGTTTCTCTGGACCGAAACCAAGTAGCGCATCACAACGCAGCAAAGACCGCAAGCGGCGCAGCGCAGAGAGAAGCTTCTCTGCGCTGCGCCGTTTTCTTTGCTGGGATGTATCGTTTTACTGGCGCACAATCTCACGGATTAGCGGTTGCACGGTCGGCGCTTCGTTGCTGAGCGTAACCGTAGCCTTCAGCATGGCGAAGGGAGCTTCCAGCAGTGCTTCTTCTTCGGCAAAGAGTGTGAAGATCGGATCTCCTTCTTCAAGAAATGTGCCGAGCTTTGCATGAGACTCGATACCGGCGTGCGCACTTACCGGATCGCCGGGCTTGGCGCGTCCTGCCCCGAGCCTCTGCACCGCCCACCCCACTTCCTTGCAATCCATGCCTGCAAGATAACCGCGTTGTTCCGCGCGAAGAACGCGTGTAGCTTTTGGCTTGTGGAACGAGGCTGGCTCAGCAAACACAGTCACATCACCACCATGTGCGGCAACCAGCTTCAACCACGCTTCATACGCCGCACCGCTGGTCATGAGTTCATCGGCGAGCAAAGCGCCTGCCTCCGGCGTGGCAGCTTTGCCCGCAAGATAAAGCATCCATCCGCTCAACACGTTGGAGAGCTCGATCAAATCAGCAGAGAGCGCATGACGTTTGCCCTTCAGAATCTCGACGCATTCCCACACCTCAACCCAGTTTCCGCTGAATCGTCCCAACGGTTCGTCCATCGTGGTCAGCACAGCCACGGTGCGTGCACCTGCCAGCTCACCGGTAGAGACCATCAGTTCGGCAAGGAACTTTGATTGCTCGTAGCTGGGCATAAACGCCCCCGAGCCTACCTTTACATCCAGTACCAGCGCGTTCAGATCCTCTGCGAGTTTCTTACTCATAATGCTGGCGGTGATCAGATATGGCGACTCTACCGTGCCCGTATGATCGCGCATCGCATACAGAATGCGGTCTGCGGGAACCAGCCGCGGTGTTTGCCCCACCATGGCTGCATGGCACTCAAGCAGGACCTCGGTCATGCGTGCAAGGGAAAGTTGCGTGTCGAAGCCGGGAATCGTCTCCAGCTTGTCGAGCGTGCCGCCTGTGTGGCCCAGCGAACGGCCAGAGATCATCGGCACGGAGATGGAGGGAGTGCCTTGCAGGCCTGCAGCCGCAAGCGTAGGAGCAATCAGCAGAGAGCTTTTGTCGCCTACGCCGCCGGTAGAGTGCTTGTCGACCGTAAAGCTCTTGAGCGGAGCCGCATGGAAGGTTTCCCCCGAGTAGCGCATGGCGTTGGTTAGGTGTGCCAGCTCCTCGCGCGTAAAACCGCGTTCAAAGGCGGCCATTAGAAAGGCGGCAATCTGCGCATCCGTAATTTTCTCTGCTGCGGCAATCTCTTGCGGTGCGGTACCGAGCTTGGCCTCGCCGTTCAAAACAACGGCGCGGACAAACTGCTGAATCTCAGCGGAAGACAGCTCCAGGCCGTCTCGCTTTTTGATGAGAATGTCGATAGGAAGAACCGTCTGCGTGCTCATGGCGCCTCTCGGAAGTTCAAGTCGTTTAGCCTAATGGCTCGGGGCTGTTGAGGCAAGCGCTTCGTGCAGCACCCCCGGGAAGAGGCAGGAGGCAATAGCGTTGGCGACCGCCAGGACCGCCCAAGCAACGAAGGCCAAAGGCCGCAAGCCGGTCGCCGGTGACGTACTTGCCGATCAGCAGCAGGCCCTTGCGCTCTTTCACCCGCTTACCGCGCAGTGGTTTCGCCAGTCGTTCCCGCAGGTCTCCGCTCCGCAGCGTGAGGGCTGGCCTGCCATTGCACGCGGGGAGTCCACACTGATCCTTGCCCCCACAGGCACCGGCAAAACACTCACTGCATTCCTCTGGTGCCTGGATAAGCTCATGCTCCGCGAGCCGCCCGCAGAGAAAGGGTGCCGCGTACTCTACCTCTCGCCGCTTAAAGCACTCGCGGTCGATGTGGAGCGGAACCTGCAGCGGCCGTTGCAGCAGATCGCCGCACTTGCTGAAGAGGAAGGCGTCCCCGTGCATCGACCCACGGTCAGCATCCGCACAGGTGACACGAGCCACTCTGAGCGTGCACGGTTCAACCGCCATCCCGGGGAAATACTTGTAACCACGCCGGAGTCGCTTTACCTTTTGCTCACCAGCAACGCGGCGGACGCTTTGCGTAGCGTCGAGACTGTCATACTGGATGAAATTCATGCGCTCGTTCCTACAAAGCGCGGAGCTCATCTCGCCCTTTCGCTGGAGCGGCTTGAAGCGCTTACCGGTCGGCCGTTGCAACGGATCGGACTTTCCGCAACCCAGAGGCCGCTGGAAGAAGTCGCGCACTTCCTCGGTGGTTGTCACGCTACGGCGAGTGCTGCTGAGTCACTACAGAATGAGCCCGGTGAAATCCCGCCCCGCTTCCGCCCCGTCACCATCGTCAACGCTGGCGCACGAAGAGCGTTGGAGCTTCGCGTCGAGGTTCCGGTAGAAGACATGGCGCGGTTGGATCAGAGCGAACCGGCCCGGGAAGGCACAGAGTCTGCACCTCGCCGCCACAGCATCTGGCAGTCCATTCATCCTCGTCTGCTGGAGCTCGTCCTGCAGCACACCTCTACATTGATCTTTGTAAACGCTCGTCGCATTGCAGAGCGTCTTGCAGGCGCATTGAATGATCTGGCGGGAGAGACGCTTGCGCGTGCGCATCATGGCTCACTGGCTGCTTCGCAGCGCGCGGAAATTGAGCAGCTCTTGAAAGCCGGAGAGCTGAAAGCACTTGTCTGCACCTCATCGCTTGAGCTTGGCATTGATATGGGAGCGATCGATCTTGTCGTGCAGATTGAAGCGCCACCCTCGGTTGCCAGCGGCATGCAGCGCATCGGCCGCGCGGGGCATCGTATCGACGCCGTATCGAACGGCATTATCTTCCCAAAGTTCCGCGCAGACCTCATCGCCTGCGCTGCGGTCACCCAGGCGATGCATGAAGGCCATGTCGAGTCCACGCGTTTTCTGCGCAACCCCTTGGACGTGCTCGCGCAGCAGATGGTGGCAACCGTAGCGCGTCCTCCTTCGCATGAGAAAGCCGCAGCAAGGCGGGCTCTAGAAGAGGAATATGCAGACAACGCGGCACACGGTATTTCCTATGACGAATTGCTGCGTCTGATGCGCGGTGCAGCACCCTTTGCCGCGTTATCGCAAACCGCCTTTGATGGCGTTCTCGATATGCTCTCGGGCCGTTATCCTTCCGACGAGTTTGCTGAGCTGCGTCCGCGTGTGACCTGGGACCGCGCAAGGAACTGGATCACGCCGCGCAAAGGCGCCAAGAGCCTCGCCATTCTCAACGGCGGCACCATTCCTGACCGCGGTCTCTACGGTGTCTTTCTCAGCGATGCGCGAAAGCCGGTGCGTGTCGGTGAGCTGGATGAAGAGATGGTTTTTGAGGCGCGCACAGGCGAGACCTTCGTTCTGGGAGCTTCGACATGGCGTATCGATGAGATTACACATGACCGTGTCCTCGTCTCGCCCGCGCCGGGTGAGCCGGGCAAGATGCCTTTTTGGCATGGCGATCAGAGCGGCCGTCCGATTGAGTTTGGACGGAGAATCGGAGCCCTTCTGCGTGAGCTGCGGCAGATGCCGCGCACCGCTGCGATCAGCCGTCTTACAGAGAAGCATGATCTCGATTTGCAGGCTGCGGAAAATCTGTTGCGCTACCTCGCCGATCAGGAGCTTGCTACAGAACGCGTACCGGACGACCGCACTGTTGTCGTCGAACGCATCCGCGATGAGCTGGGCGACTGGCGTGTCTGCGTGCTCACTCCCTTCGGCTCAAAGGTGCACATGCCATGGGCGATGGCGGCTGCGGCGCAACTGCGCACCGCGGGACTTTTTGTTGAAAGCATGTGGAGTGAGGATGGCTTCGTCCTCCGTTTTCCTGAGAGTGAAACGCCGCCTGAGGTTTCCTGGGTGCAGCTTCTGCCCGAGCAGGCCTCGCGCCTCGTGCAGGAGCAGCTGGGAAGCACTTCGCTCTTCGCCGCAAAGTTTCGCGAAGCCGCAGCACGTTCGCTTCTGTTGCCGCGCCGCCGTGCAACGGGGCGAGCCCCGCTCTGGCAACAACGTAAGCGCTCTTACGATCTGCTCGGAGTGGCGGCGCAGTATGACCGCTTTCCTGTACTGCTGGAGGCATACCGCGAGTGCCTGCGCGATGTCTTCGATCTTCCGGCGCTGGAAGCTACGCTGCGCGCCATCGCAGAGAACGCCTTGCAGGTGCACATCGTGGACTCCCGTACCCCCTCGCCCTTTGCGAGTGCGCTGCTGTTCGGTTATGTGGCCAATTACATCTACGAAGGGGACGCACCCTTGGCCGAGCGTCGTGCGCAGGCATTGGCGATTGACCAGGATCAGCTTCGTGAACTGCTCGGGGACGCGGATCTGCGTGAGCTTCTGGACGAAAACGCCATCGCTGAAACGGAGGCGCAGCTACAGGCATACGCACCGGGCTATCAGGCGCAAAGCGAAGACGGCATCCACGACCTTCTACTGCGTGTCGGCGAGCTCACACTGGATGAGCTGCAGCAACGCTTTGTCGGCACAGAGCTTGCAAAGCCTCTTCAGCGTTTGCAGAAAGCAGGCCGTGTTGTACTTGCGGACTTCGGCTCGCAGCAACGTTTCTTTGCGGTGGAAGACGCGGCTCGACTACGCGATGCCTTAGCCATCAGGCTTACTGCTGGAATCCCTGCAGCCTTGCTGAGCCCCGTGCCGCAGGCACTGTCAGAGCTCGTACGCCGTTACGCCCGCACGCACGGCCCGTTCACTACACTGGAGCTCGCGCAGCGTTATGCGTTGCAGCCAGAGACGGTCGAGCATGAGCTTCGTCGCTTATCTGCAACAAGTCGTGTGCTCGAAGGCGGTTTTCGTCCCGGTGGCTCTACGCGGGAGTGGATCGATGCTGAGGTGCTACGCACTGTGCGCCGCAAGTCGCTTGCGCGTTTGCGCAAAGAGATCGAGCCGGTTACGCAGCAAACGCTGGCAAGGGCTCTGCTGCGCTGGCAGGGGGTTGCGGTCCCGCGGCGAGGGCTTGACGCGCTGTTGGATGTCATCGAAAACCTGCAGGGAGCCTCTTTGCCTGCATCGCTGCTCGAAAGCGAGATCCTTCCAGCACGTCTTGCAGAGTATGAGCCTTCTGAGCTCGATACGCTGATCGCTGCCGGTGAAGTTGTCTGGGCGGGAAGAGAGCCGCTCGGAGAACACGATGGTCGCATCTCGCTTTATCTTGCGGAAAAGCTTCCATTGCTTTGGCCTCCGGCCGTATCCGCGCAAAGCACCGAGCTTGATGAGCGGGAGCAAAAGCTGCTTGACCTTCTGCAACAGCGTGGAGCTTCATTCTTTCAGGAACTGCATGAAGCGCTTGGCGGTGGCTATCCTGGAGAGACGGTAGATCTGCTCTGGTCGCTGCTTTGGCGCGGTCTTGTACTCAATGACAGCCTGCAGGCTTTACGTCAGTACATCGCGCGTCCTGAGCCGAGCGGACGAAGCAAGGCTTCGCGCGCGGCGCATCGTCAGCAGGGCTTTCGTTCTCGCCGTACAACGCCGCCCACCGCACAGGGGCGCTGGAGCCTTCATGCTGCTGGCGTCGCTGGCACGCGTTCCTCTACCTCGAACATCACTCTGGTGAGCGCTACGGCGTGGTCTCATGCTACGGCGCAGCAACTGCTTACGCGGTATGGTGTCGTCTTTCGCGAAAGCGCACAGGCCGAAGCGCTCCCCGGAGGTTTTTCTGCGGTCTATGACGTGTTGAAGTCGCTTGAAGAAGCAGGCAAGCTACGGCGTGGATACTTCGTTGCGGACCTTGGCGCAACGCAGTTTGCTGTACCCGCGGCCGTTGATCTTTTGCGGTCTCTGCGGACGCCTTCTTCGGAGAGCGCCCTGGAGGTCGTTCTGCTGGCAGCAACCGATCCTGCAAATCCTTACGGAGCTCTTCTGCGCTGGCCGGCGGTGATGGAAGAGGGAACAGCGTTCACCCGCAGTGTTGGCGCTCGCGTCGTTCTGGTAAACGGGAGGCTCGCTGCCTATCTCCGCCGTGGCACATCGAAGATTCAGGTGCTGCTTCCAGAAGAAGAGCCCTTGCGTTCGCAGGCCGCCTCAGCGGTTGCCGCGTTTCTGGTGGAACATACGCAGCGTCGCCGCGAACTCTCACCTCTGGATCGCAACGGCACACTCATCGCGACAGTCAATGGTGTTCCCGTCGCTCAGCATCCGTTCGCACGCTTCTTGCTGGAGGCAGGTTTTACCCCTTCTCCTGTTGGCTTCAACGTACGTCGTGGCTAACGCAATCAGGGCGACCCGCGCTGGGTCGCCCTGATGATGCAACGTTGATTTGTACAGGGTTTAGGGTTGCGGCTTCTGCTGTTCGTCTTCGTTCTTCTTGCCCAACCCAAACATCTTTTGCAGCAGGTTGCGATGCGGCGTTCCATCAGGAGTTTCGTTCTCACTCCCATCGGGATTGGAGTTGAAGAGACGATTGCCCAGAGACTGCGGATCTTCACCCATATGCGAGCACGTTCCTGCCGGTGCGGTACCCACCAGGAACGCTGCCGAGAACGTATCGCTTGGGCAGCTATCGTCTGCCGGCAGGTTCGTGTTGCGGTCAATGGAAAGCAGCTGCACGCCATCCGGCGCTGTGAACGACTTCATATCGGAGTACTGCGGCAGCTTGACCGCGCGGTTCATGAACTCAGCCCAGATGGGGGCAGCCGCAATCGCACCAGAGAGTTTCACATCGGTGTAGTCGTCATTGCCTACCCACACCACGCAGATCAGGTTTGAACTGTATGCTGCAAACCACGCATCGTGTGAGGTGCCGGTTTTTCCTGCGGCCGGTGCGGTGAAGCCGCGCTTCCGTACTTCGACGCCATATCCAAAGTTCATGACGCCTTCAAGCAGGTTCTGCGTCAGATATGCCGCACGCGGGTCCATTACCTGCCGCGCCTCCGGCGTGTAATCCGCAACGATATCGCCGTTCTTGTTGCGCACGCTGGCCAGCATCCACGGATTCAGATGCACACCCGAATTGGCAAAGACCGTATAGGCGCCCGCCATATCCAGCGGGGTTGCATCGTAAGCGCCCAGGGAGACCGACGGTGTGCCCTTGGCTCCGGTAATACCGGACGCACGTCCGAGCGCCGCAACGTTGCCGAAGCCAACCATCTGCCCTAGCGAAATCGTGGCATTGTTCAGCGAGTGGGCCAAGGCATAGATTGCGGTCACATCCCCGTGATACTCGTCTTTGTAGTTGCCGGGGTTGTAGGTCTGTCCGTCGAAGCTGAACGTCGTCGGTTCATCATGCAGAATCGTGAGCGCCGTGAACGGAGCGCCGTTGATCGTCTGACCATTGACCGCCTGCTGCTCCGCTGTTGCATAGACGAACGGCTTGAAGATGGAGCCGGTGGGGCGCTTGGATGTCGCATGGTTCAGCTGTGAGGTGCCATAGTTGCGCCCACCCACAAGGGCGAGAATCTGCCCGGTATGTGGGTTCAGCGCTACCAGTGCCACCTGCGGGTAGCTTACGTTCTCCGCACCCTTCTTGTAGCGTGCGCGCACCAGCTCATCCACATGCCGCATCCCTGCCTCTACCGCTTCTGAGGCGGCCTGCTGCAGCTGCGGGTCGAGTGAGGTGTAGATGCGCAGCTGCGAGTGCGAGGTGTTGAAGTCGCCGATACGCTGCACGATCTGGTCATGCACCATATCGACGAAGTATGGTGCTTCGCTCGCGTCTACGCTCGGCGGTGCAAGCCGAATCGGCTCAGCCTTTGCCTTCGCCGCATCGCTTGCTGTAATCGCTTCGGTCTCCACCATCGAGTCCAGCACAATGTTGCGCCGCTCCATCGCGCGTTCCGGATGCTTGTACGGCGAGAAGTAGTTCGGCCGCTGAATCATGCCTGCAAGCAGGGCACACTCGGCCAGATCGAGTTGCCGAAGGTCTTTGCCGAAGTACGACTCGGCAGCTTCGCCGAAGCCATTGATGGCGAAGCTTCCGCGCTGCCCCAGGTTGATCTGGTTGGCGTACATCTCGAAGATCTGTTGCTTGTTGAAGCGTGCTTCGAGCTGAAAGGTGATCATGATCTCTGACATCTTGCGCGAGATCGTCTTCTGCGGAGAGAGGAAAAAGCCGCGAGCGAGCTGCTGTGTCAGGGTGGACCCGCCGCAGCTCATATGGTGAGCAAACGTGTCCTGCACCGCGCACTTGGCTGTGCGGACGTAGTTGATGCCACCATGCTCGAAGAAGCGGCGGTCTTCAATCGCCAGCACGGCCTGCACCATCTGCGGCGGAATCTGGTTGTAGGTCACCAGTCTCCGCTTGGTGCGGTTCTTCTCTTCGCTCAGGGCGGTGATCAGCTGTGGCTCCAGCTTGTAGCCTGCCAGCGCTGCACCGTTCTCCGCCGTAATGGACTGCACAACGCCGCCGGTCGTGGTGATCGTCGCGCCATCGGTAGCCAGATAGCTCTGCGCTCCCGGCTTGATCAGGATCGAGTCGCCCCGCAGCTGAAAGCTACCCATCTGCGGGTTGCCGTTGTAGCCTGCACGGCGCAACTGCGCCGCAATAGTCGCTGCGGAGAGCTGCTGGCCCGTGCGTACTTCCTGCGGAGCTGCAAAGATCTGTGCCGAGGACGCAAAGAGCGGTCCCTGCGCCAGACGAGCATCCACCACGCCCTGGTACTGGTGGTAGTAGTACGCAAAGACAATGCCGCCCAGCACAACCATCGCCAGCACCAGCACCAGCAACCCGCGCAGCAGCCTCCAACCAATCGAGTGTCCGCTGCTGCCGACTTTAAGTTTGACCGCCATGTAAACCCTTTTAGCGTTGTACCGCTGCAATCAGGGATTGGACGAAGCCGGCTGCCTCTTCGATAGCCACATCCGTGCTCGTTCCCGCCAGACGATCGACAACTTCAACCTTGCCTTCGGCCAGCTTTTTCCCGATGTTGATACGGTAGGGAACGCCAATCAGTTCCGCATCCTTGAACTTCACGCCCGCGCGTTCATCGCGATCATCCAGCAGCGTATCAATACCGGCTGCATCCAGTGCCGCGGCCACGCGTTCTCCTGCACTCAGCAGTTCGGCTTCACGTACGTTGGTGATTGAGACGATAGCTTCAAACGGAGCGATCGAAGGCGGCAGCGCATACTGCTCCATCGCCTTGGGATCATCCTTGGTCTGCTCTGCGAACTTCGCTGCGCTGGACTCAATCGCCGAGGTCAGAATGCGCTCCAGGCCGATGCCATAGCAACCCATAATCGGCATCACTTCCTTGCCGTTTGCGTCGAGTACGCGGCAGCCCATGCTTTCCGTGTACTTATAGCCCAGCTTGAAGATGTGGCCAATCTCAACCGCCTTGCCGAGGCGTAGCGGTAGTCCGCCGACCGGATCGAGTTCGCCTTCGTTCACATTGCGAATGTCTGCAACGACCGTCGTGCTGAAGTCTCGGCCCGGCGTCACATTGCGCAGGTGGTAATCCAGCTTGTTCGCGCCCGCCACCAGGTTCTTGCGGCCTTCGAGAGCTGCGTCCATCACCACGATAGTCTTCAGGCCTTCGCTTGCGTTTTCGCGCAGCACGCCCTTCAACTTCTCCAGTGCCTTACCGCTCTTCAGCCCGTTCAGGGAGCCGCCGGTCATCACCTCCGCGATCCCCACCGGTCCCAGATAGCCAGCCGGTCCGCCGATATGCAGCGTCAGTTCTTCGGCTACCATCGGGCGAAGCTCAGAGGTGCCCGCAATCGCGTTCAGCTTGGTTTCGTTCACCTGATGGTCGCCGCGCAGGAACGCTACCACCGGATACAGCGGTGAGCCTTCAGGCTGGCCGGTCAGCGAGCCCATGAACGCCACGCACTTAATGTCCTGCGAAGCCGCAATGCTCAGGAACTCGCAGATATCCGCGATGGCTCCCTTGCCCGGCGTGTGGATCAACTCGGGTGTGCCGTCGCCCGTCGCTTCCAGATCCGCGACCGTGGCCAGCGTCGAGGTCGCCTTTTCCAGATTCGCGGCATAGCCGGAAGCCGACGAGGCGATCAGGTCCTCACCTGCTTCGGTGTACACCATGAACTCCTGTGAGCCCGAGCCGCCCATTGCACCCGAGTCCGCTTCAACGGCGACAAACTCCAGGCCGCAGCGAGTGAAGATCTGCCGGTAGGCCTTGTCATGCTTCTCATAGCTCACATCCAGCCCCGCCGCATCCAGGTCGAAGGAGTAGGAATCCTTCATCGTGAACTGGCGCACGCGCAGCAGGCCGGACTTCGGTCGCGGTTCATCGCGAAACTTCGTCTGAATCTGGTACCAGATCTGTGGAAGCTGTTTGTAGCTGCGCAGCTCATTGCGCGCAATGGAGGTCATCACCTCTTCGTGCGTCATCGCCAGGCAAAGCTCTGCGCCCTTGCGATCATGCAGCTTGAACATGTTGTCGCCCATCACGCTGAAGCGGCCTGACTCCTGCCAGATCTCAACCGGGTTCAGCGCAGGCAGAAAGAACTCCTGCCCGATCCGGTTCATCTCTTCGCGGACGATCGCGATGATCTTGTTCAGCGCACGCTGGCCAAGCGGCAGGTAGCTGTAAATGCCAGCTCCCAGTTGGCGGATGTATCCGGCACGGAGAAGGAGCTTGTGGCTTGCGACCTCCGCATCAGCCGGAGCTTCGCGGAGCGTGGGAATGAAGAGCGTAGACCAACGTTGCATACAGCGTTGATTGTACTAAGCCGGGGTGAAGAAAGGCGTTGGCCGCTACTTTCGGCCCGGTGCCACTTCCCAAAGGTCGTGGAGGTGCACCACTCCCAGCACGGGGGCCTCGGCGCTGCCGTCCTCGGTCACTACCAGCGCGGTAATTTTGTACTCTTCCAGCAGAGTCAACGCGTCGGCGGCGAGCATCTCCGGGGCAATCGTCCGTGGGGAGCGGTTCATCACCTCTTCGGCCCGCTTATGAAAGGCCGTCGGTCCGTTGCGCTCCAGCAGGCGACGCAGATCTCCGTCGGAGAGCACGCCTCGCAGCCGTCCCTGCTCCTGCACCGTCGTCATCCCCAGCCGTTTGGCGCTCATTTCGTGGATGATAGCGGGCATTTCCGTCTGCGGCGTTACTAGGGGCAGCGCCTCTCCGGAATGCATCAGTTGCCGTACCGTGGCCAGACGCCTGCCCAGCGTTCCTCCCGGATGCAGCTCCGCAAATTGCTGGGGTTGAAAGGCAAGTTGCTGGGAAACCTCGATCGCCAGCGCATCGCCCAGAGCCAGCATCGACGTCGTCGAGGCGGTCGGGGCAAGCTGGTGCGCGCATGCCTCGCGCTCCACGCCAACATCGAGCGTCTGCACGCTTGCCCGCGCCAGCGTCGAGTCAACCGAGCCTGTCAGGCTCACCAGCTTCAGCTCCAGCCGTGGCAGTATCGGCAGCAGCCGCAACAGCTCCTCCGTTTCGCCGGAGTAGGAGAGCGCCAGCAACACATCGCCTTGGGCGCACACTCCCAGGTCGCCATGCAGCGCCTCCGCAGGGTGCAGAAAGGCCGCCGGCGTGCCCAGAGAAACAAAGGTGGCCGCTATTTTGCGTGCAATCAACCCGCTTTTGCCCATGCCGGTCACAATCACGCGTCCACCGCGCTGTACCGTTTCTGCCAGAAGCGTTACCACATGGGCAAACGTCGCGCCCATGGCCCCGTCTAACCGTTGGGCCAGCAGTTCCAGAGCAGCAGCTTCAATGCGTACGAGTTCAGACGGCGTTGGGGTTCGATCGCTCATCGGTTGACCAAAGCTGATGCTAGCAGAGCGGTACACTTGAAGGCAGCAAGCCCTCCGCGGCGGGCAGTGAGGTTGGTGTGGAATTGGTTCGACGCATAAGCATGATCGTCGTAATGTTGGCCGGTATCGGGCTTCTCGCCTGGGCAGGTATCTACAACTACAAAGAGCGTCAGGCCGCCATGGAGCACGCTCGCGCTACGCACGCCGACCTTACCCATGTCGATGACCAGTCTGCGGCGAATCAGGAAGCCGCAGCCGCGCTTGGCCGTGATCTTCGCGGCTCCTTGCTCCCTGGCTTCACCCTGCCGTCCCTCGAAGGCAAGCAGGTCTCCTTCGCGCAGTACAAGGGCCACCCCATGATCCTGAACTTCTGGGCGACCTACTGCGGCCCCTGCAAGCTGGAGATGCCCTGGTTTGAGGAGTTTTCGCACAAGTACGATGCGCAGGGGTTGCGTGTGCTCGGCATCGACGATGAAGAGGGTGTCACGAAAGAGGACATCCGCAACGCGGCCAAAAAAATCGGCGTCACCTACCCCATCCTCCTCGCCGACTCCAGGATCGAGAAGAGCTTCGGCCTCGGCGATTATCTTCCTGTGACTTACTACATCGACGCCAACGGCAAGGTGCTCGCCCAGACCGCCGGCGCGCCTTCCAAGGACGAGGTGGAGGCGAACGTCCGCAAGATTCTGGGTGCTTCGTGAAGCGTCTGGCTCTCTTGTTTCTTCTGGCACTCCCGCTCTCCGCGCAGGAGATTCACTTTGATAGCTCCACCGCTGCGCAGCCGCAGAGCGCTCGCCCGCAGCACGTCCTTCTGCTCACAGACAACTTCAACGTCGACGCAGGCAAGAGTGAGGAGATCGATCTTCGCTTTCGCGTCGGTCAGGGTCTGCATATCAACTCGCACGCTCCGAAAGACGAGCTCATGCT
>JAPWKG010000004.1 GCA_028283625.1 Acidobacteriaceae bacterium | reverse complement strand
GATCGGGGAATAATTGACGGTGTGCGGCTTTTCTATATCGGTCGCGTTGTCTATATGGACGGCACTCCTCGCATCGAGAATGGGCGAACTGTTCAATATGAAAGCAGATGGCGGTATCTTCTTGCCCAACCGGAAGGGCCGCCCGTCCCTGGCTTCGTTCCGCCCGATTGGGAGGAGTACTCCTAGCCGCCGCAGTCAAGCTGGACGTAGAGGACTAGCGTGCCTCCATCCTGCCTGCGAATGCCGACACCGGCAACAATGACCAGCTATTTCGCAACCTGTACCTCTAAGCTGTCACCGGAGCAGATCGACCATGCCGAAGTTCCGTGCCAGAACGAACATCCCGAAAACCGCGCTGCCTACGGCATCGGCAGGAGTGGTGACACGTCACCCCCAAATGGGAACTGCACAGGTGCACTTGTGTTTACGTAAGTGAACGTGTTTAGAAACAGCATTTTGAAAAGGCAGTTCGTGCAGCGTACACATAGGGATTCTTGAGAATCCCGTAAACCACCAAAATGCGTAAACGCGTTGAATCGGAATGTACTTAGCTGCAATCAGTTTTAAAGCTGCACTTGACGCGGATTTCGCAGTGGGAGCATCTTGGAAACAAGGCGGGCTTCCTCATGAGCACATCCCGCACGACCAATCCGGCTGCATCCAGCGCTTCCGAAAGCGCGCAGGAAAAGCCCGGCTTCCGCACGAAAACCATCGCGACAAGGGTTACTCCGGAGGAGCTTCGAGAGGTCGAAGCCGCCGCCGAACGGAGCGGTAAAACACTCGCAGAATGGCTCCGGGAACTGTCTCTGAAGGTGGCGCGGGAGCGTCCTGCAGACCCGACCGAGCTGGTGCTTTCCGAGGTTGCAGCGCTCCGCTACATGCTCCTGAATCTCTTCCATGCGACGGCTCAGGCGAATGCGGAGAGCAAGCATCTGCTGGCGGATTCGGTCCTCAAAATCCGCGACCAGGCGAACGCTCGGAAGCTGGCGGACGCCCGCAAATTGCTCTCCGATTTTCTGGCCGGGGAGGGTGGAACCGGAGGCCAGAAATGAGCCCTGGTCCGATGCGGTTTCCTAGCCGAGGCCGATGGCTTCTGTGGCTGATTTTGCTTTTCGTGCTGGGGCCGTTTCTGGTCATCGTTCCGGGGACGCTCTGGCTCGGCTGGACGATGAATCCAGTCCAGAACTTCTACCTCGGAACCTATGCCGCGTGCTCCACGCTGAGTCCTTATCCCGGCGGTCTGACCACCGTTCGTTATGCCGAGAAGACGGCTCCGGGCCGAAAGCCTGAACCGCTCTTGCCGGAGGATGCGGTCAAGAGTTCCGATCCGAAACAACGGTTTGCGTTGAGTCCGAAGGCCATTGCGGAGGGCTGGCGCGGGATTACGATTCTCCCGCCCGGCGAGGTTCGCGCGGCGGAGCTGAAAGCATATCTCCAGGACACAATTTATAACGGTGACAGTGCCTGGCTGATCTTCCTGCGGCCTGTCCTCTACCTGACGGCAGCAGTGCTTTTCCTGTACACCCTGTGGCTGGTGTTCGGCCATAAAGTTCGTATCAGCCAGAAGCATGAGCAGCGACACGGACGCCGCACCAAAGGCCCGGAACTGGTCTCCGCCTTCAACATCTTCCTTCACTCCGGGGAGGGCGGAATCCGGTTCTGGACGGAGCGAGACGGGGTGCTCGGCAGGGTGATTCCAGGACCGAGCCTTTCCATACCGAAGCGGCTGGAGTCGAGCCATGTTTTGCTGATGGGTGACACCGGTTCGGGCAAGTCTTCAGCCATCCGGCAGATTCTCCGCCAAGTTCAGAACAGGGGCGAGAGCGCCATCGTCTATGACCCGGCGATGGACTTCTTGGGCGAGTTCTACGACCCGAAAAGGGGCGACTTGATCCTGAACCCGCTCGATCAGCGCTGCCCGTATTGGGGCCTTGGGGACGAGATCGACCGAGCGGAAACAGCCACCACCATCGCAGCCGCGATGTTGCCGGAGAAGGAGTACGAGAAAGCGTTCTTCACCGATGCGCCGCGCCGTGTGCTGGCTCATCTGCTGAGGAACAAGCCACAGCCCAGAGACATCCTGCGGATGATGGCCGACCCTTCATACATTGAGGCGGCGGTCAAAGGAACTCCACTTGCTGCTCTGCTCGATCCCGGCGCTTCCGCACAGCGTGCGGGCGTTCTCGCCAGCCTGAACATGGTCGCCGATAGCCTGGAGTTGCTGCCCGAGTGGGAGCATACGCGCAAGACGTTTGCGACTGCCGAGTGGTATACCGAACGCAAGCGCTGGGTCTTCCTGACCTCTTCTGCCGCCTACCGCGAGAAGGTGCTGCCGCTGCATTCGGCATGGCTCGACCTATTCATCCTGCGCATGATGGGCTACTGCGAGGACCCTGCGGTCAAGCCGGTCTGGTTTGTTTTGGATGAGTTGGCCAGCCTGAACAGGCTGCCGCAGCTTCATACCGCCGTGACCGAGAATCGCAAGTACGGAAATCCCGTTGTCATGGGGATTCAGGGGCGCAGCCAGATGGAGAAGCGGTACGGCCAGGACGCGGAGGCTATGCTCTCTCAGCCCGCGACGAAAATCTTCTTGAAGACATCCGAGCCACGCGCTGCCAAGTGGATCTCCGACAGCATAGGTGAGATAGAGGTCGAGCGGCTGAAGGAGTCGCGCAGCATGGGACTGCTGCGGTCGAAGAAAAGCTTTGCGATGGAGATCGCCACGAAGCCGCTCATTATGGCTTCAGAGATCGCAGGTCTTGCTCCTCTTACAGGCTTCATCAAGCTGGAGAATCATGTCGTGCCCGTAAGGTTTCGGCTGGCCAAAAAGAACAGCAAACAGCCTGAGTTCATAGAGCGAGCATTGGAAGAGCCACGACCGCGTAAGGTTGAGGTTGTGAAGACCACGACAACCGCCAAGGCTCCGGAAACCAAGAAGCCTGTTCAAGGCGTTTTGCCTTTGGAGGAAACGCCTGCTGCCAAGCGTGAGGGCTTCAGTTGGGATCAGAGCAAGGGCATCGAATGACGCTCCCCGCGTTTCTAGAGATTAACCTTCCAACCTCATCCAGACGTTATCCCCGACCAGAAGCAGGATGCTCGAACTGTTGTTCAAAGCGCAGTTGAACGACCCTTTATCTCGAGGCGTGAACAGATGGGCACATAGCAGTTCGATGTAGAACTCTGTCCGTGAAAATGTACTGCCAACAGGGCGGGACTCAATCCACTCGATCGCGGCTTCATATGGAGTCATTGAAGTTCTATCGATGCTTAGGCCACATCGGTCTAGGGATTGAGTGCCACACGCTTTTTCCGAGTTGCTTCGATCTTTGCAAGAGTCTGTTTTGCGTCTGCCAACTGTGTGGCGGTCAAAGGACGCTGTTCGAGCAAATCAACTCCTGACCTTATCTCGCGCACGAGCATTTCAAAGTCATACTCCTTGATGTAGCTGCGTTCGATGAGACACTTCCAGAGAGTTGCGCACTGGCCACGCGGTACGTCTTTCTGCTCAAGGACCCGCTTCGCTAGCCATAGGCACACATCGACGATCTGTAGCCCGAAACTGTCCGCTGATGAGCGGATTTCGAGGCTGCAATCAAAAGTCGCAATGGGCGAGATGTCGGACGCCATAGAGAGTGGGCCTGTCTCGTCACCCTGAAACTTCGATATCAGGTCAAACGCCTCGACAAACTTTGGCACAAATTGGTCTTGCTCATCATGAACGAAGCTCCCGATCGTGTGACCGGTCTCTCTGTGAAAAGAATGAAGGGCATCGAAGAGGGCCGTGAAGGCGACAAAATTCGGTGAGTCTCGCTCTCCAAAAGGGTCCAACACCTCTGCCGGGTGTTTACTCGCCCAATCCAAGGACTCGGTGAGAATCTGAACACTGCGCTTGTCGTAAGGCGTGTGCTTCACCCTATCACGCACGTCGGCCAGCAACTTTCCAAACCTGTCTGGAGACTGAGCCTCGAAGAGTGACCAGAATTCGTTTAAGTCACTCGTTGTTAGAAGTTGCGAAAAGTGGAGCAAGTTGATGAGCCGAAGATGACGAACTGCATAGGACTGAGGCGGCACCGCAGGATTCACGCCGGAATCAAAAGCGAGGTCAAACATCTTGGTGGTCGCCAAGTAGGGTTTGAATATTCGGACGAAGGAAAAGCGTAGCTTTTTCTCGCGAATGAAGGCAGCTAAGCGACCGGCTATCTTCTCGATTCTGCCAAACCCGAGTTCGTTGCCATGCAGTTCTTCCTTGCCGCTGAGGGTAACAAGTTCTCGGTGAAAGGTAGCGTATTTGGTATCCAGATCGGAAAAACCGATGAGGGTGCCGGTCCAGAACGTATCCTGCTTATCCCCAAACAAACGGAGGCCTGAATTGCCAGATTCGTCAGCGTACGCGAAGCATCGCATGCTTCCAGTATAAAAAGTTCTAAGGATGTGGCCTCTTGTCTGGCGGAGAAGTTTGTAACGACAAGCGGCATGTGTTGAGCTTCGAGGCATAGAATCTCTCTATGCTGACGCTGTCTAAGCCGTTGTCAGCGGGCCAGGTACGTACGTACCATGAGCGGGAGTTTGCGTCGGAGCGGCAGAACTATTGGAGCCGTGACCAGCAAGGCTATAGCGAGTGGCAGGGGCAGCTTGCGAAAGAGTGGGGTCTTTCTGGTGCTGTGGGGGACGAACACTTTGCGCGGCTGACCGAAGGCCAGCATCCGTTCACGCAAGCGCAGATGGTGAAGCATCAGGTGTCACGTACCTATGAAGGCAAAGACGGCAAAGAAGTCACGAGCATGGAGCATCGTGCGGGATGGGATGCGACGTTCTCCGCGCCGAAGTCGGTTTCGCTGACGGCCTTGGTCGGTGGCGACGAGCGCGTTCGGCTGGCGCACCGTGAGAGTGTCCGCGTGGCACTGAACGAGTTGGAGCATTACACGCAGGCTCGCATCGGTAATGTCCACGCTCCCGAGACTACAGGTAAGTTCGCCGTAGCGACGTTCGAGCACGACACGGCCCGCCCTGTCGAAGGTTATGCCGCACCGCAGTTGCATACCCATTCGGTGATTTTCAACGTCACCGAACGCGACAATGGACAGACTCGCTCTCTGCAACCGCGTGAACTGTATGCTTCGCAGCATTTCGCTACGGCCATTTACCGTGCAGAGCTGGCCACACGGTTGCAGCAGTTGGGCTACGAGATCGAGCGCGGCAAGTACGGACAGCCGGAGATCAAAGGCTACACGCGCGAGTATCTGGAAGCATCGAGCCTTCGCCGGGAGCAGATCAAAGACCATCTTCGGGAGCAGGGTTTGGATGGAGCCGGAGCCGCCCAGATTGCGGCGCGTTCCACCCGTGACAAGAAAGAGTTGCTGTCGCCCGAAGAGGTGCAGCGTCAGCACCGCGAGTTGGCAGCGTCATTCGGGCATCAGGCGGACCATGTTGTAGCAGCGGCGCGGGAGCGTAGCCAGCAACATCAGCAGGAACGAAGCCCAGAGGTAGCTGCGCGGCAGGCCGTCACCTATGCCCGCGATCATCTCTTCGAGAAGTCTGCCGTGCAGGACCGCCGTGCTCTATACGACATCGCTTTGCAGCGCGGCATGGGTGAAGTGACCTATGGGCAGGTGCGACAGGAGGTGAATCGACGCTTTGAGTCGGGTGAGTTCCGGCAGGCTCCGTCCTCTGTGCGTGGTCCGCAGATCACCACCGCCGAGATGGTCCGCACGGAACGCGAGATCGTCGGCATTCTCGAAAATGGCAATCAGCGCGGGTATCACCATCCCATGCTGCTCGAAGGGAGGGAGCGCTTCGATACTGTGGAGCGGCACCCTGAGCTAAACGCCTCGCAACGGCAAGCGGTGGAGCAGCTCTTCGCTTCGCGGGAGAAGATTGTCGGGATGGACGGTGTGGCCGGAGCCGGGAAGACGACGACGCTGGCTGTAGTTCGTGAAGGTGCGGAGCGAGAGGGGTACACAGTACAAGGCTTTGCGCCGACCTCTCGCGCGGCACAGAAGCTGGGCGAAGCCGGAATCGAAACATCCACACTTCAGATGCACCTTGCACGAGGACAGAAGCCGGATACCGGTGAGAGACGCTTATACGTTCTGGATGAATCTTCTCTTGCTTCCACCAAGCAGATGCACGAGTTTCTGACTCGCCTGCACCCGAATGACCGCGTGTTGCTGGTGGGAGACAAGCGACAGCATGAGGCTGTTGAAGCAGGCAGACCTTTCGCGCAGTTGCAGCAGGCAGGCATGAAGACGGTTTCGCTCGACCAGATCGTGCGGCAGAGAGACCCCGAATTGAAACGGGTTGTCGAACAGCTTGCCCAAGGTGATGTGGGTGGAGCGATTCAGAGACTGGAGCAACAGGGTCGAGTGCATGAGTTCAAAGGCCGGGAAGAGCGGATCGAAGCCATTGCGAAGGAGTATGCCAAGAGCCCTGAAAACACCTTGGTTGTTTCTCCCGACAACCGCTCGCGCATGGAGATCAACCAGGTTATCCATGCAGAGTTGCAGGTGCGCGGCGTTGTGAGCCACGACGAGCACACCGTCCGAACGCTTGTGCCACGACAGGAGCTGACCGGCGCGGCCCGCACCTGGGCGGAGAACTATGAAGTCGGTGATGTTGTCCGCTACAGCCGTGCGTCGAAAGAAACCGGCATCGGCAAAGGCGAGTATGCCCGCGTGACTGCTGTGGACGCGCGGAGTAACCGTCTGACCGTCGAGACGCAAGACGGAACCCAGCGAAGCTACGATCCACGTCGGCAATCCGGCGTGTCGGTTTATCGCGAGGAAGAGCGGAGTTTCTCGGTCGGAGAGCGTATCCAATTCACCGCTCCTGCCAATGAGTTGAAGGTCGCGAACCGTGAACTAGGAACTATCGAGCGCATCGACAACGAGCGAATGAGTTTACGCATGGACGATGGACGGAATGTCTTGATCGATCCTACCAAGCATCCGCATCTCGATCATGGCTACGCAGTGACCAGTCATTCCAGTCAAGGGCAGACGGCAGATCGTGTGCTGGTGCATGTCGATACCGAGCTTGCTGCTAAAGACTTGCTCAACAACCGCATGGCTTATGTGGCGATCTCGCGTGGTGCAAAGGATGCGCAGCTCTTCACCAATGACCGAACTAAGCTGGGGCAAGCACTCGGACGTGACATTTCGCAGCAAAGTGCGCATACGCCGCAGATTGCTCCATCGAAACCCGTTCAACAGGAAATCTCTCCGAAGCAGGAGCATAGCTACGGGCATGGCATCTCACTATAGCGTTCTCATCCTGATGCGTTGTGGGATTATTCTCCATCGCACAGGGTGGAGTCATTAACCTCGCATTGGGAGGCCTCGTGAAAACCACAATTATGGTCATGGATGTGTTCATTAGATTTCGCATGATGGCCATTGCGCAGTCAGACCAAGGGCCGCAAGCGTGGGAAATGCAGGTCATGTGCATACAGCAAGTCACCGCCACTCTCATTTCCCTCGGCTTCTTGGATTCCAGAAGCGCTGCGCTGCTCGAGGAAGCCAGTACCACCATCACGCCGCAGCCCGGTATCACAACAACCCCGCTGTCTGATTTCGTCTCCCTGGTCGAATTCGCCGATCCTGACTTCGAACCTGTGAGTCCGGAAGCTCAGGAGGGCCACGTGCTCATTGCTCGTGGTGAAACCACAGAAGAGGCTCTGGCCTCCGCAGGCTTCATCTTGAAGATGGGAAGCCAGTTGCAGTGACTCGCCTTGAACGGACGCAGTCCTATATTTTCAGGCGTCTCGTGCAACCTACAATTCCGCCAAAAACTTCATCAAGGCCTTATCATCGCGCCATCTTTTCTTCCTCCGCATCGGGCTCAGTTTATCCAGTTGTGTACGAAACCGTTCCGGCGTGAGTGAGAGATATCTTTCCGTAGAGCCGATACCGGCTTGTCCCATATAAGCCGCCAGTGCAGGAAGCATTCGATTGAGGTCTGCCCGATGGCGTATCCACCCAGTGATGCGATGAACCGCGAATGTGTGTCGCAAGTCATGCATACGCGGCTGGTATCGAGCTCCATCACATCGTTCAACTCCTGAATGCCGCCGCAATCTCAGAAATGTAGTGCTGAGCGTACTGGTACTCAGGCACTCTCCATCCTTATTCGCGAAGAAGTATATGGATGATGGTCCTTGGCTAAATCTCCATTCCAAATACTCACCGAGGGTTTTCTTGAGGTCTGGCCCAATAGGAACTGTACGGGAACGATTGTTCAGATGAGCGCGGATTGTGAGCGAGCTTTTCTTCAAGTCCAAATCCTCTACCTGAAGTCGCATGGCCTCACCGACGAGGCTTCCTGTTCCATACAAGAAGATGAGGAAGGTTCGGAGGGTGCGGGCGTCAATGCGACAGTATTCTTGCTTTTGACTAATGCGTGTGGCCTTTAGCAGCGCTCGTATATCCGAGTACGTGTAGATATAGGGAATGAAGGCACGATGGCTGGTTCTTCGCTTTGCTGGAAGAGGTAGGGTCTCGATCTCGCCTCGTGCAAGCCAGAAATCGAAGAATGCACGGAGCAGACCATACTTCTTCTCCCATGTGAAAGGCGACGTCTTTGGGCCATCAAGAAACGCAGCGATCTGGCGGGCCGTTACGCGTGCTAATGAGAACTTGCCAACGTGACTGCTCAAAGACAAGAGGTCTTTCTCGCTCTTGCCATAGCTAAGTCCTTCGGATTTCTTTCGTTCGACAAAAATCTGCACAGCTTCAAGGAGCGTCATCGTATACCTCCGAGACTGAAGGCTGCGACCTTATGCAACGACCGTTTGTCGTATTTGGCATAAATCCCGACTGACCTGGTGTCCTGATGTCCGAGGTATTCGGCAATCTCCTTTAAGGAACTGCCTTTCTTTAGCAAGCGTGTAGCGCAGGCGTGACGTAGCGAATGTGGGCCGACGTGTTCGCAATCAACATCCATCTCCCTTAGTCGTTTAGCAACAATGCCCCACATACCCGCTGGTCCTATAGGACCGTATGGAAGGCGCATGCTCAGGAATAAATACCGACAACTGCATCGAGGGCGACCCCGTTTCAGATAATCCAGAATCGCTTCGCCCACTTCATATTGAATGGGAAATTGCTGAATCCCGCCGCGCTTGGCCCGGCGGACCGTGAACGTCTCATTGCGCCAATCGAAGTCTTCGAGCCTAAGCCCGGACACCTCGCTACTACGCAATGCATAGATCGAGTACAAGAGCAGCATGGCGCGCGCCCTCAAGCCTTGTGGGGAGCTTCCGCTGGCTGGACGAATGAGCTGTCGTACCTGCGTCCAGCTTGGCCCTTTGGGAACATCCGTGTACTTCGGCACGCGTGGGCTTACAATCCCTCGTATCATGCCGGGACGACACCAACCACGTTCCTCGGCGTAGCCGAAGAAAGTTCGTAAGGCTTGGCATTGCGTCGCGATCGTAGCAAGTTGCCATCCCTTGGCCCGTTTGGACAGTAAAAACCGGTCAACATCGTCCATAGAGATGAGCTCGAGCTCGCTATGCGATGACGATGCCCACCTTAGAAAATCTTGAGTTCGTTTGGTGTAGCTAAGGACGGTAGCTGATGAAAGCCCACGCCTGAAGGTCAGCGTTTCTCGAAAATCTTCAATTAAAAGATCAAAGTCTGGTGCTGACGTTGAAGGAAGAGCAAGACACCCGTGAAAATTCAGCCAAGCCTTGGCAATTCTGACGAAGTTTTTTGGGGTAGCTCCTGCACCAACGCCGGTCTTCCTTCGCTGAGGACTTCGATAGTCGACCCAACGCTTACTTGCTTCTTCGATCTCATGCTCTTCCACCTCGCGCAGCGAGTCTAGAGCCAAGAGGTTAACGATATGGACAAGAAAGGCTGCGGCACAGCGTACGCGCGCAGGTTCTAGACCCTTTTCTAGAAGGTGCGTTAAATACTCATCGCGTTCCCGTAAAAGCGGAGCTGCCCGATGACGCATGTGAACACTCGGATAGTGCGACACACTTTCGATCATTGTGATTCACCTCTCTGACAAGGGATTTGGAATCTACAGCCGCCCTTTTGTAGGCTTTCAAAGGCTATTCCTCGCCATCCGCCTCTTGTCAGGAATCCCACGCTTCTCTCTCGCGGGATGATGTTTCCTCCCGCGCTGCGACCGCTATGCGTTCTCCGCTTCCCACCTTGTATGTTGCGAGTCAGGGCGTAACGATAAATTTGCGCTTCGGCGGAAAGGCCGTACCCACCTGAGGCCGGGGGCAATCCTGAGCCTGACGCAGAGAACGGCCACCGTCCCTCTCTTCTTACGCCGTGGAGAATCGGAGGCATAAAGCCTGTATGTTCAAGGTCGGCGACAAGAGCGAGTCCGTGACTGCGGAAGGGACGGGAGCCGAGGCCGAACCCTAAAACTGGAGGCCGTTCATGAGCAAACAATCCATACAGGTTCAGGAAACAATGTGCTGTGGCATTGACGTCAGCGCCAAGAGTCTCACCGTAGCGATTCAGCAGATGCATCAGCCAGTCGAGCAAAGATGTTTCCTTAACACTTCAGTTGGGCACAAAGCCCTCATCGCTTGGCTGCGGAAGGCCAAGTCTCCGGTCCGAGTGTCGTTGGAAGCAACGGGAATTTATTCACTAGATCTGGCGTGTGCACTTGATGGGGCGCAAGGAATCGAAGTCGCGGTCTTGAATCCCAAGGTCGCCAATCGCTTCGCTCAAACCATTCGACGGTCGAAAACTGATGCGGCGGACGCCGAGGTGCTAGCTGAATATACTCGTCGGATGCCGTTCACCGCTTGGGTTGCCCCTAGTCTGGGGTCAATGCGGCTGCGCTCAATTGTTCGCCATGTCGAGAGTCTGTCTGTGCAGAGCGCTCAGAATCAGAACCGTCTTCACGCGGCACAAGGCTCTGCTTCCACGCCCGCCTGCATCGTTCAAGATTTGAAGCGCTCCGTGGGGTCCCTGGAGCTTCGCATCCACAAACTTCGGCGTGAAGCAATGGCACTCGTCCGACAGGACGACTTGCTCCGAAAGCGATTTGAGCTGTTGGTGAGCATTCCGGGCATCGCTCAGGTGAGCGCGATGCAATTGCTCGCAGAACTGTCTACACTACCGTCAGATCTTACGGTGCGAGAATGGGTCGCGCATAGCGGCCTTGATCCTGCGCATGAAATGTCAGGAAGTTCCGTGAGGAAGGCGTCTCGCATCAGCCGTGCTGGAAATCGTCACCTGAGAAGAGCGCTTTATATGCCGGCGCTGGTCGCATCTCGTCGCGATCCCCACGCGAAAGCCTTTTTCGAAAACTTGGTGGCTCGAAAGAAAGCTCGTCTGCAGGCGCTCATTGCTGTTGCGAGGAAGTTGCTCCACGCTATATATGGGATATTTCGAAGCGGCATGAAGTACGAGGGGACAAAGCTGTTTCCAAGGATCACGTTGTCTTGACTCAATCTCCTTCGGAAGCGCGCGACTTCCAGCACTGATTCATGTCTGACCAATTCGCAGCCATAAACTGGGGATTAATGCGTTGGCCTGATCTCACCAGTCAGAGAAATGGGATGAAGATCCGGAACGACCTCCTGACCTCTGCAAGAGTTCGGCAGAGGTCTGTAACCATTCAGAGGCGCAAGTCATAGAAACACGTCTGGACGTGGTCAGGATTCGAGTCCAGAGGATGCAAGTGGGTGCCGCACGGCATGTTGCGTTGAATCCTATTGAGAATCAAAGCCGACGACGAGGCTTCCCATCACAGTAGCCTTCAGATGAAACTTCTATTCCGAAAATGGCATACCGAATGCGAGCGTGGCTCCGCGCGGAGGCCTGTACAGGCGACCGAGAACCTGAACGTTCTTGTTCATTTCGCCCCAAATGGCGAGTGCGAAGTCATTCAGGTAAAGGAAACGCATCTTGTCGGAAGTGAGGCCAGGTTCGACGTAAATGCTGATCTCATTCAAGCGCTGCGTTTGCGCGGAGGTAAGTAGGTATGGCCACATGCTGATGCTTGGAGAATTATCAGGATCGCCCAGATCATGGCGACTCTGCGAAAGAATGGAATAGTAAGTAGGTTTCCCTGAGTGACGGCATAACTCAATACCGGGCCCGGCCTGCGTGGTCTTGACAGATTCGGGGCGTGGTTGCAACGTGCCACGGAACACAAGTTGCTTGACTTCATGAGTGAACATTTCGACTCCAGACAGGCGGCGTAAGGTGAGAGGCGCTCGTCTAGAGAAGAAGTCCTATGGGACTAGAGGCGAGAAGGACTACTACCTGAGTGTACGCTCCTTGCGGTGGTTGCTCAGTATTTCTTGCGTGGCTTTGAAAGAATGTGCCAGCAGCTAGTGTCCTTGCATATACTGGCGGGCGACGAAATGATGGACCTGCCAGTCGATGATGAAATAACGAGCTTTCGGACTGCAGAATCATCCAGATGTAACCGGCATCCTGCGTTAAAGGCATCCGCCTCGCGTTGTTCCGCTCGCTCCGAAAATCGACGTTGTTCTGACCGCATGAGATCCACATGCAGGCAAAGCAACCCTCCTGAACTCGTTTGAGCAAAGTAGCTAGTACAGAAACATTACGCTCTGAGCGTTTGAGCTCGCTCCGGACGGCGTATAGTCAAGACAGATCGATGAATTCGATTGTGGTTTCTTTGCCTGTTCTGGCTTTCCGCTCTACTCGCATTCATCCCAAATTGCGTTCAGCGGTAAATAAGCAATATAAGGAACAAGTCATGGAAAAAGGCACAGTCAAGTGGTTCAACGACAGTAAGGGCTTTGGTTTCATCTCTCGCGCAACGGGCGAGGATGTTTTCGTTCATCAGTCGGCGATCCAAGCCAACGGATTTCGCAGCCTTCAAGAGGGCCAAACCGTCGAGTTCGACGTGGTCAAAGGTCCTAAGGGCTGGCAGGCAGAACGCGTTCAAGTCGCATAATCAACTACTTCAAGGGCCGGTCGGGAGACCGGCCTTTTGTTTGCGAGCGCTTTATGAAAGCTGCCACTTACAGTAGCTCCCAAGCATTTTTCTTACAATCCGCTCGTAACCACGAAGGGAGACTCATGGCTTCTATACAGGCAAAGGACAAGTATTATCTTCGCTCACTTCATCAGGAAATTGGTCTTTACGACCGCAAGCTCGCACATCTATTGAAGTACGGGCCGTTTGCCTCGAACAAAGAGCGAGATGCGGCGGCAGGAAAACTCAACTCTAAACGGGAACTGCTGGTGCGTAATGCGCGCCAACTTGCGTCGGAAGGTGTCGAATACAAGGCCTGCGAGCTTCCACGTTCTCTTCGCTCGCCTGAGCAGCTTGCGAACGAAGAACTTATTCAACCGTCGGAAGAACCTTCTCCTCTGCACACAGTCAATTAACACGCCCCGACCGCAATTCAGAGCATCACGGTGCCATCCTGAGTTTCGTGGAGAAGTTGAGGCGTATGTGCAGAATCATCGCCGTCCGTTCCGTCAATCCATCGCTGTGTCTGCACGGAACTAACATTCCCCAAGTCACGCCATTACATCGAGTATCGGTGCCTCTGTAAGAGCTGAACTGAAATAAAACAGGCACATAGTGGATTTTGCAGAAAAGACACTGCAGAGTGATTGAACCAATCGCGACTTCAACAATAGTTCCAATAGGAGGTATTTGATGCGTGCTTCGGAAGTACATCGTGCCCTAGATCATATTTCCAATCGTTTTGCTCTGTGTCAGGTGATCTCGCAGAGTGTCCGATTGCTTCACAAAAGTGGAGAGCCAATGGAAATCACTGTCACGAGAGCTCTAAACGGCGTCGAATGCGGAAAGTTCCGAGGCGATGTCGTGACGTTAGTTCCATCTGTCAATATCGCATCCGGCATACTCTTTCATCCTGGCGACGCGCTGTAGTCTCACGGATATCTGAAGCAACGTTTTTGGTGGAAAATTCCCACGAATCGTTGCTGACTGAGGACTGCCCGTTACGGGTATCCGACGCGAAGGAAAGATCCGACATCCTAGAGGGGTAATTTATGCGTAAAGTTCCAATCACCGGATTTGGCACAAGCAGTAGGCTTTCTGCACGTGGTTCATGGCTCGACCTCGAGAAGCTTGCAACTGTGGAGCTTTCGTCCGAAGATCCACAGCATCCATTCGAAGAAGCACTTCGAACTGATTCTGCAAAAGGGTGGATGGCCTCCAGTCATGGGCCGCAACTGTTGCGGCTTAGATTTGACAGTCCGCAATCGATTCGGCGCATCCATCTCCAGTTCCGTGAAGAGCATGTAAGTCGTGCTCAAGAGCTTGCACTGTTCGCCACTTCCGCTACATCTCCGCGTAAGGAGTTAGTGCGTCAGCAATGGGTATTCAACCCTCATGGCGCTACTACTGAAGTTGAGGACTATTACTTTGATTTGAAGGACGTCACCGTTCTTGAGCTTGAGATTGATCCTGGCAGACACGACAAGCAGGTCTTCGCTTCACTCCAGTCCATCCAGATTGGATGAGCCCGCTTCGATGGACAATCTGATTCTGGTAGATGAATTACTGGAGCAACGCGATCCGACACGATTCTTACTGGCGACGATTTTCAAAACGTGTCGTGGAATCTGGTTCAGGTCACCGTCCAATGCCGCCTCCACCAAGCAGTTGCATCAAACGCTTCAGGAGCCCTGATGAAAAAGTCCGAAGTGCTGCATGCCTGGGCGAGAATCCTGTCTGGACGTGCTCCATCCTTGTCTATTGAAATCACCAAGGAATGCCCACTGCGTTGTCCAGGGTGTTATGCATTCGACGCTGCACATCTTGGCAGTGACACCTTGTTGCGTGAACTTTCCGACTTCAAAGGCGATGAGTTGGTGGACCGAATACTCGCGCTTCTCGATGAGCGCAAGCCACTGCATGTGTCTCTGGTAGGGGGAGATCCATTCGTTCGCTATCGTGAACTCGAAACACTGATTCCACAGATCGAAGCTCGTGGAATCCATCTCCAGATCGTTACAAGTGGTTTTCGTGTCATTCCGGCGGACTGGCGCAAATACAAGAAGCTGAATGTTGTAGTTTCCATCGATGGCCTGCAACCAGAACACGATGAGCGGCGTAAGCCTGCCACGTATGCGCGTATCCTGAAGAACATTGAAGGTGCGAAGGTCACCATTCACTCCACTATCACTTCCCAGATCGCCTCCAGACCTGGCTATCTCGAAGAGTTTCTCCGCTATTGGAGCGAAAATCCAGCCATCGCGAAAATCTGGTTCAGCCTCTTTACGCCCCAGCGTGGAGCTTCTGATCCCGAGATACTGTCGGTTTCGCAGCGTGTTGCTGTCATGGAGGAACTACGTCGACTTCGTCCTCTATTTCCGAAACTTGATATGCAAAACATTGTCATCAACGAGATTGCGACACCGCCTGCCAGCCCTTCAGCGTGTATTTTCGCGCGCACCACGGAGACCATCTCTGCTGACCTCACAACGCAAATCACCCCCTGTCAGTTTGGCGGAGATCCTGACTGCTCCCAATGCGGCTGCATCGCTTCGATGGGGCTCGCCGCTGTAGGGCACTATAAGGTTGTCGGCGGATTGACTGCGGGGCATCTATTCATGGCATCAGACAGTTTGGGCAAGCGCTGGCGTAATATCCAGAACGCTTTCTCTAAGAAGTCAGTACCTGCGACCGCTCCGTTCAACATCCTTCAGAGTTAGTAAAGTCGAGGAGAAGTATTTGAAGTTCAGCGAGAAGAGCACCGAAGAAGAATTGCGGCGAGACCTGGTCCGATTCTGCGAATGGATTTCACGTCTGGGCTATGCTCCCGGGACCTCGGGAAACCTGTCGGTTCGCCTTGATCGAGAACGCCTGTTAGCGACTCCTACGGGTATGAGTAAGGCGCTTATCAAAGCAGACGATATCGTAATCGTGGACATGCAGGGTCGGCTAATCTCTGGAGCAAAGAAGGTTACAAGCGAGATTTCAATGCATTTGGCCATCTACAAAGACCGTCAGGATGTGGAGGCTATAGTGCATTCCCACCCCCCGATTGCAACGGCCTTTGCCTGTTCTGGGCGAGCGCTCGACGAGGTGTTGTGCCAGGAATCCATTATGACTATTGGCACCGTTCCTCTTGCGCAATATGCGACGACAGGCACCGATGAGGTCGCTTCCAGCCTGAATCCATACCTTCCGAAGCATGATGCCATTCTCCTTGCAAACCATGGTGCCGTATGCTGCGGAAAGACGCTTCTTGATGCCTTTATGAAGATGGAAACAGTAGAACATCTCGCTCATGTGACTTTGGTCGCTCATCAATTGGGGACGGCTCAACCGTTGCGGGAGGAGCAGATTCAACAACTGCGTCGAGCCAGAACCACCTATTTGGAGAACGCCGGAAGGAACGGAAGCGAACTTCGCCATTAGACATGATCTCGAAGGTCAGAGGTGAGTTGGGCGAGCCTCAGGCTTTCCTCTATGCGCTACATGACGACCCCTGGTGAAACTCCACTCTATCAAACAGCATCTCAGGTCTTAGCCGGGCGATATTTACCCAGTGTGCGTAAATTCTCCCGGAGTTCCCATCCTTGACGCCCGCATCCGATATACAGCTATCCGACCAGCCCGAAGATGGTCAAGGCATGGTGCCTGATACGCATCTGCACTTTGCTGCCTTTGTGAACTCTTCGCCCGATCCCATCATCAGTAAAGATTTGTCAGGGAAAATCATCAGTTGGAACCGTGCGGCTACACGGGTGTTTGGGTATCGGGCAGAAGAGATTCTCGGTCAATCGATCTTATGCCTCATTCCGCCGCATGATCACCAGGAGGAGCGCACACGTCTTCAGAAACTGAGAGACGATCAAACGATTGACCCGTATGAGACAACCTGGATGAAAAAGAATGGGGGAAGCATCCCGGTCTCTGTCACGATCTACCCTGTGCGAAATGAAGCCGGTAATGTGATTGGAGCTTCCAAGACCGCCTGCGACCTTTCCGAACGCCGCCAGGCGGACGAGAGTAGATTCCGGCTCGCGGCTATCGTTGAATCTGCCGATGACGCAATCGCCAGCAAGGACCTGAATGGGATCGTTCAGAGTTGGAACGAGGGAGCCAATCGTATGTTCGGTTATACCGCCGAAGAGATGATTGGCCAGCCCATGTTAAAGATCATTCCCGAAGATTTGCATTACGAGGAAGAAGAGATTCTTCGCAAGCTGAGACTCGGAGAACGTATCGATCACTATGAGACCACGCGCCAAAAGAAGAATGGAGAGCGGATTGACGTCTCGGTGACGATTTCGCCGATCCGAGATGGCAGAGGCAGGGTTATAGCCGTCTCCATGATCGCCCGTGACATCTCAGACCGTAAACGAATCGAACGTATGCTGATTCAGTCAGAAAAGCTTGCAGCTACGGGCCGAATGGCGGCCACCATCGCCCACGAGATCAATAACCCTCTCGAATCCGTGATGAATCTTATCTATCTGTCGCGTCAACACAGCACCGCTGATGCAAAGGTGCAGGAGTACTTAGTTACTGCGGAAGAGGAATTGGAGCGAGTCTCCCATATAGCCCGTCAGACTTTGGGCTATTACAAAGACACAGGTTCACCCACGTCTGTTCATCTTCACGACCTTATCCAGAATGTGCTAACCGTCTATAACTCGAAAATACTGGGCTCTAGAATTGTTGTGGACACGCGGTTTAACGATCTCCAAAAGATCGTGGTCAGCAGAGGAGAAATGCTTCAGGTCTTGTCCAATGTCATTTCCAATGCCATCGACGCGATGCGACAGGGTGGGACGTTGCAAATCTCCGCCCGAAAAGGCACCGGCTCTTCAGGTGACGGAATTCAAACGGTCATTCGCGATACCGGCGCTGGGATCAAACCGGAACATATGGATAAGATATTCGAACCTTTCTTTACGACCAAAGGCGAACTTGGAACCGGGATCGGCCTATGGGTCGCGAAGCAGCTGATAGAAAGACGGGGTGGTCAGATCTCCGTTACAAGCAGTACCGAAAAGGAATATGGCGGTACTACGATCACGATCTTTCTCCCTTTCGCTATGCCCGCTCCCCGCCTTAACCCCCATCAGGAATGAGATAATTTCCCCTCAAGGGCGCTTCATGTTCGAAATAATTTCTGGCTCCATGTACGCCGCCGCCGAGTTGTTCCGAGACAAAACTGGCTTTCCGCTCGATGAAAGTGGTTCCGAAGACTCCAGACCTGGCCTGCCCAAAGTTCTGGTTGTCGACGATGAAAAGCTCATCGCCGATACGCTGAAAGAAATACTTGAGATGGCGGGCTTTCACGTCGTTGCTGCTTATGATGGTTGGGGCGCAATAGATGCAGCGACGCAGTTTCAGCCGGACTGTCTGCTCTCAGATGTCCTGATGCCAGGGATGAATGGAGTAGAGCTGGCGATCGCAATGAGGAAGATGTTTCCAGCTACGCGAATACTCTTGTTCTCCGGTCAAGCCGGAATTTCGGACATCGTGACGGAAGGCTCTCGACAGGGCTATGAGTTTGAGTTGCTCGCCAAGCCGATTCATCCCGCCAAACTGATCGAACATCTCAAGAATCAGTCGGCGCTGCTATGAGTAGTGCTCACGAGCCTCTGATCTTAGGGTTTTTGAACTGAAACATCTCGCTAGTCCGGTTCGACCTTTTCCCGTTCAAGACGTAGATCAGACGCCGACGGCCTCATCATAGCGAGGGTGTGGACGAGGATTCTGAAATTTCGAATCCACGGATTTGCCGGTGTTTTTGAATGCTCACGGATGCTGTTGGTAGCCCTCAACACCCATCAAATCATTAGATACGATCAGTTAGCGTAACCGTCACTGCAGAGGCAATCGGATCGAGTCCATCGTGATCATGGACCGTTTTGATTTCGACAAGTGATAATCACCGAGTCGTTCATTGAGCGCTCATCGGTGACCTGAGATCGTTTTCTTGCGGTTAAGGGGCCAGCTTGGATCGGTGGCTTGCCTCCTTCCTGATCTCGCTACACTTTCCTTCAAAAAAAAGAAGCATCCCCTCTGGACACCCCTGAAGAAAAAAGAACTTGATTCTTGAGAGAGAATCTCTGCGGGCCGTTCCTTCCCGCAACGCCCTCCCTATAGATCGTGTGCGCTGATGCGCACGTAATAAGGAAACCAAGCCTTCCTAGTGGGCGCTGCCCCCCGCGCGGCGACAAGGGCTTCCCCAATCTTCCGCGCTCCGCTTGTGCAGACCTTCGCTGCGCTCGCCCTCCGCTTTGCTCCGGGTGGGGAGACCCCTCCCTTGCACCTTGCTACCCCCGCCTTCGCCAGGAGGCGTTCGGCATGTACATGCCGCGTTTCAACGCGGACGTGCAAAAGCAAATGCCGACAAGGAGCAAACACCATGAACAACACGAACACCGTCGTCACTATCGACAGCAAGAAGCCCAACACCAAACAGGAACTCATTCGGGCCAACATCAAGCTCTTGATTGAGCAGCTAGAGGCAGGACACTCCGAAGCCCTCACCAACTACCTCACCGCCATGAGCCGCTTCCATAACTACAGCTTCGGAAACGTGTTGGAGATTGCTCGGCAGATGCCCACCGCGACGAGAGTAGCCGGGTTCTGGACGTGGAAGAGCTTAGGGCGCAATGTGAAGGCCGGACAGAAAGGTATTCGCATCCTTGCTCCCATCGTCGGCGTTCGCCGCAAGAAGGAGGAGGAAGCACAGAAGGACATCACCAAGCAGAACGAACGTGTCTTGCTTGGATTCCGCAACGCCTATGTTTTCGATATTTCGCAGACCGACGGCGTCGACCTGCCCGAGATGCGCGAAGTCTCCGGCGACCCCGGCGAGAACTTGGAGCGTCTGGCGGCGTTCGTACAAGACAAAGGCATTCAGCTTGTCTACAACCCGAGCATCGCGCCAGCCCTTGGCATGAGCTACGGCGGGCGCATCGCCATCCTACCCGGACAGTCCAAGGCCGAAACTTTCGCCACGCTTGTTCATGAAACGGCGCACGAGCTTTTGCATAAGGCGGAACGCCGCACGGCAACTACGAAGACGGTACGTGAAACCGAGGCCGAGGCTGTGGCCTTTGTTGTCGGCAAAGCCGTTGGGCTGGTGACGGGTTCCGCGTCCGCCGATTACATCCACCTTTACCACGGCAATGCATCGTTGCTGGCCGAGAGCTTAGAGGTGATTCAGCAGACCGCCGCCGTCATCCTTGCTGCCTTGGAGCCGCTCGCAGCGGACGAAGAACACGAACCGGCCACCGAAGCAGAGCTTGCGGAGGTGGCGGCATGAAGACCGTTCTGGAGCTTATTAGGAAGGCCGGGGGATGGCATCCCGGCCTTTACCTCAAGATAACCAACGAACCGTACATGGCGCTTGTCATCGAGGCCGTCGACGAGTCCGGCCCTTGTGGACTTCCGGCTGTCTCTGTTGCCCACTACAGCGAACAGAACGGCGACCTGATGCGTGACCCGGAGATGTGCTTCGAGCTTGGCTTTGCGGGAGGCGCACACCTGAATCCGTTCTATTGGAGAAACGATCGCGTAGGCATCGAGCAATGGAGCCGCTTTGTTCGTGACGGCAATTACTGCTTCCACCCTCAACTGCACGAACAGCACGAGAACTTTGCCAAGCTTTGGGACAAGAACCTTGCCGCGCAGAGGTTCGTGGAGGCTTTCACGGACAAGTGCATTCTCGGGTAGATCGCTCTCTTGGGGGCGGCGAATCTGCCGCCCCGCTTTTACGCTGCCTAAAAAGCGCGGGAAGAACCCTTGCAGGTTTCTCCACGCCCCCTCATCCGCTGGACTCCGGCCTTCGCTCGCCGGCTGCGCGCCCGAACTCAAGTTCCTCCTCCGGGACCTGCCCCTTTACTATTCGGCGCACCGCAAGGGAAAATTGCCCGTTGCAACGCCCGTGGCCGGTATCCTAAGAACTGTCATTCAGAGGAAATTCTGCACATTTGCTCTACACAGTTCCTGCACAGCCAAAATCGCGCCTTTTAGGCGATGCAAAATCAAAAACTTCTGAAATCTTTCTCACCCGTTCAGGATGATTATCGTACCGAAGTTAGTACGCGCCGTCCTGGTTGACCACCGAAGTCACGGTACGGACAAGGATCTTGAGATCCATACGCAGGCTCCATTCGCGAGCGTACTGGCGGTCAAGCTGCACGCGCTCGGCGTAGCTGGTACGCGAACGGCCCGAAACCTGCCATAAGCCCGTCAACCCCGGCTTTACAGAGGAGTAATCGGCAAAATAACGGCCGTATTTTTCCACCTCGGCGGCCACAATGGGGCGAGGCCCCACCAGACTCATCGAGCCGGTCAACACATTCCAAAGCTGTGGCAGTTCGTCCAGAGAGGTACGGCGCAAAAAGTCGCCAACGCTCGTCACACGAGGATCATTCTTCAACTTATGGTTCTTCAGCCACTCCGCCCGCGCCTGCGGGTTGTGCTTGAGATACTCCTCGAGCACCTCGGCGGAGTTCACGCACATCGTGCGGAACTTCCACATCGAAAAGAAATCGCCGTGCGCGCGGATTCTACGATGCGAAAAGAAGATCGGGCCAGGCGAGGTCACTCGCACCGCAAGCGCGATCAAAAGCACGACCGGGATAAGAATCGGAGACATCAACAAAATCAGCGCTACATCGATCAAGCGCTTGATCACGCGATAGCGCAGCAACCGTTGTGGGCTCGCATAGGAACTCACCGGGTGCGCGGCAGAAGCTTCCGGAAGATCAAAACCGGCATGCTCGAGCGTGCTTGTCGAATCCGTTTGCTCAAGAGGCATGGAAAAAGCCATCCGTGACAGGCGTAGCTTCGAAGCTGAAAGGGGGATCTTTCAGGCTTCTACGATTGCCACATGTGAAGCTCACTAAGGGAGGAGCAAGAAAAAGTTAAACAGCATCGGAGTACGATGTCCTTCTAGTCTACAGGGCAAACCCGGTGCTGCTGAAAAAGTTGTGTTCTTTTTTTGCCCTAACTGCTTTTCAGTCTTACAGTTAGGCTCATCAAACCAAGCGTTCATCTCACGCAAATCTTCGGGCAAAGAATGAATATTGGTCGTGCTCTAATCATTCATGAGATGCAGATTTTTCCTACCGCGCTGTCTGACGTAAAGATCCTCCGCCCACAACAATTTGGCGATAGCCGCGGATGGTTCTCTGAAACCTTCAACGCAAAGCGTTTTGAAGAAGCCGGCCTGCCAACCACCTGGGCACAGGACAATCAATCTCTTTCCGCGCGCGGCGTTCTGCGTGGTCTGCACTACCAGCTCGGAGAACCGCAGGGAAAGCTTGTGCGGGCGCTGCGTGGGCATATCTATGACGTCGCCGTCGATCTACGCCGCGACTCTCCGGACTTCGGCAAGTGGGCAGGCTTCCACCTCAAGTCTCCAGCCGAAGGGCCGCTCGAGATGCTTTGGATTCCGGAAGGATTCGCTCATGGCTTCCTCGTGCTCTCTTCTGAGGCCGAGGTCATGTACAAGACGACACGCGGCTACCACCCCGCGGGCGAGCGCTCCATTCTCTGGAACGACCCAACGCTGGCTATCGATTGGCCGCTCGAAGGCCTGGAGCCTTCCATCTCTGGCAAGGACGCTCTCGGCCAGCTTTTTAAAGAAGCTGAGCTTCCGTAAGCCTGCGCTCCACCTCAGCCAGCGAATCAATTGCGATGTACGGCCCGGCGGCCTCACAACCGGCCGGTTCCGTGCCGCTCATCAAGAAAGCTACAGGGACACCGGCCGCTTTGGCTGCTCCAATATCGGAGCAGCGATCACCGATCATCAGCGAGCGGCTTAGGTCGAGATCCAGATCGCGTGCTGCACGCAGCAGCATTCCCGGGCCAGGCTTTCTGTCTTCATGCTCCCGCTGATACAGCCCTTCCGCATCCCGAGGGTGGAACGGGCAGAAATAGACCGCGTGCAGCGCTGCGCCTTGTTGAACAAACTCCTCGCGCATCCAGTCCATCAGTGCATGAAACTGTTCTTCCGAGTAATAGCCCCGCCCAATCCCCGACTGGTTCGTGACGACTACGATCTTGTATCCCTGTGCAATCGCGCTACGCACCAGCGAGAAGATGCCATCCACCCACCGCACATCTTCGATGCGGTGCAGATACCCTACCTCGTGATTGACCACACCATCACGGTCCAGAAACAACGCAGGAAAACTCATCCAAGCTCCACCATCTGCACCGGGGTATGACGCGGCACGCGAACTCGCGGTACAAACGGCTTCTGCGTTCGCCGCGCCTCCAGAACCGTTTCAATCTCGCCCAGAACCATCGACGGCGTGATCTGCTGCATGCACAGGTTGTTTGAGCACGGCGCATATGAGCGGCCGTCATAGCAAGGCCTGCAGGCAAATCCCTCACCGCCCCATAACGCAACGCAGTTATGCCGCTGCGGCAGGCGTCCTCTCGGATCCACCGGACCAAAGATCGTCACGACTCCGGCCTGCGTGATCCCGGCCAGGTGCAATGGGCCGGTATCGTGCGTGCAGACGACGTCCGAAGACTCGAAAAGGGCGATCGTCTCTGTCAAAGAAAGCTTGGCCGTCACATCCGTAATCGAGAGCGTTGCAAAGTACGGAGAAGCCCAGGCATCGTCCGGTCCGCCGGCCAGCACAACCTCATAGCCTCGCGCCAGCAGCAGCTTTGCCAATGCGACATAGCTCTCAACGGGCCACCGGCGCAGCGCATCATCACGTAAAGCGTTGCGCGCTCCCGCAGCCACCATCACAACACGGGGCTTTGCTCCCCGAGGAAGCGGTGACTCGGGCAGATGCTCCGCCGGAACAGGCGCAAGCTGCTCCGGCAACGCCTCATCCGTGCGGCCGAGCAAAATCCTGGCATACTCATCGGTGTGATGCCGCCCGTGCAGCAACGAAGTAGCACGATCCTGCTGCGAGAGCAGAACCTTGCGCGCCGCCCGCACCGGCAACGTAAGAATCTTGTATCGCTTGTCGTAATACAACGTCGCCACAACGTCATAGGAGTGCCGACGCAGTCGCCGCCACAACGCAAAGATTGCACCGGGCTTGCCGCTCAGCAGCGGCCGCTCCTCCACCTCAATCCGGTTGATCCACGGATAGAGCTGCAACACCTGTGCGGCTGCGCGGCCCACAACCCAATCCACGTCATAACCGGCCTTCCGCAAGGCGAGAGCCCCGGGAATCGCCATCACGACATCACCGATGGCTCCCAGCTTTACGATCAACGCACGCGGCATCGCTGTTTACTTCCCTTTCCCGGGATACAGAAACACGCCTTGCTGGCGCAGTACGCTGATGTGCGCCAGATAACGCATCAAAAGCTCATACTTGTGCGGCCCCAGCAAACGCAACGCAAACCCAAGCAGACGATGCACCGCCTCCACGCGGCGATCCCGCGGGTTGAAGTCCTTCCATGTGGACTTCGCCGGAGCGACAACGCCCTGCACCAGCTTCTTCTCCGCGGCAAAGCGTCCAAACGCACCGTTGGAATCGAACGGATCCACGCCCTGAAAGTGTTCGAGATTGGCTGCATACAAACGGCGTGCGAGGCGCGTTACCGTCGAGCCATCGCTCATCGTATCGAAACCATACGGCAGGCTTTCTGCCGCCGATGCTGATGCCTTCTCCGCACGGACCGCCTGCTTGTACGCAGCAAAGGCTTCGGTAAGATCGGGGCGCGCGTCCAGCGTGAAACGGTTCGTGTGCTTGGAAAGCACCGAGTCGTCCGTAACCACGATGCCCGAAAAATGGAAGAAACGGAGCGGCACACGACCGCTCACAGGGCTTTCCACCACCCAGCCATCGCTGCCCTTGGCCAAAGAGCGCTCATGCAGATTCCAGTACGCCATGTTCAGCCCGGCATCGCGCGTAATGAAAACGCGGTCAAACATACCCGGCACAAGGTTCATCCACTTCTGATCAACAAACAGACCGGTACGGCCTTCAGAGAAACCTGCCTCCAGGCAGCGGACGTCCCACCAGTCAAGAATCCGTACAGACTCAGCAGAGCTGCTGACCGCTACAAACCCCAGGTTATAGGTGCCGTTATACAGAAGCTCCTGTTCGCTGGGCTGCTTGCCATCCCAGACCGGCGTGGTCATGTGCGGCGTCAGAACCGCGGAAGCACCTTGATCGAGCGCCTCAAACACCGGCTCCAGCGGAGCGTAGACATAGATATCCGGATCAAGATACACAAGCTGGTCGAGCCCGTGCTTTTGCAGGAGGTAGCGCATGAATGCAGGCTTCACATTCGTGTTCAACTCCAGAATGTCGTACTTCATCGCCTCTGTGCGCAGATTGGCTACACCAATCTCGGGCAGCATCACCGGCTCAAAGTCCGCGCCACGAAACGGGGCTGCGTCCTGCAGGTTCGCAACAATCAGCACAAAGAAGCGATGCCCCGGATGCTGCGCCAGATACGAGGTCGCAAGCGTACGAGCGTACGCCAGATAATTCGGGGAAACGATGGTACATGCAGCTCGAGTCACTTTGCTTAGTCTACCCCTTTCCTTTCACGGCACGCCCTTACGGCACCTCGCTCCGAGGCGCACGCAGACGCGGAAGACGCTCATCTCCGCAGCGAACAACCGCTGCTAGTAAACGGTCTCTCGCAAGATACGATGCAGATAAGCAGCATAGGTGCTCTTGCCCAACTGCAAAGCCAGTTCTTCCAGCTGCGTTGCGGAGATGTAACCAAGGCGATAGGCGATCTCTTCCGGACACGCGACCTTTAACCCCTGACGCAGTTCAATGGTCTGGATAAAGTTTGCCGCGTCCAACAGGGAGTCGTGCGTTCCGGTATCGAGCCACGCGATACCGCGCCCTAAGACCTCCGTCCGCAACTGCCCCCGTTCCAGGTACCAGCGATTCACATCCGTGATCTCAAGCTCTCCACGAGGTGACGGCTTCAGTGACTTGGCCACTTCAACCACCTGCGCATCGTAGAAATAAATCCCAGTCACCGCATAGCGAGACTTTGGCTTCTCCGGCTTTTCCTCCAGGGAAACGACGCGGCGTTCGGCATCGAACTCCACCACGCCATAACGCTCCGGGTCATTCACCGCATACGCAAAAACCGTTGCGCCGTCTTTACTCTGGCTCGCAGCCCGCAGTCGTTGTGCGAACTCATGCCCGTAGAAAAGGTTGTCCCCCAGAACGAGGCAGCAGGAGTCACCCGCAAGAAACTCTTCACCAATCAGAAACGCCTGCGCCAGGCCATCCGGCTTTGGCTGCACCGCATAGGTGAAGCGAACACCCCACTGCGATCCGTCGCCAAGAAGGGCTTCAAAACGAGGCGTGTCCTGCGGCGTAGAGATGATAAGAATGTCGCGAATTCCTGCCAGCAGCAGCGCGGAAAGCGGGTAGTAAATCATCGGCTTGTCGTAAACCGGAAGCAGCTGCTTCGAAATGGACTGCGTCACCGGATAAAGCCGCGTACCGGAGCCACCCGCAAGAATAATCCCCTTCATGCCTTCACCTCGCGCCCGGCATAGTTGCGCTCGATCCAATGCAGATACTCACCGCTCATCACGTTCTCAATCCACGCTGCGTTTGCGAGATACCACTCCACCGTTGCACGCAATCCTGTCGGAAAGGTATGTGCAGGCTGCCAGCCCAACTCGCGCTCGATTTTTGTGGCATCAATGGCGTAACGGCGGTCATGCCCAGGACGATCCTCGACAAACCGGATCTGCTCTGCATAGGGCTTCGCTCCAGGACGCAGCTCATCCAAAAGCGAACAAATCGTCTTCACGACATCGAGGTTTGCCCGCTGGTTATTGCCCCCAATGTTGTACGTCTCACCCAGGCGGCCCGACGACAATACACGCCGAATCGCGGTGCAATGATCCTCGACAAACAACCAGTCACGCACCTGCTGCCCATCGCCATAAACCGGCAGCGGTTTGCCCGCCAGGGCATTTGCAATGGTAAGCGGAATCAACTTCTCCGGAAATTGATACTGCCCATAGTTGTTCGAGCAATTCGTAATCAGCGTTGGCAGAGCGTAGGTGTGATGCCAGGCGCGTACCAACAGATCGCTCGAAGCCTTCGAAGCAGCATACGGACTGTTGGGAGCGTACGGTGTTGTTTCAGAAAACGCAGCATCTTCCGGCTCCAGCGTTCCGTACACCTCATCGGTGGAAACATGCAGAAAACGAAACGCCGCGCGCACTTCTCCTTCCAACGAAGCATAGTGCTCACGTGCTGCCTGGAGAAGCCGAAACGTGCCGTCGATGTTCGTGCGTAAAAAAGCATCAGGACCGTGAATGGAGCGATCTACGTGCGACTCGGCCGCAAAATGCACCACAGCGCGTGGACGATGACGCGCAAAGAGTTCACGCAGCAATTCACTATCCGTAATGTCCCCATGCACAAAGGTGTAACGAGGCTCATCTGCAAGTGCAGCAAGATTTTCCGGATTGCCGGCGTAAGTCAACGCATCGAGGTTCACTAAGGGAGATGTTTCGTGCCGCATCCAATCCAACACAAAATTTGCCCCGATAAAACCACATCCCCCCGTGACCAGGATGGGAGAGGAAGCAACGAATTCAGCAGAAGATGACATCACGAAAAAATCCTTTTCAATCAAACTAAGACGGCTGCTACACGGCTGGGCGAGGTAACGGCGGGATGCGCCGAAACCAACGCTTTCGTACCGGTATCTCAAACGCGGCAGGCACATACCGCCCGTCGGATTCTCCCGGCCACCCACACGCGTACACCATGTAGACAAACCAATAAAAAATCATCACCGGAACGTAGTTAATGCAGCCATCGATTCCGACGAGCACCATATAAAGCATCAACCCCTTGAGCGCAGCACGACGCGGCACACTCCGCATCGCGCTCCGATCCACCAGCAACAGGATCAGGGGACTGCCCATCATCAGGACAAACGCCCCAAGCCCAAGGAAGCCATACAAATGGGCGACGGACGAGTAAACAGTTTCATTGAACCCCTGCATTCCATTGCTGGGCAGAAGATCCGCAGTGAACAGCAAATCAAACATCCCTGCGCGACCGCCCCCAGAGCTATCAAGCAGGAAATTAAGCTTGGAACCGTTAAAAAGCAGCGCCGCAACAATCAACACGCCCGTCGCGACAACCACGACAACACGCCCCATCACAGATCGAATAAAGATCTTCGGAAATGTTCTCACCTGCTGCAAAGCATGCAAAAGCACCGGCCCGGCTTCATATAACACCAACCCTAGCCATACGGTGCGCGACAGCGTAAGAATCAGTGCAAGCTTCACAACGTTCCGCTTCCACGGCTTCGCCTCAAGCCGCTCGAAGAGCGGAAGAATTATGAGTGTCGCTACGCCGTAAATATTGCCGTTGTTATAGGTCGAGATAAGCTTCGGGAATAAGCCGCGTTGATTATTTTTTGTTGCTTCCAGGAGACCATAATCGCCCGCATTCACCGTCAGGAACGGTATCTCAATGTAGTGTCCCGTAATTGGATGCAGAAAGAAAAGAAAAATGCCCCACACCGCGGCTAGCAGAATTGACCAGCAAAAATAAGACTGAAGGCGTTGGCCGTCGATCATCTTAAAAAATGGTGGATACACCAACAAAAACAACCAGGGCAACACCAAAAAGTTGATGACATTTGCAATGCCGAATCCCGGATCAGCAAGACCGAACGCATACCCCACATAGAGATAGACCGCTTGCATCGGCAACGTGCAAAGCAAAGCCAGACAAGCTGTTGAGCGGCTCCGCAAGGGCAGTGCTAAAAAGCGATAGAGCAGTAATGGAGCCGAAGAACCTACAATAAACAAAAATCCCCAAGTAAGCGGAATTGAACCTGCTTTGAAGCCTCCCTTAGGGAAAAGGATATTGAAAACCACCAGAAACCAGGCGGCAAACATCGCTACGGGATGTGGTTTCCGAAGGATTCGCATACAAAAAATGAACTCTACAGATTCGCCCGCAACCACTCAAGATGGTTGCGCGATTGGGGATCGCCCAGCACTCTCCGCACCAGCAACTTCACACAGATTCCGGCCAGACCAAGAATCCAGCCGAGCACCAAAGCAAGAAGAATTAACTGCTTCCGCGGGGGCCACGCTCTATGCTCCGGAACAACCGCACGGTCTACAACCTCGAAAGCCGAGTGCCCTTCCGCTTCCGTAAGTCGAGCCGTTTCAAATTGCGTTGCCAAGGACTGCACGATCGTTTCGTGCTCGCGAACATCTCGCATCGCGCGCTGATAGCTCAGATTCTTATCGGGCATCATATCGACAGCAGGTGCAGCGCCCGTATTAGCTCCAGAGTTCGACTCCAAAGCGTGCTCTTCCGCTTCGAGCTGCTTGATCTGCGAACGTGTCGACTGTACATCCGGCCCCTGCTCCGTCTCACGCTGCAGCAGACCAGCGAGTTGCACCTGAAGAGCCGTAATCTGCGAGCGAATCGCCTGCACCGATCCCAGTCCCAACTGTGTTTGAGCAGAAGGGTCCAGGACTCCTGTGCTCTTCTGCGTCTTTGCCAGCCCGACCTCAGCATCGCCCAGTAGAGAGCGCTCATGCTCTAGCTGCTGCTCAAAGAACTTACGAGTTCTGGCGCTCTCCGTTAGAGCCAAATGCTCATTAAGATCCTGCAGGCTGTCCAGATACGCGTTTGCGATCTGCGTTGCGCGCACGGCATTGACATCTTTGACCTGAATCTTAATCAGAGAGTCCGCGCCTTCTTCAATCGTGGTCTTTCCAGCCAACGCCTGTCTGGCAGCCTCTTTACTGGGAAGATGGAGTTGCTCCAGAAGTCCTGCCCGATCCACAACGCCATCCTGAACCGTCCGGCTTTTTAGAAGCCCTACGTAAACGGCACCAGGGCCGCTGCGCCCACTAAAAAAAGAGGCAAACGTGTCATTTTGGCCGCTGTGACTGGTCGGCAGAATTTGAACTGAACTTATATATTGGGACGGCATCTTGAAGATATAAGCCGCAAATAACAAGAAAAAGATCACAGAGATGGCGCAGAACAACCGCCACTCACTGATCAAAACGACCAATAAACGCAGTAGATCAATTCCCTCATCCCCCTCCTGCGCCGAAGGCAGCGGGGTAGGCGTCAGCTCACTCGACATACATAACCTCAAAAACTCTCATGTTCTCAATCAATCACTGGAACTAGCGAACGAGATACACTGCGGCGACGCCCCATCCGATCTGGCCAGCAGCATACGAAATATCCACGATCTTCTGGAAGAGAGCTCGCCTATCCAGATTTGGCGGAACGACTACAGTATCTCCAGGGAAAATCGGTACTTTCCGTACATCGGCATACTGGTTGCTCACAACAGAACCATCTGCACGCAATACAAAGGTGCGGCGCTTATCGGCCTGACGGTCCGGACCGCCGGCACGCTTCATATAGTCGAGTACCCGCTGATGTGGAGCGAACAGGAACGCGTTTGCACTGTACACCTGTCCCTGCACGTTCACGTTTGAGGGCACACGCGGAACGACAAAACGATCGCCGTCCTCCAAAGCAATGTCTGGGACACCCTCAAGCCCACGGCTATTGGGAGTAAGATCCAAAACAATTCTTCCGCTGGGCTGCAACCTGCGCAACCGGGCAACCGCGGTTTGCGCATCCGAAGCGGAAGCCGTGGCAGCAACCTGGTCCTGCGGAGTAATTGCACGAGCGGTGCTGTTGCTCGTCGATGCGGAGATTTGCGCTTCCAGCTCGTCGGCATATTCGCTCAGGCGCTGCTGCTCAACCCGACGCGTAGACTCTCGTGTGAACTCAGAGGCGTAAAGGTACGCATCCGGAGTCAAACCACCAGCCCGCTTGACGAGCTGACGCAAAGTCTCACCCGGCAACACGCTGTAAACGCCCGAAGCTACAAACTCACCCTCAAGACGGACAAACCGGGTCTGCTGCGACGACGGCACACGGAGGTCTGCCTTCGAAAAGACCGTAACAACATCTCCGGGTTCCAACTCATAGTTCTGTGCCGTGTCATGGTCCAGAATGATGCGGCCCAGGTTAAACGGAATGAGCGAAGTGCTCAGATCAACCGTGCTCTGACGCTCAATAACCGCATAGTTCCAATCGATATCCGGGGCCGACAGGACAACGTCCGTCTTGGCATCGAACAAGCCGTTGTTGCTCGTCAAAGCAGCACCTACGGAGTTCCCACCAGGATCTCCCGTTGCGGTACCCTTCTGGGTTACATTCGCAGCATCCCGATCGATCTGGTTGCCATGCACCTGCAATGCACCTTCCGTATCAATCGGCGCGGCGCCCGATTGCGGAATGTAGTCCTGCTGTAGCTGGCCCAGTTGATTACGTTTGCGCCAGTAATTCCTGGTAATCAGCGATTCCTTGTTCGGGAAAAGATCGCTCAGATGCATTCCCTGATGCCAGACATAACGTCCCGGGTTTGCGACGTTCCCACGCAGGGTCACCGCATCACGAAAACGATCAATGATCGAAGTGACCGTCAAAATATCCCCGTCGATCAGGTGAGCCGTGCTCGAAAGCTGCACATCCTGCACGGTGCGGTCCTGATGCTCGTAGACACGCTCCAGACGTACCGTTGAGCCTGCAGCAACGTTTGTCTGACCACCGGCAAGCTTCAAAGCCTCGCTCGGCGTCGTCGCCTCTTTCAACTCATAGATCGCCGGCACATCCACACTGCCCAGAATCGCGACCTGAGGACCAACAAACGGATAAAAGATTACGTCGCCCGGTTCGAGCTGAACGTCATGGGACTTATCACCATGCAGCAATAGATCGTAGAGATCAAAATGATCGATCGTCTGGCCTTTGCGTTTGACCTCAATATTGCGCACGGATCCGGTCGGCGCAGGGCCACCGGAGGCAAAGATGGCATTCAGCAGCGTGCTCAGGGAAGAGATGGAGTATGACCCCGGCCGACGCGCCTGACCCACAATAAAGACCTGAATACTCCGCAGCTGCCCGAGCTGTGCGCTGACCGTGAAGTTGCGGTAAATCTCCCCCAGCTTACGGTTCAGAAAAGGTGTCAGCTCGCTGTATTTGAGACCGGCAACCTGTACAGCCCCGACCCCCGGAATGCTGATCGCACCCGAACGGTCCACGCGCAAATCAAGGTGTTGATTAATCTGCCCGGAGAGCTGCAGGTTAATCTCATCTTCCGGGCCGATCACATAATCATTTCCTACGGGGACCTGCTCCACAGGAGCATAGGTTGTCGGCACTTCTCCAAATAAAGAGGCGCCAAAGATCGGCAATCTGCGCCCCGTGCTCGATTCCACCATCTGCTGAAACTCAGTCAGCACGTCGCGTGAACCTGCCGGCACATCGGCACGCGCTGCATCATCCGTGCGATCAGCACGACCGTCGTTTGCCTTGCGCGATGCGTTCGTTCCCGTGCTCTGCGATGTATTGGAAAGCAGACCGGCTGAGCTGCCAGCAAGCCCTGTCCCCGCTCCACCAGCAGCCGCACCGCCGCCTGCGGCTCCGCCACCGCCTCCCCCCGCAACCTGTGCATGCGCACAAAGCGCTGCAGAAAGGGCTACAAGCGCTACAGGAGTCCCTAAAAATCGCTTCCAGCTTTTCACCGGAAAAGAACAAAAAAAAGTCGAAGATGCCGAATTCACGCGGTAATGGGTCCTGAATTTTCCTGCCGAACTAAAGCGGCGGTGTTTCCACTTGTACTGACGGCAAACGTACCGGCAGATGATGGTGACCAAAGTCTACTTGATTGCTTCCCGGCGGGGAACAATATGTACAGATGCAAAAAGCCACCTCCCGGGTTGGGAGGTGGCTTTTTGCATCAGAATCTAAGCTTTAGCGAGACCGCAGGCGAGCATACAGAGCCGCTCCCGCAGCCCCAACCAAGCCAAGAATCGCAGTTGGGCACTCCGGCGAATTGATGCATCCCCCTTGAGCATGAGCAAGAACAGGGATCGCAAGAACGGAGCTGAAGACAGCAATGCGAGAGATCGACTTCATGGATAGGTCGCCTTTTGGAAAATAAGGTTGTCGGCTGCTTGATTGCTTTCACAGCATACCCATCCACCCCCTACAGTGCAAGCAAGAAACATGAATATCGCCTGTCTTCTTGCGATGACCAACGCAAGAGCGAGCCATTGGGGTAAATCTCAAAAAATCAATCGCTTACATCGGAAGCCCGCAAGCGGAGCCGGAGAGCAGCCGTTGCTTCCTGATGACAAGGCAAACAAAGTGTGCGCAGATTTTGCAGGTCACACTCGCCCCCACCCTCCGCCACAGGAAGAATATGGTCCGCATCCCACAGCGTTTTCCGGGCCCGGATCGAGCGTATCCCCCACATCTGCAGAAGCTGCATACGCCTCTGACCCCGACTACGGCGCAGAGCAGCATACTCGGCCAGGGTATCGGTATGGCATAAGGCGCAGACACCACGATCGCGCCAAAAAACCTGCTCACGTAGATATCCCGGATCGGAACGCAATCTCCACTCATGCACACAATAGGCCGAACAGAACGTTCTCCGCCGAGGGGCAAGAATCGCAAGGCGGCACCAGCGGCAGATCTTCTTTCCATCGGAAGAGATCTCAGGCTGAGCCCATCCTGCGTCCTTCAAACGGCGCTGCGGTTTTTGCATTGCATCCATCCAGGCCCAGAATACGCCCCGGACAGCGCAAGCAAGCATTCGATTTACAATCGAACTCTACGCTGAGCACGCGCGGGCCTATAGCTCAATCGGTTAGAGCAGAGGACTCATAATCCTTTGGTTCCAGGTTCGAGTCCTGGTGGGCCCACCACGTTTTCGCGTTCGCGGCATTGCGGATTGCCGGAAGCGCACTCAGCAGTTGCTGTGCAATCGACCTCTTGTTGGCCGCTGCCAGAGGGATCTCCTCGGCATGTGTGAGGAGCATACCCGCGTTGCGGTCGACCTCAAACCCGCTGTCGACACCGGAAACATCGTTGGCAAAGATCGCATCGACGGCTTTCGAAACCAGCTTGCGCCGCCCCTCTTCCAGCACACGCTCCGTCTCCGCCGCAAACCCGATCACCGTAGTCGACGGTTTTCTGTGCTGCACGACATCACGCAGAATGTCCGGATTTGCGACCAGCTCCAATGTCATGCGCTCCGTCTTCTTCCGCTTCTGCTCCGCAACAGCCTCCACCCGGTAATCCGACACAGCCGCAGCCATAAAGACCGCTGTTGCCCGGGGAAGCTCCGCAAGCAACGCCGCATGCATCTCCTGTGCGGTATTGACTCTGAAACTACGACAACGCGGTGAAACAGGTACATCCTTCGCCGCCGTAATATAGAGCACCTCGGCCCCGCGAGAGAGCGCTTCTTCGGCAAGAGCCATTCCCATACGGCCGCTCGAACGGTTAGCAAGAAACCGTACAGGATCAATCGGCTCCCGCGTTCCTCCTGCCGTGATCAAAACGACCTCGCCGGCCATTTGCTGTGAGTGTCCCGCAGCCGCCAACACCGACTCCGCAATCGTGACGGGCTCGGCAAGCCGCCCTTCCCCCACCATGCCGCACGCCAGCTCTCCTGACTCCGGTGCAACAAAACGCACGCCGCGCTCCTGCAATACGGCCAGGTTGGCCTGTGTCGCCGCGTGACGCCACATATGTACGTTCATCGCCGGGGCAATCACCAGAGGACAGGTCGCCGCCAACGCGGTCGTCGTCACCATATCGTCCGCAAGGCCATGAGCAAGCTTAGCCAGGGTATTTGCCGTTGCCGGAGCAATCACCATCACATCCGCGTCCTGCGCAATCTGGATATGCTCGATCTCGAAGCGATCGCCCACAGCGGTCTCCTGCCATACGCTGGTCAGCACCGGCTTGCCGCTCAACGCGGCCAGGGTAAGCGGCGTGATGAACTTTTCTGCCGCAGGCGTCATTAACACCTGCACCTCTGCTCCGCCGCGCTGCAACTCGCGCACGAGCTCAGCGGCCTTGTACGCGGCAATGCCCCCGGTTACTCCCACCAGAACCTTCATCGCGACAGTACCTCCGCCAGGTTTAGGACGGCTGTCGTTGACTCCGTAAACTCCTCGGCAGAGAGCAGTTCGTTGTCGATCAGTCGCGTCGTTCCCACAAATGCAGCCACCGCCAGCAAGGCTCCCTGCGTCACACTGGCCAGAGGCAGAAGGCTTACAGGGTCAACGACTGCAGCATAGTCCAGCTGCAAGCCGCTTACCTCGCTCAATGTCTCGGTCAGGAGCTTCTCCAGCACCGGAGCGGACCACTCTCCCTGCGTCGCAATCGCTTTAGCAGAAGCCAGGGCACGCGGAATCGCCAAAGCGATCCTGCGCTCTTCATCGCTCAGATAGCGGTTGCGCGAGCTCATCGCCAACCCATCGGCATCACGTACCGTCGGACAGACCACGAGCTCCAGGCCAAAGTTCAGGTCGCGCACCATCGTACGGAGCACCGCAACCTGTGCAGCGTCCTTTTGCCCGAAGTACGCGCGATCAGGCGTTGCGATCAGAAAGAGCTTGGACACCACGGTGGAAACACCCCGAAAGTGCCCTGGCCGGGAGGCTCCATCCAGACGTGATCCAACCTCCGGCACATCGACCGTCGTCTCCGCACCGCCCGGATACATCTCCTCCACCGCCGGAGCAAAAAGCAGCTCTACTCCTTCGGCCTCCAGCAGAGCGCAGTCCTGCTCAAAGGTTCGCGGGTACTTCCCGAAGTCCTCCTTCGGGCCAAACTGCAGCGGATTGACAAAGAGAGTGACTGCAACGTGATCGCAGGCCTGCTTCGCAGCACGCACCAGGGAAAGGTGTCCCGCATGCAAAGCCCCCATGGTCGGCACCAGCCCCAGCGTTCCGGGCAAAGCGCGGCGCAAGCGGCGCATTTCCGCAATAGAGTGAACAATCTGCATGGCTTACCGTCCTTTGAGCTCGACCGGTTCCTCAAGGCTGACCTGCGCCGGCAGGTGATAGCTCTCCGCATCCGCAGGGAAGGAACGTTCCTCCACCGCCTCGCGAAAAGCCTCCAGCCCGGCACGCATCATCGCTCCCGCGTCTCCGAAGGATCGGACAAACTTCGGCGGCTTGCGAAACGACAGATCAAACAGGTCGTGGAATACAAGGATCTGTCCGTCACACTCCGGCCCTGCGCCAATGCCGATCGTCGGAATCGTCAGCTCTGCGGTGATGGCGCGTGCCAGCTCGCGTGGAATGCCTTCCAGCACAAGGGCGATCGCTCCCGCGTCTTCCAGACGTAGCGCCTCTTCACGTAAGCGCGCCACCGCCTCCACACTGCGGCCCTGGACGCGGTAGCCACCCATGCGATGGACCGACTGCGGAGTAAGCCCGATGTGACCCACCACCGGGACTTCCGCCTCCGTGAGCACGCGCACCGAGGAGGCATGCGACAACGCGCCCCCCTCAAGCTTTACCGCTTCTGCGCCCGCTTCCTTCACCAGACGCAAACCGTTGCGCAGCGTCTCTTCCTGCGAGACCTGATAACTGCCGAACGGCATATCCACCACCAGCAAGGCCCTCTGCACGCCGCGACGAACCGCTCGCGCATGGTGCAGCATCTCCTCCATGGTGACCGAGAGCGTATCGCTGTGGCCCAGCACGGCCATGCCCAGCGAGTCGCCGACCAACACCATGTCGATGCCGGCCTCATCGACCAAGCGGGCCGTAGGGTAGTCATACGCTGTAAGGGAAGTGATTGCGGCGCCGCTTCGCTTCTGCGCCAGCAGACTTTGCGACGTAACTTTTGCGCGTTCCGGACCAAGATCCGCTTCGCGCACAGCAACTAGACTCATCGTTTCTCTCCAGTGCCACTCTGCGCTTCAGCGCGGATGCAGCCCGAACACTGAGAAGTATAGTCCTTCCGTTAGTACTGCAACTCGTGCGGCGCCGGCCAGGTCATGGTGCCGTCCGCACGATTCACATACATAAAGAGCTTGTGGTTGCCGTTCACCCGCACCGCCACAATAATGCCCGTGCCAAAGTTCCCCGAGCCATCCGACTTCGACACATCCACGTGATGCTCCCTAATCGGGCCGTTCACGGGGCTATGGGTCGTCCAGTCTTCAATAAAACGATTCAGCGGATACCCGAACTTGTCGGGATGCTGCTCCCACTGGTCATCGTTCTCGTAGAGGGCGTAGGCCTTTTTGTAATCCTTGGCTTCGAGCGCCTCAAAGAAGCGATTGACCTTATGTTCGTAGCCGAAGTTCGAGAAGAACCAGCCATGACCGGCAACGAAGCCGCCAAAGCCGATCAGAAACCCCGCAATGGCCAGCACCACCACGGTAATCAGCGAGGCTTTGATGATCCGGTCGCGTGTGGGGTCGTATGCGGGTGCGTCCATCAAAGTGCTGCTGCTCATGGCTTGATCATTCTCCTTCTCGTTCGCTTTTCATTAGACACCGGAACGCCCACTTTCGGCTTCATGCACCGCTACCAGCGCTGCCAGGCACGCCGCGGACGGTCTTCGGGCGGCGGTGTACGCGCAAAAGCGGCCTGGAAATGCTCGCAAACCGGCGACTCTCCGTTCACCAGGTACACGCTCACAACGTCGAAGCGTAGCTCCACGGCCTGCCGGAAAGGCTCAGGCAGGTGACGCAAATAGGCTTCGGCCTGAAGCCGTAGCTGGTTGCGCTTATCCCGGTCCACCGCCTCCTCGGCAGCAAAGGCATCGCGCGCGGAACGAGTCTTCACCTCCGCCACCACAAGCGTGCGCCCCTGCCAGGCCACAAGATCCAGATCGCCGCGCAGTCTGGGGCTGCGCCACCGGCGAGCGACGACTGCATATCCGAGCTGCCGTAGAAAAAAGTACGCTGCGTCCTCACCCTGCTCTCCTAGCCGCAGATGGCCTGGTTTCAGCGAGCTGCCCTGCGTGCGCGCACGTCTCTGCTGCCGCTGGTCGGCCCACAGGCGCAACCGGCGGTAGATTCCAGCCTCGACGGCGATCCAACGCGCCCGAACTCCCGGTTTTGCGTCAATCCCTGCGCTTTTCCTCATCATGCTGCGACGAGTCTAGCCCTCCGGGCTGGGTTCTGCACAACCCGCGCGGTATACTTGATCGTGCACCCCGAGCACAATCCCGAACAGCAATTGAAAAAGCAGGTGGATATGTCAGCAAAGTACATCTTTGTGACGGGCGGTGTTGTGTCTTCCCTCGGCAAGGGTCTTGCCGCAGCCTCGATTGGCTGCCTGCTGGAAGCGCGCGGACTGAAGGTCAATCTCATGAAGTTTGACCCGTACCTGAACGTCGATCCCGGTACGATGAGCCCCTTTCAGCACGGCGAAGTCTTCGTCACCGACGATGGCGCGGAGACCGATCTCGATCTCGGCCACTACGAGCGTTTTACCCACGCCAAGCTCAGCCGCGACAACAATCTGACGACCGGCCGCATTTACGAGCAGATCATCACCAAGGAACGCCGTGGCGATTACCTGGGCAAAACCGTACAGGTCATCCCCCACGTCACCAATGAGATCAAGGCCGCAGCGCGCAAAATCGGCGCGGACTGCGATGTGGCCATCATTGAAATCGGCGGTACCGTCGGCGATATTGAATCGTTGCCCTTTCTGGAAGCCATCCGCCAGATGCGCCAGGAGCTGGGCCGTGAAAATACCGTCTTCGTTCACGTCACGCTGATCCCATGGATCGCTGCCGCCCAGGAACTCAAGACCAAGCCGACACAGCACTCCGTCAAAGAGATGCTCTCGATCGGCATCCAGCCCGACATTCTTCTCTGCCGCGCCGACCGCGAAGTGCCGCGCGATATGCGCGAGAAGATCGCAGCCTTCTGCAACGTCGAACAGGCGGGCGTTGTGATCGCACGCGACTGCGACAGTATCTACGGCGTCCCCCTGAACCTTGCCGAACAGGGCGTGGACACGCTCGCGCTCAAGTATCTGCACATCGAAGCCAAGGAAGCCGACCTGACTCCGTGGCAGGACATCGTGCACCGCGCCTACAACCCCAAGGATGTGGTGAATATCGCCATTGTGGGCAAGTACGTGGAGTACGAAGACAGCTACAAGTCGTTGAAGGAAGCTCTTGTGCACGGCTCCCTGGCCGAAAATCTGAAGCTCAACGTTACCTGGATTGAAGCCGAAGGGTTGGAATGTGACGACTATCACAGCCAGCTGGAAGGCTTTGACGGCATTCTTGTTCCAGGCGGCTTCGGCAAGCGCGGTATCGAGGGAATGCTGAATGCGATTCGTTTCGCTCGTGAGTCGAAGACGCCGTACTTTGGAATCTGTCTCGGTATGCAGACAGCCTGCATTGAGTATGCGCGCAACGTCGCCGGACTGGCCAAGGCCAACTCGGGTGAGTTCGATCCGGCGACGCCGCACCGCATCATCTACAAGCTGCGTGAGCTGACCGGGGTAGAGGAGATGGGCGGCACCATGCGCCTGGGAGCTTACACCTGCCGCATGGAACCGGATTCGCTGGCCGCAAAGGCCTACGGCACCACGGAGATCTCCGAGCGTCATCGTCATCGTTACGAGTTCAACCGCGAGTATGAAGCGGTGCTGGTTGGAGCCGGGCTACGGCTTACAGGCTCATCGCCGGAAGGGACCTACGTGGAGATCGTTGAAATCCCGGAGCATCCGTTCTTTGTCGGTTGCCAGTTCCATCCCGAGTTCAAGTCCAAACCGCTTGAGCCGCATCCCCTCTTCCACGCCTTCGTCAAGGCCAGCTACGCCAACCGTGGGCAACACGCTTCGGCAAAGGCAGAGCGCGCCGAGGCCAAGGCCTAAAACCCGCCATGCTCCTGGACCTAGAGCAAGCGCCGGCAGACGTCGCCACAGAAAGCGACGTCTGCATTATCGGCGCGGGCATTGCGGGTCTGCTGCTGGCTTCCCGCCTCGTGGAACGAGGCTTGCGGGTACACCTTCTGGAAGCCGGCGGCGCGGAGCTCGAAGACCGCTCCCAGCAGCTCTACGACGCGGAGATGGCAGCTACCCGCCATGCCGGCACCACGGAAGGGCGCTTTCGCACCTTCGGAGGCAGCAGCACACGCTGGGGTGGCCAGCTTCTTCCCTACACCTCCGACATCTACACCCCTCCTCCAGGAGTTCCATCGCTCGGCTGGCCGATCGACGAGCGCAATCTCGCGCCCTATTACGCAGAGCTGCAGCAGATACTCGGCGTAGATGCGTTGCCGTTTGAGGACTCTCTGCTGCCTGCGCTTGGAAAAGCGCCTCTGCAGCGGCACACAGACTTTACCGTGCGCTTCTCCAAATGGATCCCCTTTCCCAGGCGCAATCTGGGCAAGACACTGGGAGAACGGCTAAGCGCCCACCCAAAGATCACCATCTATACGCACGCCAACGTCGTCGCTCTGGAAGGTGAGGCCGGCAGCATTACCGCCGCGCGCGCACGCACCTACAACGGACGAGACGTTCTCTTCCGCGCACGGACTTTTCTACTCACCAGCGGTACGCTGGAAAGCCCGAGGCTACTGCTCGCCTCCCCGGGCGTTCCCAACCACCACGATCAAATTGGCCGCTACTTCCACGACCACGTCTCCTTTGCCGCTGCCGAGTTTACCGGCCAGCAACGTGCTGCTTTGCTGGAGCGTTTCGGCCCCTGGCTGGTGGAGGGGACGCTGCACACCGTCAAGATCGAAGCCTCCCCGGAGCTACGCTCGCGGGAACACCTGCTTGCCGTGATGGGCCACCTGACGGTGGAAGAACCGGAAGACTCCGGGGCCGCGGCCGTGCGCAACACCCTGCGCCTGCTACAGCGCGGCAAGCTGGGCGAAGCAATCGGAGCAAAAAACGTGGGTGCGCTGGCGCGTGGCGTTCCCGATGTGCTCCGTCTGGCCACAAGCGCCCGACTGCAGAAGCGGCGCTACATCTCTCCTCGCGCTCGGGTACGGTTGAACATCGATCTCGAACAAGCGCCTTCTGCTGAAAACCGCATCCGCCTCTCGCATGAGACCGATGCTATCGGCATGCCCAGGGCCATCGTGGACTGGCGTGTGCAGCAAGCGGAGCGCGATACCGCCGTACGCTTTGCGCCGCACCTTGCGCAGTGGCTCGAAGACCTGCACATGCAACCATCGCAATGGAGCGAGGCTTTACGTCTAGGGCAGCCCGAGCTGATCGACACCTTTCACCCCATGGGCGGAACGCGCATGGGCGAAGACCCGGCCAGCTCGGTCGTTGGTCCGGAGCTGCGTGTTCACGGTCTTACAAATCTGTACGTCGCCAGCTGCTCGGTCTTTCCCGCAGGCGGCAGCTCCAACCCCACCTTTACGATGATGGCGCTCGCGCTGCGGCTTGCCGATCTACTGACCGCACGCCTCTGAGCAAGAAGCTTCCTCCCCGCTCTTAGTCCAGACGCACGAGATACGCATCGGCCCGGTCATCCGGCTTACCGATCCAGTCCTGCATGACCCGTGCCTGCTGCTCAGAGCGCCCTGCCGGATCAATGCGGACCCAGAAGCCTGTCGGCCCCTGGAACTCCTGTACCTTGGCCGTGGCATAGCGCTTGACCAGCGCATTGCGCAGGTCCATTGCGTCGCGCTCGGTAGTAAAGGCACCGGTCTGTACACACCACCATCCCCCCGAGGCAGCAGCGGCTGACTCTACGGGTGGGTTCCAGGCCTCAACCTTTACCTTGGCCACGCCCATGCGGTAAACGCCGATCTGTTTGGCCGCGCCCTGGCTAAGATCCAACACACGGCCACGGACAAAAGGCCCCCGGTCGGTAATCCGCACAATGACGCTCTCCCCTGTGCTCACATTGGTAACGCGCGCCAGAGAGCCGAGCGGCAGCGTGCGATGCGCAGCGGTCATCGCGGTCTGGTCGTAGACCGTGCCGTCTGCAGCTTTGTGCCGGTTGTACTGCGGTCCGTACCAGCTCGCCATGCCCGTTTCCACCAGTACAGGCTTGCCCCGCAGATCGCTCTCTTTGGGCGCTCCGGACGGCAGGGGCGGCGGAGCCGCAGGACGAGCTTCCGCGCTCTGGCTTGGCGCTGGGTGATGCTTCACATAACCGGAAGACCAATCCGGCCGCTCTTCTGGCGCATTGTGCGCTGTCGTCTTCGCTCGGTGATGGCAGCCCGCAAGCAGCAACACAGGAACCCAGGTCACCGCTGCTACAAAAATCTTCCGCTTCACTCAGCCTGCTCCTTATCGCGACCCGCTGCACGGGTATCGTCCAGAGAATCGGCCCAGGAGCGCATTTTCTCTGCAAGCGCACGCAAGCCAGCCGAGCCAGCGCGCCGTACCTCCGGGATGACCTCATCGTCCACCGCACGCACAGCAGAGCGAAACTCCTGCTCCAGCCGGGCTGTAGCCTCTGAGAGCCTCTGCTCCCACTCCGGTCTGTTCGGCGCCGTGTAGGTCATGGGCAATCCCCTTCTACCTTCGAGCATCGCGATCCTGAGCCCCCGGGTCAACGGAAACCCAACACCGGTTGCCTAGCTGGTAAAGCCCATTTGCGATGTCGTTCCTTGAAATACAACCAAGCAGAAGAGTTATTGCGTCCCTGTAAGAAACAGCTTTCCAGCCGGTCGCCGCTTCTCCCTTCGTTATGGCACTCTGGTCAGACTGGACGGAGACACGAACGAAGATGCGACTGCCCCTGATCATCCCAAGGTTGCGGCGATACCAACCCGCTTTGCTAAGCGCCTCACTCTTTGCCACGGGAAGCCTTACCGCGACCACCCACGCGCAAACTGCCACTCGAGCCGGCAACACAACCCAGCCTGCGCTACGTTTCGCGCTGGACACCAACAGGCCGAGCTTCGACTTCTCAGCCGCCGTGCGTGAAACGAGCCCGTTTCCAAACATCAGCAGCAGCGCCGATACGAGCAGCAGCGAGAGCGATACCCCGGACGCAGAGAGCAAGAGTAGCGATCTGCCCGACGCTCCCTCCTGGATCTTTGGCCACAACCAGAAGACAACCGCTCCGCCGCATACGCACAACGGGCTCCCAATCGCCGCGGACCGCGCCGGAAAACACTCCAACGTCCCGGACGTCGGGCAGTACACCAAGTACATTCCCGCCGGCTACGTGACGCATCCTCAAACCGTGCATGAAAAACAGCTCACGGGCGCACGCGATCTCTACTCCTTCGGCAATATCGCGGGCTGGTTCATCTCCTCCGGATGGAGCCAACTTCGCAACGCCAGCCCGAACTATGGCACGGACAAGGGGGCTTACGGCGAACGCCTGGGCGCAGCCGCACTGCGTTCGGTCTCCCAGGGCGTCTTTACCGACATGGTCTTTGCCCCCATGCTGCATCAGGACCTGCGCTACTACGTAAAGGGGCCGCAACACAGCATCGCCGACCGCACGCTCTATGCCGCCTCGCGCGTCTTCATCGCCCGTCGAGACACCACCAGCACCACCATCAACACAGCGCTGCTTTCAGGCTATTTCGTATCCGCAGCCCTGACTCCGATCTACTATCCCAGCGGGAACCGTGGCTTCGGAAACGTAATGAGCGCCTACGGAACCTCGCTTGGAGGCGCCATGCTGATCAATGTCTTCAACGAATTCCGTACAGACATCCTGATGGCAGGCCATTTGAAGAAGAAGACCTACCAGCCGTTCAACAACCCCAACAAATAATCGCCACCTGAATGCAAAAGAGGCATCCCCGAAGGGATGCCTCTTTTGCTGCCCCGCTCCATCCGCGCGCTTTGCGAAGAGGAGAAGGGGCTTCAGGGTTAGAAGGTTGTCGAAACCGTCATACGGAACGTCTTACGAGGTTCACGCATCTGGTAGTTCGAGCCATACATCTGCATTGCCTGCTGGTAGGAGTAATCACCCGCTGCCGTCTGGGGGAAGAAGCTCTTGAACTCAGCCTGCGAAACTGCGAGGTGCGGATCCAGGTCGCGGTACAGGCGAAGCGGGTTGTACGCGTAGTAGATACGGACCGGAGCGTTGACGATCGGCAAAACAACCTGCAACTCAGCACCGTTCGACATACGCGGAACCACGTTCGTGTAAGGCACAGTGCTCATGTAAAGCGGGAACTTCACCTGTTGACCGCCGAAGCAGGTACCGTTGATCACTTCCGGGCAGCCATAGCTTGCAGCATTGAGCGTCGAAAGTCCGAGCACACTCTGACGAAGCTGGGACGACATCGAGTCGAAGGTCAGTCCGAAATCGGTAAAGAAGTCGAAGGTTACCTGATTCATGATCGGAATACGGTACTCAAGGTTTCCAGTGATCTGAGTATCGCCACCGATTGAAGACAGGCGGTAGATCGGCAGCGGGATCTGCACGTTCCCCAGACGAGGATCGTTCTGATCACGCGGTACGAGCGTTCCATCCGGGTTCGTCAGGTTGAAGAGCGTGCGAACCGGGATAAAGGTATACGGCGAGCTGGCGCGGATGTCGAAACCACGAACATCGTTTTCGCCACCACCATAGATACGGGCGAACGGAGGAGCGACCTGTCCACCAAAGCCGGCCACGTGTGAGAACTGCGCACGCATCGCCAGAACGTTATGACCTTCCTTATTCACCTTCAGGCCCTTCATCGGGTAGAACTGGCGGAAGGCAACCGTCGGCGTGTAGTACTTGGTGTTACCACCAAAGCCTGCAAACTGGAAGGCTACGTTCAGATCGCGACCCGAGTGAGGACCGACACCACGGTCGAGCGTCGAGAACGAGAAGCTCGGCGTAATGATCGAGCTGACGATACCGTCAAGCTGGTTCTGTCCGGCGATACCGGAGCGGAAGGCCAGTGTCTCGAAGACGTTACGCGTGTTGTCGTTGAAGGTTGAAATTCCCGAGCGCGACAGCGAGTACGAAACACCCACACGCGACACACCGGTCAGGTGGAAGAGCTTGCGCAGCGCCGTCGAGGTGGAAACCGTTAAACCGGTCGAAGACTGGTTGTAGTTAGTCAGCAACGACTGCTGCGCGTTCGTCAGGTTTGCGCTCTGGCCGTTCGCGATCGCGTAGCTCTTCGCAGGGTTGTAGTCGTACTTGGTTGCGAAGACCTGAATACCGAGCGAGATCGGCTTGTTGCGCAGATACGGCTCGGTAAAGCCGAGACTAAGGTTACGCGAAAGGTCACCGATGTTGGCGTTGACTGAGAGCGTTTCTCCCAGACCGAGGAAGTTGTTCGTTTCGTAGTTCAGACCGAGGAACGAACCGGACGTACCGGAAACACCGCCGTTCAGACCGATGGAGTTCTTACCCTTTTCCTTCAGCTTGATCAGCAGATCAACCGTTCCGGCATCAGCGTTCTGACGCGTTTCCACGCTCTCGTCCGCCTTCAGGTTATCGAAGTAGGAAAGCTGGTTCAGACGCTGCAGAGAGTAGTCGATCATCTGCGAGTTGTACGGCTGACCTTCTTCCACCATCAGCTCGCGGCGGATAACGCGATCACGCGTCAGGGTGTTGCCCGTGAACTCGATGCGGGAGATGTAGAACTTCTTGCCTTCATCGATGTCGATGTCCAGATAGATCAGGTGCTTGGCATCGTCAAAGCGCGGCGTTGGCGTTCCGACAAAGTTAATGAAGCCGTAGGAGCCATAGGCCTTCTGCAGCTGCTGCAGCCCCTTGCCGAAGAGCGTGGCATTGAACCAGTCGCCGTCCTTGATCGCAAACTGCGCACGCAGCGCACGCGAGTTGGTCAGCGTCTTGTTTCCGGTGAAGGTAATGCCACCAAGACGATAGCGATCCCCTTCTTCAATCGGAATCAGAATGTCGACACGCTTGCCGGTGGAAGGACGCAGCGTCAGCGGGTTGATACCGCCCGCGTTACGAACGTTCGTCTCCGGCTCGCCGGTGATGGCCTTGGCATAGCCACGGTCACGGTATGCCTGGCGAACGCGATCAGCATCTTCATCCAGCTTCGACGCGTCGTAGGTACGCGGGAAGATGTTTTCAAAGATCAACGAGTGCGGCAGACCGATCGGCTTCAGGTTGCGCATGGAAGCACGCAGGTCATGCGCAGAAACATGCTCATTGCCTTCAAAGCGGATGTGTCCCACCTTAACCGTCGGGCCTTCCTTCACGTTGAAGGTGACCGCTACGGCTGCGGGAGGAATGGTCTTGATTTCCGTGCGAATGCTGGCGAACTGATGACCATGCTCACCGAGCATCTGCTGCAGAACGACCTCTGCGCGCTTGATGCGCGTGGGGTCATACTGGCTCTCCACCGAAAGGCCGACCTTCTCCTTCTTGAAGCGGTCGAGCACGTCAGAGACCGAGATCGCGTTGAGGCCCTTGTAGTTAATCTCGCGGATCGTCGGCTTTTCGCGAACGTAGACGATGAGCTGCACGCAGCTCGGATCGTTCACGCGCTCAATGCGCACGTCGTCGAAGTAGCCCGTATTCCAGAGCGAGTTGAAATCGCGTTCCACCACGGCGGGGTCGTACTGATCGCCAGGGCGCGAGAACAGACGCGCCAGCACCGACTCCTTAGGAATACGACGGTTACCGACGACCTGTGTCTGGCACAGAATCTGCGGGCCCGCGTTATCCGCCGTAAATTGTGGAGTTGCATGAACCTGTGCGGAGGCCGAGCGTGCGGCTCCCAGAGCCACAGCGGAGGCAGCCGCCAATCCAAGAAGGATGCGAAAGCGGCTGGAGCGCGTGCGCACAGGCAGAGACTTACAGTTCAGGGAGCTTGCGCTCACTCGCATTCCGGTAAAGATGACCACACCCTCACTGCTCTAATTGAATCTTTGCTACCCGCGCGCCTCAAACAGCCAAGAAAAACTGCCCAACCGGGGGAGTCTTGATTATAGGCGAGCCGAGCCACGGGAGGCGAACCGGCAGAAAAAACCCCACACCAAACGAATCGGCGATGCCACCCCAACCAGCCTTCCGCGGTCTGCTCCCGGGCGTCCGGACCGCAGCTCCGACCAGCGAACCGAGGGGCGTAGAGCGTTGTTTTAGCAACAAAATCAACATTTACGTCTTCACCAGCGCCGCACGCCTCTCCCCTTGCCAAGCGCTTAGCGAACACGATTCCCCTCGTGCCCCCTCCTACGGGCCGCAAAAAGAATATTGCTGCCCGGGAGCGAGTTTTCTGCTCCGGAGGCTTCAGGAACGCCTCCGACAAGCAAGCCGCGCGGCAAAACCGTGGCGCTCCCCCCTTCCAGCACAACCGGCTTACAAAGCCGGCAGGCCGCGCGGAGAGCAAAAGCCGGGCAGATTCGCTCCGGGCTTTGTACAATCATTCGTTGTGGCCTGCTGGCCCCGATCAAGAGAGGAAACACAGATGGCATCAGCAATGGCAAATATTGAGGCGCTCAAGAGCGTGGCAGAGAGCTTGAAGACTCGCATGAACAAGACGGTCGAGGACTTCCGCACACATCTGGCCAGCATCCGCACGGGCCGCGCCTCGGTCCACATGCTGGACGGCGTTCGCGTGGAGCAGTACGGCAGTGAGGTGCCGTTGTCGCAGGTAGGCACGCTCAAGGCTCCCGAAGCCCAGTTGCTGACGGTTGAGCCGTGGGACAAGAGCCTGCTGGGCCCCATCGAAAAGGCGATCCGCGGCTCCAACCAGGGCTTCAACCCGATGAACGACGGCAAGATTATTCGCGTGCCCATTCCGCCCATGACAGAAGAACGGCGTAAGGACGTGGTCAAGCAGCTTGCAGGCACTCTGGAAGAGCACAAAACCTCGATCCGCAACATTCGCCGCGATGGCAATGATCAGGTAAAGAAAGCCGCCAAGGACAAGCTAATCTCCGCCGACGACGAAAAGAAGGCCAATGAAGAGATCCAGGCGCTCACCGATGCCGAGATCAAGCGCATCGACGAGCACTTCAAGACGAAGGAAAAGGAAATCATGACCCTGTAAAGGCAATCGCGTTGATTGCCCCAAAGCAGCGGCGGCCCATGTGGCCGCCGCTGCTTTTGTTGCACGCAAGAACTGCTTCGCTTTCCCTTGAGCCGCCGCTTAGACTCGCCCAGCCAGAATTGCGTCGGCCACGGCAACCGCTTCACGCGTCTGCTGTACATCGTGCACCCTTACCAGGTGCGCTCCCGCCAGCACCGCAGCCACATTCGCAGCAGCGGTGGCTATACGTCGCGACTCCGGCACACTCAGCCCTTCAGGCTGAAGCTGCTTCACAACCGGGGCGAAAAACCCTTTGCGGGAAAGGCCGATCAGCAGCGCACACTCAAAAGACTGCAAGCGGTCGAGCCCCGCCAGCAGGGTGAAGTTCTCCTCACCCACCTTGCCGAAGCCAAAGCCGGGATCGAGCACGATGCTTTCTCGGCGGATGCCTGCGTTCAGCGCGCGGCCAAGCTGCTCGCTCAGGCCTCGGATCACCGCATCCAGCACGGCATCGGCGCCCAACGCCGGTTGCGTGCGCCACTCCGAGGGGCGGCCATAGGTGTGCATCAACACCAGACCGCAGCCTGTTCGAAGCACGGCATCTGCCATGCCTTCGTCCCAGGTGAAGCCTGAAACGTCGTTGATGATCTCCGCACCGCATTGAGCGGCTTCCAGCGCGGTCGATGCGTGATAGGTATCGATGGAGACGATGGCCTCAGGCCGCTGCTTCAGCAGACCTTCCAAAACAGGCAGCAGCCGTCGCTGCTCTTCGTGCGGCTGCACCGGCTCAGAACCCGGACGCGTAGACTCAGCCCCCAGATCGATCAAATCGGCTCCGGCATCCACCGCTGCAACCGCTGCTGCGATCGCTGCGTCCAGCCCTTTTCCGGAGAGCCCGTCTCCGGAAAAGCTATCCGGCGTCAGGTTCACAATCGCCATCACACGCGTGCGCTCGCCCAGAGAAAGGCTCCGCGTCCGCAACTGCCAGGAAAACTGTTGGCGCGCTACAAAACTCACCTCTCGATTGTAGGCAAATTGCGACAGCGGCAGGAGTTCCCTGCCGTACACTCGCACCATGCGGTCTGCATCTCTTGCCTGCACCACGGCCCTGCTGTTGTCCCTCGCTCCCGCTTTCGAGACGCACGCACAAACCGTTGCAGCCGCTCCGGCGACAACCCTTCCGGCCTGGCCCACGATTTATCCCACCGCAGAACACTCCGTCCTGGCACGCTCCATCGAAGGCCTGCTGGCCGATCCACGCGTGCGCCGCGCTCATTGGGGAGTAGCCGTTACGGCGCTCGACGGAACCCCGCTTCTCGGCATTCACGAAGCAGAGCTCTTTCATCCCGCCTCGGTCACCAAGCTCTTCACAACATCCGCGGCAACAGCGATGCTTGGAGCCGATCGCCGCTTCCGCACAACCCTGCTGATGCGCGGCAACATCGCCGACGGCACTCTGCACGGCGATCTGATTCTGCAAGGTGGAGGCGATGCAAACTTTGCCGGAAGCTATACGCTGCCCTATCGTGCACCTGCCCCGCACGCTACGACTCCGCTCGCCACGCAGCCCGATGCTTCAACGCTGCCGGACCTTGACGCCTTTGCCACCCAGGTTGCCGGGCACGGTATCACGCGCATCGACGGCGATATTCTCGGCGACGATCGCGCCTTTGAAGACACGCCATACGGCGAAGGCTGGAGCGTGGATGACGTGCTCTGGGGCTACGGCGCCCCGGCCAGCGCGCTTACCGTGCACGACAATCAGCTTGAGCTCACCGTCACCGATGCTGGAGAGCCGCGTACACCGCACCTGGACACCATCACTCTGACGCCCGCAGTTCCCTTCTACACCGTCAATCAGGAGAGCGCGAACGCCCCGATGCCGCTCGGCGTCTGGAGCGGCGGCTACGGACAAAACCGCATTCTCATTGAGCGCGATCCCGGCTCGCGCGACTTCCGCGTCGTTGGCAATGTCGCCGCAGAACACGGACCCGCTCGCCAGAAGGTAGCAATCGATCAACCCGCGGCCTTCGCAGCGGCCGCCATGCAGCAGGCCCTGGAGCAACACGGCGTTTCCGTCAGCGGTAGAGCCCATGCCGTGCACTGGGACTCAGGCTTCACCGGCTCCCTGCTCGCCGCCTCCCGCACGCCGCTGCCCGCCGCAGACGCTATGCACCTCTTTCAGGCAGGCAGCGAGGCGCACTGCGAGCTCTCCGAAGCACAAGCCGTTCCGGGGACAACTCAACTCACGGAGAAGCTATCCCCGCCGCTCTCCGAAGATGTCGTACTCACCCTGAAAGACTCGGTGAATCTGCATGCAGAGTTGATGCTGCGAAACCTGGCTGCCGCAAAAAGCTGCGAGCGCACGCTGCGCTCAGGACTACAGCTGGAACGAGCCTATCTGACCCACGCCGGACTTGATCCGGAGGACTTCGTGTTCTATGACGGCTCCGGGCTTAGCGACAAAGACCTCGTGACTCCACGAGCGACCGCGCAGCTGCTCGCCTATAACGCCCAGCAATCCTGGTTCCCCGGCTGGAAAAGCGCTCTTCCTATCGGAGGCGTCGATGGCACCCTTTTCTCACGCTTCACGCAGGCGCCGCTGCGGGGCCACGTCTACGCCAAAACCGGAACGCTGGGCGAAGCCAACGCCCTGGCGGGCTACGTGGATACGCATAGCGGACGCAGCGTCATCTTTGTCCTGATGGTCGATAACCACATGCCCGGATCGCATGCAGAACGCGAGATCATGGATCGGATTGTGGCTGCCATCTCGGCCAGCCTGTAGCGCGCCTAGCGCAGCCAGCCACCGAGGAAGGCCACACACAGCATCGCCTGCATCATTACAAGCGCTCCGCTTAGAGTTACGTAGAGCCGCCGATACCGCGTCTCCAGAGCATCCGCAAAGACACCGCCCACAAAGGTAAAGACAAACGGCATTGCCCAAAGCCACGGCGCCGTTACCACCTGCGTGGTGTACAGCGGAAGCAGCCCCAGGCCGACCAGCAAAGGTGTCGTGTTGCCGAAGTAACGCGAGCGCTTCACGCCGAGATAGAGCAGAAAGGCAATACCGGCAGCAGCCACAATGCCAGCATTCTGCGGAGCACCGATCCAGCGCACCACCTGACTGCATGACCACCAGAAGCGCGCGCTTCCGCCAAGAAAAACGTACTGGAACGCCGAGGGCCGCAGGCCGAAGAGCACGAACAAAACCAGCAGCGATCCCAACCCGGAAAAAACCATAATCGGCACAGCCTGCGCTCGGCGCCGCTCAGCCACGTAGAGAAAGAGCCCAAAACCGAAGAGCCAGCCCAGCACCCCCGCAAGCGTATGCGCCGCCGCCGTAAGAGCAATGGAAGCGGTCAGCAACAGGATGCGGGGCTTCCATTTACGGCGTGGCCCCTGCAGCGCGTGCGCCACACCAATGGCCGTATAGACGAGCCCATACAGCCCCCAAAGAGCGAGCACCTCGTTGTTCGGCCGCGTTGCGTAGTGCAGAATCGCCGGGCAAAAGACGTAGAGCGCAAGTGCAAGCGCACCGCCTTCGTTCCCGAAAAGACGTCGCGAAACCCACCACAGGCCACCACCGGCCCACAACGCGAAGAAGACAAACGGCAAGCGCAACAGCCACTTCACGCCGACCATCTCATGGCGCGCTTCCCAGGCCGAACCGCTCAGCGAACCGGTGGCGTAGAGCCGGTTCTCCGGCTGACGAAAGTGATCTGCCGTCAGCAAAACCGCTCGCTCCACGCTCAGCGGGAATCCCGCTAGACGATAGCCCAGCACGCCGTCACCGTTCAGATTGCCGCAGCTGGTGAAGTAGCCCGAGATCGCAGAGGGGCGCTCCCACATCTCGCGGCCGCAGCTCGCAAAGCGGTAGTCGTTCGCCTCAAGCGGCTCGCGTGCGATCGTCCAAAGACACTCACCGAGCATGAGGACAAGCAGCAACAGGGCGACGCGTTGCGGGCGCCCCAGGGTGAAGCCTCGAAGTTCCATGGTCGCCTATCAGTGTACGCGGCGGCGACGGTCGTCAGAGCGAGCCCGTTGCCTGTACTCTGCTGGTATGGATTCTGTTAAGTTTGTCCCCGGCCGTGCCCTGTTTATGTCCCAGTCCCTGACCGGACGCTGGGCCGTGGTCTTTGAGGACGAGGGCCCTGCCGGTTACTGCTACGCCTGCGATCGCCAGCTAGGCGACGGCGAAGAGAGCGTTCTGGACGCGATGCTGATCTACAACGGTGCAGCTCTGCGCGACCGGGAAACCGAGCGCGTCGTCTCCATCCAGTGGTCGCGGGACGCCCTGCGCGCCGTGCTCTACCTCGACGGAAACGCCCAGGCATACGTTGACTTCGCTACGCGCGAAAGCTTCTGCCGCTCGGACTTTCCGAACTTCATGGAAGCTCAGGGAGACAGCTGGCGTAAAAGCACGCATGCCTGGAACGATGCAGCCTTCGAACGCTTCGAAACCGAGCTTTACGAGGAGAAGCCTTCCTAGCTTCTGCCAAACACCCAAAATGACAAAAGGACGGCTCTAGAGCCGTCCTTTGCTGTAGCTGATCGCTACCAAAATTACTCTTCGGAGGATCCCTGCGCGCGCGTAGCGACGATACAGGGCAGGAGCAGGATTGCGAGAAACGCTCCAACAATCAGTGCCGTGTGCATACTTTGCATCCTCCTTTAGATGTGGGCTCTTCGCCCCTTATGTCTTGTTTAGATGTGTTCCATGTTGCCCGCGCTGCCAGCCAGGCAGCTCAAAACGCCGGACGTTGGCGTTAGGCGGGCTGCCCTAAAAGTTGCATAGGGCAAGAAGCCGAGTTACTCAGCGCTGCCGGAGCGCGAAGCCACTACGCAGGGGAGGAGAAGCATGAAGAGGAAGGCAGCGGCGGTAAGAAGGCTGTGCATGGTGAATCTCCAGACGGTCAGCTCCTGCTGACAGTCCTAGAATCCCGCACCCTGAACGTTTATCCCAGACCTCGAAGGTCGAACCTGACCGGACGAAGGAGGGGGCAGCTCCCACTGGTCGGGTTAGTCGAAACTACAACCACCCTCCAAGCCGTCCCTCTTAGGTCACCACAGCGATGGTTACCTGAACGGGCTCTCACCGCAGGCATCCGGCCTGCTTCAGGCGCAGGGCCAGGAGCACGAGACCAACCTGGCGGCAAACGCAAGAAAGGCCTCCTGATGAAGGAGGCCAGTTTCTCTGGTACGAAAATTTTGGTGCCGAAGAAAGGACTCGAACCTTCACACCCTTGCGAGTACATGGACCTGAACCATGCGCGTCTGCCAATTCCGCCACTTCGGCTCACTGCTGAGCCAGCGCTGTTGCGCTCACGCTCCCCGTGAGTCTTTAGTGTCTCAAGAGAAGGCCGCAGTGTCAAACCAGTGAACGGTTCGATACACTAAACGACGTTATATCGCACTTTCTCCGTTGCTCCCACGCGCTCAGGCGCCGCTGACATAAATAAGAAAAAACAAGCTAAGGAGCCCGTCTGTCGTGCCTTCCTCCTCCCAGCCGCAGATACCTGAAGACCTTGCGCTCGAAATTCGCCGTATGGCGCACGAGCTTTCCAACGCTCTCGAGATCATTGTGCAAACAAGCTACCTGCTCTCCATGACCGAGCTCAAGCCGCCCGCAGACGAATGGATGCGCATGCTCGACGCAGGGGTCAATAAAGCTCTGGACCTGAATCTGCAGTTACGCGAATACATCAAGTCCAACGCTTCGCATTAACGAACCACTATCGAAGATGGTTTCCCTTACCGGAACCATTTTCGGTTCGGTTGCCGCATTCCCCATTTCATCGCCTCTGCCTGATCCTGCATCCTACGGTCATACGTTATTGTTCGAGGCTCAGTTTGTCTGCTCATCGCTTTCGCCCATCCGCACTGGTCCCTGCGCTGCTCTCGCTTGCTCTCGTCGGCTGCATTCTTGCGCCGATGGAAGGCTGCAAGTCAGGCCGCCGCACGATCTATAGCTGGTTCCACCACCGCAAGGCGAAATCGAAATCCAACTCCAGCGAATACGCTGACAATGTCGCGCAACTGGTACAGTCCCCAAAGCTCGCCATCCTCAAGTGGGCCGATTACTCCGACTATCAGCAACAGGTTCAAACCTTTTACGACCAGCGAAACTATGAGCTGGCCTGGACACGCGACGGCAAACCCACGGCAACAACCACCGCTCTGATCGAGGTCTTTACCCACGCCGACCAGAAAGGCCTTTTGCCGGAAGACTACGATGCAAGCCGCTGGTCCCAGCGCCTTGCCCGGCTTCACCAGATTCTGGAACGCAAAGACAAAAGCGACAATGCGGAGGAGGTCATCGCGCAGTTCGATGCGGCGGTAACCATCTCCACCCTGCGCTTCATCTCCGATCTGCACAGCGGACGCGTCAATCCTCAGACGCTGAACTTCGACATTGACGTTCCCGCCAAACAGGCTGCCTTCGACCTGCCAACGTTCGTCAACGATCAGGTGGTTGATTCAGGCGACCCGGCTGCAGTTTTCAGCACCGTTGAACCGCGCAATGCCATGTACGCGGCCACCGAAAAGGCGCTCTCCCAGTACCTCGCTCTTGCGCAACAACAGGCGGCACAGCCCTCCGCCCCTTTGCCCGGAGTTGGCGGAACTGCGATTCACACCGGCGGCTACTATGCCGCTGTACCCGCGCTGTTGGCACGTCTGCAGCTTGAAGGCGACGCAGGCGAAGATTTGCAGACCACCACCTACAACAGCGCCCTCAGCGCAGCGGTAAAGCACTACCAGCAGCGCCACGGCTACACCGCTGACGGACGACTGACGCAACAGACGGTCGACAGCCTGAACGTTCCTTTCGCAGACCGCGTACGCGCCTTCAACGACTCACTGGAACGCTGGCGCTGGTTACCGGATAACTTCGTCAATCCTCGCGTCCTGGTTAACCTTCCGGAGTTCCAGGTACGCACCTATAACGAGGATGACTCACTTGCCTTCAAGATGAAGGTCGTCGTCGGTCAGGCACAGGGCAATCACGACACGCCCATGTTCGTGCGCTCCATGCGCTACGTCAACTTCCGGCCTTACTGGAACCTGCCGACATCCATCATCAAAAAAGAACTCATGCGGCACATCAACGCCAGCGGCATCGGATACCTGGCCAGCCACAACTACGAGGTGGTTACAGCAGGCGGGCAACACGTTTCCAACTTTACAGCGAACGATCTTGAGCACGGACGCTATGTCGTGCGCCAGAAGCCCGGCCCGCAGAACTCCCTGGGACTGGTGAAGTTCATGTTCCCGAACGAATATGACATCTACATGCACTCCACCCCGGAGATGCAGTACTTCAACCTCACGCGTCGAGACAAGTCACACGGCTGCATTCGACTGAACGATGCAGAGGCCATGGCGAACTGGGTACTCAAGGATCTGCCCAATTGGGACGCCGACAGAATTCACGAAGCCATGTATGGCGATGCAGATAACAAAGTCGTCAACCTGAAGACGCTCCTGCCGGTCAACATCACCTACCTGACCGCGAATGCCGACGAGGATGGAACGATACATCTTTACGACGACATCTACGGCTACGACAAACAGCTAGAAGCCGCGCTGGCCAAGCATCCGCATGACCACAGCGAGCACAAGGTCAATCCGAAGGAAACGCCGGGAGAGACACTGTAATCGTCTCCTCGCGCATCATGGGTTGCGTACGTGCTTCCTTACGTACCCGTTGAACAAAGTCAGAAAGCCTTTGCCCGCGCTTGGGCGTAAAGTTTCGCTCGGTAGCGTGGAATTGCGCCATTCGGTCCATACGAAACGTGCGGAAGTCACGGCGTAATTCGCACCACGCCAGCAGAGTCCACACGCCAGACCAGAACGCCAGCGCCAGCGGCCAAACGGTTCGCAATAGTTCTTCGTCTGCGGTATCTGCAAGCTTCGTATAGCGGAACTGGATGACCGTACGCTCGCCGCAGGCATCGTGTAACGCATCGAGCAGGACACGGTGCTCTGACGACATCTGAAACTCCGGCGCATACATTGCAATGCCGTCCAGCTTCTCGGCGATCTCTTTCGGCAGTACGGCCTCAATGCGAGCCAGTGCCGTAGTTGCCGCCTCCGCTGCGCGCATACCGCCCCAGGCACGCACCATGCGCGCACCAAGCACGAGCGAGGTCACTTCATCCGGAGAAAACATCAGAGGCGGAAGATCGAACTCTCGCCGCAGCGTATAGCCAACGCCAGCCTCTCCTTCAATCGGCTGCCCCGCAAGCTGCAGATCGCGCACGTCACGATAGATCGTGCGCTCTGAGACCTGAAGCTTCTCCGCCAGCGCACGGGCGGTCTTCAGGCGCCCCGAGCGCAGCAGCTGCACAATGCGGAAGAGACGGTCCGCGCGTCTCAAGCAAAACCACCACGACTAAAAGCAACGGCTATGCAGACCAACGTGATTGCCCTCCGAATCCAGGAAGCAGGCGTATACGCTCTTGCCACCGGGCACGTACGTACGAGGCACCGTAATCGTTGCCCCCAGGCGCTGCGCGCGTCTGATCGAAGCATCGAGCTTGCCGTCCACATTGAGAAATACGCGCGCCCCATCCGGCGAAGGTTTACTCCCTGGCCGGTAGATAAGACAGCCTGCAACTCCTCCTCCGGCCGGAAAGATATTGCACGAATCCTCTCCAGGAGAAGATTTGAATTCAATGTCCAGCACCGCTTCATAAAACTTGGTCGCACGCTCGAAGTCTGCTGTTGGAATTTCAAACCAGGTTACTGCGTTGTGCTCAAACAAGCTCATTCTGTTCTCCTTGCCCTTCTGCAGATACAGCGCCTGCAGCACTCAAGGTAGAAAAACGCTCCTGACAGCATACTGTCAGGAGCGTGTCAGGAGTCGTACGAATCCTTTAATACGCGTCGTTGCCACCACCACCCATATCGTCGGTGGCCAGATTCTCAAAGCGTGTGAAGTCGGAGAGATACGCCATCTGCACCGTTCCTGTCGGACCGTTACGCTGCTTGGCGATAATAATCTCCGCCTTTCCTTTCACATCTTCATTTTCACGATCGTAGTACTCCTCGCGATGAATAAAGGCCACGACGTCAGCATCCTGCTCGATCGAGCCCGACTCGCGAAGATCCGAAAGCAAGGGTTTCTTATCGCCGGTTCGCTGCTCCGAGTTACGCGATAGCTGCGAGAGAGCAATCACTGGAAGCTTCAGCTCCTTTGCCAACGCCTTCAGACCGCGTGAGATCGAAGCGACTTCCTGCGTACGGCTGTCAAAGCCTTTCTTGCTGGTTGGGTTGCTGCCCGTCATCAACTGCAGGTAGTCGATGATGATCAGGTCGAGCTGACCTTCCTGTTGCTGCAAACGTCTGCACTTCGCTCGCATCTCCGCCAGCGTAATGCCTGGAGTATCGTCCACGTACATGCGTGAGTTCATCAAGCGGTCCAGAGCAGCAATCAGCTTCCCTTTGTCTTCACGAGGAATAAAGCCGGTCTGCAGCTTGCGCGAACCCACCATCGCTTCCGAGGCAAGCATACGACGCAGCAAAGATTCCTTCGACATTTCCAGAGAGAAGATCGCGACAACCTTGTTATCGCGCACAGCGCAGTTCTGTCCGATGTTGATCGCCCATGCCGTTTTGCCCATCGAAGGACGCGCCGCGATGATGATCATTTCGCTCGGCTGCAGGCCGGAAGTCATCTTGTCGAACTCAAGATAATGCGTCGCCAGACCGGTAACTTCTTTGCCCTGCTCGTACAACGCATCGATCGAGCCAAAGCTCTGTGCAACAATGTCAGGGATATTCGAAAAGCCGCGCTGAATCGCAGAATCCGCAACATCCGCCAACTTCGCTTCCACCGAGTTCAGCGCCTCGGTCGCATCCGCTTCCTGATCGCTGGCCACAGCCAGGCCTTCACTGAAGATCGACATGAGCTGCCGCAGCAGGCTCTTGTCTTTTACGATGCGAACGTAACTCTCTACGTTCATACCGCGACCGATACCCTCTGTCAGGTAGAAGAGGTACTCGCGTCCGCCGATGGCATCGAGCTCACGACGCTTCTGCAGCTGGTCAATGACGGTTACGTAATCGACAGCATGACCAACCTGAAGCAACTCCAGAATGGCGCGATAGATTCGCTGGTGCGAGTCGAGCGAAAAATCCTCTGGGCGCAGCTTCGCGGTTGCGTCCAGGATGGCCACCGAATCCATCAGCATGGCGCCCAGAATGGCGATCTCGGCATGGACCGCTGCGGGTGCACCGGCGGAAAGGTCGAACTGGGGGGATGCGGCCATAATCAACTCTCAGTCTAGGCTTCATGTGGCGCGCGCGGATGCTGCGTTTCCGTTGCAACCCCGGGCACAGGCTGTGCAGCGCTGCGCAAGCTGTGGATACTGCGGAAATCCAGGCATGAAATCATCGTTACCTTCAGCCAGCGGCCATTTTCTGCCCGACACCTTGTGCACGCAACGCTCACCACAACCACGAAGCGTCTTCTCCATTTTACGGTGCACGCCGCTGCTACACTGTCGGCTGAAGGACAAGACGACAATGGCTGATATCGGAATCAAAATCGACCAGGACATCATCACCGCCATGAAGGCGAAAGAAGCAGAGAAGCTCACCACGCTGCGCTTGGTCAAGAGCATCCTGAAGTCCAAAGAGATCGACAAACGCGAACCGCTGACGGAAGCCGAGGAACAAGCGGCGCTTACGACCATGCTGAAACAGCGCCGCGAATCCATCGAACAGTTCACCAAGGGCGGACGCCCGGAACTGGCGGCCAAAGAGCAGAGCGAGATCACGCTCATTGAGGCCTACCTGCCAAAGGAAGCCTCGGCGGAAGACCTGCTACCCAAGATTCATGGCGCGATCAAGCACCTCACCGAGGACAACGGAGGCACGCCACCCACCGCACGCGAAATGGGTCTCGTGATCAAGCTGGCAAAACAGCGTCTGCTCGCTGATGGCATCCGTGCTGATGGCAAACTGCTGAGCGACCTTGTACGCCAGGAGTTGGAAAAGCTTTAGCCTCGCAAACACCAGTAAGCGCAGAGGGAACTCCGGCATGGAGTTCCCTCTGCGCTTACTGGTGTTTGTTCTTGCTTGTGCTGATCTTGCTGCAGACAAAACTAACGAAGACGGAAGCGCACAAACATGGTTTCGGCTGTCGGCGTATCGCCGTAGGTAGCACTCAGAGCGGCAGGCGAACGATAGACGGTCACCTGGGCTCCAGGAGCAGCGATCAGATGTCGGCCGAAGGGGAAATCATGATCGTAGCCAAAGCTAAAGGCCGCGACATGTCCGATCGGCTCTTCGTGAAAGTTCGGCGGCAAAGGGGTTCCCGGCGTCAGCAGCAGCTCATTGGAACGGCCCGCGTTTTCCATACGAGTCCAGACATAGTTGTTCGTGCTGAAGCGATAAAGCGCCTCGAGCAGATAGCTATTTTCCTTGGAGTTATCGTTCAAGGAGCGCGTACGCCCCCAGATAGCAGTCACCGCGAGATCGTTCGCAGGGGCCGGAGCCATGTGCATTGCGCTCATCGCTTGCTGCTTGGCGGCCGAACTCGGCCCCATATCCATGCCCGGCATATCAGCCATGTCCATGCCGGCCATATCGGCCATTGCTTTCTTCTGTACGGCGTTAGATTTGAAGGTGTGATGCCACATAACGCTTGCCGATTGGCGCTGCTGATCCTCCCCCGGATAGAGCGCTTCAGGCGAGGTGATATGAGCAAACGAGTACTGCCCTGTCCAGTCGGCATTCGGCGAAATCGTCAGACGAGAAGCGACCGAATCAATCGCGGTGCCGTTCGGCGATGGTTGAAAGTGCCAGTGCGCTTCATCCGGTTCGCCGCCGTGGAAACCGGAAAGCTCCAGACGCACCCATTTGTACGTCAGTCCGCCGGTCACCACGTTCATCGCAATATGCGTGGAGTCTTCTTGATGGTGCCCCAGCGCAGCGATCGGATCTTCGCTGGCAGACAGACGGTGAGGATACGCCGTTGGCCCAATGGCAGGATCGCCCACGGGAGCAAGATAGATGCTGAAGAGAGCATTCTTACCGAGCTTCAAATCGTACAGCGCGGCTAGCTCCATCCAGAAGTCGTGCGGATGCTGCCCGTCCACAATGGGATTACCGTAGGCAGTCTCCCCTTGCTGGAAAAGCTCTGGGTAGTTACGCTGCTGCATCGTCCCGGGCTCAAGGGAGAACATGGCACGGACCGTTAATTCTCCCGGCCCCAGCGAACGCTGCGCCATCGGCATAATCCAATTGGTCGAAAACCACGCATCTCGCCCACGACCGTTATCCGCCTGCTGCTGCGAATTGGCCACAAAGCCCTCACCATGCAGCATCAGCGTCCAGTGGTTTTTTGTGGTCATCAGCATGGGCACAGGGGTAGAGGCAGACTCAATCGATGTACCGGAAGAGCCATGCTGCAGGATCGCTTCCCGCAGAGAACCTGCGGTCATTACCTCGGGCAACTGGGCCGAAGAAAGCTTTTGGCCCTGTGCAACAGAGCACACAAGAGTTGCCAGGCAAAGTACGCTTATTTTCTTCATCTCATGCATACGACGCACGGCGCCGCCTTTCGAAAGCCAATTATTTTCCGCACCTGCTGTAATCGCACAGCTCCTTCCCTACGTCTCTGTCTGATGCGGGGGAAGGAGCGTGGGTGCGTCTCCTGAGGACAGTATGGTCGCTCCTTCCCACCTGCGTACTCCTGGAACGCAGTGAGAACGCAACCCCCGCTTCTCCCTTTGTCGTACTGTATCTCTCGTTGTACTGCATCACCCGTCTTCCAAAGCAATCTTCAAAAAGATAAGGGGCCACGACGATGAGTCGCAGCCCCTTATCGCTTCGTGGGTTTAGCTCTTGATCGCAGCCTTGATGATGGGCGTTCCATCCAAACCGACCTTCAGCGGACCGTCGGCCTTGTCCTCCCGAACAGCCTTCAGAATCGAGGTCGCAATTCGGGCATCGGCATGCGTTGCGTCTTCGATGTTGACCGGGAAGAGCACAGCAACCTGCATTCCAGCATCCGTCAGACGCAGATGCGCTTCAACGCGCGGAGCATCGACCGCTGCTCCCAGCCAGCCTTCGATCTGGCGCTGCTGAGCGTCAATCACAGACTTATAGGTCTCATAAACCTGCTGCACAATCTGGCACAACTCCTTGCTCACAGCATCAGGATCAGCTGCTTCCGTAAGCTTCGCCGTCAGCTCGTGCCAGGCATATTCCGTACCGGGCAGTTGCTTATAAAGCGGCGTGCCTGTCTGAAAGAGCACCGAGTTCGCGAAGACCGCCACGCGTCCCGTCGAGTGCAGCTCGTTACCCGTTCCGACCAGCTCCATGAGATAGAAGCGAGCGATACCTACCTCAATTACCGTTCCAGTCACACCCGCCACAGTAATGCGATCGCCAACACGAACGCCATAACGGCCGATGATGAAGAAGTACGCCGCCACCGACAGCAGAATCGTCTGCAAGCCAACCGCAATGCCCGCAGAGATAAAGCCGGCGAAAGTAGCCAGCGAACTGAACTGAGTCACGAAGCCAAACAGAACTACCAGAACACACAGGAAGCCCATGACGACACGGCGCACCACCAACAACTGACGCCGACGGCGCAGATCCTGCACATAATGCAGAGACGCATGTCCCCATACGCGGCCGATGATTCCAAGAATCAGCAGCGCAAGACCGATCAGGCCGCAACGCATCAGCAGGGCACGCAACATCGTTCGGTACTCAGCGTCTACTGTGACACGCCAGCTGCTGAGCGTGCCGCGTGCTGCATCCAACAGCACGGTCTCCTGGCTGAGCGGCAAGGTGCTCGCAGCCAGAACCTCGAAGACCTGCTTCAGATCATCAAACTGCTTGCGCGTTGCGGCAAGATCCTGCGCATCGGTTGTCGGCGTTGCGCTGAGATCAACGTTCTGATGCGCGAGCTTTTCCCCCTGCTGCACCGTGCTGCGCAAGACCTTCACGATGGGCGAACGAAGCTTCGTTGCCTGATCGTGAAGACGGTCGATCTCTGCAATCTGGTCATCAATAGCACGGCGCGTAAACATCAGATCAAAAAGTGCGCTGGCCTGTGTAACGAGACCGGCATGTTGAATGTCTGAAAGGTTCACGAGCGGCGCCGAGGTGACCGGCTTACTGCTTGCGTCTGCCAACTCCGGCGCAGAAGCCTCCAACCGATCGATATCGCCAGCTAGTCCGCTGTGCCCTTGCTGAGTTTCCGAAAAGCGGTCGATGTTGCCTAACGCCTGCAGCGTAGCCTGTTCCAGATCCAGGCCACCGTCGATCTGCTCCTGCTTCTGCAGCAGCGCCGGACGGTCCTTTGGTTTTGCATGTAGCAGTTGCTGCGCGATAGCGGCCTGCTGCGTCTGAAGCTCTGCCATGCGCGACTGCACACGCGCCTGCGACGCCGTCAAGCGCTTTGCCTCTTCGCTGACCGACACCGTCGGCGCCGAAGAGGTGGACACAACCGCATTGCTGTCCACTCGCTCCAGAAGCGCGGCAGTGTTGCGTGCAGAAGCAAACGCCAGGTGTGCAATGCTGGAAGCCTGTGTCTTTAGCTGCTCCGTATAAAGAATGTCGCTCGGCTCACCAGTCTTCTGTTCCTGGTGCGTTGCATCGCGATAGAAACGAAGCACCGAATTCAGATGCTCACGAATGCCATCGCTCTGATGCGTGACATTGATTCCCGTATCCCGCAGAGGCGGCAGGCGCGCAATGCGTTGCTGCAAAGTAAGCGCACTGTCGCTTGCCGATGAGACAGAGGAAGCAGCGACAGCGGGAGTGGGCGTGCTCTGGGTAGCGATCGCTGCGCTCGTCGTCGAAGCCACCGAGGACGATTGCGCGTTGTGAGACGTCACCGCGAGAGCGCGATGCTTCAAACTATCAGCCTGCACCGCTGTCGTAAGCAGTAGAGTGACAGAAAAAATTGCTGCTGAGCGAGAAACGAAACGATTCAACATTCGGTCCATAGGTTCTTGAGTTTAGATGTGCAGGATTGCGGCTCAGGGTGCCTGCAGAAGGCTGCGGCACCTGCCATAAAGACTCGAGGAGAAACGCAAGAGAGATGAAGATTGCACCAGCTCTCTCTCGCACCGATCTCTTCAATTATTGCAGCAACCGCTCGCCGTACTTGTCACCGGGAAAACATCCCTATTGCGTGAGAAAGCGTAGTCTTTCGCACCGGGGTCTCTCGTCTAACCGCACAAGAGGCATTCATCTTTGACACGGCAGAGGCTTTCTTCACACCCGGAGCAGCACTCTCTCCTGAGAGCGGCTCATCCAACGCCTCCGCTAATGGACACACATGATTAGACTTGCGCCATTTTCGTTCTCTGCACGCACAAAATCGCTGTTCGGGCTTTCACTCCTCGCCGCGCCTCTCTTCCTGCAGGGATGCGGAGGAAGCTCGACCGCTGCCACCTGTTCTGCAGCTTCCGCGTCGACCACCTCTGCCAGGCTGAGCGTCACCAGCAACGCACAAGTAGCCAAGTACACGTACACGGCCCCAGGCGCGGGCAGCGTTTACGTGCAGTTCGGCACAACCACAGGTTACGGAAGAAAAACCTCTTCTGTAACCGCTTCAAGCGGAAGTGTAAGCATTCTGGTCGCGGGCATGCTTGCAAACACCACGTATCACATGCAGGCCGTTTTCACCGCTGACGATGGCACCGTGACAACGGACGCCGACCAGAGCTTTACCACCGGTGGTGTACCTTGCAAATTCACCGCAACGCTCACCGGCACGACAACTTCAGGGATGACGCCCCAGCCCGGCATCGAGATGATCGATGGTGGTAATAATCTCGATCTCCCCGCGCCCGTCGCGACCGATCTTCAAGGCAACATTCTCTGGACCTACGCTTTCCCCGACGAAAGCACCGGGGTTTCCGCTATGCCAATCCGCTTGCTGGCGAATGGCGATATGTTGATGCTGCTCATGCACAACTCCAGCACGCTGCTTACAAACACAACGGGGGTTGATACCGGCTCCGAAGTACGCGAGATCAACCTCGCAGGCGATACGGTGCAAAGCCTCAGCATTACTGAGCTCAACGCCCGGCTCGCAGCCAAGGGAAAGACGCTTACGCTCGGCGGCTTCTCGCATGACGTAATTCAACTCAGCAACGGACACTTCGTACTGGATGCCACAACCGAACAATCCGTTACGCTCACAGGCGATACAACGCCAACCACCGTGCTGGGAGACGTGATCGTCGATCTCGACACGAACCTGCAACCCGTCTGGACATGGAACACCTTCGATCATCTCGACGTGAACCGGCATCCGTTTAACTTCCCGGACTGGACACACGCAAATGCGATCTCCTACGACCCCGTCGATGGTTCCCTGCTCTACTCCTTGCGGCATCAAAACTGGGTGCTGAAGGTCAACTACGCAAACGGCAGCGGAGACGGCACCATTCTGTGGAAGCTGGGACCGCAAGGCGACTTCTCGCTGCTTGCCACAGACGGCAGCGTAGACAACGCCCCGGAGGATTGGTTCTACTCCCAGCATGCAGCCGAGTACATCAGCACCGACGAGTCTGGCCGCATCACCATGAGCCTCATGGACAACGGCAACGATCGCCAGTTTGCCAACGGTACAAGCTGTCCGGTCACAGCAGGCGACACCTGCTACTCCACCATCCCAATCTTTCAGCTCGATGAGAGCGCAAAGACTGCGAAGTTCCTCTTCCACCAGATCCTCTCCCCTTCGCTTTATAACGAGTGGGGCGGCAATACCAACATCCTTGCAAACGGCGATGTGCAGTACCATCTCGCGGGTCTCTCCAACTCCACGAAATCGGCCGCCTACGAGGTTACTGGAGACTCCACGGCAAAGACTGTCTGGTCCATGCAGATGAACAACGCACAGGCTTATCGCGGCGAACGGTGGCCAAGTTTATATCCCGGCGTGCAGTGGTAATAACGCGCAACAAAAAGAACCGGATCGAGGAACGATCCGGTTCTTTTTGTTGTTCTCTCTACTCTTTGATGGTCGAAACCACTACCGCTAAATATCCAGATTCTTTACATCGAGAGCATTCTCTTCGATGAACTTACGACGCGACTCAACATCTTCACCCATGAGCGTCGTAAAAATCTCTTCTGTAGCGGCAATATCTTCCAACTTGACCTGCAGCAACGCACGGCGAGCCGGGTCCATCGTTGTCTCCCAGAGCTGCGGTGCAGTCATCTCACCGAGACCCTTATAACGCTGAACCGCGTACTCTTTGCGTCCCTGCTCGATGACGAACTCGAAGACTTCGCGTGGCGTCTTCTTCTCGACAGGGTCCTGCGAGACCTTGGAGTTACGCTTCGCAGTCGGCTTTGCTTCCGCAGCCACGACAGCTTCGACAGCATCTTCACCGTCTAACTCTTCAGACTCCTCTTCGGCTTCAGCAGCAACTTCAGCAGCCTTGGCAGCCTTCTTATCTGCATACTCAATCAGGAAGGGCCCGGTGAGCTTCTCACCCAGCTCCGCGCGCTTGTGCAGCAGCTGACGAGACTCCGGAGAGTTTGCCAGCCCCCAATCAATGCGGCGAACCGCACCCTGAGCATCGGTAAAGCTGACCGAATACGTACGCTGCTCTTCGTCGAACTCCACTTCCCCAACAGCCTTGAACTGATGCTCGCGTTCCAGCTCCTTGAGCTTGGCCTGCATCGTCTTCAGCTTCTCTTCACTCTCGAAGTCAACACGACGAGCAGGCTCACGTCCCTCGTTGGCAAAGATGGCTGCAAAACTCGTAGTGACTTCTTCGTCACGAAGACGCTTATTCACCTTGTCGAAGAAGCCAAGATAATCATTCAGACCGGACATGAACTTTGTCAGGTCCTTGCCCTCAAGCTTGCTTCCAGCATCGCCGTAGGTCAGCACCATGCCATCGGCCGCTCGCTTGACCATCACCTGAACGTATTCGCGGTCGTCCTTGATGTACTGCTCGAACTTGCCCTTCTTGATGCGGTACAGAGGCGGCTGCGCAATGTACACGTGGCCACGCTTGATCAGCTCCTGCATGTGACGGAAGAAGAAGGTCAGCAACAACGTGCGAATATGCGAACCGTCAACGTCGGCATCCGTCATCAGGATCAGCTTGCCGTAGCGCAGCTTCTCCAGCGCGAAATCGTCCTTGCCGATTCCCGTACCCAGCGCGGTAATCATGGCACGAATTTCTTCGTGGCCAAGCATCTTGTCGTAACGAGCCTTCTCAACGTTGAGGATCTTACCCTTGAGCGGAAGAATGGCCTGGAACTTACGATCTCGCCCCTGCTTTGCGGTACCACCTGCCGACTCACCCTCTACAAGGTAGAGTTCGCAAAGCTCAGGCTTGCGTTCCGAGCAGTCAGCCAGCTTGCCGGGCAAACCGCCACCATCGAGCGCGCCCTTACGCCGCGTAAGGTCACGAGCCTTGCGCGCCGCTTCACGAGCGCGCGAGGCATCAATCGCCTTGGAAATGATCTTTTTGGCAACCGGAGGATTCTGCTCCAGGAACGCTCCCAAGCGCTCATTGACAAACGCCTGCACCTGACCGGCAACATCGGAGTTCAGCTTGCCCTTGGTCTGGCCTTCGAACTGCGGCTGTGGCAGCTTGACGCTGACCACAGCAACAAGGCCTTCACGCACGTCATCGCCGGAGAGGTTCTCTTTTTGATCTTTGAAGAGACCAAGCTGCTGACCGATCGCGTTCACCGTGCGTGTCAGCGCTGTGCGGAAACCTGAAAGATGCGTTCCGCCGTCCACCGTGTTGATGTTGTTGGCAAAGGAGAAGACTGTTTCCGAATAGGAGTCGTTGTATTGCAGCGCGATCTCGATGACGAGGTTCGGCAGCTCCGTCTCCATGTAAATCGGCTTTTCGTGCAGCACCTGCTTGCCCTTGTTCAGATGGCGGATAAAGCCCGCGATGCCATCGTTGTACTTATACGACTGCGTCTTCGCTTCGCCCGTCTTCGGATCGGTCACGCGCTCGTCGGTCAGATTGATCTCAATGCCCTTGTTCAAAAAGGCGAGCTGACGCAGACGATTCGAGAGAATATCAAACGAGTACTCGGTCACCGTGAAGATCGTCTTGTCCGGCAGGAAGTGCACCTTGGTGCCACGACGCTTGGTCGGCCCCATCTTGCGCAACGGCGAAATCGGATCGCCCTTGGAGAAGTCCATCTCCCAGGCATGGCCATCACGCCAGATCTCTACATCGAACTCTTCTGAGAGCGCGTTAACGCAGCTCACACCAACGCCATGCAGACCACCTGAAACTTTGTAGTTGGACGCGTCGAACTTACCGCCAGCATGCAGAACAGTCAGCACCACCTGCACCGCAGGCAGGCTCTCGCCGTTCGGCATGAGCTTGTTGTCAACAGGAATACCGCGTCCGTCGTCCACAACCGTAATCGAATTGTCGACGTGGATTGTGACGTCAATCTTCGTTGCATGGCCGGCAAGCGCTTCGTCGACGGAGTTGTCCACGACCTCGTACACGAGGTGGTGAAGCCCCTGCTCGCCGGTGGAACCGATATACATTGCCGGCCGCAAACGCACCGCCGCCAGACCTTCCAGCACGGTAATGCTTTCGCCGGAGTAATCCCCACTGGAAGTGGGAGGAGTTTGGGAATCAGGCTGGGATGCGTTGGGGTTCAGCTCTTCAGGCACTCGGTTCTTGGCTCCATTCAGCAAGCCTGCAACGGCTCGCGGAAACGCTCGAAAATCCTTGAAAATACTGGCTATCGATGCGTTTTTCTGCCTCTCCAGTGTACCACGCGAAAATGCCCGGAAAACCGCATCCGCGCAAGCAGCAGGCGGGCAACAAAGCTGTTGTACCCTAGCCTAAAAATATCAACGAGGTACCCGCTTGCACTCTTCCGCCGTCGTTAGAAAGCCATCTGCCCTCCCCGGTTTTCAGGGTCACCTGGCAGCACTGGACGGGGTTCGTGGTATCGCACTGCTTATGGTCCTCGCGGTTCACTTTCTTTGGTCCACCAATACTTCTGCAAATCCCTTCATGCAGGCGTTCCTCGACCTGAAAGGAATGGCGTGGAGCGGGGTCTACCTCTTTTTTGCGCTTTCCGGGTTTCTCATTACGGGCATCCTTTACGACTCACTGGGGGCCCAGCATTACCTGAGAACCTTCTGGGCCCGGCGCGTTCTGCGCATATTTCCGCTCTATTACGGTGTCCTGCTGCTTCTTCTGCTGCTGACGAAACCATTGCATTTTCAATGGCATGGGCAAATGTGGATGCTGTGGCTCTACCTGAATAACCTCCCCTTTTCTCTCAACTTCAACAGCAACCCAGCCCCCTACATCAACCTCATTCACTTCTGGTCTCTGGCGGTGGAGGAACAGTTTTATCTCTTTTGGCCCATCGTCGTACTGACATGCAAAACGCCGAAACGTATCCTGCTGGCCGCACTCATCGGCTGCCTTATCTCGATCGCAGCACGCTGGCTCATGATTCTGGCTGGCGTCGAGGTCGCTGGTCATTCGCTGCTCTGCAACCTCGACGCCATCCTTCTTGGCGGCATGCTCGCAATCCTTGTGCGAACACGTTTACGAGACAAAGTACTGCAAGCGGCGCCCTACCTTTTCCTCTTCTGCACGACCACTGTGCTGTGGATGGTTCTACGTCCCGAGTACTTCCGCACGCGTGACGTGGCAAACTTCGACCTGAACCATAACCCACTCTTCGGCGTGCTCGGCATGACACTCCTCAGCATTGGCATGACCGCTCTCATCGGGATGACCCTGCAACCCGGCTCCCCTTCCAACCGTTTCTTTTCAAGCTCATTTCTGCGTTTTTTCGGGCGATACAGCTACGGCGCCTACGTCTTGCACTACAGCATCGATTCTGCCCTGACAGACCGATTGCGCAGAGCCCTCCTGCATCATGGTGTGCCTGCGCCCCTCAATCTTCTGGTGGCAGCCATTCCGCTCATAGCACTTTCCATGGCCGTTGCCTACGCCAGTTACCATCTCTACGAAAAGCACTTTCTCGCACTCAAAAAGTACTTCCCTTACAAACGAGCACCGCTGCAAGAACCCGCGACACTTTAGACCAGCACACACCACGAGCAAAGCCCCGGCCTTCTTTGAAAGAAGCCGGGGCTTTGATTTGCAGTGCCGTTGCGCTATGACTTCGCAGCAAACGTTACAGGCTCTTCCGCAACCGGCGGAGCGATGCGCTCACCCAGTACCGTGTTGTAGAAGAAGCCGGCGAGAGCGCCACCGACCAGAGGTGCCAGCCAGAAGAGCCACAACTGTTCAACAGCCCAGCTGGATCCCGTTGCTGCCGCCACCAGCGCAGGTCCCGTTGAGCGCGCGGGGTTAACCGAAAGGTTCGTTACAGGAATACCGATCAAGTGAATCAGAGTGAGGCATAGACCGATCGCCAACGGAGCAAAGCCCTTGGCCGCCCGCTGGTCCGTCGATCCCATAATGACCACGAGGAAGAAGAAGGTCAGCACAACCTCAGCCAACAGGCAGGCTGCAAGCCCATAGCCTCCAGGCGAGTTCAGGCCATAGCCGTTGGAAGCAAAGCCGCCAGCCACAAAACCCGGCTTGCCTGCAGCGATAACATAGAGCACCCACGCTGCGGCAATACCACCCAACACCTGAGCAATCCAGTACGGCAGAGCTTCCTTCGCCGGAAAGCGCTTGCCTGCTACGAGCCCAAGCGTGACCGCAGGGTTCAGATGGCAACCGGAGATGTGACCGATCGCATACGCCATCGTCAGCACCGTCAGTCCAAATGCAAGTGAAACCCCCACAAAACCGATGCCCAGCGAGGGGTAAGCGGCAGCCAGTACGGCCGCGCCGCAGCCACCAAAGATCAACCAAAATGTCCCAAAAAATTCAGCGATACAACGTTTCGATAGTGCCACCTGCATAAGAGGCTCCTCCGCGTCTTGCGATTCCATAAAATGATCCGTCTGCCTGAAGACGGGCTCAGTCTATCGCAGCAAAGAAGACTCTGGCATCACGAAACGTTGTATCGCTGCTTTCCTACCAGACCTTACAGCTTGGCGTATGCACCATAGGCTGGCCGGCCTTGCAGCCGAACGCCTTCTGGAACTGAGGCATATTGCTCACAATGCCGTTGATGCGCGCAAAGCCCGGCGAGTGTGGATCGGTAATGGCGTTAGCCCGCAGATCTTCCGGCCGTGCGTTCTCGCACGCCCACTGCGCCATCCCCACAAAGTAACGCTGATCGGGCGTGAAGCCATCCTTGTTTTCAAGCGTCTTGCCTTCCGTCTCCTGTTTCCAGGCGATGTAGGCGAGCAGCGTTCCTCCAAGGTCTGCCACATCTTCCCCGCTGGTCAGCTTGCTGTTGATATGTACGTCGTCGACAACAACGAAATCAGCGTACTGGTCGCGCAGGCACTGGATGCGTGTCTCAAAACCCTTGGCATCCTCCGGTGTCCACCAATCCTTCAGATTGCCCTGCCAGTCGAACTGGCGGCCTTCATCATCAAAGGCGTGCGTCAGCTCGTGGCCGATCGTCGAACCGGTGTTGCCATAGTTCGGCGCGTCATCCATCTTGGGGTCATACAGGGGTGGCTGCAGAACGCCTGCAGGGAAGTTGATGTCGTTCTTCTGCGGATCGAAGTAGGCGTTCACCGTCGGTGGCGTCATCCCCCACTCATTCAGATCGACAGGCTTACCCAGCTTGTTCCATTCATAGGCGTTGTCAAAGGTATTTGCGCGGCGCACGTTGCCAAAGTAGTCTTCCCGCTTGATCTCAAGAGCAGAGTAATCGCGCCACTTGTCGGGGTAGCCGACCTTATTGCGAATCGCGCTCAGCTTCTTCAACGCTTCCGTCTTGGTCTGAGGGCTCATCCAGTCCAGCCCTTCGATCTCCTGCTTCATTGCCACTTCAATCTGCTTGGTCATCAGCACGGTCTGCGCCTTCATCTGCGGCGTAAAAGTACGTGCGACAAACTCCTGCCCCAGCGCTTCGCCCAGGTGACGGTCTACACCGCGAACGCAGCTCTTCCAGCGAGGAGGCATCTGCGGCGTACCACGGAGCGTCGTGCCGTAGAACGCAAAGTTGGTTTCCTCCACATTGTGAGCCAGAGACGGGGCGGCACCCAGCATCGCATGGACACGCAGGTAGCCCTTCAGCGCAGAAAGCTCTTCTGTCTTCAGAATCGTTTCCAGAGCCTTCATATACTCAGGCTGCGAAATGTTGAGGCTCGCGGGATGCGCCTTGCCTTCGATTTCGAAGAAGCGAGTCCAGTCCACAGAGGGAGTCAGAGCCTTGAGTTCTGCAAGCGTCATCAAGTGATAGGTCTTGTGTGGATCGCGCCGTTCTACGCGCGACAACTGCGCCTTGGCCATAGCCGTCTCAATCGCCATCGTCGCCGCGGCATCACTCTTGGCCTGCTCCGGGCTTTCTCCGCCAAGTGTCATCAGCTTTTCCAGAAACGCGACGTACTGCTCACGCAGCTTCACGCTCTTCTCATCGGTCTTCAGGTAGTAATCGCGATCCGGCAGTCCGAGCCCACCCGGCCCGATACCGACGATCATCTTGGACGCATCGGCTTCGTCCTGCTCTACACCCGCACCCAGGAAGTATGCCCCGAGATAGTTGCTGTCAATCACCGGCAACTCCGCCAACAGCGCCTGCCGTGACTTCAACCCGCTAATGAGAGCGAGCAGCGGCTGCACAGGCGTCACACCCAGCGCATCGATCTTTGTCGTATCCATACAAGCTTCAAAGTAATCGCCAACCTTCTGCTGCACGGCGTTACGCTGGGTTGCCTTAGCGTCCTGCTGCAGAATGCCCCAGAGAAACTGCATATTCTCATTGGCCAGCTTCGCGTATACATCCCAATGGGCCTGATCTGCGGGAATCGGATTCAGCTTCTGCCAGCCACCGCAGGAGAACTTATAGAAGTCCACGCACGGATCCACCGTACGATCCAGGCTGGTCACATCTAAGGACGGCGAGTAAGGCATCGCATTCAACGGCTGAGCCGCTGCCGGTGCCGGGCCTGTTGCTGTACTCCCCTGCTGGGCCATAGCTATCCCTGCTGCTGAGGCCAGACAAACGCCGGCCGCCACTTTACGCAATCTATGCATACGTGCAAAATCTCCTGTGGGAGTGATACTACAACCCCTCCTGCAGGCACAGGCATGCCTCCACGCGCGGCGGTGTCGTTTCCCAAACTACGCATCGATCAGGCTTTGAGTTCCCTCCTTCCGATCTTTCTTGCTTGTCTCTATGCCCTTCACAGCGCAAACTCAAGGCAGAGACTAAGAACTGGAGCCATTCTCGTTATGCGACTGCGTGCCCTGGCCGCAACCCTTTCCTTCAGCGTCGTACTGCTCTCCGCTCCCTTGGCCCATGCCAGCGAAACAGCGGCGGAACATGCGGCAAATGTCTACGCAGCGCAGGAGCTCGCCTCACACCCCATTGGGGGCAATCTCCCGGATTACTCGCTCTCTCCCGCAGATCTGTCCAGGGCGCAACACCTGCACACCACAGAGATCACCCTCGTCGCCGTCGATACGGCGTGGAGCATTCTGCAGTTGGTTCTGCTGCTGTGGCTTGGCGTCGTGGGATGGATGCGTGACGTTGCTGTTCGCACCTCTCCCTTCCGCTGGGTGCAAGGAGCAGCGTTCTTCGCTATCTTCACGGTCGTCGGGCTCGCGCTCGACCTTCCGATCAGCCTTTACGGACACAACCTCGCGCTTCGCTACGGGCTCTCTGTGCAAAGCTGGGGAAGCTGGGCCGCCGATCAGGCCAAATCAGTCGGGCTCGAGTGGATTATTGGCACGCTGCTGATCATGCTGCTCTTCTGGGTCACCCGCAAATTTCCACGTCGCTGGTGGATTGCATTCTGGGTCGTCTCCATCCCCATCACCATCTTCTCGATCTTCGTTTCACCGTATATCGGCTTCCTTTACAACAAGTACGAACCACTGACCAAAAACCATGCCCAGCTCGCGCAGCAGATCAAGCAAGTCGTCGACAAGGGCCACATGGATATCCCGCTCGAGCGCATGTATGTAATGCAGGCCTCAGCGAAGGTCACCACGATGAACGCCGACGTTGAGGGCTTTGGCTCCACCAAGCGCGTCGTCGTCTGGGATACGACGATCAACAAGATGAAGCCCGAAGAGGTCATCGCCGTCTTCGGCCATGAGAGCGGGCACTACGTCCTCAACCACATCCGCACCGGCATCTTCCGCAGCTTCGCCATCGTCTTCTTCAGCCTGTGGCTCATGTTTTTGATGACGCGCTGGATGCTGGCACGCTTCGGCGCAACCTGGAAGATTCCCGACCAATCGGACTGGGGCGCGGTTGCCGTGCTGATGCTCAGCGCCTCCATTCTCAACTTCGTGCTGACGCCGCTCGGCAACACGCTCTCCCGCAACATGGAACACGCAGCCGATGTCTACGGGATGGAAGCCATCCACGGCCTGGTACCCGATCCGCAGCAGGCCATGCAGGGAGCCATGATCGATCTCGGCAAGGCCAGCTTCGATGTTCCGAACACAGCGCACTGGGAAGAAGTTCTGCTTGGCAGCCACCCGGCGCTTGGCCGTCGCGCAGCCTTTGCTCACGCGTACAACCCGTGGGCTCCGGGCTACGCTCCTAAGTACTTTCCCAAGCAGTAGCCAACACAGGAACAAATACGAACGGCGGCGAGTGAAGTACTCGCCGCCGTTCGTGTTGGCAGCATCACGTGCTGCGCTGGCTTCCTGGTTCCGGACCTAGCCCGGAGGCCAATGCATCGCACGGCCCCCCAGCAGGTGCACATGCATATGGTCAACGGTCTGCCCGCCATCCGGGCCCGTGTTGATCACCAGCCGATAGCCTGCGTCGAGCTTCTTTTCGCGCGCCAGCTCTCCTACAGCAAACATTAGATGGCCGAGCATCTCTTTATCCTCCGCCACAGCCTTGGCATGGGATGCGATGTGCTTTTTGGGGATCACGAGAATATGCGTCGGCGCCTGTGGCTGAATATCAGGAAACGCCAAAACCTGCTCGTCTTCATACAGTCGCGTCACGGGGATAACCCCCTCGACGATCTTGCAGAACAAACAATCCATGCAGCTCAATCCTTCTGCGCGAAGTGGCGTCCTGCAACGGCAAGACGCTACCCCTTAGTCTAGCGCGCTAAAAGTAGCGTCCCAGGGCGAAGGTGAACTTGTGCTCACCGTTGGACCCGATGGACGGCGCAAGCGTAACCACACCGAGCGGCGTCTCCGCGACGAGCCCGAAGTAGATATCTTCACGCGTAATCGTGTTCGCGTTCGGAGAGCGCATCTGACCTGCCTCAGCGGTAATGCCGAAGTAAATTGACTGTCCTAACGGAGCCGGAAGCGTCGAGAGACGGCGAAGATATCCTGGCGTCAGCAACCAGTAATCCGTTCCGCGATACTGATCGCTGGCGGCAGCAGAAAGCCGCAGAGGGCCACCCAACGTAAAGCGGTACGGCTGAGCGATGTTGCGATTGAACATCGTGCCTCCCTCCGCATTCATCAGAAAGGTGTTCTTCTTCGAGATGGTGTGCGCCAGCTCAATCTTTCCGGTAAAGCGCGGCGCTCCGCTGGTAGCCGAGAGAGTTGCGTTCCCGGCCGGATTCTCCGGCACAACGCTGTTGAAGAAGTAGCCGCCTTCAAAGATCGTCCGCATACCGAAGCGAGGCACCAGCGCACGGTCCTGATTGTCGAAGACATACCGTACGCGCGCCGTCTCCGAGTTCCCTCCGAACTTCGGCTCCTGGTCGTTTCCGGTAATCAGCGTCCACTGAGCATTGGTCAGCTCGCCACCAACACGCAGCTCCTTGTAGCGGCCATCCGTCCAGCCGACATCCCCACCGATGTTCGCCAGCTGCGACTGCCGCTCGGAGATACGGAAACGATCGAGGTTGTAGATGTAATACGCCCGTCGTGTCACACCGCCTCGCGGAGCGACAAACAGATGTCCCAGCGGTGTCGGCTTCCAGTAATACTCGCCTTCCACGCGGTTCATATACCCAAAGTCGACGTTGAACTTGAGCACCGAGCCGTAGCTGCCCAGATCCTGCCAGTTGAAGATCGTTGCCAGCGTTCCGCGCGAGACACCTCCGCTCTGCGCCTGCAGATCCACCCCAAGCGTCAGGAACGGCGGTCCCGTCTTCTTATCTTCCATGTCGACCAGGATGATGGGTTCATCCGACTGCGCATTCTCGTAGCCGACGGTGTAATCCGCCTCATAACGTCCATCCGAGCGCAGTTGCGAGAGCAGCTGCTCAATCTGATCCGGATCAACAGGCTTCCCCACAACCGGCTTGAAGATCTGCTGCACCAGACCACTCAGCTCCGGGCTCGGCGCCTTGACCTTTACCTGCAGCACCTCACCTGCCGGCGGACGTTCCTTGGCTTTCTTCGCCGCCCGATAAGCATCCCACTCCGCGTCCGGAAGCGCGTAACGCATCAGCTCCGCTTTATGTTTCTCCGCGGCCTCATACCCCCGCTTGGCCAACGCCTTCGTCTCCAGATAACTTGTCGCGCTGAAGCCGTTCGTATCCGGCATGATGACCACGTTGGCCAGCTTGCGGCTATTGGCTTCATTGGCTTCGATCCCCACGGAAAACGCGCGCTGCAGCACACCGATGATCGAGTTCAGATCACTCGGCGTCGCAGGCGCCAGCGGCAGACTCACCGCAATGACCACGTCCGCCTTCATCGCCTTGACCTGCTGCGTCGGCAAGTTTTCGAGAATAGCGCCATCAACGTACTTGTGCCCGTTCAGCTCAAACGGACGAAAGACTCCCGGCAGCGAAGCGGAAGCGCGCACCGCATCCTGCAGACTGCCGCGAGCAAACGTTACCGTCTTGGCGTCGTTGAGATCCGTCGCCTGGCAGCGGAACGGGATCGGCAAGGAGTTGAAATCCGTCTCGTCGTTATAGCGAAGGAACTCGCGATCCAGCAGCTCGTTCAGGCCAACATCGGTGAGCAGAGAATTTCGCATGCTTACGCCATGGCGCAGACCGACACCGACCCCCGCAGGAATTTGTCGCGTGTCTTCACGGCGGCGATAGTTCTGCGCCGCATAATCCGATCCGATCCGGAAGACGCGGTTCACACTTTCATCGGTCAGAACGTACTTCATCTGTTCCGGCGTTTTCCCCGTGGAGTAAAGCGCAGCCAGAATCGATCCCATGCTGGTACCTGCAATCACGTCCACGGGAATGTGGTGTTCTTCCAGCCACTGAAGCGTGCCGATCTCACTCATGGCCAATGCCGCACCACCCCCCAGGGCCAGGCCGATCACCGGGCGATTCTTCGGCAACCCCGTTGGGGCCGTCGTGGGATCGGTCGGCCCCAGACGCAGCTTTGTATCGGAAGCGGAAAGCTCCCCACTATCGACGGCCTGCTCATGCTCGTGATGCGACTTCCGGCTCTCCTGCGGCGCGGTGGAGGGAGCGCTTTGGGCCCATACAGAGGAAATGGGCAGGCATCCGGCCAGCACAACAGCGGCAAAACGGGCAAACGGCACAGATCGATTCACGGGGGCGTCCTTACTCAAACAAAATCCAGCACAGCGATGGTGTAACTCTTGGACGCGCAAAAACCCTGCACGGATGGTTCATAACTGCGACAAAACAAACGGGGGAAGCCTGTCGGCCACCCCCGTTTCCCTCTTTTCCGTCATGCGGCGCGGTTATCGCAAGTGATAGGGCTGCAACAGGTCCGGGAACTGCTGCTCCAGAGCAGCCACCTTTGGCACGTCGCAGACCTGGATGTAGGGATTCTGCGGATTGTGGACCGCATAATCCTGGTGGTAGTCCTCCCCGCGATAGAACGTTCCGAGCGGCTGTACCGTCGTCACGATCGGCTCCAGAAAGATATGCGCAGCGTCCAGCTGGCGAATGTACTCCTGGGCTACGCGCGCCTGCTCCTCGTTCACGGTAAAAATCGCCGAGCGATAGCTGGTGCCAATGTCATTGCCCTGTCGGTTCAGCTGCGTGGGGTCATGCACTACGGAGAAGAAGATCCGCAGCAACGTGCCGTAGCTGACCACCGAGGGGTCGTAGGTAATCTCAATCGCCTCGGCGTGCCCCGTCCAGTCCTCGCAGACGGTGCGATAGTTTGCCGTCTCCGCCGAGCCGCCACTGTAGCCCACCACCGTGTCGATCACGCCCTTCACACGCTGGAAGACCGACTGCACACCCCAGAAACAACCCCCTGCAAACACGGCTGCTTCCTTCTGCCCGGCCTCATAGCCAGACGCAGGAGCGGTCAGATCGTGCAACGGAGCGGGAATGGGTTCAGAACGTTTCGTAGCCATAATCTGATTGGACGCCGCAGCAGCCCGGAACGATGCGTCTAGCGCCCGGAGGCAAGCCGCGTCGCAAGACGGTCCGGCAGATGCGCCTCACGAATCGCCCGTTGCGCGGCCTCCACGTCATAAGGAATCCGGTAGAAGGTCACGCGTTCCAGCTCCGTGTCGTAGATCGCATACGCCGCACGCCAGTCTCCATCGCGGGGCTGGCCAACCGAACCCGGGTTGACGAGGTGCTTGGAACCGCGAGCAACCTCCATACTCCAGAACTCGGCCGCATCCTTGGTGCGATAGATCGGGCGCGATTCTTCCCAGTCCTGCTGATGAAGCGAAAACCCGCCCTGCACGTGCGTGTGCCCAAAGAAGGTCAGCTCGGTTTCCATGCGCTGCAGCGGCATCCAGGCGTCGCGCATACTCACAATGTAGTGATCCTCATGCAGCGGCGAGCCATGCGCGCACGTAGCGCGTTCAGTGGCGTGCAACGGCCCCTTGGGCCAGTTCCGCAGCCACTCCAGGTTCTCCACCGTCAAATGCTCCATCGTCCAGCTCGCAGCCTCTGCCGCGACAGGGTTGAAGCCATGCGTGCTGCTCACGCCCGAGCATGCGCGGTCATGGTTTCCGCGCACGTTCAGCTTCGCTACCGGCCGCAATGCATCCAGCACTTCGTTCGGAAGTGCACCGTAGCCGACCGCATCGCCAAGATTCCACAGCTCGTCCCAGGGGCCTGCAACCTCAAGCACAGCCTGCAAAGCGTGAAAGTTTCCGTGGATGTCGGAGATTACAAGAACGCGCATGCAAAATTCCGTCGGGTGACGCCTCAGTGTATCGCAGCAGAAGAACAGCGCAAGGATCCCACCATTGCACCGCAGAAGCTTCTGCTTCCACCTTACGCCCCCTGACCGGTCTCCAGAGCGTGATCGCGGTCGGTATGCATCGTGGGTGCCGCTGCAAGCAGTTGCTTCGTATAGGTATGTTGCGGCTCCAGCAGTATCTGCCGCATGGGCCCGCACTCGACAATCTGCCCTTGCCGCATGACCGCGATACGGTCCGCGACCTCGCCCACCACCGCAAGGTCATGGGAAATAAAGATCATCGCCATCCCACGCTCGGTTCGCAAGCGACGCAGCAGTGCAAGAATCTGCTTCTGCACCGTTACGTCAAGCGCCGTGGTCGGCTCGTCGGCGATCACCAGCTCCGGCCGGTTGATCAGGGCCATGGCGATCACAATGCGCTGGCGCTGACCGCCGGAGAACTGGTGCGGATAATCGTGGTAACGGCGCTCCGGCTGCGGCAGCGCCACCTCATGCAGCGCCTCGAGCACCCGTTGCTTTAGCCGCGCGCGCGCGATGTGCGGCTCATGCGCCAGGACCGCCTCGGCAATCTGCCGGCCAATGGGCATCACAGGATTCAACGCAGTCATCGGCTCCTGAAAGATCATGGCGACACGGCGGCCGCGCAGCCTGCGACGCTCCTCTTCGCCCAGGGCAAGCACATCCTGCTCCCCCAGCCGGAGCACGCCGCTCACTGCGGCGGTTGCTGGCAATAGTCCCATCAGAGCCAGACTGCTTGCGCTCTTGCCCGAGCCGGACTCTCCCACCAGCCCCAGCGTTTCCCCCTTGCCCACAGCAAAGGAGATGCCATGCACGGCCTCATACGCGCCAAAACGCACACGCAACTCTCGGACATCCAGCAGTTTCTCCATCGGTCTCGCTCTTGAGCATACCGCTCGCACGCAAGGCCGACGCGGTAGAATAAAAGGTGCATCATGTCGACTCAAACGCAGCCCGTGGAAGCCCAGAAGTTCGCCCCCGGCGAAACGCCCTTCAAACGCAAGATGACCGCGCGCCGACGCCTTATCGCGGCTGCGCGCAAACTCCGGGAGATCGGCTCCATCGGAAGTGCGCTTGCCTCGACCTCGCACCCGTACATGGCGCACATCGTGCCCATGCGCCGCTGCAACCTGGCCTGCACGTACTGCAACGAGTTCGACGACGTCTCCAAGCCGACCCCCATCGACGAAATGCTGAGCCGGATCGACCATCTGGGCCGCCTCGGCACCTCCGTCATCACCATCTCCGGCGGCGAGCCCCTTCTCCACCCGGAACTGGACCAGATCATCGCGCGCATCCGCAAGACCGGTGCAATCGCCGGCATGATCACCAACGGCTATCTGCTCATGCCGGAGCGTATCCAGCGCCTGAACAAGGCCGGGCTCGATCACATGCAGATCTCCATCGACAACATCATGCCGGATGAGGTCTCCAAGAAGTCGCTCAAGGTGCTCGACGCCAAGCTGCGCATGCTGGCCGAGTCTGCCGACTTCCACGTAAACATCAACTCCGTGGTCGGTGGCGGTGTATCGAACCCGGAAGATGCGCTCACAATCTCAAAACGGGCCCTTTCGCTGGGCTTCTCCTCCACCATCGGCATCATTCACGATGGTTCCGGACAGCTCAAGCCGCTTGGCGAAGCGGAGCGCAAGGTTTGGGATGAGGTTCGCCGCCTTACCCGCCGCAGCTACTCGCGCTTCAACGGCTTCCAGGAAGCAATCGCCAATGGCCTGCCGAACGACTGGCGCTGCCGTGCCGGTTCGCGTTACATCTACGTCTGCGAAAACGGGCTGGTGCATTACTGTTCGCAGCAGCGCGGCTATCCCGGCGTTCCCATTGCGGAGTACACCACCGAGGACGTCAAACGCGAGTTCCTGACCGAAAAGTCCTGCGCACCAAACTGCACCATCTCCTGTGTGCATCAGGTCAGCTACATCGACCACTGGCGCGCACCGCAGCACACGACCATCACTCCAGGCGGTGCCGGACATCACGGAGCACCCGAGTCCGAGCTGATCCAGATCCAATAAGTTTTCGTACTGACATGCGAAACGCCCTGCGGCCTAAGCCTCAGGGCGTTTCTGTTTGCTTTATCCGGCCGCCGACTCAGCCTGCAGCAGCTCCAGCACGGGCCGAGCGGCTTCCAGAGGGAGCTCGGACCTGGGAAGATTCGCTCCCCGCCTTCAACAGGCCACTTGTGCTCCAGAAGCCGGCGCAGAGCATCGGCATGATTGCTGCCGATGAGGTGGTGGGATCATCCCTTTCCGCGGACGGGCTGCACCCTCGTGTGCTCACTCAGCCGAGTACCCGGCCTCGCGACGGTAAAGAACCCGGACCTCGCCCGGAACGATCTGCATTGCGGCAAGATCCTGGGCCCATGAGGCCCCGATGCCCGGCAGAAAAGACACGGCGCCTTGAAGAAACGCCTCAAACCCCGTGTCATCCTCCGTGATCAGCACCGCTTCATCTGCGAGGTCGGTCAGCACCTCAAACCGCAGCTGCTCGACACCGAAAACATCCTGCCTATGCGCCAGAATCGTGGTGATCGACGTCCACGGAACACGCACATAAACGGCTTCTTCGCCATCCATCTCCGCAACAGTCAACCCCTCGGCATCAGCCGAAACATCCGGCGGACACTGAGGGGCTGGTTGGCGTTTCGAAAAAAGTTTGTCCCAGAATCCCGACATACGGGCGAGTTTACTTCTTCACTGCGGTCTTGTGCGCGCCTGTCGATGTGGGAACTTCATGAGCAGCCATTTCATTGGCCTGATCGATCGCGTTATAAAGCTGCGAAACGTCCTTCACCTGGATCCAGTGATGCTGGGTTGCCACGACGATGGTCGGCGTTTCGTTAATCCCCAGACGAACGCCCAGGTTGTAATCCGCATCGATCTCCTTCTGCAGCGAGCCATCCGGGTCCACAACAAAAGGCAGCTGCTTGCCGGACTTGCTCATGTACTGGCGGGTAAATCCTTCCAGATCATCCATCGACGAGATGCTGTACTGCTTGGCAAAGACCTCGCGACGGTACTCCAGAGCAAAATCCGGAGAGATCTTGTCGTGCATATACCGCGCATAGAGCGCCGCACGCTTGGACCAAAGATGCATCTGCAGCGGGAAGTCGCGTTCGACGATCGGAATCTTGTAATGACCCGCAGCCTCGTGCACGATCGGGAACGCGTGCGCGCAGGCCGGGCACTCCAGATCTTCCCACTCCAGGATGGCGACCTTCACGCCCGCAGGCGCCTTCAGGATGGAGGTATCGCCCTTAACCGAGATCTGGTTAGGCGGCACCGAAGTCTGCGCAACAGCAGCAGACGCAGCAAAAGCGAGCGACAGAACGGCAACAGAGGAAACGCGAAGCATACGCATAAAGACTTGAACGCAACCCTTCGGTGAGCAAGTGTGCTCTCATTACGATTCAAACACAGGTTTCTTCCCTGCGATGCGATATGCTCGATGGCGAAGGAAATACGAAATGACCCTCACCCTTGTTGCCCTTGAAGTTCTCACGCTCCTCATCGCTCTTGCGCTTTTGCTACGCAAGCCAGGGAAATCCGGCTCGACCGACCCGCGGCTGGAGGCTCTGCTCGCCTCCGACCTGCAGGGGCAGATGGTGCGTCTGGACCAAAAGCTCTCCGGCACCGAGCAATATCTGCGAGGGGAACTAAGCGGCCTGCGCAAGGACGCCGCCGAGGACGCCACACGCCTGCGCCAGCAAAGCGACACCGCCAACCGGGAGCTGCGTGCCGAAGTCCTCGCCAGCATTCAGACGCTCGGCAACACGCTCAACGTGGGTCTCGGCAGCTTCCGTGCCGACAATAAAACCGATGCCGAAGCGCTTCGTAAAAACGTGGAAAACCAGCTGGCCGCTCTACAGCAGCGCCTGATTGGCTTTACCTCGGAAACCACGCGGCAGCTCAACGACAGCCGCGAAACACTGCATTCACGCCTGAACGAGCTTTCCCTCGCCCAGACCGCGGAGCAGAGCAAGCTGCGCGAGGCAATGCAGCAGCGGCTCGACAAGCTGAATCAGGATAACGCCGCCAAGCTGGAACAAATGCGCGCCACCGTAGACGAAAAGCTGCAGCAAACCCTGCATACACGGCTCACCGAGAGCTTCGGTGCTGTTACGGACCAGCTTGCCACCGTGCACAAGGGGCTCGGGGAGATGACAACTCTGGCTGCAGGCGTCGGCGACCTCAAGCGCGTGCTCTCGAACGTAAAGGCACGCGGCATCGTCGGTGAATTCCTGCTCGGCCAGCAACTGGAGCAGATGTTCTCGGCCGATCAGTACGTCGTCAACGCACAGATCAAGAAAGGCACGCAGGAGACCGTGGAGTTTGCCCTGAAGGTCCCGAACGGACCTGACACCACCGTCCTGCTCGCGCTTGACTCCAAGTTCCCGATGGAGGATTGGGAGCGCCTGGAAGACGCCTACGAAAATGGAACAGAGGAGGACCGTAAGCGCGCCAGCACAGCCTTCGAACGTGCGATCCGTACCGAGGGCAAGCGGATTTGCGATAAATATATTGACCCGCCCAATACGCTTCCCTTTGCCATCATGTATCTGCCGACCGAAGCTCTCTATGCCGAAGTCATGCGCCGTCCCGGCCTGCACGCGGAAATTCAGCAGCAGTGCAACGTCGTCATCGCCGGACCTTCGGCTTTCACGATGATCCTGACCAGCTTCCAGCTCGTCTTCCGCACCGTAAAGTTCCAGAAAAACCTGCACGACGTGCATCAGGTCTTTATGACTGCGCAGAAAGAGTTCGAAAAATTCGGCGGACTCATGGAGAAAGTCGAAAAGCAGGTCGGTACCGTCCAGAACACGCTGGGCGAAATCGGCCGCAAAACGCGAACGGTCAACCGCGCTTTCCGTAACGTGAACCGGCTGGATATGGGAACACCCCTGGCGGGAGAAACGCTGGGACAAAATATGCTGCAGATGCTCGCAGCCGCCGAAGAGGAAGAAGAGCCTCTTGGAAATTCATCGTTCGGAAAATCCGAATGATCTCATCAATTCGACTTATACGTACAAAGGTCGCGTGGGGAACCGTGACTAAGCGGCTTGCTGACCTAAGCTCCGTCCATCATCATGAAAAAAACGGACGCGCCGGCAGATGACGCACTCCCACGGATAGAAGCCAAACCAAGTAATTACGCTTCTTTGAAGCCATCCCCTGCGATTGATTCGTTGGTATTCTCCGCACTTGCAAGAAGAACAGACACGTTTCATATTGCAATTTTCTCCACTAGAGTCGAGGGATACTATTGTCAATAGTACGGCTGTGCATCCAAAAGTACCAAGAGAATATATACATTCGTGCCTCTTCCCCTCTCGGGCACGCTTTACACCGCCACAGAGCGCCGGTATGCTTGCAAGCTGAGGCATTATGCTGGTTAGGGCCACAGAGCCCATCAGCAAATCGAAGGAGATTGCATCGAATGGCAGCCGTTGACGAAAAGGTCAAACAGATTATTGTGGAACAGCTTCAGGTGGATGAAGCGGAAGTTACGCCAGGCGCGAGCTTCCAGGAAGACCTCGGTGCCGATTCGCTCGACGTAGTCGAGCTCGTCATGCAGTTTGAGGAAGCCTTCGACATCCAGATCCCGGATGAAGACGCCGAGAAGATCAAGACCGTCAAGGACGCGATCGACTACATCGAGAAGAACAAGAAGTAACTCCGGACGGCTGTTCCCTGCATGATGCATCCGGAACAGCCGCCAACTCACGAAGGAATCACAATGCAGCGACGTGTCGTCGTCACCGGCCTCGGATTGATCTGCGGGGTCGGCAACACCGCGCCTGAAGTCTGGGCTGGCCTTCTTGCCGGCAAGAGCGGCATGGCCGAAATTAAGGGCTTCGACCTTACGGGCCATTCGGTACGCTTTGCCGCCGAAGTCAAGAACTTTGATCCCCACCAGTTTGTCGACAAGAAAGAAGCCCGCAAGATGGGCCGCTTCATTCACTTTGCTCTGGCCGCGGCCGACGAAGCGATGAAGCATTCAGGACTTGCCGTCAACGAATCCAATGCCGACATGGTGGGCGTGCACATCGGCTCCGGCATCGGCGGTTTTGATGTCATCGAGCGCGAGCACACGAACCTGATCAATGGTGGTCCGCGCAAGATCTCGCCGTTCTTCATCCCGGCTTCGATTGTGAACCTGGCCGCTGGCCATGTTTCCATCCGCTATGGCGCCAAGGGACCGAACGAAGCCACCGCAACGGCCTGCACCTCTTCGGCGCACTCCATTGGCGATGCCTTCCGGATCATCCAGCGCGGCGATGCCGACGCCATGATTGCTGGTGGCACCGAAGCCGCGATTACCCCCATGGGTGTCGGCGGATTTGCCGCCATGAAGGCGCTCTCCACACGCAACGACGATCCGACGCACGCCTGCCGCCCGTTCGATAAGGACCGCGACGGCTTCGTGGTCGGTGAAGGCGCTGGAATCCTGATCCTTGAGGAACTGGAGTTTGCCAAGGCACGCGGCGCAAACATTCTGGCTGAAGTGATCGGCTATGGCATGAGCGGCGACGCCTTCCATATGACCGGTATGGCCCCTGAAGGCGAAGGATGCTACCGCGCCATGAACGCTGCGTTGAAGTCTGCCGGCATTTCACCGGACAAGATCGACTACGTGAACGCGCACGCGACCTCGACTCCGCTGGGCGATGCTCTGGAGTCGCAAGCAATTGAAAACGTCTTCGGAGAGCGCGCCAAGGACCACACGCTGCTGGTTTCCTCCACCAAGTCCATGACGGGTCACCTGCTCGGTGGCGCCGGTGGTCTGGAGGCAGGCATCACGGTTCTGGCCATGCTCAACCAGACCGCTCCTCCGACCATAAACCTCAACGAAGCCGATCCCGCATGCCGTCTGAACTACGTGCCCCACAAGCCACAGGCTGCCAAGATCGACTACGCTCTTTCCAACAGCTTCGGCTTCGGTGGAACGAACGGTTCGTTGGTCTTCAAGCGCTGGGGTGCTGAATAGCCTTAGCCCTTGCCCTTCCTGAAAAAGCGCCGAGCCTTCGGCGCTTTTTCATTTTCTCCAACTCTTCTTCTAACCGCTGCAGAGAAGCGGTGTAGGATTTCCATCGCTCGCAGGACTTGCAGCATCTCACAATGCACGAAGGAGAGTTGTCTTATGGCATTCCTCACAGTCGGACAAGAAAACAACGCAGACATTCAGATCTATTACGAGGATCGCGGCACAGGAAAGCCGGTGTTGCTGATCCACGGCTGGCCGCTCAATGGCGCTTCCTGGGAAAAGCAGACCGCAGCGTTGCTCGCTGCCGGTTATCGCGTAATCACCTATGATCGCCGCGGCTTCGGACGCTCCTCGCAACCCAGCGAAGGCTACAACTACAACACGCTCGCCGAAGACACCTACAAGCTGATCGAGGCGCTCGATCTGAAGGATCTGACGATCGTGGGCTTCTCCATGGGCGGTGGCGAAGTAGCGCGCTATCTGGGCAAGTACGACACTGGGCGCGTGAGCAAGGCTGTCTTCATGGCCGCAATCACGCCCGCCATGCGGAAGGATGGAAATAACCCCGACGGCATTGACCCCAGCGTCTTCGATGGCATCAAGTCCGGCATTGAAAAAGACCGCTTCGTTTTCCTGGAGGGCTTCCTCAAGAACTTCTACTCTAAGAAGCTCGTTGGTGGAACAGACGTCTCCGATGCCGCAATCCATGCAAGCTTCAACGTCGCGACAGGGTCCTACTACCTGGCGATGCTGCACTGCGTGGACGCGTGGCTGGAAGACTTCCGCGAAGACCTTGCGCAGGTGAAGGTACCGACGCTGGTGCTCCACGGCGATGACGACCTCATTCTGCCTCTGGACGCTACCGGAGCACGTGTGCAACAGTTTGTACCGCACGCCCAGCTGCATGTGGTTCAGGGCGGACCGCACGGCCTGAACTGGACGCATGCTGCTGAGGTGAACAAGGCCTTGCTTTCGTTCCTCAGCGAGTAGCCTTAGCCTTTCACGCAAAAGAGACGGCGTTGAGAGCTCTGCTCTCAACGCCGTTTGTCTCTCGTTACGAGTTAGCCGCCGAAAGCAGCCGTCCACCCCACGGCAACCAGCAGACAAACCACCCACCATCCAACAACCACCGCGGCCGCCTGCCCCTTGGTCTTCTTCGCCACAACGCTTACGCCCAACACCAGCAGGTAAAGCCCCCAGAGGTTGAAGATATCCAGCCAGCTGCCGAGTCCCTGCAGCCATGCCGGCGCGTCCGAAAGGTAATAGCCAAGGTTTGTGCCAACCGGGTTCTTGATGTCATAGCTCTCCGTACCGATGCCCGCCAGCACGAAGACGATGTTCAGCAGCGTGATAAATAACTTCGGCAAACCGGCGTACATCCAAACCGCAAAGATCTGGTTGAAGCTGGTTTGAGCGCCAAGTCCGAAGTTAATGCTCATCCACAGCACCACCACGCACAGCGCGGAAATCAGCAAAATCAACACAGGCACGGAGTAGGAGACATACTGGCTCACCTTTGCGCTGAGTCGCAAGCGAGAAGCCCGATCCTCTGGCTTCAACTGCGCCATCTGTTCAGCTGCACGTGGGCTTTTCATGATCTGTTGCTGCGTTACGGCATCCCACCCGATCTTGTTGCCCACCACAGCGCTCGAGACGAGGGCGAGGATACAGATCAGCACGAACGGAGCCCACCAGGAGCCGTTGCGCAGGATATCGGTAAAGGTCTTGCTGGGTGCAACCAACGTATCCACAATACGTTCGGTCTGCGAGAGAGCTGGCCTATCAGAGAGCGCAGGGGAAACAAGCTCCGACATCTCGTCTTACTCCTGAAGTGATGAGGGTGAGAGTTCGCAGTTCAGTGTACGTCCGCGTACACTGAACCGCGAAGGAGTTTGCGATGCCCCGCGAAATCAACTGGACCGATACGGAAGAAATCGGCATTCAACTGCAGGAGATGTTTCCTGATACCGACCCCTATTCCATCCGTTTCACCGACCTGCACAAATGGGTCACGCAGCTTCCGGGCTTTGTAGGCGATCCAGCCAAGTCCAACGAGGGCATTCTGGAAGCCATTCAAACCGCGTGGCATGAGGAGTACGAAGACGCCAAGAGCGCCTAAACATTCTTTCCATATAACGCAAAGAAAAAGACGCCGCGCTACTACCACCTCTGCAGATCGCGGCGTCTTAGTTTGCCGGAGGTTTTTCTCAGTGATGAAAAAATGGCAAACTACCGCGGCCCTGGCCATGCTCCTCAGCCTTGGCGGCGCCGCATACGCACAGACCAACGAAACCGACCGCAAGCAGGCGGAACAACAGGCCAAGCAGCAGGCAAAAGCCGACAAAGCCCAAGCAAAGGCCGATAAGGCCGCGCACAAAGCCTTGAAGAGCGACAAGGTAAAGGACGCGGCTCGTAAGCAGGATGAAGCCGATCAGGAAGCTACCAAGGCCCAGCAGCCACCCGCCGAGCCCAAACAGTAGCGGTTAGCGGCGGAAGCGACGCAGCAGTTGCCGAGGCAGCTCACTGCCGGAAAGCAACAGCACGCTGAAGCCCACCAGCGCCCAAACGACCGATCCCACAGCGAGCACAACCAAGTCGCCGCTGTGGGACTTCGGGGACGGAAGATACGTGGCGACAAGCCATGTCACCGTCCCGGCCAGCACCGCAGCGCCGTAGGCTTTGAGCAGCTGCATTCCTTCCAGATGCGCAATTGAAACCAGACGAGACTTGTGCAGCAGCACCGCAAGGATCGCGGTGTAGCTGAGCATACCGAGATCGCTTGCCAGAGAAAGGCCCGTCGTTCCCAGCAGACGGAAGAGCACCCAGTACACCGGCAGGCTCAGCAGCGTAATCACTGTCCCGGCAACCAACGGCGTTCGAGCATTGCCCGCCGCATAAAATGCTCGCGCATAAATGCCCTGAGCCGACCAGACTCCCAGGGTCAGGGAGAACACAACAAAGTAACGTGTCGTTTCTGCCGCGTCCGCACGATGGAAACTACCGCCACGGAAGAGATCCAGCAGCCAGGGCGCCAGCGCAATCATCCAGGCACCGATCAGCGCACCGAACTCCAGCAAACGAGAGACAGAACGCGCCACTGAGGACGAGAACTCATAGACCTTGCCCTGCGCGTACAGGCGGGCAAAGAACGGCAGCGAGGCCGCACCGGCAGCGCCACCCACGATATTCAGCGGAGCGCTGAAGAGGCTCTTTGCCACGGTCAGGCGCGAGATGCCTCCCTGATCCGCCGAGGCAAAGTGGGCCATGATCCATTTGTCGCTCATGCCGACGGTGATGCCGAGCATAAGCGGCAGGTTCAGGCGAAGCCACTCCCGAAAAGCCGGATCGTTCAGTGTCCAACCCGGCGTGTACTTCAAGCCTGAGCGAAACGCGCCCGCCGCCTGCAACAAGCCAGGCCCAAGCACGACGCCGATCAGCACGCCGATCGGCAGCGAGTAGACGCCATAGCGACCAGAAAAAAGGAACGCGCCCGCGATGATTCCCAGCGTGTAAATAAACGGTGCCACCGCCTGATAGAGAAAGAACCGGCGCGCCAGAAGGCGGGCTCCAAATACGCCTCCGGCAAAGAAGAAGATCTGAGCCGGCAGGAGCAGCCGCGTCAACGAGGTGCACAACGCTGCGGTCGGCGGGTCAAACCGCGGAAACGCAAGATGTACATAGAGCGGCGCCAGAAGCTCGGCCAGCAGAATCGCTGCGGTCAACACGATCAGCATGGCGTTCAGCACCGCCGACAGCGTTCTGTCTTCGCCCTCGGTGTCGCCGCGCTCGTGAAAGCGCGTCAGCATCGTAACCAGCGTGGCAGACCCCACACCGCCGATCAGGAAATAGCTGATCATATCCGGCAGCTGGAAGGCTGCGTTGTAGGCATCGGTGGCGGAGCTGGCCCCGAAGATATGGTTGATGTACTTGGTCCGCACCAGGCCTAACAGGCCGGAGAGCAGGTTCCACACCATCAGCAGCAGCGCGGCCGAGGCCACGGTCTGCGCTCGCGGCATCTTCGTCTCCGGCATCTCCGCCACAGGCGCTACGGGCTGAGGCGTCTGCGCAGGATCAAGAAGATCCGGCTCCGACAGCGGCTCACGAGAGGGCTCAGGTTGTTGTAGCGATGTAGACATGCGGTACTGCTTCATTCTCTCAGGTCACCTTCGCCACGGACAGCGCTTTGCGCAGAGCCAGGCAAACGCACAAGGACAGAGAATCAGCAGACCTTAGGCCCGGGAGGCTCCTCAGCAACCCCGCCGAAGAGATCCGGCTGATTGAGAGAACGCGCGGGCTTCATCGCGGTCACAAGGCGAGGACGAAGTGCCTGCACCTTCTGCTCCGCCAGCGGATGGGCAGAGGCAAACGGTCGCGAGAGCATTCCCAGCAGATCGCGCATCTCCGTCCGCAGCAGACTAAGCCTGCGGTCACGCTCCTCCTGCTCTGTAGCCGAGATTGCCGGGGAGAGGACAAGCCCCTGAACCGGCTCGGGAGAGACGGCAGCAACTGGATCGATCGCAGAAGCTTCGTCCAGCACGGGCTCGGTCTCAGCGGCCTGCGCCATGACCGGCCCCATCTCCTGCGGACGCGACTCATTCTTGAAGACCTGACGAGCCCCGGGGATCGTATAACCCTGATCGTAGAGCAGACTCTTGATGCGAAGCGCCATTTCAACATCGCGACGGCGGTAGAGACGCTGTCCTGTTCCGCCTTTGTTCGGCTTCAGCTGGGGAAACTCGGTCTCCCAGAAACGCAATACGTAGGCCGGCACTTCACACAGGCGCGCTACGTCGCCGATCCGGAAGTACAGCTTGTCCGGAATCTCGGGCGGGGCGACCTGCTTGCGGATTGGATGGTGCGTTCCCATAGCAAAAGCTTAGAAAAGTATAGGATTTTGGACTCCCGGCCGCGAGTGTTTTGTACGGTTCCCTTTTTTTGCTTTGCCCTGCTCAAAAGGGGGAACATAAAAAGTAAACCCCACCCTCAAGCAGCACTTTAAGTTTTCACGCGAGGTGCTGTTGATTCCTGAAGAGCACATCAAAAGACACCCAGCTAGAATGGCCAGCATGGCTGAGCAGCTCCTGAACGCCGAGGCCGCTGAAAACGGCTCCACGAATCCGCAAGCGATCCACAACTGCCCCGGCTGTGAGCTCTGGCTTGGCGACGGTACCGCACTCGTGTGCCCGGAGTGCGGCACCCTGACCTATGGACAGCACCTGACCGCACTCGCCAATCAGGCCCAGGCGCTCGAACAGGCTGACCGTTTCCCAGAGGCGCTCGGTTTCTGGCGCGAGATGCTCCGCTGGCTCCCGGAAGAGACCCAGCAAGCTGCGACGATTCGCCAGCATATCGCGCAAATTCAGGACAGGCTCGACAAGGAACAGGAACGCGAGTCCCGCTGGAAAAAGCGCCTCGGCCCGCTGGCGCCGGTTCTGCTTTTTCTCTTCAAAGCAAAATCTGCGCTCTTTGTACTCTTCAAAATTAAGTTCCTGCTCGGCTTTCTGAGCTTTTTCTCCTTCTACTGGCTGCTCTTCGGCTGGAAGTTTGCGCTCGGCTTTACCGCGATGCTGATGATCCACGAGATGGGGCACTACCTCACGCTGAAGCGACGCGGCTACAAACCCGAGCTTCCGATCCTGATCCCGTTTCTCGGGGCGTATGTGCGCTGGTTTGCCCAGGATGTCGCCGCAGAAGAGCTGGCGCTGGTTTCCCTGGCAGGACCGGCCTACGGCCTTGTTGCCGCGCTCCTCTGCCTGGGAATCTGGCTTGTGACGCACCACGCCATTTTTCTGGTGCTGGCCAACGTCGGAGCCTGGATCAACCTCTTCAATCTGTTGCCTCTCGGCGGGCTGGACGGCTCCAAAGCCACCTATGCGCTGGGCAAGTTGCAGCGGTTACTGATCACCGCCACCTGTCTGATCTTCTTTGGGCTCACGGTCAATGCTGCAAACGGCAACTTCTTCGGCCCGATGACCCAGTGGGTCTTTGCGTTTGTAGGCGCTGGCATGCTCTGGCGCTGCTTCACCGCGGACGAACCCGCGCACCCTGATACCCGGACCATGGTCTACTTTCTCGGCCTCCTTCTGGCCCTGGGCTTCACGCTGCTGTTCACCCTCTCACCACTCGCCCTGCTGCACCAGGCGGGCTTCTAGCTCTCGCGGCTTACGCCGGTAGCGACGACCGTCGATCTCCCACTCTCCGGAGACAAAGCGTTCCAGCGCGTTGATATAGGCCTCAGCCTCGAGCGGCACAAGCCTCTCCAGCAGACTTTGCTCAGTCTCTTCTTCCTCCACCGCAAGCGCCTGCTGCTCCAGCACCACGCCGCCTTCCATACGCTCATCCACCACGTACACCGTGCATCCGGTCAGACGAACTCCGAACTCCACAGCCTCACGCGCAGGACGTGGCCGTGCAAAGGCCGGCAGAAGCGAACCATGCACCGCCAGCACCCGGTTCGGCCAATGGCGCAGAAACGCCACGCTCAACTTTCGCAGATAACCTGCCAGACACACGATATCCACGCGCATACGCCGCATAAGTGCATCCACCGCGGCTTCGTGGTCGCGCGGATTGAGCCCCCTAGCTTCCATGGTGACGGTCTGCACCCCCGCCTGCCGAGCCGCTTCAGCTCCCGGCGCCCCAGGGATGTTGCACACCACAATCGCAATTTCGCAGCCAGCCAGACGACCAGACGCAATCGCCTCCGCGACAAGCAACACATGCTCCGCGCCGCCAGAGATCAGGAACCCCAGCCGTCGCGGCCGAGATGTCGTTTCTGCAGGAATTTCTTCGTGCATACCGCTACCTTCTTCAAGATCTTCTGATTCACGACCACTGCGAAAGCACCACAGATCGCTGGACAGGAGAAACCATCGAGGCTCAGCAACACCAGTCAGGCGTCAGCGATACAACACAGTTCGTTGCGTGCTTCGGACAACTCGGCCAAGGACAAAGCAGCGCTCGTTTAAACGGGAGAGTACCAGACGCGCGGCCTTCACTCCATCCGGACGTAAGACCGCCACCAGCCCCACCCCCATATTGAAGGTGGCAAACATCTCCGCACGCCCCAGCGTCCCCAGCTCGGCCAGGTGCGCAAACAACGCCGGAACCTCCCACGACGACAGATCGACTTCCGCCCCAAGGCCCTTGGGCAAAATACGCGGCAGGTTGGCGCTCAGCCCGCCCCCGGTAATGTGCGCAAAGCCCCGCGCGTACGGCAGCAACTTACGAATCGGCGTGAGATAGCTGCGATGCGGCCGCATAAGCGCTGCACCCACCTTATCGCCCAGTGCCGTGACGTACTGCCCGTGCTGGTAGCCGGCTTCCTCCAGGAGCAGGCGCTGCGCCAGGGCATATCCCTCAGTGTGCAGTCCTGTGGAGGGCAACGCCAACAGCACATCCCCTTCTTCAATCGTGGCTCCGGTCACCATCTGAGGCCGGCTCACCACGCCAACGGCGAAACCCGCCAGCTCGTAGTGACCTTCGGGCCGAAAGAGTAACGGCATCTCGGCGGTCTCACCACCCAGCAACGCCATCCCGTTCGCTCGACAAGCGTCTACGAAACCGCTGGCGATCTGCCCTACCACCTCGGCATCCAGCCGCGCCGCCGCGATGTGGTCAAGAAAGAAAAGCGGCGTGGCGCCCTGCACCGCAAGGTCGTTTGCACAGTGGTTCACCAGATCGGCCGCCACAGAAGCATGCAGCCCCAGCTCCGCCGCTAACTGCAGCTTGCTGCCCACGCCATCTGCTGAAGCCACCAGCACCGGCTCGGGAAATTTGGCGGTATCCAGCGCAAACAGTCCGGCAAAGCCTCCCAGCTCCGAGAGAACAGGTTTCGAGAAAGTTCGCCTCGCCAAACCACGAATCCTGTTCTTGGCCTCTGCCACACGCTGATGCGCCGGAGAAGCGTAGGCCGTTTCCAGAGGCGCCGCCCGATGCACAGCCTTTCCAGAGGTTTTCCGCTCGCGTTCCATGCCCACACTTTAGCGAAGAAAAGGTGAAAGAAAAACACTCTTGTGTCAAAAAAATGCCGCTATACAAGGCTTTGCGGCCGTTGCCTCAAATACGGTGCAAACGCTTACGACCGCGGTCGCCGTGGTTGTGGACATTCCGGGCAACCTACGGCCGTTGAACGCACGCGGACACCCCACACGATCGCGCGCCTCCTATACTGTGGCCATGCCTTATCGCTTTACCCGCTCCGCCGAACTGCAACAGCGCGCCGAAACCCTGCTCCCCGGCGGCGTCGACTCCCCCGTACGCGCCTTCCGCGCGGTCGGTGGCCACCCGCCTTTTGTCGTCAGCGCGGAAGGGGCCTACCTGACCGATGCGGACGGCAATCGCTATGTCGACCTCTTTGGTTCCTGGGGACCGATGCTCTTCGGCCACGCCTTCCCGCCTGCCGTGGCAGCCATCCAGCGCGCAGCCTCGGCCAGCCCCTCGTTCGGTGCCTCCACCCCTGCGGAAGCTGAACTCGCTGAACTGGTTCAGCAGTGCTTCCCTGCCATGGAGCGGATGCGCTTTGTCTCCTCCGGAACCGAAGCCTGCATGAGCGCCATTCGGCTGGCCCGCGGCTACACGGACCGCCCCTTTGTCCTCAAATTTGAAGGCTGCTACCACGGCCACGCCGACGCTCTACTGGTCAAGGCGGGCTCCGGCCTTGCCACCTTCGGCATTCCCGGTTCGGCAGGCGTGCCCGCAGAAACAGCGATGCACACGCTCGCGTTGCCGTACAACGACCTCAGTGCGGTAGAGGAAGCCTTCGCTTCGCACCCCGGCCTGATCGCCGCCATCATTCTGGAGCCGGTGGTCGGCAACGCCGGCACGATCGCGCCCACGGAAGGCTTTCTGCGCGGCCTGCGCGAGATCACGCGGCGCGAAGGCGCACTGCTGATCTTCGACGAGGTCATGACCGGCTTCCGTCTCTCCGCCGGCGGCGCGCAGGGCTTCTATGGCTTTACCACGCCTGAGCTTAAGCCCGATCTGGTTACACTTGGAAAGATCGTCGGCGGCGGACTACCCGTTGGCGTCTTCGGCGGACGCGCCGACATTATGGAAAAGCTTGCTCCGCTCGGCCCGGTGTATCAGGCGGGAACGCTGAGCGGCAACCCTCTCGCCATGGCTGCGGGAATCGCCACGCTACGTTATCTGCTCGACAACAAAGCCGAGATCTACCCACAGCTTGAAGAGACCAGCGCGACCGTCTTTGCAGGCGTTGCCGCAGCCGCGGCCGAGTACGGCATCGCGCTCACAACCAATCGTGTCGGCTCCATGGGCACCTGGTTCTTCACGCCAACGGCGGTAAACGACTTCGCCTCTGCCAGCACGTCAGATGCAACGCTCTTTGCACGCTTCCACCGCGCCATGCTGGAACGCGGCGTATGGCTTCCGCCCAGCCAGTATGAAGCGGCGTTTGTCTCTACAGCGATCGGAACTACCGAGATCGAACACATTCTCGGCGCTGCCCGAGAGTCCTTTGCCCTGCTGACCCGCTAGGGCAGGCAACGGCAAAGCGTCTCGAACTCACAAAAGCAATCGGCGTCTGCAATAGAAAAAGCCCCGCTTGTGCGGGGCTTTTCTAAAAGCGGGTTTGCCGAACTTAGGCTGCGATGACCGGCTCGATCGAGACGAAGCGGCCGTGCTGTCCACGGTTCTGGAACTTGACGACGCCGTCGACCTTCGCAAAGAGCGTGTCATCGGAGCCGCGGCCGACGTTCTTGCCAGCCTTCAGCGGTGTGCCACGCTGGCGAACCAGGATGGAGCCGCCGGTGACGGTTTCGCCGGAGAAGCGCTTCACGCCAAGGCGCTGCGCGTTTGAGTCACGGCCATTCTTAGAGCTACCAAGACCTTTTTTATGTGCCATTTGAGCGTTACCTCTTCAAAATTTTTCGGCTTAGGCCTTGAAGCTCTTGCCGTTTACCTGAATCTCGTTGATCTTCACTTCCACGAAGCTCTGGCGGTGGCCCTGAAGCTTCTTGTACTGCTTCTTGCGCTTGTAGTGGAAGACGAGGATCTTCTCGCCGCGGCCTTCGCCAACAACGGAAGCGAGCACCTTGGCGCCCTTAAGTTCCTGCTCGAACTTACCCTCTTCGCCGGAGACGGCGAGCACATCGGAAAACTCGAGTGTGCCGTTTTCGTGTGCCGACTTTTCAATCTTCACGGTGTCGCCGGGGGCGACGCGGTACTGCTTACCGCCGGTGCGGATCACTGCGTACATGGCTGTTTCCTTTTGCGGACGCGGTTTGCCGCATCTGCCCTGAACTTCAAAACCTGTTGTGAGGGAGGGCTCTTTTGCCCGGCCGGAGCTGCCTCGACATAAATGCCGGTTTGCCCTTCGGCCTAGCTGACTAGTAAAGCAGACAGCTTCGCCAAACCATTCAAATATACCAGATCGAGCACGCGGGGACAACGGTTTATACGGCAGAAAAGACGGTGCCCTGCCATTCCCATCTAAAATGAGGGGGATCGATGAACGCCAGCCCTCGAAAACCCTCTTTTTTTCGTGCTCCCTCGAATATTTTCTGGGCGGCCTTTGCCATCCGCCTGCTTTGCATTCTGATCGGCCATACCTTCCGCGTACGCTCGCTGGACGACCACTTTGATTATGGCTTCGAGGCTGGACGCATCGCGCGCTCCCTCGTGCTCGGCCACGGCTACTCCAGCCCCTTCAACGGCAACAGCGGCCCCACGGCGTGGCTTCCTCCTCTGTATCCGCTGTTGATGGCCCTGGCGTTCAAGCTCTTCGGCATTTATAGCCAGGGCGCAGCGGCGTTCCTGATGATTCTGGACAGTCTCGCCTCGGCCCTGGTCGCGCCTGCCGTCTACGAGATCGCCGCGCGCTGCCTCGATGCCTTCGGCCTGGCGCGCCGTAACGCCACCAAGGCAGCTCCTGTTGCCCTGTGGTCCGCCTGGGCGTGGGCGCTGCACCCGGCGGCAATGCAGTTTGCCGTGCATTGGCTTTGGGAGACCGCGATCTCCACCACACTCTTTACCTGGGCCCTGGTCTTTGCGCTACGCCTGCGCGGCACAGGAGAACAGACCGGCACGCGCCCCGCGCAGGCACGCATGAGTGCGTGGGGAATCTATGGCCTGCTCTGGGGCGTGCTCGCACTCTCCAACACAACGCTGCTCATCTGCTGGCCGGGCGTCACGGCCTGGATTCTCTGGCCGCGACTGGGCTTTCTACGCGGATGGGCTGGAGCGGCTCTGAGCTTTCTGCTGGTATGGCTCTGCCTGACACCATGGATCGTGCGCAACGAACGTGCGTTGCACGCTTTTGTTCCGGCTCGCTCCAACTTCGGCATCGAGCTCTGGAACGCCTCAGTCTGGTACCACGATGCGATCCCCTGGGGCACGGCGCTTACCCTCGCACCTGATGATGCCGAGTTCCGCCAGTTCACCCGCATGGGGGAGGTGCGCTTCGCGCACATGCGACAGCAGCAGGCTCTCTCCAACATCAAGGCGCATCCAGAGCTTTACGCCAAGTTCACCGCCTATCGCGTGCAGTACTTCTGGTACATCTGGCCGCATGCCGCCGACCGCATGACCGTCAGCGAAGCGCTGCGCCTGCTCAACTACGGCGTGTTGAGCACGACCGGACTTTTTGGCCTCGCGCTCGCTCTGCGCAGACGCGTTCCAGGAGCATGGCTGTTTTTCTGGGTATTCCTTCTCTCCCCCCTTCCCTACTACCTGGTCACGGTGCAGGCCCGCTTCCGCCACCCTCTGGAGCCCTTGATCTGCGTGCTCACGGTCTACCTCTTCCGCTCGACAGAAGCGCGCCCCGCAAGAAACGCCTGAGCCCAGCTGCCAGCCATAGCTCCTCCATCCCAAGCACCACGCGCGAATTCTCCTCCGCGTTCGCGACACTGAAAGGCCACATTATGAACGACTCGATCGAAACGCCTCGCATCCTCGTGCAACGCCTGCTGCCCAACGCCCAGCCGCCGCGCTACGCCCACCAGGGAGCCTATGGCGACCTTGCCGCTGATCTCTTTGCTGCCGAAGCAACCACGCTGACACCCGGACAAACGCTCGCCGTCCGCACCGGGCTCGCCATGGAGCTACCGTCCACCCACGGCGCGCTGGTAGAGGACCGTAGCGGTCTGGCGATTCGCGGCATCACCACGCTGGCCGGCGTCATCGACCCCGGCTATCGCGGCGAACTGAAGATCGTACTCACCAATCTCTCCAAAGAGCCGCAGGAGATCGCTCCCGGCCATCGCATCGCACAACTCCGCATCGTACGTCGCATCGAAGCTCGCTTTGAGGAAACCGACACGCTGGCCGAAGCCCCCCGCGGCACAGGCGGCTTTGGCTCCACCGGACAATAAGCTACGCCAGGCGCCGCAGCCGCGCGGGCAGCGCGGCTGCGGCGGCCCTGTCCGAGGTTCCGCGAACACGCAACCTGCTGCCTGCGTTTGCCCCTCCCAGCACAGCCGGACGGCAAAGACTGCAGCATACGCAAGCAATATTGATGCTGCTTCCAGCAACAGGCTATTTTCCGTTGAATAATTAGGCTTACCTAAAATATACTGCGGCGATATGAGTGAGTCTGCGCCGTCGAGCGAGAGCATCCGCTTTCCCGATCAAGCCACCTCCCCGGCTGCCAGCGCAGCCGCTGCCTCCGGCGCGAGCTTCCGTGCCGATCGTATGCGCTCGTACTTCGGGCCCGCCTTCGTTGCCTCCGTGGCCTATATCGACCCCGGCAACTTTGCGACCAATCTTCTGGGCGGAGCGCAGTTCGGCTACCGCCTGCTGTGGGTTTTGCTGTGGTCCAACGCCATGGCCATTCTCATCCAGTACCTCTCTGCCAAGCTGGGTATCGTCACCGGACGCACGCTCCCGCAGAACTGCCGCGCACACTTCTCGCGCGGCTGGACGATTGCGCTCTGGATCGCCGCCGAGATCTCCGCGGTGGCCACCGACCTCGCCGAGTTTCTCGGCGCAGCCATGGGGCTCGATCTCCTGCTTGGACCGGCGTTACATGCCCATGGCTACAGCCCCACCGCAACGCTGATGATTTCTGCGCTCATCGCAACCGTAGCCGTTGTCGCCATCCTGGCACTCGATCTCGCAGGCTATCAGTGGCTCGAACGCGGCATCATGGCCTTTGTCGGCGCCATTGGGCTTTGCTACGGCTTTGAAGTCTTTCTTGTACACCCGGACTGGCATAGCGCCTTTGTCTCAACGCTGCTACCGCGCTTTGATCCGCACGCGATGCAGGCCAGCGTTTACGCAGCCGTAGGCATGCTGGGCGCGACCGTCATGCCGCATGTGATCTACCTGCATTCCGCTCTGGTGCAGCCGCGGCTGCTGGAGCTTGCCCCTCCGCCGAAACGCGCGCTGCCGAATGTACTGCGCCAGTATCTGCACTTCGAGCTGGTAGATGTCTTCGTGGCGATGAACGGCGCCTGGCTTATCAACTCCGCCATGATCGTGATGGCTGCCGTTGCCCTCTTCAAAGGGCCAAGCGCGCAGCCCACGATTCAGGACGCCTTTCACACGCTCGGCCCTCTGCTGGGACGTGGAGCCGCCGTCGTCTTTGCCGTTGCCCTGCTGTGCTCTGGCCTCTCAAGCTCGACGGTAGGCGTCATGGCCGGTCAGGTCGTGATCGAAGGGTTTCTTGAGGTAAAGTTCCCCATCTTCCTGCGCCGCTTCATCACGGTGCTGCCTGCGTTGGTCGTCATCGGCATGGGGTGGGATCCGCTGCGCATCCTGATCGGATCGCAGGTCCTGTTGAGCTTCTCACTGCCAGCAGCGCTGATTCCCCTGTTGCTGCTGACCGCGCGCAAAGACGTGATGGGAGAGTTCCGCTCCGGCATGCAGACGCGAATCGCCGGATGGATCGTAGCCGGAATCATCCTGGCCCTGAACGCGGTGCTGCTGGTACAGGTAGCGCTCGGAAGCTGAAAAACATTTTGTCCTGTAGCAGCAAAGCCCGCTCAAGGAGCGGGCTTTGCTGTGTCGAGCAGACAACAATTAGTGATGATGCTCACCGTCTCCGCCCCCATGAGGCTCGGAGTGCTGCGGATGCGGCTGCTCATGCATTTGCGGTGCGGCATGCTGCACTTCATGCTGTTGCTGCTGCGGACGCTGCATCTCGTGCATCTGCGGCGCGCTGTGCCGCACCTCATTCTGTCGCTGCGATTGTTGTTGCTGCGGAACCTCCCGCGTTACAGACGGACGGCTCTCCGTAGCAGGGCGCTGCACATTCTGCCAATTGTTCTGCTGGTTCGAATGCATGTTCTCCGCACCGGGCGTGCGTGTTTCAAACTGTTGTTGCCGTGCTCCGGTATTGGTCGTCGCAGGGCGATTTTCCATGCCGTGCTGCATATTGCTCTGTGAAGCAGAACCCGGCTGCGCAGTCTGATGCTGTTGCTGGAACTGCCCATTCTGTTCACGGAACTGGCTATTTCCGTTGACGTTTCCGTTCTGGTGCCGCTGCATACTGTTCTGCGCATTCGCAGGTGCGGTGCCGTTCTGCACGATGCCCGGATGCGCCATATTGTTTGTCACTGAGCCGCGATTCATCGGGTTGACGCTGTTGTTCAAGCCGCCGTTCGGAGCTCCGTGATTGCCGTTGCCCGCAGGCACACCATTCATCCCAGGGCGTCCTGTCGTTACGCCTGTGGGCGTCGCGCGGATGGCGTTTGTCTGACCGTAGGCGTGCGCCGCCGCAAGGCTGGAGGGCGCACCGTGGTTGGCATTGAACGACTGCGCACGGTTATTCATCGCCGCGTTGTGCGCCTGCATTTGCATAGTGGTGGGCCCCTCATGCCGCTCACGCATGGCAGCCATCTCAAACGGGCGCGGAGCCATGTTGATGCCGCCATGTCCGCCGTTGTAGCTGACACGGTTCATGGGCTGCGCACCGTAGCGCACGTTGTTATAGACCACCGTGCGGTTGTAAACGTTGTGAATGTTCACCACGTTCACGCGTGTGACCGAGCGGTTGTACCAGAAGTCATGCCCGTGCCAGTAGCCGCCCCAGTAGCCTGTGCCGATATAGCCGCAGCCGTAGTTGATGCCGCCGTAAAAGCCGACATGCGGTCCCCAGTAGCCGTGATGAAAGAGATACCGTCCGCCGTACCAACCCCAGTAGGGCGGCGTCCACAAGGCGCCGTAATAGGGTGCGGCCACCCAGGCCCCGGGAACCCAGTAATAGCCTGCGTTGCCCCAGCCCCAGTAGCCGGGCGTCCAAAGGTCATTATCCTCAGGCGCGGGCGGCTGCTCATACTCCGGCAAGGGAGGCGGCGCCTGATCGCTATAGACCGGCTGCTGCTCGTCATTGGCTCCCTGATCGTAGCCGCTGTCATAAGCCTGCTGCGGATATGCACCGTTGTACTGATCGTCGCTCTGCTGGGGCGCGTTGTACTGGGGGCCGTTGTACTGCGGAGCATTGCCCTGCTGCGGATTGCTATAGGCGTCTACGATCGGTGCCGGGGCCTGCTGACCATCGCTGTACGCTTCACTGCTTTGCTGGGGAGCATAGCTGGCGCTCTGGCCCGCAACCGCGGTCCGCCCCTGCATTCTGGGCGTTGCGGTCGTGGCATTGGATGCCGGCGGCGCACCGGTCGCGTCCATATTGGCCAGCGCCGGGTCTTGGCCGTTATTGGTGTCCGGAGGATTGTTGTCCACGATGGTGGCAGGCTGCGTTCCTGTGGTGTTGCATCCGTTGCAACCAGCCACGCCCAGAACAACACAGCCGGTCGCGGCGGCGAACATCAGCGTGCGAAGAGCATGGTGCGCTGTGCGGTACATAACGAATCTCCTCATTCGAGTAAAACCCGGCTCTCAGCCCCGGGTTTCGCTCGCTCCGTGCCGTTGGATGCAATTCCACAGCCTCTGGAAGCACCCTTCGAAATCTGCAAAAAAGCGGTCTTCCGCGAGCAACGCCGCCAGCCTGCGCAGCATCGTGCGTACGTGCCACTATCCAACCGGAATTCGTACGGCGTAAGATGACAGCCATGAGCCTGCGAACCTTGAAGCGATTCCGCCGAGGCCGCCATGACCGCGGACGCTGAGCCCCTGCGCTCCGCGCGCGCTCCTGTTTTCCCCCGTCACAACCCATGTCACGCTCCTTCGCTCGCCATCCCTTGCGAGGAGCCATCACACTGGCCTCAGTGCGTCCAGAGGCCGAGGAGATCCGACCCCGATGGCAACCACCAACCCCAATAGCTTTGGAGCAGCCGCTACGCTGAACTCCGGCGCTCAAACCGTGCAGTACTACTCGCTTCCCGCGCTGGCAGCCAAGCTCGGCACTGACCTTTCCAAGCTGCCCTTCTCTCTGCGCATCCTGCTGGAGAACCTGCTGCGCCATGAGGACGGCAAGAGCGTCACCGCCGACGACATCCAGTTCCTGGCCAACTGGGACGCGGAAGCCGAGCCCGCGCGCGAGATCGCGTACATGCCGGCCCGCGTACTGATGCAGGACTTCACCGGCGTGCCCGCCATCGTCGATCTCGCAGCCATGCGCGATGCCATGAAGGTGCTCGGCGGCGACCCGCAGAAGATCAACCCGCTGCAGCCTGCCGAACTGGTCATCGACCACTCCGTACAGGTAGATGAATACGGCGCGGCCAATGCTTACGATCTGAACGCCGCTCTGGAGTTCACCCGCAATCGCGAACGCTATGCCTTCCTCAAGTGGGGTCAAACCGCTTTCCGCAACTTCTCGGCCGTACCTCCGGGCATGGGCATCTGCCACCAGGTCAACCTGGAGTATCTGGCACGCGTCGTCTTCACGCGCGAAAACAGCGACGGCACCGTCACCGCCTATCCGGATACCGTTGTCGGCACAGACTCGCACACCACAATGATCAATGGTCTGGGCGTTCTGGGCTGGGGTGTCGGAGGCATTGAAGCAGAGGCTGCGATGCTGGGCCAACCCGTCTCCATGCTGGTGCCGCAGGTTGTCGGCTTCAAGCTGACGGGCAAGCTGCGCGAAGGCGCCACCGCAACAGATCTAGTTCTCACCGTGACGGAGATGCTGCGCAAGCTGGGTGTTGTCGGTAAATTCGTTGAGTTCTACGGCCCCGGCGTGAGCGACCTTCCGCTCGCCGATCGTGCCACCATCGCCAACATGGCGCCGGAATACGGTGCAACCTGCGGCATCTTTCCGGTGGATGCCGAGACCCTGAACTACCTGCGTCTCTCGGGGCGCCCGGCGGAGCAGATCGCTCTCGTCGAGGCTTATTACAAGGCACAGGGCATGTTCCACACCGCGGACGCGGCAGAGGCCGAGTACTCCACCGTGCTGCAGCTGGATCTCGCAACCGTGGAGCCCAGCGTGGCAGGACCGAAGCGTCCGCAGGACCGTGTCCTGCTCTCAGAGACCCGCTCCAGCTTTGCCAAGCAACTGCCTGCACTGCAGGGTCCCAACGCGAACAAGAGCGCTCTGCGCCAGATGGTGCGCTGGGAAGGCGAGGGCGGACACGCTTCGGCGACAGGAGACATTACCAGCAGCGAAGGTTCGCCCGCGCCGCAGGTTCCGGTCAGCGTTGTCGTGAAAACAACCACGCATGAGAACCCGCTTGCCAGCAAGGATGCTCTGGTTGCGCCGGCGAACTCCGTTGAAGCACGCTTCGGGGTCAACCCGGACAAGTACCTCTCCGATGGCTCGATCGTCATTGCGGCCATCACCAGCTGCACGAACACGTCCAACCCGTACGTGATGATGGCAGCCGGCCTGCTCGCAAAGAAAGCTGTCGATGCCGGCCTGAGCACACCGCCGTGGGTAAAGACCTCGCTCGCACCGGGCTCGCGCGTTGTGACCGACTACTATGAGCGCGCGGGGCTGCTCTCCTACCTCGACAAGCTACGCTTCCAGGTTGTCGGCTACGGCTGCACCACCTGTATCGGGAACTCCGGTCCCCTGCCGACGGACGTTTCAAAGTCCATCGAGGAGCATGGTCTCGTCGCGGTCTCCGTACTCTCCGGCAACCGTAACTTCGAAGGCCGTATCTCGCCGGAGGTTCGCGCCAACTACCTGATGTCCCCGCCGCTGGTGGTGGCCTATGCGCTCGCAGGCCACATCTCGCACGACTTCGACTCCGAGCCGCTGGGCAAGGGCAAGGATGGCAAGCCCATCTTCCTGCGCGATATCTGGCCGACGCAAAAGGAAGTCTCCGATGCAGTGCATGCCTCGATCGACTCCGAGATGTTCAAGACCCAGTACGCCAAGGTAGCTGACGGCGATGCCAACTGGCAGCAGTTGAAGTTCCCGCTCGGCGACACGTATGGCTGGGAGCTGGACTCCACTTACATCCGCAAGGCACCGTACTTCGACGGTATGCCCGCTACGCCAGCGGCAGTCGAAGAGATCAAAGCCGCGCGCGTGCTCGCCGTTCTAGGCGACTCCGTGACCACCGACCACATCTCCCCTGCAGGCTCCATTAAGCTGAACGGCCCGGCCGGCAAGTACCTGACCGACCACGGAGTGAAGCCTGCCGACTTCAACAGCTACGGCTCACGTCGTGGCAACCACGAGGTCATGGTCCGCGGCACCTTTGCCAATGTTCGTCTTCGCAACAAGCTGGCCCCCGGTACGGAAGGCGGCGTAACCCGTCTGCTGCCGGAAGGCGACCAGATGAGCATCTACGACGCATCGGTTGAGTACGCCAAACGCGGCACTCCGCTCGCCATTCTCGCAGGCAAGGAGTACGGTTCGGGCTCGTCCCGTGACTGGGCAGCCAAGGGACCGCGCCTGCTCGGCATCCGCTTCGTGATCGCGGAGAGCTACGAGCGTATCCACCGCTCGAACCTCGTCGGCATGGGCATTCTGCCCCTGCAGTTTGTCGAAGGTCAGAACGTCGAATCGCTTGGCCTCACGGGCGAAGAGATCTTCGAAGTCGTCGGCCTGAAGAAGGTACTCGACTCGAAGTTCGCCGAAGGCAAGACCGTTGCTGTTGTGGCAGAGAACAACGAAGGTAAGACCATCGAGTTCTCCGCAACCGTTCGCATCGATACACCGCAGGAGATCCTCTACTACCAGCATGGCGGCATTCTGCAGTATGTGCTGCGTCAGCTGGCAGGAAAAGCCTAAGCCCTACTCACATCGCAGAACGCAGAAAGCCCGTGAAGCACCAGCTTCACGGGCTTTCTGCATCCTGTGCCACATCACGATGTAAGGCACCGCCTTACATCGGATTCGTATCGGGGTCGTCATAGACGTTCTTTACAAAGCCGGAGACGTTGGTATCGAACCAGTCAGGGTGCTCCTGCTTGAACTTCGCGCTGATTTGCTGGCCGGCCTGCTCCACGCTGACGCCGCTCTGCTTCAAAGACAATGCACTGGTACGAATCTCGGCGATCGTGCTCCGCTCCTGCTCCACCAAGGAACCGTCGCCAGGCTCACTGTGGTCAGGCACAACATGCTGCGCATGCAGCTTCTCGAGCTTGTCGAGCACATGCAGCCAGGAGCTCGGAGTTCCGCCCTTGCCCACCTGCGTGAAAATCATCGGAGGCGTTTTGTTCTGCACCACGTCGCCGCTCACCAACGTTGCATCCGGATCGACAAACACGAGCTCATCGCCGACCGTGTGTGCTCCTCCAAGCCACATCAGGCGAACCGTCACGCCGCCGCCCAACTCAAGCTTCGCTTCCTTGTGAAAGGTGACATCGGGCTCGCGGAAGGAAACCCCTTCCAGATCCCGGCGATACTCCTCGGAACGACCACGGAAAAGATTCACCATCTCCATGCCGCTCTGCTCGATCTCCGTCTGCTGCACGTCGTTGCGAATCAGCACCGTACTGGGAGGAAAGTTCTCATCGCCCCCGGCATGCTCAGGATGAAAGTGCGTTGTGGTTAGAAAAAGCTTTTTCCCCGGCGCAAGCTTTGCCGCAAACTGTGCAGCCATCGCGCCGTACTTCGGGCCCATGCCGGTGTCCACCACCAGCACGGAGCGCGTGCCGACCACAATGGCGATGTTGGGCATCCCCTTCACCATCCACACATGTTCTGAGATTTGAACCGGAGAGTCCGTTGCCCGCATACGCCACTCGTGCGGGTTAGGAGAGTTTGTCTGTGCAAGGGCCGCAGAGACAACCAGAGGCGCGAGGAACAAGCTGGAGAGCATTCTCATCATGCCCTTACTCTAACGCCATCCCCCAGCAGCGCGATGGCATACGCTGCCATGAAAAAGTGCCTTCGCCGCATGAGAGAGTTCGCGGCGAAGGCACGGGACCCTCAGTGGACCAGTGTCGGTCTGGTCTTACTGCTGGCCGTATCCATACCGCGCTCAACAACATCCATCGCCTCCGAACACATCAGCAACAGACGCGCAAAGCTCTCAAGGTCGAGCCGCAAACTAAAGGCCTGGACGTTCAGGCTCAGCGTGCCGCAGGAACACTGCGTTACGCTGCCCAGGCCCTCGGCCTGCGCCAGAGATTGAGGCTTGTCCACGTGTGCAGACGACAACTTCTTCGGTGCGGGGATTGGATGAGCCATAGCGGTTTAGACGCCTCTCTGCGCGTAGTACTCGGCCACGCGCTGCGGTTCGAACGCGAAAGGAATGTGCCGCGCAGCAGGAAGCGCTGTGAGCGTGGCGCGTGTATTATCAGCAGGCTCAATGAACTGCAGGAACTCCGGCAGAGGCAGACGAGGCGAACGGCGGCTGTCCTCTGTCATTAAGCCCTTGGCATACTCGGTGAGCTCCAACGTGTCGCCCGGACGCAGCACGGCGGAGCCGATCGTGAGCCGCTTGCCGTTCACCAGAACATGACCGTGGTTCACCAGCTGGCGCGCTGCAGCCATCGAGCGGCCAAAACCTGCGCGGAAAACCAGGTTGTCCACACGACGCTCCAACAGGCCGATCAAAGCTTCAATCCAGTTCGAGGGAGAGATGCGGCGAGCATCGCGCACAAACCGGCGAAGCTGCTCTTCGCGTAAACCATAGTGGAAGAGCACCTTCTGCTTTTCCCGGAGCTGCAAACCATACTCGCTTAGCTTGCGACGGCCCTGCGCGGCACCATGCTGTCCTGGAGGGGTGGGGTTCTTCTCGAGAGCACCGGCCTTACCCAGCCCCGGCAACTCCAAACCCAGCGCGCGTTGAATCTTAAACTTCTTGCGTTCGCTCATACGACTTCATCCTTCCGGCCAGGCCGAGCGCTTCCCCTCACGAAGCCACGACCAGCCATTCCTGTCGATCTCAAATTCGCTGTGCATTCCGGCCGCTTCGCCAAAAGACTGACCGGAATCCAGCTCTTTCTGAAAGTAAGACTAACTTAGTCCTAGATCCACGCAAAGCGCTTTTTCAGCGAACGGCTTAAATTTCGTGTCGAACGGTTGGTTTTGGCTCGTCAACGCGTACGCTGCCGCTTCAACGGCTCTCCACGGGCTGCTGTGCGGGATGGTTTCCCGGATCACGGGCGATTCCATGCCACAGGAACACCGCGCAGCCTGGTCACGTAGCATGGTCACTATGACCGTTTCGCAACAGACTGAGCAGCGCATGTACTTGCCCGAAATCATGGCCTGGCATCGGCAGGACGTAGAGCGCCGCAAGGCAAGCACCTCGCTCGCGATGCTCGAACAGCAGGCCGCCGCCCACACGCCGCGCGGCTTCGCCCAGGCGCTGCGGGCCCGTTCGGCCACCGCGCCGGCAGTCATCGCCGAACTCAAAAAAGCGTCGCCCTCCAAGGGCCTCATTCGTCCGGAGTTTCACCCCGCAGAGCTTGCCGTGGAGCTGGAGCAGGCGGGTGCAACCGTGCTCTCCGTGCTTACCGATGAGCCGTTCTTCCAGGGCTCCCTTGAAAACCTGCGACTGGCCCACAACGCGGTCCAGCTTCCCTTACTGCGGAAGGACTTTATCGTCGATCCATTCCAGATCGTAGAGGCCCGCGCCAACAAGGCCGACGCCATCCTGCTCATTGTGGCTTCGCTCACCGACGTCGAGCTGAAGCTGCTCCGTGCAGAGGCGCGCCGCATGGAGATGGACGTTCTCTGCGAGGTGCACGATCAGCAAGAGCTGGATCGCGCGCAATCGCTCGACTGCGAGTGCGTCGGCGTCAACAGCCGCGATCTGAAGACCTTCCACGTCTCTCTGGAGCGCGCCATGGAGCTCGCCGCCCAGCTTCCACCCGATGTGATTCGTGTTGCCGAAAGCGGCATTGGCACACGCGCCGATGTCGATCGCTTGCGCGCAGCGGGCTTCCACGCCTTTCTTATCGGCGAGTCACTGATGCGTGCCGAACGCCCCGGAAAAGCGCTACAGGAGCTGATCGGCTGATGTGGGTCAAAATCTGCGCGAACACCAATCTGGAAGACGCGCTGCTGGCCAGTGAGCTGGGAGCCGATGCCATAGGCTTCGTCTTTGCCCCGTCGAAACGGCAGGTGAACGTCGAACAGGTAGCCGCCATCACGTCGAAGCTGCCCGCTGGAATCGAAACGATCGGCGTCTTCACCAGCGGTAACGCCGCCGAGATTCTGGCAGCCGCTCAGGCCGCACGCCTCACGGGCGTTCAGCTGCATGGCCACACCGACCCAGCACTGATCGAGACGTTACGGGCTGCAGGCGGAAGCAACCTGCGGCTGGTGCAGGTAGTGGGTTTTGAGAGAGGGAAGGAAGCGGAGTTTGCCGCGGCCCTTGAGCAGGCGCTCAGGCATCCCGGTATCGATGCTGTCCTGTTGGATACGGTAAAGTCCGGCGTCTCCGGCGGGTTGGGCGTGACGTTCGATTGGAGCAGCGCCGCGCAGATCGTAAGGCGACTCTACGAACAAACACGTAGCCAGACAAAACTCATCGTTGCCGGCGGACTGCACGCAGACAACGTTGCAGAAGCAATTGCAATCTTCCAGCCGGACGGAGTCGATGTTGCCAGCGGCACGGAAGCCTCTGCGGGCAGGAAAGACCCCGCGCGCGTACAAGCCTTCCTTACCGCCGCTAGAAGCAATCCCTAGAAGTGCAGCCGGTAAAAAGAGAAAAGCCCGCTCTGCCAGTTTGGCGATGCGGGCTCTTTTCTTTTTTAGGTGATCACTGAATGCTGCGACCAACAACGAACTGCAGTTTTAGCGGTGTGCACTGATGGTGTGCATATGCGGCTTCGGCGTGCGGTCGTGTACAGAAATCGTTTGCGGGTGGGCGGCGATGATCGGATGAGCAGACGCAATCGCGGGTGCTAGGATCAAGGCCGCAGCAAGCACATAGCGTGCGTTCTTCATGCGGCTCTCCTGTTTGGTCGGTCCGTCATAGTCGGATCGAGCGTTACACAAGAAAAGATGTACGAACCGGGCATTCGATTCACGTCACTGTGACAATCCGGTCGAATATCGTGGCCGTGCAGAATGAGATACCTGCGTCTTCTTTTCCGTACTGAAATCGGCCGTTCTGGAATAGAGCGCTTGCACTGGAGCCTTGTCGCGGGTTACGCTTTTTCTCGATGCAGAACTTTGCCAGCCCGTTTTTCTTCTTTCCGTTCCGCTACTGGCACCCGGTAGCGGCGACGGCGGACTGAGCCTGCGAGAAGCGAAGTAACACGAAGTACCAGCTTCAAGCCAAGTTCAAAGACCCCCTGAGCCGCGACCCTAAAGGTTGCGGCTTTTGCTTTCTGTACCTCAAACCGGAGATGACATGAGCCCAGTGGAGACGATCAACCGCCCAGCCCCCGCGCCGAAGAGTTCGGCGCCCGGACGTTTTGGCGCTTACGGTGGACGCTACGTTCCAGAAACGCTGATGGCCGCACTACTTGAACTTGACCAGTGCTACGCCGAAGCGCAAGCCGACCCCGCATTCCACGCTGAGCTCAACGCGCTGCTGCAAACCTACTGCGGACGTCCCACACCGCTCTACTTCGCCAAGCGCCTGAGCGAACAACTCGGTGGCGCAAAGATTTATCTGAAACGCGAAGACCTGCTGCACACCGGTGCACACAAGATCAACAACGCGCTCGGCCAGGCACTGCTTGCCAAGCGCATGGGTAAGACACGCATCATCGCGGAGACGGGCGCAGGCCAACATGGTGTAGCCACCGCAACGGTATGCGCACTCTTCGGTCTTGAATGCGTCGTCTATATGGGCGAAGAAGATATGCGCCGTCAGGAGCCGAACGTCTACCGCATGCGGCTGCTCGGTGCGGAGGTACGCGGCGTGAGCGCGGGTTCGGCCACGCTGAAGGACGCCATTAACGAAGCGATGCGCGACTGGGTTACGAATGTGCGGAATACCTTCTACATTCTCGGCTCGGCGCTCGGCTCGCATCCGTATCCGACGATTGTGCGCGACTTTCAACGCGTCATCTCGCGTGAATCGCGCGAGCAGATTCTTGCCGCTGAAGATAAGCTGCCGGACACCGTCGTGGCTTGTGTCGGCGGCGGCTCGAATGCCATCGGCGCGTTCTATGAGTACCTCAACGACGCGAGCGTGGCGCTGGTCGGCGTAGAAGCTGGCGGACGCGGCACAGCTCTTGGGGAGCACGCTGCGCGCTTTCACGGCGGCATCCCGGGCGTACTGCAGGGCACCTACAGCTACGTGCTGCAGGATGACGCTGGCCAGGTCTCTTCGACGCACTCTGTCAGCGCGGGTCTCGACTACGCAAGCGTTGGACCGGAGCACGCCATGTTGCACGACTCAGGCCGCGCGACCTACACCTACGCGATGGATCACGAAGCGCTTGAAGCGGTGAAGGTACTGAGCCGCACGGAAGGCATCATCCCGGCGCTTGAGTCAGCACACGCAATCGCTGAGGCGATCAAGCTTGCGCCGAAGATGGGCAAAGACAAGATTCTGATGGTGAACGTCAGCGGCCGTGGCGACAAGGACATCGGCATTCTGCGCAACGAGATGAGCCTGGAAGGTTCGGAGGCAAAGAAGTAATGTCGATTAAGTTTGAAAAGAAGCCCGGCCTCGTAATCTACCTCACCGCAGGCGATCCCGATCTTGCCACCACGCGCGATATGGCAATCGCCGCAGTTGACGCGGGTGCGGATGTCATCGAGCTGGGTGTGCCGTTCAGCGATCCGCTGGCCGATGGCCCTGTCATTCAACGTGCGAGTGAGCGCGCTGTCGCTAAAGGTACGCGGTTGGAAGATGTGCTGAAGACCTGCCGTGAGATTCGCAATGCACGCGCGAACGCTGGCATCATTCTCTTCAGCTATCTGAATCCGGTCGTGCGCTACGGCATGACCGCCTTCGCAAAAGCCGCGAAAGACGCGGGTGCGGACGGCGTGTTGCTCACCGACATGATTGTCGAAGAAGCGGGTGAGTATCTGGAAGCGATGCGCGCGAATGATCTTGCGCCGGTCTTCCTCGCAGCGCCCACTTCGCCCGATGAACGCTTGAAAGCCATTGCAGAAAACTCGCGCGGCTTTGTCTACGCGATCTCGCGCGTCGGCATTACGGGGACACAGACAGAGCTTGCCGCCGATGCGGAAACGCTGGTGAAGCGTCTCAAGCAGTTTGCGCAAATCCCGGTTGCGCTTGGTTTCGGCATTTCTACACCGGAGCATGTCAAGACGGTGGCCGGCTTTGCCGATGCCGCCGTCGTGGGTTCTGCTCTCGTTGCTCTGGTGGAGAAAACCCCAGCAGCTGAAGCTCCACGCGCAGTTGGCGAGTTCGTTCGCCAGCTCAAGGAAGGGGGCCAGCCTTCAACCTAAGCGCTTATCATCAACAAACACACACGACTTACAAAGATTGGTACGGAGACGAACGATGGAAATCGCGGACTGGCGTAAGCAGATTGATGAACTCGACGAGCAGATTACTTTCCTGCTGAACAAGCGTGCCGCTTGTGCGGTCGAGATTGGCAAGCTCAAGCAGGCAAACGCTGCTGCGGTGTATGAACCGCAACGCGAGCAGAAGGTCTATGAGCACGTCACTGCGATCAACCCCGGCCCGCTCACCAACGCAGAGCTCGATGACATCTACCAGCGCATTATGGACGTGATGCGCGCTAAGCAGCGAGTCAAGTAACTCGCGCTACGAGAAAGACCAAGAGGATAGTGCAATGATCGTTGCCATGCAGGACCAGGCAAGTACAGAACAGATTGAAGCAGTCATCGAACGCATGGAGGAGCTTGGCTTCAACGTGCACCGCACAACAGGCCAGACGCAGACGATTCTCGCCGGCGTTGGCGCGCCTTCGCACTTTGAAGTTACCGAATTCCAGGTTCTGCCCGGCGTCTCGCAGGCGTACCGTATCTCGTCGCAGTACAAGCTGGCAGGCCGCGGCTTCCGTCCTGAAGGCACGCGCATTACGTTCCCCAACGGCGTTCTCGTCGGTGGCGAAGACGTGGTGATCATGGCTGGCCCTTGCTCGGTAGAGAGCCGGGATCAGATTCGTCTGAGCGCGAAGCAGGTTGCGGAGGCAGGCGGACAGTTCCTGCGCGGCGGCGCGTTCAAGCCCCGCTCTTCGCCCTACTCCTTCCAGGGCATGGGGGTTGAAGGCCTGAAGCTGATGCGCGAAGCCGCAGACGAAAACGGCCTCCTGGTCATCACCGAAGTGATGGAGATTTCGCAGATCGAAACGATGCTGCCCTACATCGACTGTTTCCAGGTGGGCGCACGCAACATGCAGAACTTCAACCTTCTGCGTGAGCTCGGCAAGGTGCGTAAACCGGTGCTGATGAAGCGTGGCATCTCTGCCACCATCGAAGAGGTCTTGCTCAGCGCAGAGTACATTCTGAGCGGCGGCAACTACGACCTGATGCTCTGCGAACGCGGCATTCGCACCTTCGAAACCGCAACACGCAACACGATGGATATCTCGGCGATTCCGGTGCTCAAATCGCTGACCCATCTTCCGGTCTTTGGCGATCCTTCGCACGGCGTAGGCAAGCGTTCGTTCGTGCCGGCCATGGCGATGGCCACGGTCGCTGCAGGGGGCGATGGTTTGTTGATGGAGATGCATCCCAATCCGGATAAGGCGATGAGCGACGGTGCACAATCCCTCACGCCGGAGCAGTTGAACGAGCTGGTTGCCAAGCTGCGTCTGCTGGCGCCGGTGGTGGATCGCCGCGTCGCTCCGGCGGTTGCCGCAGTCCACGCATAACGCGAGCCTCCCGCAGACACAGGAATCGCAAATGCATGAAGGGCGGCCACAGTGATAGCCGCCCTTCATGCGTTTCAGCCCCACCCTAAGGCTGCAGGCCGGCCTTTTGCAGCATCTGCAAAAACTGCTGCTGCGTACGCCCATCCATAGCCACCGCCGCGAGCTTGCCTTCGCGATTGAAAACATAGGTCCTCGGCAAACTATTGACGTGATACTTCTGCGCCACCTCGCCGCCGGTGTCATACAACACGGTAAAGTGCGGCTTGAATCCACGGAAAAGGCCCCCGACAGTAGCAGCATTTTCAGAGGTAAGCGCGAGCACAACGAGCCCCTGCGAAGCGTAATGCTGCTCAAGTGCGTCAAGGTTTGGCAGCTCCTGACGGCATGGCGGGCACCATGTTGCCCAGAAGTTCAGCACCACAATCTTGCCGCGCAGCTGGCTCATCGTCCACTTCTTGCCGTTGAAATCCTTCAGGGTGAAGTCCGCCTTTTCCGCCTCCTCATCCTGGCTGGCGAGTAGCTTGATTGCGGCCGAGAACTGCGCATTTTCTGTCGCAGCGCCACTCACCTTCATGTCCTCATAGCGCGCCAGGGTTGCCAGCTCCATATACGGCTGGCTTGGCTCACCGTTCTTGCTCGCCGGCACAGGCGTTGTCGCCAGCGCAACGCTCAGGGCATCGGTCACCGCTTGCAGGTTGTCTCTCCCCGGATCGCCTTCTGTAGAAAGAGACGCAAGCCCCAGCGCCAGCCCGAGCTTAGGCCTACCCGCCGGCAGAGCCGCAATCTCATGAGCGATCGCCCCGGTGCGAGCACCGCGCTCCTTCTCGGGTACGGAACGGAGCCCTGAAATTTCCTGACGAATGGCAGCCGGGTCAGCCTGCTGCGCGGAGAGTGAACCCGCAGTCCCCAACAAAAACATTCCGACTACAAAAGCACGATGCACCATGAAAGCTCCTCATCTAACGGTGAAATGCTCGGAAAATCTGTTTCGAGTCTAATCTGAGCTCACAATGGCGCGCTGCTGCTTGCTACCATCAAAGGTGAAGCCAGTATTTGCAAGGAAGTGTTGTATGCATCGCATCGTTGTCAAGCTTGGTACGAACGTCATCATGCGCCAGGACGGTAAGGTTGCTCTCGGTCTGCTCTGCAGTCTGATGGAGCAGGTTGCCGCTATCCGCGATCAGGGACTGGAAGTGCTTCTGGTCTCCTCCGGCGCTGTCGGTCTGGGAGTAGAACGCCTTGGGCTAACGACACGACCTACCGTACTGGCACAGGTGCAGGCCTGCGCAGCCATCGGCCAATCTCGCCTGATGTCGCTCTATGGCGATGCCTTTGATCGCTTGAACTGCCCGATCGCTCAGGTGCTGCTGACGGAAGATGACTTCCGCGACCCAATGCGCCACTCCAACCTGCGCGCAACGCTGGATGCGTTGCTCACGCTCGGCGTGATCCCTATCGTGAATGAAAACGATACGGTCTCGACCATTGAGCTGGAACGCCCGCTCGACGGCGCGCCCAAGAAGGAACGCATCTTCGGCGATAACGACAAGCTCTCAGCCCTGCTGGTCAAGCACATCAATGCGGATCTGCTGGTGTTGCTCTCCGATGTCGACGGTCTTTACGACCGTAACCCGCAGGACCCCGGCGCTATCTTGCTGCCGCGCATCGAAACCATCGACGAGAGCGTGCTGCAGCTCGCGCAGGGCGGCAACGGACGTGGACGCGGCGGCATGATCTCCAAACTGGAAAGCGCTCAGATAGCGATGCGCGCCGGCAAGCAGGTCATCATCGCCAACGGCCGCACGCCGCAGGTACTCGAACGCATTGTGGCAGGCGAAGATCTAGGAACACGGTTTAGCCCTGTGCTTGCCGGGAGCTGGCGATGAGTACGGATGTGCGTGCACTCGCACGGCGCGCCAAGGCAGCTTCGCGCCTTCTTGCTCCGCTTCAGGAAGAAGCACGCAACCAGGCGCTTGCATCCATGGCCGCTGCGGTTCAGGCGTCCTCCGCAGAGCTCTTTGCCGCGAATGCAGAAGATCTTGCCGCAGCCGATGCGTTGACCGGCGAGGACCATCTCTCCCCCTCGACTCTTTCTCGTTTGAAGCTAAGCGAAGCAAAGTTGCACGAGATGATCGAGCAGATTCGCTCGGTGATTGCGCTGCCTGATCCGCTGGGGCGCAGGCTCGATGCAATTGAGCTGGACAACGAAGATCCGCTCGAAGGCGAAACACCGGTCGGGCTTCATCTGGAAAAGATCAGCGTGCCGCTCGGCGTTCTTGCCGTCATCTTCGAGGCTCGTCCCGATGCGGTCACACAGATCGCTGCCCTTGCTCTGAAGAGCGGCAACGCTGTGATCCTGAAGCCGGGCAAAGAGGTGGAGCGCACAGCTCTCGCGCTGGTCAGGGTCCTGCGCGGCGCTCTGGTTGCTGCCGGCCTTCCGGAAGATCTTCTTGCACTTGTGCTGGGCCGTGAACAGGCCAATGAGCTGCTGGCCATGCATGATGCGATCGACATGGTGATCCCGCGCGGCTCCAAAAAACTTGTAGAGCACGTACAAGCGAACACGCGCATTCCTGTGCTGGGACACGCAGAGGGCATCTGCCATATCTATGTCGATCTCGCGGCAGACCAGCAGCTGGCGCTGCGCGTGATCGACGACTCCAAGCTGGACTACCCTGCAGCCTGCAATGCGGTGGAAACAGTGTTGGTCCACAAGGAGATCGCGTCTTCGTTTGTGCCAAAGCTCGCCGAACACCTGGCACGGCGCGGCGTTGCGCTGCACGGCGATGCCCGCGTGCGTGAGCTCGCGCAGGGCATCAACGCGGTCGGCTCTTGGTCGCACGAGTATGGCGAGCCTGAGGTTGCGCTCGGAGTGGTTGACTCCATCGAGGATGCGATTGCGCACATTCATCACCACGGCTCTTCGCATACGGAAAGCATTCTTACCGAAGACCGGGCCGCAGCCGAACGCTTTCTACGCGAGGTGGATGCAGCGGGTGTTTATCACAATGCCAGCACACGGTTTGCCGATGGCTTCCGCTATGGCTTTGGCGCCGAGGTCGGTATCAGCACCAGCAAATTTCATGCACGCGGACCGGTAGGGCTCGACGGACTGACCACCTACAAGTACGTACTACGTGGGCGAGGCCACGTAGCCGGAGATTATCGCGGCGCCGCAGCACGCACCTTCACCCACAGACGAGAACCAAAATGAGCACACGCGTCCTGATCGTCGGAACCGGCCTGATCGGGGCTTCGATCGGACTGGCGTTGCGGTCGCTCGGCGAGCGCTTCGACGGTGAGGTCCTCGGCTGGGATCCTCATGTGCAGGAGTCCGCAACCGCGCTGGCCAGCGGCGCGCTGCATCGTGTTCTGCCCAATATCGAAGACGTCTTCGAACGCGATGTGGCCGATATCTATGTGCTGGCCGCTCCTGTGCTGCCGATTCTGGATTGGATGGAGCGACTTGCTCCCGTGCTCGGCCCACACCAGCTGGTAACCGATGCAGGAAGCACGAAGCGAACGATCTGCGATGCGGCGGCACGGCTGTACAACGGGGCAGGCAAAGCCTCGTTCCTCGCCGGCCATCCCATGGCAGGGAAAGAAGCCGGTGGCGCAGCCCTGGCGGACGCGGAGCTTTTCCACGGCGCTACGTGGCTCTTCACTCCGCCCATCCCCGCATCGCCGCTCGCGCTGCAATGGCAGGCATGGGTAGAAGACTTCGGCGCAAATGTGCGTGAGATCGATGCAACGCGGCACGATGAGCTTTGCGCGTGGGTTTCGCATCTACCGCAGATGCTTTCAACCGCACTCGCTGCACTGCTGGAAGATACCTTCCCCGGAGATGCCGTGGCCGAGGTTCAGGCCGTCGGCGGTAGAGCCCTGCGTGAAACCACGCGTCTTGGCTCCAGTCCCTACAGCATGTGGCGCGATATCGCGCTGACCAACACCGAGCCGATCGCCGCGACGCTGCTGGCGCTTGAACAAAGACTGCAGCACCTGCGCGAAAACCTGCGCACCCCGGAGCTGCGCGAAGAGTTCCGCACGGCAAATCGCTTTCGTGCGCAGCAGCCCAGGCCGTAAGACCGGTGCTAGCATCGTAGGCCGGAGGAAACCCACGATGGAAGAGCACCACAACGACGAGCACCTCATCGATCGATACTGGCCGGTAGCCCTCATCGCCTTTGGCGTAGCGTGTATCTTCTTCGTTGCCTGCTATACCGCGCGCTGGTAGACGCCCATCATCCAGACCAGAAAAGCCGGAAGGGACGAGAGAAAATCTCCTCGTCCCTTCCGGCTTTTTCTGCTCAGCACGGCTTAGTGCGTTCGCGAGCCACGTGCGTTCGGCGCCGGCGGCGGATATGCGGACTTATGCTTGCCCGCCTTCACAACCGTCTCCGACTTCGGGGGCGAGGTGAGGTTGATCGTGCGATGCGTTTCCACCGCCTCAGCCATCGCATACTTCAACTTCTCAATTCCCTCACCCGTTACCGCCGAGATCTGATAGAACGGCAGCTTCTTCCGCTTGGCAAAGGTAGCAAGCTTCTTCAGTTTGTCCGGGTTCGCCGCGTCGATCTTCGTCGCTACCAACAACGTGGGCTTAGCCACCAGCGTTGGATCAAACGACTTCAGTTCCGCCGTGATGATGTTGAAGTTCTCCACCGGATCAGCCGTCTCCCCCGGCGCCAGGCTCTCTGGAGTAATCGCCGTATCGGAGACGTCCACCAAATGCACCAAGACCGAGGTGCGCTCAATGTGCTTGAGGAACTGCACGCCAAGCCCTGCTCCCAGATGCGCTCCCTCAATCAACCCAGGCACGTCGGCCACGGTAAAGGACTGCACATACGGGTAATCGCCGATCTGCACTACGCCAAGGTTCGGCTCCAGCGTGGTGAAAGCATAGTTGGCAATCTTGGGCTTCGCTGCCGAGATGCGAGAGATCAGCGTGGACTTGCCGACGTTCGGAAACCCGACCAGCCCCGCATCAGCCAGCAGGCGCAGCTCAAGACGCAGGTTGCGTGCCTCACCCGGACGCCCGAGTTCGTGCTCACGCGGCGCCTGGTGCGTGCTCGTGGCAAAGTGCTGATTGCCACGGCCACCACGGCCACCACGAGCAATCACAACCTCTTCGCCTACCGTTTGGAAATCATGAACCTGCGCACCGGTCTCTTCGTCGTAAACCACCGTGCCAACGGGAACCTGCAACACCAGCGGCTCGCCTGAGCGTCCGCTCATGTTCGAACCCAGACCATGCTCGCCGCGCTCGCTCTTGTGCTCCGGATAAAACCGGAAGTGCACCAGCGTGTTGTGCATGGCGGAGGAACGGAGCAGGATATCGCCTCCGTGGCCACCATCTCCCCCGGACGGACCTCCACGCGGCACAAACTTCTCGCGCCGGAAGGCCATACAACCATTGCCGCCGTCCCCGGCTTTGATGCGGATTCGTGCCTCGTCAATAAACATCGTTCTTTCTTGCTCCTATTTCAGTTTAGCTGGTTCGCCTGCCGGGACGCGCTAATTCCATTTCGGGAATTACTCCCGCCCCATGAACTCCCCCTTCCCAATTCGGGCTGGTCAAGGTACGGTGGGATCAAACTTCAGCTGCGAACTAAAGGGCCTCGCCTACGCGAGGTGGAGTGATCCATTGCGTTCCACGGGATGGGTAAGGGGAACCGTGCTGGGCTGGGCTATGCTCACAGCGTTGCTCGTGCAGGGCTGTGCCACGCCACAGAACGCGCCGGAACCGCTGGCGGACAACGCGTTGCACGAACTCCCTCTGCGGGACCGTACTGTAGAAAGCTTAGCGGAACTTGATCCGCAAATGCACGACGCCACGAGCGCGTCATTGGGAGAAGACGAGGCGGAGGAGCGCTCCTCACGCCGAGGAAACGCCGTTCCCGCCTCAGCGGGGCTCTCCTCCTCCGGGCTTCCGGTCAGCTCCACGAGCTCCACCACCGTCGACGGCCTGAGCGCATGGCAGAGCTTTCGCGGAGGCCCGCGCGGCGCTACAGCAGGGGGTGTCCGCTCCGGAACGCTCTTCGGTCTCACGTCCTTACGCAGCTACAGCAGCCGGGCGCAGAGCAGCTACCGCGCTGACCAGCCGGGCGCGGGGGGCTGGAGCGCCGCCGAGACGAGCGCAGGCAGCCCGGAGCTGCACGGCCAGCTCTTTCTGCTGCAGCGCGAAAGCGGATGGGCAGCGACCAACCCATACTCTGTGGCGACGCGCTACAACGCAGGCAATGTAACGAGCACTCTGGTGCGGCCTCGCGACACGCTGACACAGTTTGGCGGCAACGTGGGCGCGCCGCTGGGCAAGCTGGCACAGGGCTTTGCTTCGCTTGAGGCGCAGTCGCGTGACAATCCGGTCGTATCTTCGCCGCTCTCCGCCAGCTTCTTCTCGCTGACCGAAACCCAGCGCGCGCTGCTGGGGACGCGGGGTGTTACCGCGCCGCAGATCGACGCCGCGCTGCGCTATCTCGATGGGCTGGCAGGAGAAACTGACCGTCACTCCTGGCGCACACTCATTTTCCTGCGGCTCGACGCACAGCCCGGCACGCACGACGCGCTACACCTGGACTGGACACGCAACCGCTACGCCGCGCCCACCGGAGCTGGCTTCGCCAGCCGCTCCGATGCCGTGCAACAGCGGGGTGTGCACAGCATCGGCAACGCGAACGCCGATGTAGACGCTGTAGCTCTCGGCTGGAGCCGTCCTCTCAGCCCCCATTGGCTGCTCCAGGTTCATGGCCAATGGGTGCAGGATCTGGAGTACGAAACACCCAACGCTCCCGCCGCCCAGGAACCAGCCATCTCGCCGGGTGGCTATGCCCCGGAGGTCCGCATCGAGCCGGAAGGCTTTACCTACGGCACTCCCGCCAGCCTTGGCCGCATCGCCTATCCGGCGGAGCAGCGCGTGCAGCTTGCTGTCCAGGCGAGGCGTAGCGGACGACACTCGCAGCTCCAGCTTGGTGCTGGCTGGAGCAGGATTCACGACCGCATCGCCTCGCAGACCAACACAAACGGCACGTTCACCTACTCAAGCGGTACAACCGGAGGCCATGCAGGCGGATTGGTGGACTGGATCACGGACTACACCTACGGCGTCAACACTTATCCCAACGCTGCTTGCCCAAGCCTTGCAGCCACCCTGCACCGCTTCTGTTTCCAGAGCTTCACGCAAAGCTTCGGCAGTACATCCACCTTGTTTAATACGCATGAGCTGGAGGGCTTTCTTTCCTGGTCACTTCAGCCCACGCGCTCGCTGCGGCTTAGCCTTGGCGTGCGCAGCGAGTACCTTCTGCTGCCTTTGCCGCAGACACCGAATGCCGCGCTCGACAGCGCCCTGCAAACCCTCGTGGAAGCCCCGCGCAGGGGAAGCACCGCAAGCTTTCCGGAAGATAGAAATAACTTTGGCCCGCGCATCTCGCTGCTCTGGGACGCTCCCCAAGGCTTTACCGCAAGGCTTGGCTACGGGCTGTACTTCGGCCGTGTTCCCGGAGCTACGATTCGTTCCGCGCTGGCAGAAACCGCTCTGCCCACAACCACCGAGCGCATTCGCATCACTCCTTCGACGGAGACGCTTTGTCCGCAACAGCCTACGGTCAGCTTCGGCTATCCGTGCGCCTTCCTGAACGGCCCTTCCAGCGCCGCAGCGCAAACCAGTAGCGCGGTGCTTTTTGCAAAGAACTTCCGCCTGCCGAGTGTGCAGCGTTTTGGACTTGAGCTGCAACATTCGCTCGGGGCCCATGCCAGCCTGCGCCTGGGTTACAACGGCTCGCTCGCAACCCAGCTGCCCGGCAGCGCCGACCTGAACATCGCACCGTCCACCCGTTCCATCCGCTTCCAGCTCAGCGCCAACTCCGACTCTCCCGGGCTCCGTCCGGGCTCCACCTTTGCTCTGCCTCTCTACACCTCACGGCGCCTCAGCAGCTACGGTCCAATCACCGCAGTCACCTCCTCAGCGAACGCGACGTATCACGCGCTCACCGCGGAGCTGCAGGAGCGCTGGAGAACGATGGATCTCCATGCGGCCTACGCGTGGTCCCATGCCATTGACTACGCCCCTTCGCTCGGCGCGTCACCGCGCACCATGACGCAGCTCGATCCCTTCGTGAACGGCTACGACAAAGGCCGCGGCACGCTCGACTATCCTCACCACTTTGCAGGGAGCCTTACCGCGAGCTCTGCCTGGCCGCACGCCACGCCCTGGCAGCAGATGCTGTTGAACAGCTGGCAGATCTCCGCGATCGGCGTGGCCGGGAGCGGTGCGCCCTACTCCTACGGCGTCTACGGCGGAAGCAATCTCAGCGGAGGACACATTACCCTGAACGGCGCCGGCGGAGCCACTTACCTGCCCAGCGTCGGGCGCAATACCCTGCGCCTGCCGCCGCGCGGACGGATGGACCTGCGGCTCACCCGTCAGCTGCATGCCGGGAGACGCTGGCGGGGAGAGCTCTTCGCCGAAGCCTTCAACGCGTTCAACAGCCGCAACCTCACGCGTGTAGAAACAAGAGCTTTTCTCGTTGGCGACGCAGCGAACGGAATAACACCGCTCCTCTTTCAGAACGCGGCGACGGTCGCCGCCGAGGGCATCACCACACCGGCCTTCGGAACACCGCTCTCCTCCACCTCCGGGCTTGCCCGGGAGCGCCAGCTCGAAGCAGGCTTACGGCTTTCGTTTTGAACCAGAGATGGTGCAGAGTGACGCTTCACCCGAAACCCGCATCCAACCAGCACGCAGCCTACATTTACCCCGGGAGACTCCTCCAGCGCCATGCACCTGCTCGACGCCATTACCCGTCACGGCTATACGGCGATTGCTGCGTTTTTCTTTCTCGCCTCCTGCGGTCTGCCGCTACCGCTGGCCCTCATCGGCATGACGGCGGGAGCCGCAGCGCATGGCGGCTCTCTCTGGCTTCCTCTGGTTTTGCTCTGCTCCACCGCAGCATCGGTTCTGGGCGACACCATCACTTTTCTCGGGGGCCGTTTTACCGGCTGGTGGCTTCTGGCCGGTATCTGCCGGCTCAGCCTGAACCCTGAAACCTGCGTCTTCGGCTCGGCGCACTCCTTCTACCGCCGCGGCCCCCGCACCCTTCTCTTTGCAAAGTTCATTCCGGGACTCGCAACCGTGGCCGCTCCGCTGGCAGGTAGCCTGAACATGCGCCTTCTGCGTTTTTTGCGGTTCAATGCCACCGGAGCACTGCTCTACGCCGCCACCTGGAGCATTGCAGGTTATCTCGTCGCGCCGGTCCTGCGCACAGCGATCCTGTGGGTTGCGAGCATCGGCAACATTGCCGGGGGCACGCTTCTGTTGGTGATAGCGGCTTACTTTCTGTACATGGTGGTGCACTGGGTGCGGGATACCCGCTTTAGCCGCATTGACAACATCGCCGCGGCCGATCTGCACCGTCGCATGCAGGAGTATCAGGATCAGGACCGGGTCGTCGTTATCGCCGACGTTCGCTCACACGGCTACTACGACCCCAAGGCGCAACGCATCAAGAACTCGATCCGCGTCGAACCGAATCGTATCCGTGAAGAGCTCTCTGCGCTGCGCGAGTTCATGGCTCCGGAGTGCGACGTCTACCTGTACTGCTCCTGTGCGAGAGATGCCACAAGCCTGCGCGTTGCGCGTCTGCTGGCCGAGGAGAACTGTCACACGCATGTGATCCGCGGCGGCCTCAAAGCATGGATCAAAGCCGGAGGGCCGCTCGAACCGGTTCCTGCAACCGATGTCGAACATCTTCCCCGCTTTGATGAGTAGCGTAAAAGAAGCGCATCGTGCGTTGCGCTCACCGCGCAGGAACGCATCTAGGACGCTAGCTTGGCAAATTTCGCGAGTAGCCCCGTGCCCCCCAGACCGTCAGCATAGGTTTTCAGCACCATGCGCCGCAGCATCGGCCAGCGCATGACACGGAAGCCACGCTCCGGCTCGCGATAAAACGCCTTTGCCGCGCGGCGTGAGAAGCGCAGCGTCTGCTGAAGCGGCTCCAGGTGATGCGCGTATGCCTCCGCAATGGCATGCGGAGCTCCAAGGATCGCCGCCGCTGCCGCCTGCCCGCTGACCAGCGCCGAGTGAATCCCTTCGCCCGTCAACGGATCGACCAGGCCAGCAGCATCGCCCACCAGCAGCACGCGGCCCTTGGGCTGGTAGCGATCACCGCCCATGCCCAGATACTGCCCGGTAATCTCAGCGCCAAGCGCGGTGAGATCGACACCCAGTTTGCACTGCGTATACTCCGCCAGCAAACGGCGCGTTACCAGGCCGAGGTTGTCGGTGCTATCGGTCTCAGAGGGCGCAAAAGCCCCGACACCGATGTTGATATGGTCCCCCTTGGGGAAGAGCCAGCCATAGCCGCCGGGGATCGGAGCAAAGTCAAACACCAAGTCGAGCGGAGCGTCTCCCTGCGGAAGCTCCGCGGGCAGCGAAGCGTAGGGCACCATCGCCTCCAGCGCAAAGCCGCGGGTGTACCACTCCGGCTCCTGGCCCGTTACGGAGGCGCTGCCGGTTGATAGTCGCCGCATCTGGCCGTTCGAGCCATCGGCTCCGATCACAACGGGGGCCTCCAGCGTAATGGGCCCCTCGCCGGTCATCACCGTCAGCGAGACCGAATCAGCTCGCTCCTCCAGCTTCAGAATATTTTCGATCTTTCGCAGCGCAACGCTGCCACCCTTGTGCCCGGCCCGAAGCGTTTGCTCCAGGCAGTACGCGTCGAAACGCTCGCGCACCGCCATCGCCGCGATGGGCTGGTCAGAGCGCACGCGGAGCTCCTTTGTCTTATCGGCTACGGTCTGCGCTCCAGAGGCGCGCTGCAACACAATTTCTTCGCAGACACGTTCCGTAATCGCATCGACCGGGTAACGCAGCGCAGCCAGCGTTTTGCGGGTAAGACCACAGGCACAGGCTTTGTGACGAGGGAAATGGCGTTTATCCAACAGCAAGACGCGCCGGCCGGCCTCTGCAAGATCAAACGCAGCGGCGCAACCGGCCGGTCCAGCACCGGCGATCAGAACATCGTAATCGTGAGGCATTCGTTCCTACCCAGTGTAGCCAAACGAGGCAGAAACCGGGAGCCTAGGCCGAAGGAAGCTCGAAGGCCTCCGCCAGTAGCGTGTAGCTGCGCTTGCGCGCCTCATGGGAGTGCGTGATCGTATTCACGATCAATTCACCGATCTCCAGCTCCCGGGCCACCTGCAGCAGCCGCTCACGTACCCTCTCTGGCGTTCCCACCACGTAACGCGGAAACTCGCCTTCCGGCTGATCGAACGGCCCAGTCACTACCGGCCAGGGCTGTTGTTGCGGGGCAGCGGTCTCAGCAAGCTCGCGCAAAGCATCCTCGGGCCGGGCCACAGGGCGGCGGTCATCCTGTCGGATGCGTCGCTGAAGCAACCGCACGGAGGCATGCAGATGCTCCGCTTCGTCCTGCGTATCGGCCACAATCGCGCCGATGGCAATCGTAGCCTCGGGCGTCTGCAGCGCATCGCTCGGCTGAAAGTTGCGCTGGTAGTGCGAGATCGCCTCACGCGTCCCCTGCCCGAAGAAGAAGTGAGCATAGGCATAGGGAAGGCCCTGCTGCGCGGCCATCACGCTGGACCACATGGAGGAGCCAAGAAGCCACAGGCGCGGCGCACTGGTAGCAGACTCCGGCATGACGCGAATGCGCGCAAACGGATGTGGCCCGCGGGCATCGCGATGCTTCTCCCAGCGGGTGCGGTCAAGAAACGCCTGCAGCTCTTCCAGCTGCTGGGGAAAGTCATCGCGCGAAGGAGCGTCACGATCCCGCTTCAGCGCAAACGCCTCCAACTGCCCCCCTCCGGGAGCACGTCCCACGCCCAGATCGATCCGGCCCGGATACATCGCATCCAGCATCCGAAAGACCTCCGCCATTTTGAGAGACGAATAATGCGGCAACATGATGCCGCCCGAACCCAGACGAATGCGTTGCGTCACCGCCCCGGAACGGGCGATCAGAATCTCCGGCGCGGTTCCCGCCAGCATCTCCATCGCATGGTGCTCGGAGTACCAGAGCCGCGTATACCCCAGCCGGTCCACATGCTGTGCCAGATCCAGCGAGTTTTCAAGTGCCTGACGAGGCGTAAACCCCTCCGGAACCGGGACCTGATCCAATACCGATAAACGCAACCCTTGAGCCATCACAGCGATTGGATTCGTGAAAAGGCTCCAAGGGTGCTACTTCCCAAGCTTTGCCTCGTCCATAGACCATAGAAGCTTACGAGGGATCCATGACGGCGCACATCAACTTGTTCCTCAGGCTTGCTTTAGCCACGACAACCGGGCTGCTCCCTCTCGGAATTTTGTCCCAGAAGACACAACCTGTTTCCGACCCGGTAACCGCTCCTCTGGCGCATGGCCGGCTTGTGATCTGGATTGTGCACCCTGCGTCCCATAGCTGGACGCCGGAAAACAATTCCGTGCAATCGCCGATCCAACTGCCAAAAACCGTGCAGGAGCAAACTTCCGGCAGCTTCGGACAGCCGTCAAGCGACTTTGGACAAACCGCGGGAAGCTTCGGAGCTTCGCCCAGCGAAGTGGGCACAGCCGCATCCAATGTGGGGCAAACCGCAGGCAGCGTCGGGCAGGGGCCGCAGGGCTTTGGACAGGACTCCTCAAACGTAGGCCAGACCGCCGGAAGCTACGGACAAACCGCAGGCTCTTTCGGAGAGTCCCTCTCCACCATCGCCCAGGCGACGGACCACCCATCGGCCTCCAGGCTGTACCAGCGCCACACCTCGCAGTGGGACACCATCGTGGTCAGCCTGCGTGGTGTCTTTCCCGGTTTAGAGATCAAGCTTTCCGACGTACGGGAAGAGGATCTGGCTCCGGCACTGCGCGATGTCGCTGGCTCGACCGACTCCCCCGATGTCCTCCTCGGTTCTCCTCTGCCCTGGACCTGGACCAAAACCAAGACGGAAAACGGCTCGGGCTGGCGACTCGTCCTGGCCTCTCTTGGAGCCGTCGCGTTCCCGGTACAGGTGGAAGATGCCGGGATGACGATGCCCTCGCAATATCCGTGGTCGCCGCAGGTCGCAATCCTGGCCCATGCAAACCACATGCAGCAGGCCAAGGCCTTCGCGGTCTGGATCTCAGACGGTGGCCCCTGCGCCGGATGCGCGACACCGGTCAGCCCCACTCTGGCCCCGATTACACAGATCGCGCTGGCCGCAGTGCGCAGCGTGCTCACCACAGGTTCGCCGGACAGCAGCGTAGACCCGGAGTTTGCTCGCGCCGACGCGGACTGGACGCGCACCGGCGCGCTGCAGGGTCTGCATGTGATCCCCCTTGAAGGCATGCAGCTCCACTCCGATGTGATGGAAGCCAGTGCGAACGATCGTTTTGCTCTGGTTCAGGTACGCACGACCGTGCGCGCCACACAGGGATTCGGCACACTGCACTCTTTAGTGCTGCTGCGGAAAGATCAAAGCACCGGTCACTGGCGCGTGCTCCACCTAACGCCCGATCTGCCGATCGGCATGGGGCGCGAGGCGATCAGCATGCTCGACGACTTTACGGCCCCTGCCCCCCATCCAGCAAAGGTAGGCGGCATACGCCAGGCCGCCCCCGCCGATGATGACGCGGTTGGAACCCGGCCAGAGCTGTGGTGGGATAACAACGGTGGAGCAGGCCTCGAGCTCGTCGAATGGCAACGCGGCACCGGAAACGAGGACGATCGCTGGGCTGCGGCACGGCTCTTCTTCGTACCCGATCGCGACCCGCACCTGCGCACACGTGTCACCGCGGACTTCGCAACCGATCTCGGCACCTACCGCTGGCGCGTCTGGAGCCTGGGCGTGGGAGGCGTGATTGTTCTCAGCCCATGGAAGACGATGGAGATCGACCACTAAACGGCCGACCTCCATCCGATTGCCTGCTACTTCTGTGTAGCCCGTCCCAGCGCCGACAACATTCTGAGCCCGAAACTCATACCGCGACGTGCATCCTTCGACGTTGCACGCTTGAAGATCTCCCACATTCCCGGAGGCTCTTTCTCCGCGGAAGCTGCTGCAACTGTCTCGCCAAAACCATCGGCGATCTTCTGCAACACATCCGGATCGAGTGAGCCGAGGATACGCGCCATCGCAATCGCATTGCGAATGCCAGCGATGCCCTCCTCCGACTTCATCCCTTTGCCCAGCTCGGCGGCAATCACATCTTTACCGCCGATCAACCCGTGCGCGAGGCCGAGAATACCCTTGTCGTGCGCGGTCTGCAGCGTGCGGAATAGCTCCAGCAGCGCTTCGGCGTGCTCCTTCGGAGCCGCTTCGAGCTGCTTCATCAACTCCAGGCGTGGATCGACCGGTGCAGGCTTGAATGAGATAGGAACTGCCATCGTCTGTGTTCTCCCTTACACCGTCTTTATGGTTTCAATCTGAATCAGCTTGTCCTGGCGGCCTGTTCCCGGCTGGTAGTAGTCGGCACGAGCACGCTTTCGCTCAACCTCCACGCCGGTTGTCGGCGTGCGTGTTCCGAAGCGGAAGTTACGGCGCGGCAACGGAGACTCCCCTTGCTCCGGGAGCACCGTCATCTTGACCGAGAGTTCCTTGTACGCCGGAGTATGGGTAGTGCGGTCTACAAACGAGCTGGTCAGGCGATTCACCGGAGCCTCCACCGAGATCATCGGCATGTACATCTGGCGTCCGCTCACACGGTGCGTTACCAGCACCTGAGCCCGAATCTGGCCATACGGACTTTCCAGCTCCACGTAGCGTCCGGTTGTCAGGCCACGCTCTTCAGCCAGATCCGGCGAGATCTCAACCCAGGTATCGGGCGTGATCGACGAGATGCCCTTGGACTGGTAGGTCATATTGCCTTGCTGGAAGTGTTCCAGCGCGCGTCCGTTATTCAGGTGCAGATCGTAGACATCATCCATCTGCTCTGAAGGCGGAACGTACTCCATGGGCCAGAAGGTCGCTTTACCGTTTTCCAGCGCGAAGGGTTTCTCTCCCTCATAGAGAATCGGCGTTCCTGTGCCGTCGGCAGCAACAGGCCACTGCAGAGTGTTGTAGTCCTTCAGGCGATCGTAGCTGACCCCTGCAAAGTGCGGCGTCAGACGCGCAACTTCATCCATGATCTCGGACGGATGCGTGTACGCCCAACCACCTGCGCCACCCAGCTTCTGCGCAATCAACTGCAGAATCTGCCAGTCAGGCTTCGAGTCTCCAAGCGGCTCGAAGACCTGGTAGATACGCTGGATGCGGCGCTCCGTGTTGGTAAAGGTTCCGTCCTTCTCAAGCGACGGCGAGGCAGGCAGCACTAGGTCTGCGAACTTGCAGGTCTCCGAGAAGAAGATGTCCTGCACGACGAGGAAATCAAGCTTGGAAAAAGCCTCGCCCACTTCATTCGCATTCGAATCCGAAGTGATCGTATCTTCTCCCTTGATATACATGCCCTTCAACTTGCCTTCGAAGATGGCATGAATCATCTGGCGATTGTCCAATCCGGTCGAGGTCGGCAACGTGACCTCCCAGTCCGCCTCGAACTTTGCGCGTACCGCGGGATCGGAAGCCTTTTGATAGCCGGAGTACACATCCGGCATGGAGCCCATATCGCTGGCGCCCTGTACGTTGTTATGACCGCGCAAAGGATACGCGCCCGCGCCCGGCTTCTTCACGTTCCCCGTAGCCAGCAGCATGTTGCAGATTGCGCTCGAGGTATCCGAGCCGCCGCAGTGCTGCGTCACGCCCATCGCCCACAGAACGCAAACGCCGTTCTTTGCCGCCACAATCTCATCGGCCAGATGCTTGAGCGTCTCCACCGAGATACCGGTAACCTTCTCGGCATACTCCAGCGTGAGCCCTTCAAGCGACTTCTGATACTCCGGCCACTTCTCCACCCACTTCTCAATGAACGCCTGATCGTGGCGGCCTGTGTCGATGATGTGCTTGGTTACCGCCTGCAGCCAGACCTCGTCCGTCGACGGATTCGGCTGGAAGAAAAGGTCAGCACGATCGGCCATCTCATGGCGACGGATGTCCGCAACAATCAGCCGCTGCCCGCGATGCTTGTGAGAACGCTTCACGCGCGTAGCCAGCACCGGATGGCTCTCAGAAGTATTCGAACCGATGATCAGAACGAGATCGGCCTTCTCGATATCCGCAATCGAACCAGTATCGCCGCCGATCCCCATCGTGCGGCTTAGTCCCTTCGAAGCCGGAGTCTGGCAATAGCGAGAGCAGTTATCGACATTGTTCGTGCCGATGACCGCGCGAGCCAGCTTCATCATCAGATAGCTCTCTTCGTTGGTGCACTTGGAGCTGGCGATGAACCCCAGCGCATCGGGCCCATGCTCGTCTTTGATCCTGGTGAATTTGTCGGCAACCAGCTGAACAGCCTCATCCCACTCGATCTCGACAAAGGTCTCGCCGACGCGCTTGAGCGGCTTATGCAGACGCTCCTTCGAGTTCACAAAGTCCCAACCGAACTTGCCCTTGACGCAGGTGGAGATCGCATTCGCCGCACCATGCATCGGCTCCACCTTCAGAATGTGGCGATCGCGCGTCCAGATGTCGAACGAGCAACCAACGCCACAGTAAGTGCAAACGGTCTTGGTGCGCTTGACGCGCTGCGGACGAAGATGCGACTCAATCTCGCTCAGCGCCAGAATCGGCGGATATCCCATCGAGGGTTCAACCCCCTTCACCGCGGCGATCATATCGTCCAACGCACCGGAGGGAAGATCGGTCAGATAACCGGCCTTGCCCAACATGCTCTTCTCCATCAGTGCATTGCACGGGCAAACCGTAACGCAGTGCCCACAGCTCACACAACTGGAACCCTCAATCTTTTCGCCCCCATCCCACATCACACGCGGGCGTTCGCGACTCCAGTCAATTGTGAGCGTCTCATTGACCTGCACGTTCTGGCAGGCTTCCACACAACGGCCGCACGCAATGCACTGGCTCGGATCGTAACGGTAAAACGGATTCGAATGATCCTGCTCGTAAGGCTTTGGTGTAAACGGAACGGTCTGATGCTTGACGTGCATCTGCGAGACCGTATTGTGCACCGTGCAGTTCTGATTGTTGTTATCGCAAACCGTGCAGTAGAGATCGTGGTTGTACAGCAGGCGATCGAAGGCAACGCGCTGCGCAACATCGGCACGCTCGCTGGTGGTGAGCACCGTAGCGGAGGCGGGTACCGGTGTCTCGCAGGCGCGAACCAGCTCTCCGTTCAGCTCCACCATACAGGTGTCACACGAACCGATAGACCCCATCGGCTTCAGATAACAGACCTGTGGTATCGGAGTAGCTTCCCGCATCGCAGAGGCACGATTGATGGCCTCAATCAGTGGCTCGCCAACCTCCGCAGCCACGCTCATTCCGTCAATGTGCAACGTCGTATCCGGAGCAAATGCCCGGGGCGTATTCATCAGAGGTTTTGTGATGTTTGCCATACCTATCCTTCAGATGCTCGTGGAGCGAACCAAGGGGGTCCGCGCAAGGAACAAACTCTCGCTGACGGCACAGGGCTGCGCCAACGGGCTAGCGACCACTTCTGCGAAGACGTTAGCACAGCACAGAGGAGCGCTCCCAGGCTTTCTCACACCTACTCCAAACATCTGTGCGCTAAGCGGTTGTCTTACTTTGCGACACGGCGCGTTTAGCGTCGCCGAAGCGCTTCTTCACCAACGCCAGCGCCTCTTCTGTAGAGTGCACGCGGCCTTCCAGCTGCGCGTCTTCCGCGGCTTCGAGCATGAAGCGAAACTCCGACCCGGGGCGATATCCGGCTGCGATCAGATCGGATCCTGTCAGCAGCAGCGGCGGCCGCACCTCATCCTTCCCCATCTGCTCAAAGTGTTGCCGCGCGTACTCATAGGCGCCGAGCATCCCGTTGGAGCTGCGCACATCCGCGTAATGTAGCGCCAGATGCTCCTCAAAGTGAGGCAGGCGTAAAAAGCGCTTCAACGTGGACTGCTTCATACGCGGCACATCCGCAAACTGCATGTGATGCGCGATCAGGGCAAGCACCTGCTCCTTGTCTTCGTTGGAGAACTTCAACCGGTTACAGATTGCACGGGCAAGCTCGACCCCGCGCTCCGCATGGCCGTTGAAGCGGATCCGGTCGCCCGGTTTCCGCGGGTCGGCAGGCGTAAAGGTAAGGGGCTTACCGACATCATGCAGCAGCATTCCCCAGGCCAGCGTAGCGCTTGCTCCGGCAGGAAGATGCTCAAGCAGCATCAGGGTATGTGTCCACACATCTCCTTCCGGGTGGAACTGTGGCGGCTGCGCGACACCGCGCAGTGCAGCCACCTCCGGCAGCACATGCCGCAACAACCCGGAAGACTCCAGCAGTTCGAAGCCGCGCCGCGCGTTGCCCTGCGTAAGAATCCGCGTCAGCTCTTCGCGTACCCGTTCGCTTGAAACCGCATCGATACTCGCAGCGGCCTGCTGCATGGCGGCAAAGGTTGCAGATTCAATCCGGAAGTCGAAACGCGCAGCAAATCGCACAGCACGCAGCAAGCGCAGCTTGTCTTCGGCAAACCGCCGTGAGGGGTCCCCGATCGCCCGCACAACGCCTGCGCGAAGGTCGGCAACTCCGCCACAGTAGTCGAGCACGCAGGCCTCAAGCCGCTGACCGGCCTCAAACGGCGCGATATCGAGCAACAGCCCGTTGAGCGTAAAGTCACGGCGAGCAACATCTTCCTGCGCGCTGGTGGAGTACTGCACCGCATCCGGTCGGCGGCCGTCGCTATAGCTGCCATCCTGACGAAACGTTGCCACCTCCGTGGACACGCGCTCGCCCTCCACCTCCGCAACGACCTGAATCACGCCAAAGTGCGCTCCGATGGCCTGGCTGTTCGCAAACAATGCCTGCACCTGTCCGGGCAGCGCACTGGTGGCCACATCCCAGTCTTTGGCGGCGACTCCCAGAAGAAGATCGCGCACGCAACCGCCGGCCAGCACTGCCTGAAAACCAGCCCGATGCAGCCGCTGCACGACTTCCAGCGCCGCCCGGTATCCCGTATTTTCGACGCGGAACATCCCTCTTCCCCCTCTTCTGTCTTCAGACGCCTGCAACCGCTACGATAGATCAGGTGGCCTCAGAGAAACTCATCCTCGGTATTGAAAGCTCCTGCGACGAAACCAGCGCGGCAGTGGTGCGCGCCGGTACCGGCGTTCTCTCCAACGTTGTCGCCTCGCAGCTCGTTCACGTGAACTACGGAGGTGTGGTGCCGGAGCTGGCCAGTCGCGAGCACCTGCGCGCGATCCTGCCGGTGGTGCGAGAAGCCATGCAACGTGCCGGGGTAACGTATGACCAGCTCGACGCAGTCGCCGTTACCGAAGGCCCCGGCCTGGCAGGTGCCCTGCTCGTCGGCATCACCTTTGCCAAAACTCTGGCCTGGGCGCGTCAGCTTCCGTTGATTGCCGTCAACCACCTGGAAGGCCACATCCACGCCGTGCTGATGGAAGCAGGAGCGCAGTTTGCTGAAGCCTCGCCCCTGCTGGCACTTGTTGTCTCCGGCGGCCATACGCATCTGTATCTGGCAGAGAACCAGAACGGCGTTTGGCGATACCGCAATGTAGGCCGCACCGTGGACGACGCCGCAGGCGAAGCCTACGATAAGGCTGCCAAACTGCTCGGCCTGCCCTACCCGGGCGGCCCCTGGATGGACGCGCTCGCCTCACACGGCGATCCACGCGCGGTGCCCTTCGCCTTCGCTCAAATCAAGCAGAAGGTCACAGGCAAGATTGCTCCCAAGCTGGCGGGCGTGGAGCAGGAACAGCGCTTCGACTTCAGCTTCTCCGGCATTAAAACGGCGGTGCGCCGGTATACCGAGGTCCATCACATGGGTTCGCGTATCGCCGAACGCGAACAAAGCCTGCGCGCGCGCGGCCTGCTGACCGCAAAACCCTCCGACGCGGAAGCCTTTGCCGCCGTGCTGGCAACGTTCGACACGCAAACGCTGGACCTGATTGCCAGCTTTCAACACTCGGTTACCGGCAACCTGACGCGCAACACGCTCGCCGCCGCCGCTCACTTCGGCGCACAGGCCATCGTTGTTTCGGGCGGAGTCGCCGCCAATCGCGAGCTACGCACGCGCTTGACCGAGGCCGCAGACAAGGCAAAACTGCCGATCGCCTTCCCCCAGATCGCTCTTTCGACCGATAACGCCGCCATGATCGCCGCCGCCGCCTGGCCCAAGCTGCTGACCCGGAGCTTTGCGCCGGAGACCCTGGAGCCGACCCCACAACTACGATTAGGCTGAGCCAGCACATCTTAGCCCTCCACCGCGGCTTCCCTCTTCCGCCGCAGCCGATACAATAAACGCAGCAGCGAACCACGCAGCGAAAGATTTTTGACCTTGCCAGCTCTCGAACTGTTCAACACTCTTTCCGGCAAAATCGAGCCGCTTTTTGCCGCCGATGGCCAGACATTCCGTTTTTATTGTTGTGGCCCAACCGTGTACGACTATGGCCACATCGGCAACTTCCGCACGTTCCTGCATGTGGACGTGCTGCGGCGCGTGCTGAAGCTGAATGATTTCGCCGTAAAACACGTCATGAACGTCACCGACGTTGACGACAAGATCATTCGCAATGCTTCGGCTGCCGGGCTCTCCATCGCGGAGTTCTCCCGCAAGTTTGAAGATGCCTTCTTTGAAGACATGACCTCGCTGGGCGTCGAGCGTCCCGAGGCGATTGCCCGCGCTACGGAAAATATTCCGGACATGGTGGCGCTGATTGAAAAGCTGGCCAGCGAAGACATCGCCTACAAAGGCCCCGATGGCTCCTGGTACTTCCGCATCGCAAAATTCCCGGAGTACGGCAAGCTTTCCAAGAAAGATTTCGAAGGCATTGAAGACGGCGCTCGCGTTGACGTAGACGAGTACGACAAGGACGCGGCACGCGACTTCGCGCTCTGGAAGGCCGTCAAGCCAGGCGAAACCAGCTGGCAGACCTCGCTCGGCGAAGGCCGCCCCGGCTGGCACATCGAGTGCTCGGCAATGGCGATGAAGTTTCTCGGCGACAGTTTCGACTTGCACGCGGGCGGCGAAGACCTGATGTTCCCGCACCACGAAAACGAGATTGCCCAAAGCGAGTGCGCCTCGCACAAGCCATTTGCCCGCCACTGGTTCCATGTGCGCTTTCTCCTGGTAGAAGGCCGCAAAATGTCCAAGAGCGAGGGCAACTTCTACACCCTGCGCGATCTGCTGCTGAAGGGATACCGCGCCGCAGCGATCCGCTTCCTACTGCTTTCGGTGCCGTACCGCCATCAGCTCAACTTCACCTTTGACGGGCTTACCGAATCCACGAACGCGATTGAGCGCCTGCGCACGTTCCATCAGCGAATCGCCAAGGGAACCTGGCAGGAGAGCGCGTCGGCGGAGAACACCGTCGCAGAGGCGATCGCCGCTGGAGAAGCAGCCTTCCTTGCCGCTCTTGCCAATGATCTGAACACCGCCGAAGCTCGCGCCGCCATCTTTGACGTGCTCCGCACGGTCAACGCCGCGGCCGATCAAGCCCGCCTGACGCGCGTCGAAGCCGATGCAACGCTGGCTCTGCTGACGAAGTTCGACTCCATCTTCGCGGTTTTGGAAGACAAGGACGCCGAGCTGACCAAGGCGGCGCTGGCCTGGGCCGAGGCAGAAGGCCGTCTCGCAGAGGCATCGCCCGAGGTGCTTGCCCAGTACGGCGCGGGCTCGCTGACCGATGCCGACATCGATGCACTGATCGCAGAGCGTACGCAGGCCAAGAAGCAACGCAACTTTGCACGCGCCGATGCGATTCGCAACGAGCTACTCGAAAAAGGGATTCTGCTGGAAGACTCCAAAGACGGTGTGCGCTGGAAGCGCAAGTAAGCCGGCCTTATCTCCAGTTCGGCCCAATAAACTCACGTAATCGCTCGGGCGTGGCCCAGGAAGCCTTGCCCGCATAACGCGCGATCCAGTCCTGCCCGGCACCGATGCGTACACGGTCGGTTGTGAACTCCGGAGAAAGCACGTTGGCCATCAAGGCATAACGCGCCTCCGGATGCAGCACTAAAGCCTTCCAGCACCCTGGCGGCACGGCAACCATGGGCTCCTGTCCGGAGCCGAAGTTCATCCCGAGTGTTCGCATCTCCACGGAACCGTCCGGGTGGAAGATGTAGTAATCCACCGGTCCGCCCTCGATGAGGACCTGCGTATCGGCAGGTTCCAGCCAATGCAGGTAGTTCATCGGCCGGTCGCGCGTGAGCAGGTAGTACACCTGATTCTGCACGGCAAGGGAACGGTGGTTCAGCGTAATTTCCAGCGGCGTACGCCCGTAAATACCCAGGTAGCCACTCTCTCCAACGAGCACCTTCATATCCAGCGCTTCAATAATCTGCTCAGCGCGGTCGTCGGAGTCCAGCTTGATCTTTGGCTTTACCGCCACAGAATTTGTTGCAGCAGTCTCCCCGCTCTTCTGCGGAGCCTGTGCGTGAAGCGTTATTGTCATCGCCATCAATAGGGCGGCCACTCGTCCAAGGAACAACATATCCCCCTGAGAGTAGCACCGCCGCGGCCGATCCACGGCAGGAAGCTACAGATGGGGCGGTGTAGCATGAAACCGAATCAAACTCTTTGCCACGAAGCATTTATCCAGCGATGACTGTTTTCTCTCTCAGCTCTCTTCGGCTCGTCGGCTTGTGCCTGCTGCTGTGCGCCTCGGCCGGGCTCGCACAAACCGCCACAGCCTCTTCGACAACACCTTCCTCCACCGCTGTTGCCCTGCCCGACCTTGGTATCCGACTCGATCTTCCGGCGGAGCTTGCCGTACATTCTGAAGACGCAAAGAAAGCCGAGACAAAGTTCACCCACAGATCTCCCAGCGGTAAGCCGTGCGTCACAATCCCGTTGATCGCCTACGCCAGCCAGGGCGTCAGCGGCGTTCTGCTGTGGCACTATAACGGCGACTGCCTCGATCAACCGGTCGGCCGGGACAAACTCCGGTCGATGGCACTGAAGGTGCTGCAAAGCACGCTGCACGCCCAAGGGAAGGAACACCTTAGCTCTCCGCTCGATTACGAGATGGGAACCCTGCCGGCCGCAGTCCTCACGGGAACGGTGTACTCCCGGGAGAGCAAGGGCATCCTGTTCTCCGAACTATCCTGCAACCGCATCCACAAGGATGTTCTCTGCTGGCAATTCACCGAGAACACCATCAGCAGAGCACGCAGGCTTGCAGCACTGACCGTACACATCGATCAGCTGCCACCTATGCCCGTTGTGCCGGAAGAAGAAAGCAAGCTCGCCCTGCTCCCCACGAACACCTTCCACGATGACAGTAAGCACGTGGAGTTTCTCTATCCCGGCACCTATGCCGATGCGCAGCAGCTTGCCGACGATACGCTCACCCAACAATCCGCAACGCTCAGAGGCAAGGCAAAAGCGTTAGTCGCTTGCACCAAGATCAAGCTCGCTGCTTACGCCTTTGAAGAGGACGAACGATCCAACCTCTCGATCATTGATTTTGACCTCAGCTGCAACGGCTCTCATAACGATGAGAAACACACAGAACAGATCGCCAAAGGTCTGGTAAAAGGCATCAGCAAAGGGAGCAAGCTCAAAACCTCCAGAACCATCCCATTCAGCGCGCAGGGCGTTGCGTTTCTTGCATTGGGTGGACGACTGACCTCGAAGGATCACACGCTCCACACGCTGGATGTGTGCGCCAACCTCGCGGGCGATACGTATTGCTGGCAGATGGTCTCCACCTCTGCCGAAGACCTGCATACGCTCGCGCAAGGCTCGCTCGTACTGGGCTCTGGATTGGGCACACCGCTTGTACCGCAGGACGTCTACGAGAAAATTTCGCGTTGAGTATAGACGCACGAAACCCCGCCACTGGAGCGGGGTTTCGTGCGTTGAATAGGACTGCGGTTAGAAGCGAAGCGACAGGCTTCCGGTCACCGTTCGCGGTGTTACATAGTGCGTACCCGAGAACGTAGAGAGGAAGTTGTACAACGCATACTTGTCTGTGATGTTGATCGCCGTTACACGGGCGGCGAGCTTATAGTGCTCCTGCTCACCGAAGTGCACCACGTCATCATCTCCAAAAGACATATCGAAGAGATTGCGCGGAGCAATGCGCGTCGGGTTGCGGTCAGCATCTTCCGTTCCGACCGCGGGAATCTGCAACAGGTTGGACTTCAACTCTGAAGCCACGCAGGAATCAAAGCCCGCGGTCGGCGTAGCCTTCACGCCGTTGCATACCAGGCCGGCCTGAAACTGCTGATCGTACGACAGGCCGCTCAGATTGATCAGCGGCTGACCGTTCTGCAAAAGCGGGTTGCCATTAGCATCCTGTGAGAAGCCAAGGCAGTCCGTGTTCGCATCCGAGTTCGAGTTGTAGCAGGGCGCAGCGCCTGCAACCAGACCCGAGTCATACTTCCAGTTCATCGAGTACCACATGCTCTTACGGAAAGGCATGTTGTACTGAACGTTCGTCGTTTCGTTGAAGCGCTCATCATGGTCAATGCGGAAAGGAAGATATCCGCTTGAGGACACCGTGCTTGCAGGAACAGCACCTACGCCACCGATCTGCGGATTGAAGAAGCGTGCGCTCACGCTTGAAGCGTTGAAGCGAACGCTCACTCCGTGCAGATCCATCAGCGTAGCGCTCAACGCATAGCCCGGGATCTTGGAGTTATGCCACTCGATCGGGAAGGTGATCGGCGTCGTTCCCAGCACGCTGAAGTCATAGGCGTTATGCGTGTACTTCCAGATGTACTCTCCATTCACGACCAGATGCCGGCCGATCGCCTGCTGGAAGCCGGCGTGGAACTCATTGCGGAATCCAGGATTGAACGGCGTCACACCCCGCGAGGAACATCCACTGATTGATTCGAAGATGCCGTAGATGACCGGATCAGCGCAACCCGTGGAAGAAAGCACAAGGTTCTCGTTGAACGGTGTCTCCTGCGTGCGGGCATAGCTTGCGCGCAGAACGGTTCCCGTCTTTTTGAAGGTATAGCTCACACCCGCACGAGGCTCAGCCTGACGCTGAATCGTCATGCCGTTGTAGAAGTCGCCACGCATACCGAAGTTCACCAGCCATCCCTTCCAGGTGATCTGGTCCTGCGCGTAGAGAGCCAGTTGCTTAACATCCGTATGGCCCTGCCACAGGTACGTGGTTCCCTTGCGGGTCAGGTCATATGGGGCAAGCGCGGAGTTATAGTTCGGGTTCTGGGTCAATCCGGGGCAGGTGGTATCGGCTACATGATTGACCGGGTTGCCATCCGCATCCAGACACGGTGCGTTCAATGTCGGATCGACTACGCCGATGCGATCGTTTTCGTCCAAAAACGTTTGCGCATACATGCCGCCAATCTTCGCGTTGTGAATGCCGCGCGCGTAGGAAACATCTGCGTGCACACCGGTGTTGAGCAGCGAGCGAGACTGCCCGACCGTCTCCTGCTGCTGATCCGGAATCCAATCCGCGAGCGGATCATTGCTCGGATAATAGTCGTAGCTATCGCGGCGCACATACACGCCGAAGTTTGCCACCGCGTCGTTGTTGATGATGTGCGTCCAGGTCGGCGAGAAGTCAATGGTGCCGATCTTCGAGCGCTGATCCGTATTTCCTACGTTGTTGCCGTCCTGGTCGAGCACGCCAATGTTCGCAAACGTGTTCGGTGTCTGAAACCAGGAGCGCGTGTACTGAAGGTTCATATGCAAGGTGTCCTTGCTGTTGAACTGCCAGTCGAAGCGATCGAAGAAATTTTCTTCGTTGCCCTTGTCGTGCATCACAGCAAACTCCGGAGCATCAAGAAAGCGCCCCGTATTCTGTCCGCTTGCAGCGATAAACTCGCCCCACTTACGGCCGCCGTAGGAAAGATCGAACCCCACGTTCGATGAGCCGAAGGAACCGTAGTCCGCGTTTACGCTGCCCGTAGGCTTCGTTACCCCCTGCCCAGAGCGTGTTGTTACCTTTACGACCAGCGAAGTCTTGTCGCCGTACTCGGCCGGCGGAGCTCCGTCGATCACCTCCAGCGACTGAATCGCCGCTGCAGGCACCTGGTTGGAGAAGACCTTGCTCTGCTGATCGGTAATGGGCTGACCATCAATCGAGAACGAGTTTTCCGCATGATCCCCCAGGCCATGCATCAGGCCATTGGAGTCCGCAGCAACGCCCGGAGACGCCTGCGTAACAATCGCGCTCAAACCGCTCGTCGAGCTTTCGATCGGCATACGGTCGATCGTCGATCGGTCGATGTCGGTATGCATCGTCGCGTCGTTCTCAACCAGATCGACCGGCGCATCTACCGTTACGGTTGTTGAGCTTGAGGCCACCGAGAGCGTTATCGGCAGAGTCTGCGGTACCGCAGAATGCACGTTCGTCTCAAGGCGTGTAGGGGAAAAACCCGCAGCCGTTGCAATCACGACATACGTATTGAACGGCAGGTTCGGTAACTGATAGCTACCGCTGCTGTCAGAAACGACGGTGCGCTTGTACCCGCTCACTACGTTCTGGATGGTAACGTTCGCACCGGGAATTACGGCATGCGAAGCATCACTTACCGTGCCACCGATGCTACCGCTGTTGCTCTGTGCAGACAGAGGAAGCGCAGCAAATACCACCATCAAAAAGGCTGTAACACACAGCCACATCCCTCGGATTCCAGTTCTTCCTGGCATCACGAACTCCTGTTCTTTTTTTGCAGAAACATACTGATCCGCCACGACCGGGGATGCATCAAGATGCAGCTCCGCCAGACGGCTCTTTTCCGCAGCCTGAAAACAAATGGCTGCGCTTCTTCTCCACGCTAAAGAACGAAGGTCGGGGGAGGACGGCTAAACCAGGCGAAATGCCAGCGGGGCTCTCCCGCAAGTTCTGCACGCTCGGCAATCAGAGCAGGCTCGAGCACCTCAACCGCGACATACATGACCGTCGCAGGCGGAAGCGCCGAATGCATAGCCACGCACAGTGGGCAGCGTTCTTCGCCCCCCAGCAATTGCGCAGCCGTGGCCTGCTCGTGCACCGTGTGCTTGGTGCTTGGCAGCCACTCACCGTGGATATGAACAGCTTGCGCCGTTCCTACAACCGCGGCCAGCAGCAAGCAGACAAGCGCAAGCCACCGCTGTACCGGAGTACGCGGGGCGGCCAGACCGTCCCTGAGATATTGCTGCTGCTTCATGAAGTTCAACTCATATGGACGCGCACCCTTAAGAAAAAGTCGCTAAATTTTCTTAAAAAGCACACCCACGCCTATTGCACCAGCAAACAAGCCCGCCTTCAAGGCGGGCTTGTTTGCTTTTTTTCCTCGGGACAACTGTTTTAGTAGGAGAAAAATTCGTTCAGGCCCCGACGCAGTTGCAGCCCCCACCCGAGGCACAACACAGAGGCCAGAGCCAGCAGGGCATCCCAATAAAACATAGGACGCACCCAGCCGGGCGAGTAGGTCAGATCCTGGCCGCTCCACAACGAAACAAAGAGAGCCATCAAGCCAAATTGAAACCCAAGCACTAGAAGAAGTTGCCCGCGGCGCCTGCGACGGTCCAGCAGCGCAACGTCATCAGGCGATAACCTTTGTTCACTCTGCGGCGCAATCGTATCCGGCATAGGAGAATCTCCTCTCGCGTGCTTCAGCTACCGCCAAGCCGCGTTCCGAAGGCCCGGCGCAGATCAGGCCTCTCTTATACACCAACCCCAGCAAGAGCGGCCAGATGCCAGGCGCGCTGTTTACTACTTACCAACACTTCAAGGAACACTTGACGGGAGGGTTAACTATCTTGGTCCCAAGATAACGTGCTTATTTTCTATACCTTACGCCCAAAAGCCGCTTTAAGGCGCGCCGCACGATCTTCGATCGATCCTGTCGCACTCTCCTGCATATAAGCAACGGACTGAATTCCTTCAACCTCAAACCGTTTGCGGCAGCGAACGTTTTGGCAGGCAATGACGTCCTCGCGGCGCACCATATAACTCTGAGCACGGGCGAATTTAGCCAACGTCGCCGCATCCGCGCCCTGGGGCGGGCGTGCTCGTTTGCGACGAACCAACCAAGTCAGTTCATACTCTTCCGACTGCCGGCAGTGCGGACACAGCAACACATGCTTCTTGGGAAGCACTTTCTCATCATAAAAACCGCGTTCGTTTATTTCGTTCATCGTGGCCCGCTCTCCTGCCCTAGAAGTCTCAGAATACGCTTTTGCGCTTACTCTCAGGAGCACATTTCGCTATCGTGCTCAGCCAGGCTCCCTATACCCTTGCGGCTATGGCGAAGCGTAAACGCCCTACCGTCTTTACCGCAACCAAAGCGGTGAAAGCCAACGCCCGGGAGCGTCTCGGCACTCCACCTCCGGAACGCGTGCTTCCCAACACGCGGGAACAAGCGTCTCAAAAATCGAAGCACAAGGAAACGCTCGCCCGAATTCTCGAGCAGGCGAGTCGAGAGGACTAGAACAATGAAGCCAACCCGCTCCTGCCTATTGCTGGCAACCACTGCCCTTTGCCTTGCTCCCATTCGGCTTTCGGCTCAGCAGCAAGCATTCAAACAGGACCCCACTCCCCGCTCGATCTCCATTACCGCGACCGCACGCGTCAGTAATGGTGCCGACGTTGCAACTGTACATATCGGCTACATCGCCTACGGGCCGGATAAGGACACGGCCTACGCAAACGGCTCGCAGCTCTCCAACAGCATCATCGAGGCTCTCAAAAAAGCGGGCATCCCCGCGGACTCCATTGAAAGCCAGTCCGAAGAGATTCAAGCCACTCAGCCTTATCAGCTGGAGAAGCTCTCACCAACCGAAAAGGTCGCACGCGCCTGGCAGGTATCGCAGCAGTGGACCGTGCGCGTCTCCGCGGCAGAAGGCGCACGCACGCTTGATCTTGCAACAAAATCAGGAGCTAACCAGAACGGCCAGATCGACTGGAGCCTGCAGGACCCGAACAAAGCCAACGCAGCAGCCGCAACAAAAGCTCTGCAGCTTGCACAATCGCAAGCACAGGCAATGGCTGCTGGCCTGAACGTACATCTCGGGGTTCTACTCAATGCAAGCAATAGCGTCGAGTCAGAACCTGTTCGCCCTGTAGCCGCCGTGGGGCGCATCTTTGCCATGAAGGCAGATGCAGCGCCCGCTACGAAACCGCTCGCCATCAACCCACGGCAGATCGAGACCACCGCAACCGTTTCAGCGGTCTTTGCAATCGACTAACCGCTATGCCTCAGAGGCCGGATGCAGACAATGCATCCTCGCCTCTGCGGCATAGCAACAACGCTCTAATCCAGCCAACGCTCACGTACCGCAGCAGAAAATGCAACTCCGAGAGTGTCCTGCAACACAAGCGCAAAAAACGACAGTGATCACTTTTTCTTTTCGACGTTTTTCTTTTCTGAAAGCTTCGCTTCTGGCGTATCCGAGGAACTCACCGGAGGGAGTGATGGCTGTCCCTTGGCCGTGCCGCTCTTTCTTGCGGAAGTTCTTCCAGCGATCGCTTTCTTCGACGTAGCTTTCGCTGAAGCTGACGCCTTCTCCCTTGTAGCCGTAGTAGTGGCTCTTTTCTTTTTTGCAGGGGCAAGGAAATCAGTGATGCGATACTGCGCAACCTCCATCGCCTTCATCGTTGCAGAGACGTGCTTCTCGACGCTTTGCAACGCTTTGGAGGAAAGCTCCGGCACAACGGCCAACGAAGTGATTTGTAGCCAGCAAAGCAGCTCCTCAAAAGCTTCCTTGTTGGCATACATCACCTCTTCGTGAACATTCACGCCCGCAAGCCAACGGACATCGCCATCCTGCCAAAAATCGGATGTGGTCATCGCGTTTGGCTCAAAGGCTAACGCCACGCGAACGCGTGCAGCCGCTCTCCAAGCGCTCTCACCTTCAAGCCCTGCAGCAGAAAAAATTTCCGCCAACGCTTCACGCAGCGCCAGTCGATCGAAGACCGATGCGGCATCGTCCTTCAGAGGAAGATTTGCAAGCAACACCCACGCCAACACAGGAATCCACTGCGCAACCGGCGCTTCTACCGGAGGGATCACATTTCGCACGACCGGCGGCCATGCAGCACTGAACTCGCGCTCCAAGGCAGGAAGACGCAGGACAGAGGCCAGGTGCGGCGTCAAGGAAGCGGATCGAGTTGAGCTCCCGTTTCCCGGTAAAAACTCTGCGGCAACGCGGTAAAAATCCTCTGCATGTTGCTCAAAGCGTTCGAGCTGCTCGTGCTGCTGAAGCGCTGAAGGCTCCAGCGAAGGCTTCTTTCTTCCGCGAGCGACAGGAGTTTCCGACACCACCGCTGCAGAGCTCTCCGCAAGCAAAGCAAGGGTTGCCGACTCCGCCAGCACCACATGCAGGGCATCATGCAAGGGACGCAGACGCAGCTTACGCAACGCAGCATCCAGTGAGTGCACTCCTGCACCATGCAGAGCATCACAGAGCTCGTGCCAGGGCTGCCCCTCTGTTGCGCGCAGTTCACGCCAATCCAAAAGTACAACGTACTGGTATCCACGTAGTTCCTGCGAAAAACCATTACGATGAAAATCGTTTGCACGACGAAGATACTCAAGCCCGCGCACATGGTCCCGATAGCCGATAAAGAGCTGATCGTCCCATACAAGATCCAGAGCCTGCGCTAACGAACGGTGACGTAATTCTCCGCTCGCTTTTTCCATCGAGACTGCAGAGTGATGGATCGTTCCTCGGCGCGTTTCATAGCTGTTGTTGTAAAGCACCAACGAGCGGTCGCCATGAAAGCAATTGGAGTACGCAAAAACATTTTCATCCACCGCGCCATATTCGTTCCAGAAGTCGTACAGAACAAAGTTCGCGCTCTCAGCAAAGATGTGTCGACGCTTCAATAGCGGAGCAATCTCATGCATGTGACGCGCGACAAGCCCCTCATTCGGCCACTCATCCATGCGCGCCTGCTTAAACTCCATGCCGTAGCGTTCGGTATAGCCTTCAATCTGCCCATGGCCAAACATCGGCAGGCCCGGCAACGTTGCGAGCAACGTCGCCACGCCGAAGCACTTGTCTCCTGAACCGAACTGATCGATCGTGGTTCGCTCATCAGGGTTCGACATGAAATTCACATACCGCTTCAGAATGTCTGGGTCGAACTCAATCGTTTTCTTCAAATAAGAACGGTATTTGGCGTTCTCTTCATCGCGGAGCATATTCATGAAAGCGGAGTTATAGACGCGATGCATGCCCAGCGTACGCACGAAGTAACCTTCAAGCAGCCAGAACGCTTCTGCCAGCAAAAGCGTTCCCGGAACCTCCTGCGCTACCCGGTCCACGACTTCGCGCCAGAACTCATGCGGCATCAGAGCATCAAACTCTTCCTGGCTCATCGCGCTCTCAGCACGCGATGGGATCGATCCCCCAGCCCCTGGAAGTGGGAACCACAACCGCTGTACATGCCGCTTTGCAAGCACCATAGCCGCATCAAAACGGATGATCGGGAACATGCGCGCTACATGCAAAATGGCCTGCATGACCTGCTCGCGCACCCAGGCTTTGGAGTAATCAAGCTGCGCGGTATCGTTCCACGCAAAGGTTGTTCCATCGTTGCCGTGATAGACGTAGCGTGTCTTGTTTTCCGAGTAATGGCGCAGACGAAACACAACAGCAGCATCGGTCTGATCGTAGTAATGATCTTCGAGCTTGATCTCGACACGCGGATCGGTGGAAAGGTCCGGCCCCTCGAAGGTATAGCTCGGATACGGCGACTCCCAGCGATACAAAAAAGCATCCGGATTTTCAATCAGCCAGGGAGAGTCTATGCCCATATGGTTCGGCACCATATCGCTCGCAAGGCGCACACCAAAACGAGCCGCCGCGCTGCGCAGATGCTCATATGCCTCGTAGCCGCCAAGGTCCGCCGAGATCGAATAATCCTTCAACGAGTAGGCGCTGGCGACCGCATCACTATGACCTCGCAGGTGCTTGATCGTGCGCGAAGCCACCGAACGCTCCCACAAGCCAATCAACCACAGAGCCGTGATGCCTCGATCGGCAAGGAGAGACAACTCCTCTTCAGGAACCTGATCAAGCCGATGAATGTGCCGCTGATACTTCTTGGAAAGCTGCTCAAGCCACACATACGTGCTCTTGGCGATCATGACGACATTGGGCATCCACGCCTGATCGGCAGAAAACGCCTCGTACTCGTGTAGCGGAGCCTGGTAGCCCTGCGCGTATCGTCGAACACGACGCCCCTGTGCATCGGTGGTCCATTCGTCCTCAAACCCCACGAACTCATCCCCGGAGAAGCCTTCATCCCCTCTGCCGGGCTGCCCGTGTCTGTACCAGTCAGGGCGTGCAGGGTTGAAGCGCATCCAGATAGCAAGGTCTTCCTCGCGCAGCGTGTCGATGGCGAGCAGCACACGCCGCAGCTCATCCCCCAACACCGCAGACCAGTGCGTCCGGATGTAATCGAGCTGCCCTGTAAGAGAGTCCGGCGAAGCCATCATCGGCGCGCGCAAGACGTCCAGCAGGGAGCCAAGCTCTGGAGAAACTGCGGGGCGCGTCTTGAAGTAAAGCGGAAGGCTATCTGCGACCTGCGGATACACCGTTTCCCGTTGCAACTCCGCATCGCCAAAGAGATCCTTGAACTTTGCAAAGGCTGGGTTCTGATTCGCCAGCCAGAGCAGAAGCAGCTCTTCTAACGCCGCTTCACGGTTCGGCATGGACTCGGTATTCGCCTGCAGCCACTCCGCAGCGCTCATCTCACCGCGGTAAATTGCCGTGTTGGGGAAGAGTTCTGTGAAGCGCAGCAGCAGAGTATTCAATGCCTTTGGCGAGCTCTGCTCCAACTGCTTTACCAACCAGGGCACAGCCTCACGCAGAACTGCAGGATCGACCTCACGACGATACTTCGCAATCAAGGCGTGGCTCAACTCATCGATCATGCCCATGGCATACAACGCACCGCCATGAATCATGCGATCCGGTTCCTTCTCCACCTGTCGCGCTTTGTTCAAGCCCTCCGCCAACTTGCGGCTTGCAGCTACGTTCGCAAAAACAATATTGCCCGTGTAGCTGAACAACAGGTCGTCAAGCTCCAGCTTGTCGCGCAAATCCCGGCGGATGTGAAATTCCATGAGTCTCGTCTCTTTGAGCGTCTGTTTTCTTTGTCTTATCCTAGCGGACCGGGCACAGCCCCTTGCCGTGCCACAGTTTCCCCACTCATGTTTGAGCCGAACCGGGACGCCGGGGATGCCTCCCCCGCACCTAGAGCGCTACGGCCGAGCACTCCACAATCGTATGTGCGTCCGTGTACTCTTTCGGCCATGCATATTGAGACGGCACCCGGTGCTGCGAATGCACCCGATACACCTGGCTGGCACTTTGCCGTCGCATCCGGAATTCTCGGCTGGATTCTCGATGCCTTCGATTTCTTCGCCGTTGTCTTCCTCTTCAATGAGTTAGCTGCACGCTACTCCGTCCAGAAATCTGCCATCTTGTGGACGATGACCATGACCCTGGCCTTCCGTCCCATAGGCGCACTGCTCTTCGGCGCACTCGCCGACAAGATGGGCCGCAAAGGACCGTTAATCGCCTGCGTTTTGTACTTCTCCAGCGTGACAATCTGCTCCGGTCTCGCCCCGACCTACTGGCTCTTCTTCCTCTGCCGCTGCCTCTATGGCATCGGCATGGGAGGCTACTGGGGCATAGGAGCCTCCTACGCCATGGAGTCTGCGCCCGCGCGCATGCGCGGCGTCCTCAGCGGCATGATGCAGGCCGGCTATCCCTTCGGCTATCTCTGCGCGGCCGTGGCCATGCAGACGGTTGCACCACGGTTCGGCTGGCATGCCATGTTTTATGTGGGCTCCGTGCTTGCCCTGCTCATCGTGCTCATGACGACCTTTGCGCCGGAGTCAAAAGCCTGGCAGCAGACACGCATGCCAGGACTCGGCACCATTTTTAGTGCTCTTTTCAAGCACATGGGAATCTTCTGTTATCTCCTGGTTCTGATGGCGGCCATGACCTCGCTCTCGCACGGCACGCAGGACCTGTATCCAGACTTCCTGATGACCTTGCCCTTCATGCACGGCGCAACCGTACTGGGCATGAAGGCATCGCTTGGCATCCCCGTGCTCTATAACATCGGTGCGATCGTAGGCGCTCTGCTGATCGGTCAGCTTTCGCAAAATCTGGGACGGCGTTATGCCATCCTTGTCGCGCTTGGCCTTAGCCTGATCTCCATGCACTGGTGGGCCTTCGGCACTACCGTTGTGGCCATCACCCTCGGCTCAACCATCATGCAGGCAGGCGTGCAGGGCGCCTTTGGCGTAATCCCCGCGCATCTGAACGAGCTTTCGCCGCAAGCGATTCGAGGCCTCTTCCCGGGCTTTGTGTATCAGTTGGGCGTACTGATCTCCTCCCCCGTATCGCCGTTGCAGAACTGGCTGCGCAAGCAACTCGGCTACTCCTGGGCGCTGGCTGCCTTTGAGCTGTGCGTCATTGCAACGCTTACCGTGCTCATGCTCTTTGGCCCGGAGAACCACGGCAAAGACTTCCATCACGCCAACACCTAAACGCACCTGCAACAGACGAGGCCCGGCAAACTTGCCGGGCCTCGTCTGTTGTGTCTTCCTGATGTTTAGAGGTACTGCTTGACCGGGAACGGGTTACGCTCCTCAAACTGGATCTGGTGCCAGTAGGGATAGGGCAACGGCGTGCGGCTGGCCGTATCGAGCTTCTCCACCTGTTCCGGAGTCAGCTTCCATCCGGTCGAAGCAAGGTTGGCCTTCAGCTGCTCTTCGTTTCGTGCACCAATGATCAGGGTCGAGATCGTCGGCTTGCGCAGCAGCCAGTTGAGGGCGATCTGCGGCACGGTCTTTCCGGTCTCCTTCGCCACGTCCTCAATGGCATCGACAACACGGTAGACCAGTTCCCAATCCGGTGTCGGACCTGCGTCGTGCGCCATCTTGCTCTGCAGACGGCTGTTCTCCGGCAGCGGCTGCCCACGGCGAATCTTGCCGGTAAGGCGGCCCCAGCCAAGCGGCGACCATACGAGCGCGCCCACGCCTTCTGCCTGCGCCAGCGGCATCAACTCCCACTCGTAGTCGCGACCGACCATCGAGTAGTACACCTGATGGCCGACAAACTTCGACCAGCCATAACGCTCACTCACACTCAGCGAACGCATCAGGTGCCAGCCCGAGTAGTTTGAGCAGGCGATGTAGCGCACCTTGCCCGACTGCACAAACTGGTTCAGCGTCGAGAGCATCTCATCCGGCGGCGTCATCGCGTCGAACGCATGCATGTGATACACGTCGACGTAGTCGGTATTCAGTCGCTTCAGCGACTTATTCAACGACTCAATCAGGTGATAACGCGAGCTACCAACGTTATTGGCTTCCGGACCCTGGCGGAAAGTGGCCTTCGTCGAAAGCAGCACATCTTCGCGCTTCAGATGCGAAATAGCCTTGCCAAGCACGATTTCGCTATCGCCCGAAGAGTATCCATCTGCGGTGTCAAAGAAATTGCAACCGGCTTCCATGCAGATGTCGATCAGGTGCGCCGCTTCCTTGTCCTGCGTTGCCCCCCATGCCTTGAAAAACTCATTCGAACCGCCGAAGGTTCCCGTGCCAAAGCAAAGCTCCGGTACTACCAATCCTGATCGCCCAAGCTGACGATATTCCATACGCTGTACTCCCCTTGGTCGTTAGTGGTTTTGGATTCAGACTCCGCAACGTGCGTTCTTGCGACCTCATACAACCGCTCGCGGACGTTGCCACAACCAGCCCTTGTTTCTACTGCTTCGATGCAGGAGCGCCGGAAAAGTCACAACGCAATCCCTGTGCACGCGCAAAATTATTGAGCGTTCCCTGCTCGCGAAAGAATACTCCATGCGGGTTTGAATGAGGGTAAAAGCGAACGGTTACATCGGGCTCTTCGATGGATTCCTGACGGCCATCGTGAAACGGGTAGCCTAACTCCTGCATAAGATGCAACGAACCCTCATCGCCCGAAGGGTTTCCCGAGTCCGCAACAACACCGAACACGCAGCGCCCCGTCCGCTGCGAATGCACCGCGACCAGATCCCCGATACGTGCCCCTCGGCGACGCGCCACGTCCCCCAGCACAACGTAATTGATGCGTGTGGCATCGACATAACGCCGCGGGTCACGCTCTGCATAGCGCTCATCTTCGAAGGTGGTCTGGGAAACATAGAAGCCCGGCGCTGGATCGTTCGGCCCCTGCACCACCGCGTGTCCGTGCTTATCGAGCAGGTAGCCGACCACTTCACCGTCCAGCCGGCCACCGCGATGCGCATCGCGCAGAACGTCCAGCGTGGCAAAGCCGGGCGGTCCATAGGCACGGGGCGCTCCATCGACGTCCACATCCATGCGGTGCGTCCGCAGCTCAAACGAGCGCGGAGCCTGCTGTGCGCAACAGCTCATGGCAATGAAAAAAACGAGGCTGGCGCCAAAGACTCGCATATCTTCAGCTTAGCCCCGCGCTTCTGTTTTCGCAGCAAAAGAAGAACAGTGCAGGCGGCCCGTAAGCCGAATTTTGTTCTAGGCGATCATTCCTCTAGGCCAGCCATTACTGACTGGCTCAAGCAACCTACCCGCAGGTTCCGGCTCGCCTTGCGGCATCTCTTCGCCTGGACGTGACGGGCCGCCACGCGATCGCGCCTTGAAGAGTGGCACTCGATCTCCCTGCCTATTTGGTCTTGCTCCGTGTGGGGTTTACCGTGCCGTACGCATTACTGCGGACGCGGTGGGCTCTTACCCCACCCTTTCACCCTTACCCGGGTTACCCCGGGCGGTTTGCTTTCTGTTGCACTGGCCGTCCACGAGCCTTGACGCTCGCGTCCCGGACGTTATCCGGCACACTGCCCTGCGGAGTTCGGACTTTCCTCCCCTGCGCAACGGCCAATGTTCCAAGGAACAAGAGCCCCACGCAGCAGCGATCACCCGGCCGCCTGCACTAGGTCCTATTATCGCATCCACCAGCCGCGTCTCTCCCACAATCTCCCGTCGCTTCAGTCATCACCTTTTTCACAAAAGCTTTTCAAGATTGTCAGAACCATCCGTACTTATCCTTCCTCTCCCCTGAGAAGATACGGACAGAGATCTTGCATTTATTCAGCAGTTATCAAAGGAGTTACCATGCGTAACCTTGCCGCTCGTTTTGCTGCGGCGACTATCACCGGCCTGCTCTCATCTCTGGTTCTCGCAGGATGCGGTATGGGCTCTCAAGCCATCTCAACAACAGACACGCAAAGTGTCGGAGAGATCAAAGGCATTCTTCACGGGGGCCAGCAGGCTATCGTCGGAGCTCATGTTTACCTGTTTGCTGCCGGCACGAGCAGCTACGCTGGAAAAGGCATTGCCGCATCCACCTCAAACGCCTCACAGTCTCTGCTGAAAGCCTCTGCAACCGGCTTCTCGGACTCCGTCGGTGCCTACGTACTGTCCGGCTCTTATGGCCAGTTCTCCATCACAGACGACTACACCTGCACCGCCGGACAGAGCCTCTACCTCTACGCACAGGGAGGCAACTCCGGAGCAGGAGAAAACCCCGGCATCGGAGAGCTGGCCGCGCTCGGTATCTGCCCCTCAAGCGGCACCCTGGCAACGCAGGTCCCCTTCGTTTATGTGGATGAGGTCTCCACCATCGCCGCAGCCTACGCTCTTGCAGGCTTTGCCACCGACTCGACTCACATCTCCGCCCCCACGGCCAGCTCAACGCTGGCAACCACCGGGCTGCATAACGCGTTTCTCAATGTGCCCAACATTCTTGATATCGCTACCGGCACAGCGCTCAGCAAGACTCCAAACGGCAACGGCACTGTCCCAGCAGACAAGATGAATCTGCTGGCCGACATCATTGCCTCGTGCATCAACTCCATCTCATGGTCCTCCGAAGCCTGCACCGTTCTGCTCAACAATGCGCTCGCAAGCGGCTCCACGGGCAGCGCTCCCACAGATACAGCCACGGCTGCAATCAACATCGCGCATTACCCCGCCAATGCGGTTAGCGCGCTCTTCGGCCTGCAAACCAGCACGCCGCCTTACGTGACCAGTGTGAACTCCGCGCCCAACGACTTTTCGCTGGCCGTAACCTACAGCACCACTCCGGTACAGGAGAACCCCGTCAACCTGGCGCTGGACGCGTCCGGAAACGTTTGGATCCCCGGCGTATCCGCTCTACTCAAGCTCTCTCCCCAGGGGGTAGATCTTTCCAACGGAGGCTTCACTGGAAGCAATCTCAATTCAGGAAACCTGATCGCCATCGGTCCTGGTGGGAATGTCTGGGTCACGAACGGGCAGAACGCATCTCTCTCCGAGTTCGACTCTCAGGGCAACGCTTTGACGGTTAGCAGTTCGGCTCCCACAAGCGCAAACGGCCTGTCCTTTGATACAGGCGGCAACTTGTGGGTCTCCACCCAGCAGGGCAGTAGCTACAAGCTCAATGCAAGTGGAGCCTTACTCAGTGGCCCCTTTACCGGCGGCGGACAGAAACTGGGAAGCTGGAATGCGATTGATTCCAATAGCAACCTGTGGATCGCAAACGGCAATAGCACCATTACCGAGCTCAGCTCGACCGGAAGCACTCTCTCCGGCAGTGGATTCGGCAACAGCAGCCTGGTCTACATCAACGCCGTTGCGCTCGATGCTTCCAACAACGCATGGTTTACCGACCAAAGCACGAATACCGTTGGCATGCTGAACAACAGCGGCGTTCTGAAATTCACGGTCACCCCCGCAGCCGTAAACAGCCCCTTGACCCTGGCAATTGATGGAGCCGGGAATGCCTGGATCGGAAACACCGGCAATACAGCTTTGGTCTCCATTGATTCCTCTGGGAATGTGCTCACGCCTTCCTCCGGGATTCTTGCGCCTCTGGATTCAAGCGATGGCGATACGCTCGATAATGCCGCCATCGATGGCTCGGGAAATGTCTGGGGAGACTCCTATAACGGTGTCATCGTGCAATTTCTCGGCCTTGCGACTCCCGTCGCTACGCCGATCCTGCCCAATCAGCTAGGCGCCCGGCCGTAAGCACGCCCGAACGCCCGGAAAAGCAAACGCCCCGTTTCTGCGGGGCGTTTGCTTTTCCGTTTACGGGAACATTCCATCTCCCTTTGCGTATAGATAAAGGTGCACCTTCAAGCTTTGCCGTCACCGCAGAAACGACTCAACCGCGTCCAGGAATGCCTGCGGCTTTTCAATCGACGGTGCGTGCCCGCACTCCGGTACCAGAACGAGCTGAGCGTGCGGGATTTTTTCGGCGTAATCGTGTCCATCGGCAACCGGGACAATCTCATCCTTCTCTCCCCAAACCACAAGCGTCGGGATCGAGAGGTTCTGCAGCTTTCCCTGCACCGTCTCCTGCGCCAGCTTTGGGTTACTGGTCAGCATCTGTTCGGTAAGTCCGTCGTTGGCCTCCAGCTTCATCTCCCAGGTCTGGCGCGCGAACGCATCGGTCACCAGCGATTTGTCATGAAAGACAATCGCAACTCCGTGAGCTTCCTCAAGCGAACCGGCGACCGTCACCCTTCCGCTGATCGCCTTATGCCCCGCGGCATCCTCCAGAATCAGTCTTCGGGGAACCGGCACAGCGTACGGTCCATGATTCTCCGGGGAGAGCGCCTGCAGCGTGTAGTTGGTGACAATCCATCCACCGAGCGATTCTCCGGCAAGATCAAAGCGAGTGATTCCCTTCACGCGCAGGAACTCGCCCAAAAAGTCCACGAAGGTCTGCACGCGGTAGTCAATCACCGGCTTATCCGAGTGACCGAAACCAATCTGGTCAAGCGCGATAACGTGGTGGTGCTGCGCAAGCGGACCGAGAACGCGCCCCCAGTCAAAACGGGCCTGGCTGGCAAACCCGTGCACCAACACAAGCGTCGGCCCTGTCCCGGCTTCGTAATAAGCGATGTGACGTCCGAAGACCTCAGCGGTTTGCAGCGGAGGAAGGTCCTTCATCTCCGGCACCAGCGCCGAAGGGATCTGGGCGGATACCGCCAAGGGGGCAACGGCCCCGGAGGCAGCCAGCAACAGGGCAGCGAGCGTAAATCTCACGCGAAACATGGAGCACACCTCGTAAGGAATTTCCCACAGTGTAGGCCAGCCCTGCCCGAATCAAAAGAAGACGGCCATCTCAGCCGCTCTCCCTCGGGAAACCCTTCAAACCGAAGCCTTTGCGGCATACACTGAGAACCGGACTCCATGGAACTTCGCGACGCACTTCGCATGGCGCTGCAGGCGCTCTGGGCAAATAAGCTCCGCACCGTCCTCACGCTGCTCGGCGTGGTGATCGGCGTTGCCTCCGTGATCGCCGTCGTCACACTGGTCAACGGAGCCAACATCTACGTCGCCACCAAGATCAATCGCTACGGTGCCGATGTGTTCACGCTCTCCAAGCAGCCTGCGTTCACCACGAGCTATCAGGACTACATCCGTTACTCCAAACGCAAGGTCATTTCGCTGGAGCAGTACCGTGCCATCCAGCAGGAGTGCAGCCACTGCCTGCAGGTCGGCGCACTGCAGTCCACCACCGGCAAGATCGTTTACAAGACACAAAGCTCTACGGACACGACGATTCGCGGCTACACCTCCCTGATGGCCAGCATGCAGAACCTTGAGATCGTGGAAGGCCGGGATCTGACGCAGGCCGATGAAGACCACGCCGCGCGCGTTGCCATCATCGGCTCCGATATCGCGGAAAACCTGATCAAGGACGGCGACCCCCTTGGCAAGGAGATTCGCGTCGACGGCGTGCCGTACACCGTAATCGGACTGGCCGACAAGCAGGGAGAAACCCTTGGTGTCTCACAGGACAACTGGGTTGCCGTACCTCTGACCGCGTACCAGAAGACCTACGGGACGGCCAAATCCGTCACCATCTACGCCAAGGCAGGTAACGGCCCCGGTGCAATGGAAGCCGCCAGCGACGAGGCACGTGTGCTCATGCGCGGCCTGCGTCATGATCGTCCCGGAGAAGACGACAGCTTCACGCTTGAAAACTCCGACACGCTGGTCGGCTTGTGGAAGCAGATCTCCGGCTCCTTTGAAGCTGTAGCCGTAGCCATCGCCGCTATCTCTCTGGTCGTCGGCGGCATTGTCATCATGAACATCATGCTCGTCTCGGTAACGGAGCGCACGCGCGAGATCGGTGTCCGCAAAGCCCTCGGAGCCAAGCGACAGGATATTCTGCAGCAGTTCCTCTTTGAAAGCGGGGCCATGGCTCTGATCGGAGGAGCGATCGGCGTGCTGAGCGGTGTTGGCGTCGCCAAAGCGGTCACCGTTCTTTTGAACTTCCCTTCCAGCATCGCTCTCTGGAGCGTCTTTGCCGGGCTGCTGGTTGCGGCCAGCGTCGGCATCTTCTTCGGCGTATACCCGGCACGCAAAGCAGCCGACCTTGATCCTATCGTCGCGCTCAGGAGCGAGTTCTAATGGCTGCAGGCAATCAACGCGAAGCCATCAAAATGGCGCTCGACACGCTGCGCTCCAACAAGCTACGCAGCAGCCTGACGATCCTCGGTATCGTCATCGGCGTCATGACGGTGATCGCCATCTCTTCGGTCATCAACGGCCTGAACAACAGCGTCTCCGGCATCGTGCAATCGCTCGGAACCAACGTCGTCTGGGTCTTCCGTTTCCCCGTGATCGGAGTGCGCCCCACCGCGGAGATGCTGGCCCGCAAGCAGCTCACCTATGACGACATGATGGCTATCTCCGAGTTGCCGCACATCGTCGCCTCCTCGGCCTCTCTGCGCTACCAGGACTTCAACTTCAACGCCGGCTCGTCTACGGGAAAGTACAACGGCCACAAAGTTGAAAATCTTTCACTCGAAGGCGACACCGTAAGTTCGCAGCAGGTCTACGACTGGGCAATTCAGTCCGGCCGCTACTTCACGCAGAACGAACAGGACCGCGCAGCCGATGTCACCGTGCTGGGCCACGACACGGCCGAGGATCTCTTCCGCGGCGAAGCGCCTCTGGGCAAAGAGGTTCAGATCGAAGGCCGCACCTTCACCGTCGTCGGCGTACTCGACAAGCAGAAGAATGCGTTTGGAGGAGGCAAAAACCCGGACGACAGCTTCGCCTACTTCCCCATCACGACCTTTCACAAACTGCACCCCGAGGTGCTGGATTACTGGATTTCCGCAAAGTTCGACCAACAGAAGTTCAAGCCTGTTGTGGAAGACGAGATACGCGACCTGCTGCGCCGACGACGTAAGGTACGCAACGAAGCCGACGACAACTTTGCCATCTTCGGATCTGACTCCATCACGCGACTCTGGACCCAGATCACCAGCTCGCTCTTCCTGCTGATGTTTGGCCTCTCCGCGGTTGGCCTTATGGTCGGCGGCGTCGGCGTGATGAATATCATGCTGGTCTCTGTTACCGAACGCACGCGTGAGATCGGTATACGCAAAGCCATCGGTGCCACCAAGAAAACGATCCTGCTGCAGTTCACGCTCGAAGCCATCGTGCTCTGCGCGCTCGGCGGCATCCTCGGAATTCTGTTTGGCAGCGTAATCGCCTTCGCCATCCGACTGGTCATGTCCAGCGAGGTCTCTTTGCTTTGGATCAGCTTTGCCTTTATGGCGTCCTGCGCCATCGGACTGGTCTTTGGCATTTATCCCGCATGGAAGGCTGCGAACCTAGACCCGATTGAAGCACTGCGTTACGAATAAGCGTTTAGCGAACCCGTTCCAATGCGCCACGCTGCAACCGAAAACGCTCCCCGCGCCAAACAATCGTGTTCCCCGCATAGCTCCAGGCCCAGAGAAACAGCCCGAAGAAATCACGCAGCGGCAGCAGCCAAAGGTCGCGCAGCACCTGTCCGTCATTGAGCATGCCGACGCCGATGACGAGCGCAACCGTCACACGCGCCAGCACCGCAATGCTGAACAGCGCCCAGGACCACAACGCTCCTCCGCTGGCAATTACCGTAGCGAACGCCCACGGCAGCACATACGTAACGCCCAAACCGATATAGCCGCCGCGGCGCGAATCACGCGTAGAACGTGCCCAGCGCAGCTGATGCTCCAGCAGGCCCTTCCAGCCATAGGCTGGCACTGAAGTCTCCACCACCTGTCCGGCGAGCTCCACGCGATACCCCTTCGCGGCCAATCGTGCTCCGAGCTCATAATCGTCCGCAAGCTGACCGACCAGCGACTCAAAACCGCCGATCGCCGACAGCGCCGTGCGGGTTGTCGCAAGGGTTGAACCGAGCCCAAAGCGGATACCGCCCTCAAGGCTGCGCGCGGTCAGTACGCCGGGGAAAAACTCTGTGGAGATTCCCATCGCTTCAATACGGCTCGGGATCGTACCCTCCGCGCGGCCGATGTACGGTGCGGTCACCAACCCCACGCGCTCTTCGGCAAACCACTGCATCACCCCGGTCAGGTACTTTGGGCCGACCAGGATATCCGCATCGTTGACGACAACATGCTCATAGCGGGCGTGCGGCAGCATCTGGATCAGGTTTGAAACCTTTCCACTGTTGCCCAGACGCTCCGGGCATTCCACCAGCTTGATCGCCACATCCGGAAACTCGACACGCAGACGTGCCACCTCAGCCACAGCCGGGTCGTCCAGCGAGTTGACCCCAAACACCAGCTCAAACTCGCCTGTATAGCGCTGGTCGCAGTGGCTGACAAAACTCGCATACATGCGAGGATCTACACCTTTGAGCGGTTTCAACACCGAGACAGGCGGCGCAAACGGCTCGCGCGCCTTGCGCAGATCGCGCAGAAAGGAACGAGCGCCCCACAGCGCAATCAACGCGTATGCGATGCCCGACAACGTCAGCAACGCACAGACCGTCTCTACGGTTACAGCCAACCCATGCATACCAACAGTGTACGAGGAGCTCTCAGAAGAACAACTTACGAACGTAATCCACCGGCCCTTCGCTCCTGGTCTTCCATACGCAACCGTTCTTCGACATCCCCCACCTGATCGGTCAGCACGCTCAGTCTGCGGCTAATCTCCTTGATCTCAAGCTCTGCACGGCGGTTCACATCAAAGTCCAGTTCCGAGCGCACACGATCCTTCGTATCCTGGCGGTTCTGGCTCATCATGATGACCGGAGCCTGAATTGCGGCCAGCATGGAAAGGAAGAGGTTCAGCAGAATAAACGGATATGGGTCCCAGGCACGGCCACGCAGAATGACGTTGATTGCGGTATAACTCACCAGCACAACGATGAAGGTGATGATGAAGGTCCACGAACCACCGAAACGTGCCACCCGGTCGGCAATGCGGGCGCCGAAGGTCTCCTTTTCATCAATGATCTCGTTCGGGCTCTTGGCCGAGCGCTCGCGCACAATCTGTTGCGCCTGATGGATCTCGCGCGCGAGCACGGTCAGCATATCGAGCCCGGCCATCGGCTTGCGGCTCAGCAGCACGGAAAGATCGTTGCGATCGATCTCCAGGCAGGAGCTGGCTTCCATCGCATAGGCGCTGGTCTTGTGCTCGGTGTTATCCAGCATCGAGGCGAACCCGAAGATATCGCCGTGCCGTGGCTCAGAGAAAACCACCTCCTGCCCGTCGTCGTCGAGCAGCACTACCCGTACCGAGCCGGAGAGCATCACGTAGGCTCTCCCGGAGACCTCTCCCAACTTGTAAATACGCTGCCTGGCCGCGAACTCGCGCACCTCAACCTGAGTGGCCAGCACCGCAAGTTCTTCGTCGTCGAGCAGCGAAAACAGCGGCACATGCCGCAGCTCTTCCAGATTGCACGCCATTGGCTAAAACTCCCTCTTACCTGCGATTACTGACGATCTCTTTGCCGCCACTCTGTGCGATCACAAACACAGGGCCCGGTAACACCGGCAGCACGTTCGGCGGATCGGTAATACTCTGCCACAAAAAAATTCGTGTCGGTCCGTTCCACTTTGACGCAATCGTAGACGGTGTTTCAAAAATCTTTGGAGAATCCGGGAAAAAACTCCCGTACCAAAGATTCGAGCTGCGTCCTTCAAGGATATGCAGATTCGCACGACGCAGGTAGAACCCCAGCGTCGAACCCGACTCATACTCCCCATGAATCACGACCAGATCTCCGGGAGCAACCAGCGGGGCGATCTGCTCAGCCAGCTGCGCGGAGGAAAGAACCGGCGCAAACGTCTGCAAGCCGAGATGCGCCGCCACCAGAAAACCGCAGGCCCCTGTTGCCAGTGCCAGGTTCGCCCCATGGCTTCGCCCGCGAGCACGTAACCGATACGACACCAGTGGACCGCCCAACAAACTCAGTGCGGCCAGGAACAACGGCCAGCGGAACATCCCCATCGCTCGCGTATCGAGGTCGAGAAAGTGCCCCATGCTCAACGCATAGTCGCCCGGGTTCTGGCGCAGCAAAGAAGCCAGATCCGTGCCCGCGGGCGGCGCCTTGGCCACGAGCAGAAAAAATGCTGCCGCTGCAGCAAAGAGCGCGCCCAGGACCACAAGCACCAGCGTGCAACGTTGCGCCGCGCGCTGCTGCGCGGAACCGTCACGCTCCTGCGCAAGCCATCCTGCGATCAGCAACGAAAGCGCCGGCAACGCGGGAAGCACGTAGTACTCCTGTCGCGTAGAGAGCGTAAAGAATCCCAGCACCACCGTAGCCCACAGCAGGACCAGCAGCTCTCCACGCTCGCGCAGGGTTTGTTCGCCACGACGCACCGAACGCAGCGCAGCCGCCGATGCCTTGAAGACAAACGCCGACCACGGCATGATCCACACAAAGCACAGACCCCAGAAGAGCCACAGCGGCGAGGTATCGTAATCTCGCGGCACGCGAAGATTCAGATACCGCAGCACGTGCTCGTTCATGAAGTAGAACCACCACCAGCCACGGACATTGCCGTCCGTCGGCAACGGGACGCGCCAGTGCCCCTGCACGAAGCGAAACGGCTCCGGATGTCCCACCGCAGGGTTCGCAGCACCTGCCAGAACATGCCACGGAGCGGCAACCGCAAAGAACACCAGCAGCGCTGTCCACCAGGGCAGCTCCGCCAGGCGTCGAAGCCCACAGCGCCAGCCGCGCGTAACCAGCAGGTACAAGCCACTGATCGCCAGAGGAAAGACCATGCCGATCAGGCCTTTGGAGAGCACACCCAGCGCACATGCCAGCCCAAAGACAGCCGCATAGCCGCGCTCACGCGCAACCGGCCGGGGCACCATCGCCTGCGTCGCTTCAAGCCCCAGTACCGCAAGCATGGCCAGCCCCAGCCAAAGACAGACGAACACATCCGGCAGCGTGATACGCGAGAAGAGAAAGATGCCTGCGCTGGAGAGTGTCATCAGCCCGGCATAGACGCCGGCACGCGCATTGCCGTAGAGCCACCATGCCAACCTTTCCACCACAAGCGCCAGCCCCAGTACCGCAAGTGCCAGAGGAAAACGAGCCGCTGCCGCCATCGCCTCCGGCGTCTGGGCTCCAAGCCACGAGGCAAGCTTCATGGAGAGCGCCATCGACCAGTACATCAGCGGAGCTTTTTCCAGATAACGGATACCGTTGGCGTACAACGTCACAAAATCGTGCCGCTGCAGCATCTCGCGCGCCACCTCCGCATGTACGGAATCGGCGTCATCGAGCAGGGCCGGGTGCCAGAGCGCAAAGCTGGCATACAACGCAGCCCAGACCAGCACCAGGGCAAGCAGGTTCCAACGTGAACGCGGTGAGACAGATGCAGACATTCCTATGCAGTGTAGATGCGTTTTGCGCTGTGATCGTCGACACGCAGTTGCACGTTCACTTCGCGTAGACTCAAGCACGATGAGTTCGATGCGCCCTATACGACCGGTAAACGCCACCAGCCCCCTGGTGCAGCTGGCCGCCGAACACAAACCAGGCCCCCCCGCAGAGATGATCTTCGGCGAGTGGTATCCAGCTCTGCGCACCTCTCTGCTCAAGCCGGGCGGTACCGCGCTTACGACTCTGCTGGGCATTCCGATGTTGATCGGCCGAAAAACTGATGGCACGCTTTTTGCTCTGCGCGATCTCTGCCCACACCGCGGCATTCCGCTTTCCGCAGGCTGGTTCGACGGCCAAACCGTGCAGTGCAAGTACCACGGCTGGCGCTTCGAGCCCTGCTCCGGACGCTGCGAAGAGATTCCCTCGCTGACCTCGTTTGACTCTCTGGAGCCAACCAAGATCTTCGCCAACTCGTTCCCGGCTGTCGAGCAGGACGGCTACGCCTGGATCTATGTCCCGGAGCCGGGTGCAGGACGCATCGGCTCGCTCGACTCCCTGCCTCCTGTACCGGAGCTGCCCAAGTTCAGCAACCGCTATCGCTCCGCCCACATCACCGCAGACCTGCCCTGCAACGTGGATCACGGCATCATCGGTCTGATGGACCCCGCGCATGGTCCCTTCGTGCACCGCGCCTGGTGGTGGCGCTCGGAAGCCAGCATTCACGAAAAGACCAAGAAGTTCGAGCCTATTGCCGACGGCTTCCGGATGAGTCCGCACTCTCCCAGCTCAAACTCCGCACCGTATAAGCTGCTGGGCAAGCCCACGACCACCATTGACTTTGTGCTGCCGAACCGGCGCTACGAAACCATCAAGGCAGAAAAGAACGGCAAGCTGCGCTGGTTCTCGTCCCTCACCACCGTTACGCCGGTTACACCCAGCACCTGCCGCATCGACGTGCTGGCGGCATGGGACATCGCCTACCATCTGCCCTTTGTGCTGCCCATCGCGCGCTACTTCGGCACGCGCTTCGTCCAGCAGGACCAGCAGACCATGGTCGAACAGGCACAAGGGCTCCGCTCGAACCCAGCACTCATGCTCATCGACGATGCAGACAAGCCTGCCAAGTGGTATTTCGCACTCAAGCAACGACGCCTGAAAGGTACCGGCGAGCACCCGCTCTCCGGCCCCGTCGAACTTCACTGGAGAAGTTAGAATCCGCCCTGAGGTTTGCGCTCTGCCGCTTCAATGGCGCGCAGCAGGGAGCCCCGGTCTTCCACCACGCGGCCATGGCCTGCGCACAACCGTGCAATCGGAAGCTCCGCCAGCTTGCGCGCGCTTTCCAGCGCGGTAGGCAGATGCCACGTAGCGCGTACCGGGAACCACCACGGCGCCCATCCGCTCACTGTCGTCGTTCCGCGCAATGTGCCGATCGCGTCGCCGGCGTAGAGCGTCTGATCGCGCTCATCGAAGAAACTGAAATGCCCTGGCGTATGTCCCGGGGTGGCAAGACAACGCAGCGAACCATACAACTCCCCTTCTTCGACAAAGTGCGTTGCGTGGGTCCCGCAGCCGGGCGTGCCACCACGAATCGGAAACTGTGGCTCCGCCGGATCAATCGACAGGTCCTGCACCGGAGGCTTGGGAAGCCATCGGCCATCGCGACGGCTCACCGCCACCTCAACCTCACCGAGTTCCTTCTTCAAGGCATCCAGTGAACCGATATGATCCACATGCGGATGGGTGAGCAGAATGCGGCGAATTTTGCCACCGCCGAGCGCCCGCGCTGCGTCCAGAATCGCTTTCTCCTGCCCGGCCACGTTGCAATCCACCAGAGTGTAGCCATCCTGCTCTCGAACCAGATAGCTGTTCACCAGGCCCCACTGTGTCAGCTTCACTCCAAAGGTGCCCAACGGCGTTTTCGTCATTCCATCGCTCCGTCTTCATGAGATGCGCTGCAGGGGGTGAAGACGCGGCCGAAAGCGTAGAATGGTACCATGGCTTCTACCGCGAAAGCCGCACCCAACGCCGTTCAGCGCATTTTGAAGTTTTCCCTTGCCCTGACGCTCGCCTACATTCTGGCAACGCTTTATTACGGCATACGAGCGCACTCGCTGGCGCTGATCTCCGAGGCCGGCCATAACGTCTCGGACTTTCTTGCCCTGGCGCTCAGCTTTGTGGCCGTATGGCTGCAGACGCGGCCAGCCTCTGACTCGCGCACCTTCGGTTATCAACGCGCAGGCGTGCTGGCCGGCTTTGTGAACGCGCTCTCCCTGCTCCTGCTCTCCCTCTGGATAGCCTTCGAAGCCCTGCATCGCTTTACGCAGCCCATCAACGTCGAAGCCGATGTCATGATGAGCGTGGCTGCCGCAGGCGTTGTGATGAACGGCGTCATCGCCACACTGCTTTGGAAGTTCTCAGGCGACATCAATATTCGCTCCGTCTTCCTGCATATGCTCGGTGACACCATCTCGACGGCAGCGGTCATTGTGGGCGGCGTCGTTATCCGCTACACCGGCTATGAGTGGATCGACCCTTTGCTCTCGCTCTTGATCGCCGTCATGATTCTCTGGAGTTCCTGGGGCATCGTGCGCGAGTCGCTCCACATTCTGCTCGAAGGCACGCCACGCTCGGTCGATCTGGCCGAAGTGCGTGCAGCGATGCGCGCCGTTCCCGGCGTGGTAAACGTGCATGATCTTCACGTCTGGAGCCTGACCTCAAAATCACACGCCATGGCCTCACACGTTCAGGTGGCTGAGATGCCGATGTCCGAAAGCCAAAAGGTGATCGATCAGCTCAACCACCAGCTGCGCGATCACTTCGGCATCCATCACACCACCATTCAGCTTGAAGTCTGTGATTGCCCAACGGTCGATGGCTGCAGTCAGCCGCCCGAGCTGGAGGTCGTCGATGGACACTCACACCATCACCACGGCCCCGGCGAACATCACCACCACGCACACGCGCACTAGCCGCGTTACAAACAGAAAGCCCGCCATCTCAGGCGGGCTTTCTGCTGTAAGCGTTCGGGCTTGCTCTGCTGCACTCCCTTGCGTTGTTTCGCTCCTTAGACCAACGAGGCGTCGAGCGTGATCTCAGCGGCCTTCAGCAGGCGCGAGATCGGGCAGCCTTCCTTAGCCTTCTTCGAGATCTCATCAAACTTGGCCGCATCGATGTTCGGCACCTTCGCCTTCGTCGTCAGCTTGATCTTTGTAACGGTCGGCCCCTCGGCAAGCATCTCCAGCTTCACCGCAGCCGTCGTCGCGACTTCATCCGGCACAAATCCTTCCTCGGTCAGCATTGCGCTCAGTGCCATGCTGTAGCAACCTGCATGCGCCGCTGCAATCAACTCTTCAGGGTTCGTGCCGACACCATCTTCAAAACGCGTCTTAAAGCTGTACTGTGCGTCTTTGAGCGTGGTGCTCTGCGTGCTGATAGAACCTTTGCCTTCCTTGAGGCTTCCCTGCCATACCGCTGATGCGCTGCGATCCATGATCGTGTCTCCTGATCTCTTTGACTACCGTTGAGGGAAAAACTTCTGCGAATCTGCGTGCTGCAGATTCGCTACCTGAACTGAGATGCTAAACCCTTTCGCAAAGTCGCAGCGTAAACACCACGTCGCAATTTGTGCGGGGGAACATCAGGCATGCATCCACACAAAACGAGCCACAAAGAGCACCGCCAGCAGATACAGCACCCAGTGCTGACGTCTCGCACGCCCCATGGCAATCTCCAGCACCGCAAAGCTGATCAGCCCAAAGCTCAGACCCGTCGCAATGGAGTACGTCAGAGGAATACCGATGAGCGTGAGGAACGCCGGAATTGATATCCGCTTCTCTTCCCAGTCAATTTGCGCAACGCCGGCAACCATCAGAGCGCCGACCAGAATCAGCGCAGGGGCGGTGGCGAACTCCGGCAAGGCTCCTACCAGAGGGGCAACAAACAGCGCGACGAAAAACAGCAGACCCGTCACGATCGCGGTAACACCGGTACGGCCTCCCGCAGCGACGCCCGATGAGCTTTCAATGTAGCTTGTGACCGTCGAAGTCCCCGCCAGCGAGCCCACCACAGTCGAAGCAGCATCGGCAAAGAAGATCCTGTTCAGTCGTGGAATCGTATGGTCGCCTGCGATCAGGCAGGCGCGCTCGGTGACAGCTACCAGCGTGCCGATGTTGTCGAACAGATCGACAAAAAGGAAAACAAAGATCATCTCCAGCGCATTCATCCCCAGCGCGCCACGAATATCGAGATGCAACGCGGTGGCTCGAATCGCCAGAGGATTCATGGTGCTGGGGTTCCAGTGCACCTGATGACAGAGCATTCCGAGCAACATCGTGCCCAGCACACCGATCAACATGGACGCTCGTACGCGATACACCTCCAGCACGGCGATGAGCAGGATGCCGAAGATTGCCAGCAGCACCGAAGGGCTGTGCATATTGCCCAGCGACACCGTAGTCGCTTCGTTGGGTACGATGATGCCTGCGTTGCGCAGACCGATCAGCGCAATGAACAAGCCGATGCCGCCCGCCACCGCGGCATGCAGCTGATGCGGGATCGCCGCCACCAGACGCTGCCGAATTCCGCCGAGAGTCAGCAGCAGAAAAATGATGCCGGAGAGAAAGACCGCACCCAACGCGGTCTGCCACGGCACATGCATCCCCTTCACCACCGTGTAGGTGAAGTAAGCATTCAAGCCCATGCCAGGAGCCAGCGCGAGAGGATAATTGGCCAGCGCACCCATCAGGATCGAACCAAAGGCAGCACACAGGCACGTCGCCGTTGTGACCGCGGCCAGCGGCATCCCGGTCTGTGACAAAATCTCCGGGTTCACAAAGATGATGTACGCCATCGTGATGAAGGTCGTCACACCAGCAAGCACTTCAGTGCGCCAGTTGGTTCCGTGTTCCGCAAAACCGAAGTAGCGTTCGAGGCGGCTGCGCATCCGTGGCGGTCACTCCTTCGCGAATCAAATTGTGTTGCAAGGGAAGATTCGTTTCAGAATAACGTGAGAGGTACCCTATGACCGCTGAAGATGTGAAGAAGCTCCTTCGTCTGGAACCACACCCCCGTGAGGGCGGCTGGTACGTCCGCACCTACGAGTCCGGAGAAGCCATCACGCTCGATCGTTACAACGGAGCGCGCCACACCAGTACCGCAATCTATTACCTGCTCGAACCCGATACCTTCAGCGAGATGCACGCGCTCCGCAGCGACGAGATCTTCCACCACTATCTGGGGGATCCGGTAGAGATGCTGCAACTGCATGAAGACGGCCGTACCTCCGTACACGTCATCGGCAAGGACCTGGCAGCCGGACAAACACCGCAGCTCGTGGTTCCGCGCGGCGTATGGCAAGGCTCACGTCTTCTGCACCCGGCCCCGGAAGCCTTTGCCCTTCTGGGCTGCACCGTGAGCCCCGGCTTTGAGTTTCAGGATTACAAGGACGCTCCACGCTCTGAGCTCGTCAGCCGCTGGCCCCAGGAAGCCGAACGCATTACCGCACTCACGCACAGCGAAAGCGCCTACATCCGCTGAAGCGTGCTCAGCCCCATGCCGCCGGAGCCGCATCAAGCGTTTCATCGGCTTCCTGCGCGCTATCAGCAACTTCATGCAGGCTCGCGCGCTCTGCAAAGAAGCGCTCCACGCGATCCATCACCTCGTCGCCACGCTTGGACTCGAAGATCTCCCGCCGCAACGTTGCGCCGCCGGGAACTCCGTGTGTGAACCAGCTGGCAAACTGCTTCATCTTGCCAATGGCCTCACGCTGCGCGCTTTCATGCACCCGGCGCTGCTTCTTCTCCGCATCCGTTTCCGCGATGCCTTCAAACTGCGGATGCTCCGCAAGCTCCTCCATCAGGCGCGCGAAGTAATCGCGAATCATGTGGTAACGATCCGCTTCCGTTGGCTTGGTGTAGGTGCGGTGCGCGGTGTACTCCGCGATCTGGCGGAAGATCCAGGGGTTGGCCGGAGCGGCACGGCCGATCATCACGCCGTCGCAGCGTGTCGCCTCAACCATCGCCGCGGCATCCTCCGGCGTGCGGATGTCTCCGTTGCCGATCACGGGAATCTTCACCGCATCCTTCACCGCAGCGATCCACTCCCAGCGCGCCTCTCCGGCATAGCCCTGCTCCCGCGTCCGCGCATGCAGCGCCAAGGCGTTCAGACCGCAGTCCTCGGCCATCTTCGCCAGCTCCACGCAAACTATCTGGCTTTCATTCCAGCCCAGGCGGAACTTCACCGTGAACGGAATCGTCACGCTCGAACGAACGCGTTCAAAAATCTTCTGAATCAGCGGCAGATCGCGCAACAGCCCCGAACCGCCGTTACAGGCAACGACACGCTTGGCCGGGCAGCCAAGATTCAGATCGACCAGGTCAAAGCCGGCGTCCTGGCAGATCTGCGCGCTCTCAGCCAGCGTCTCCGGGTTTGAACCGAAGATCTGGGCAGAGATCGGGTGCTCGTCGTCGTAGTAAGTCAGATAGCGCTTGCGCTTAGACTCCCGCATGCGCGAAAGACCATCGGCCGAGGTGAACTCGGTCATAATCAGTCCGCAGCCGGAGCGCTCGTTGGATGTGCTTTGATCCACATCGCCTGCCGCCGCGCCATCCGAGGCATACAGGCTGGCATTCTTGATGAAGCGGCGAAAGACTGTGTCGGTCACGCCTGCCATCGGAGCCAGCACGGTCGCCGGCGCAATGCGCACGTTGCCGATCGTCATCTCCGCCGGCACACTCGCCTCTGCCGGCATTGAGCGATCCACCGCGTTGGTCCATTCCTTCTTCATGTACAGGTCCCGCTTTACGACGTGGCTGGGCTGTGAAACTGATGCAATCGTCGAAGACATCCTTGCCACCTCGTGAGCAATGAGAAAGCCTCCGCGAACGGAGGCCTTCCCGGGTTTTCGTTCGCGGTCGCTTACTTGGCTGCTGCGGCCTTCTTGGCTTCGGTCGCTGCAAACTTGCGGCGGAAGCGATCGATGCGGCCTGCGGTGTCGACCAGCTTCTGCTTACCGGTAAAGAACGGATGGCAAGCGGAGCAGATTTCCAGAACGATGTCGCCCTTGTGGGTCGAACGAGTCGTGAAGTTGTTGCCGCAAGCGCAGCGAACGATGGTCTCTTCGTAGGTGGGGTGAATTCCCTGCTTAGGCATGGGTATGTTTCCTTCCAGCTTTCCCGCCCGAGAACGGTCCGCTTGCCAGCACGCGCTTATGGGGCTGACATCGGTATTCCTGTCGCGCTCGGAGCTTCTGCCCTGACTCCCAGGGCTTTAGGCGCTTTTTCGAGTATATCACGAGGCGCAACATCGACTACCTGCCATAACCTCTTCAAAACCAAGGCCTTGGCGCTAGTCGCCGCACTCCGTCAGCGGCGCCAGCGCGCGATTCGCGTGCTGCAACACCGGCGTCAGCGTTGCAACGGACTTGCCATACCCTGTTCCGGCGGCAAACGCCTTGGAAACCCCACAGACCGAAACCGGCTCACCCGGCGCGCCCGCCAGCTCTTCGAGCAGCTTGGGGTCGCCGTACAGCGCCGCACCGCCAACCACGGTTAGCTGCACGTCCTGCGGCGCAGCGTGCGTCAGCGTTGCATAGGCATCCGGCAGCGTGCGACGAAGCAGGACAAAATCCGCCACATGCCCCGGAGCCAGACTACCCAACTCCATCTGCAGCCCCACCAGCTTCGCGGGGTTCTCCGTGGCCATCGCAACCAGCTCACGGTCGGTAAACGGGGCCGGCGACTGCGTCCCATTCCAGAGCGACGCGTACATCAACTCTCCCAACGTCCCCACGGAGCCTGTAGGAGACCAATCCGGCGCCAGCGCTAACGTCACCCCTGCATTCTTTGCCGCGGCAACCGCAGCCGTATCGCCGTACAACTCCACGTTGGAGCGCGGCGACCAGACGAAGCCGACACCCGCCTTGGCCATCTCCGCAAACCCGCTCGGCGGAATCGCTACGCCATGAATGACCGAAACGCCCGGCCGCAGCAACCCTTTCGCTTTGAACATCGACCACTCCCGCGCGGCAGAGGCGTCATGGGGAGCACCCTCCGCAACGTGGATCAGCAACGCTCCATGCGGCGTAGCCGAAAGCACCGCATCAGCCTGCGCCCACTGCTCCCCGGTCATCTGAAACGGAAAAACGTTGTAAATCGTTGCAGGCGTCCTGTCGCCCAAACGGTTGTCGACATCAAGCTCACGCGTCAGCTTCAAACCAGTGCAGCCCTGCTCGGTTCCGACGGTTGCAGTCTCTCCCTGCGCCAACGCCTTCAGCTCACTGTAGCGTTCCGCCTCGCAGACCACACCTCGCTCCACCAACTCATAGTGCGGTACGGAAATCAGCACGTTGTACACCGGCTTCTGCTGCCAGTCATAGCGCGAGCCAAACTCCTCCGTCGGCTTCCAGCGAGGAAAGACGTTCCAGCTCATGTGATTGTGCAGATCGACAAAGCCAGGAGCAATCACGGCATCCGTCTTTACCTGCCTGGCCCCGGCGGGGATATTGACCCCGGCCCCGGCGGCCAGGATCCGGCCATTTTGGAAGACAATCGTGCCCTGCTCGACCGGACCTCCCGGCAACAGCAGCGTTCCGCTAAGAGCAACCGGGGTGCTTTGCGCGCAGGCCGTCGCAGCACATAGGGTTGCGGAGAAAAACAGGCTTTGCAGCGCAATCGGCAACAGACGACGCATAAGGGCAGCTCTCACAAACAGGAATGGGTGTCCTGCGAGAGTAGCAGAGCGCGGAGCGATTTCAACCGACACAGCTACTTTTCAACCGGGCGGCAAAAAGTGCGGAAGTTGAGATACTAGAAAGAGAGCAGCCGCAGAGAAACTCAGACGTCTGCGCAGAAGGGGAAGGTCAACCGACAGCATGCAAGAGCTTTGCCCTATCTGCGAAGGCGCCGGTATGAGGATCGTCGAACGTCCAAACGGGGTTCGTGTTGCAGAACCCTGCGCCTGCCGTGCGCAGCGCAAGGCAGCCCGCCTGATCGAATCCGCCCGCATTCCGCAGCGGTACGCTCACTGCACCCTTGAGGACTACTTCCCCAACTACGGCGGCAACAACCCAAGCCTGAACGCTGCACTTGTCCAGGCGCGTAACTTCGTCAAAGCCTATCCGTTTGATACCAACGGCAACGGCCTTCTGCTGACCGGCTCCATCGGTGTCGGCAAAACGCACCTTGCCGTAGGCATCCTGCAATCGCTGGTCTCAGAACGCGGAGCCCAAGGGCTTTTCTACGATTACCGCGATCTGCTCAAGCAGGTCCAGAACAGCTATAACCGCTCCGTTGACGAAACCGAGCTCGGCATCCTGAAGCCCGTCTTCGAGGCCGAGGTGCTGGTACTCGACGAGTTGGGTGCCAATAAGCCCACGGACTGGGTTTGGGATACCGTCGCGCACATCCTGAACACCCGCTACAACGACCGCCGCACCACGATCATCACCACCAACTATCCGAACCTGGCTCCGCTGGTCGCCGAAGCCAACTCCGCACGCACAGCCATGCGGGAAGAAACGCTCGGAGACCGCATCGGAGAACGGATGCGCTCTCGCCTGCAGGAAATGTGCGTTGTGATGGAGATGAAGGGGCAGGACTTCCGCCAGACCGTCAAACGTGCCAGCTTCGCCTGAGCCACAGGCACACTAGCGGCCGCGTGAAGGGTCACCGCTGGCCGCTACATCCATATCCAGATACACCTTGCCGAAGCCGGGAGCGTAGCAGTTGCCATCGGCAGCATAGGTCTGCCCGCAAGCCTGCGTAATCTCTGGCCGACGCGGCGACTGAGCATACTGCCAGGCGATCAGGTCCGTTTCCCCTGAAGCGGCAAGCGGCTTGGTCTGCAAGGTGCAACCCGGTGCCGGAGGGCACTGATCCTGCGCGGAGAACATCGCCACAGCGTGCAGATGCTGCGCCTTCACCCGTGCGCGGATGTCGTCAATCGTCGTAATGTTCTCATCGTCAGGCACAGGCTGTCCGCTCGCATACACGCCAGGCTTATACGGCGTAGCAGCGACGGCTTCCGTCCAGGCCAACAGGTACGCGGCCTGCTCCGTGAGCAGACGTCCGCCTTCCTCCTGATCGAGAAAGAGTATGGCCCCGGCAGGAAAGCCCTCCCGCTGGGCGGCGGCAACGGCCTGCGCGGCATCCTTACGCCCGAGCGCAGCCGGAGAGGTGCCCTGCTTCTGCGCTTTCAGAATCTCGTGGTCCAGCCGTCCGTTCGCCAACACCAGAAACCCCCATCCCTGCGCCCGCAGCGTCTCCCGCTTGCCTGCCCAGCTATTGGAGGTCTCTCCCGGAGGATTGGTCAGCCAATACCCTGTAAAAGCAAACTCCCCATGCATCGCGGCCATGGTGCTGTCTCCCGGGTACTCGTTCCGGTCGAAGCCTGCGAGCTCGGCTCCTGCCGCGGTCGTAGCTGTAGCCGCACTGGCCGCCGCAGACTGCGATGTACCGGCAGCCGGGCGCTGCACCTGATCCCATCCCACTTCGTTTGCCGGCTCTTCCGCCTTCTGCCGGGAGCATCCCATCAGCAAGCCGGCCATCACCACCGCTCCGCCTATCGCGCGCATCTTCATCCCGAACAGAGTACCGCGATCCGCACGCTACAATCGCAGCGAAGCTTCCTCATACAACATGACCTCTGAATTCGATCCCCGCTTCCCCATCGGCCAGCATGAGAAACCCGAGACCGTCTCCGCGGACGATCTCGCTTCCGCCGTCGCCACCATCTCCGAGCTTCCCGAGCAGCTGCGCGCCGCCGTCACCCGCCTCGACGACGACCAGCTCGACACCCCTTACCGGGATGGCGGATGGACGCTGCGCCAGGTCGTACACCACGTCGCAGACTCTCACGCCATGGCGCTGATCCGCTTCAAGAAAGCGCTCACCGAAGACAATCCCGTCGTCTTCGCCTACAAGGAAGCCGAATATGCCAAGCTCGACGACTACAACGCGCCGGTCGAGTGGTCTCTGGACATCCTCGAAAATACGCACGCACGCTGGGTCATGCTGATGGAGTCCATGACCGCCGCGCAGTGGAAGCGCGCCGTACAGCACCCGGAGCGTGGTCTGCAACCGCTCGACCAGATGGCGCTGCTCTACAGCTGGCACTCTCGTCATCACACCGCGCACATTACTCACCTGCGACGCCGCAAGCGGTGGTAAACCTTCTCCATGCCTCCTCCGCCTCGAGAAACTTCCGCGGACTCTGAACCCCTTACCGCTCCCGCGGCGATCGTCTCTGCCGTGCGAGCGTTTCTCCACGCACACCCCGAGGCGGTCCTGCGCGAAAGTGGGAAGATTCTCTTCCAACTTCCCAACGACCGCATCGAGCTACGCGAAGACCATGGCCGCTGCACCCTGCACGGATGGAGCCCCGAGCGAAGCCTCGTCCGGACCATCGTCAGCGCAAGCCATCGTCCCGGCTCCCTGCGGCTCTCCGCAACGCGTCTCGGCTATCCGCAGCCGCGCCTGCTGGAGCTTTCCACTCGCGTGCAGGCGCGCGAGCGCAGCAGCCGGGAGACGCAACGCACCGCTTATGTTTCCTTGCTCGAACGCGTTCTCGAACGCAGCTTTCCGGGCGAAACTCCGACCGGCTTTCGCACCTCCATGGATCTGGAACAGAGCTTTGGGCCGGCCTATGCCCGCGGGCTGCAGCTCACCGGCAAGCGAGCGCATGCCGTTATTGGCATCAACGCGCACGAGACCACAACACTCATCGACGGCATCCTCACCGCGGGCATTCTCTGGCTGGATGCCTGCCGCAGGCAGGGCAATGGCCGCCGCGTCATCGCCGGGCTACGCGTCGTCGTTCCACGCGGCAAAGCCATGCTCACCCTTTCCCGCATGGCCTGGCTCAATTCGCAGGCAGCAAGCTGGCAGCTCTATGAGTTCGATGAGCTTGAGGAAACGCTCAGGGAACGCGACCTCGCCGATACCGGCAACCTTCGTACCCATCTGATCCACCGCCCCCAGCAAGAAGCAGCGCGTGAACGCTTCGCCGATGCCATCGCACAGATACTCTCGCTCATTCCACCGGGAGAAGAAATCCGTGTCGAGCAGCACCTTCGCTCCTCTACCGAGCTTGCCTTCCTGCTGCATGGGTTTGAGTTCGCTCGCGCACGCATCGAAACGCTTCCCGGCAGCTTTGCTCATGCCGTGGTGCTGAGCGCCGGCACAGGCCGCGAAGAAACCCTCGTAACGCCACAAAGCCGCGAGACCGTGCGGGAGCACCTGCGGGATCTCTTCCAGAGGCGCCGTGCAATCACGCACCACGCTCCGCTTCCGTTACGTGGAACCACACTCGCGCGACGCATCGGCACACAAACAACCTCCTCGGCACACACACGCACACAACCGGGGCTGCGGCGCCACACATTGCGCAACCCGGCACAGGATTCTCTCTATCGAGCAGCCCCGGAACGCTGGCTGGAGTCTGTCCTGCGGACCAACCTTGCGCCTCTCACTCGCTCTCTGGCACCCGCACCGCCAGACGGCACCGATACACGCGAGAAGAATTTCAAGGATTCAGAGGACTCCGAAAACTTTGGCAACCGGGCGCTCCCCCCACTCCAGGAGCCCTCCTCAGGCGCGCGTGTCGTCCCCCACTTCGACCCTCGTTTTCTCTATGCGCAGGTTCCCGTCATCGCCGGAGCGTCCGACCGCGGCATGCTCGACCTGCTCGGCATCACGCTGGACGGCAGGCTTGCAGTGATCGAACTCAAGGCCAGCGAAGATCTGCACCTGGCTCTCCAGGGCCTCGACTACTGGCTGCGCATCCGTGCGCATCATCTGGCGCCAGGCACTCCAGCCTCTGGATACGGTGAGTTTCAGCGGCACGGATACTTCCACGGCATCGCGCTTTCGCCCTTGCCGCCGAGGCTCTACCTCATCGCGCCGGCGCTGCATATTCATCCCGCAACCGAAACAGTATTACGCTACCTTTCGCCACAGGTGGAGTGGCAACTGCTGGCGCTCGACGAGCGCTGGCGCGAGCAGGTACGCGTCGTCTGGCGCCGCTCAAGCGGGCGTATCGAGCGGTAAGAATGTCTACTGTTGCTGCGCCTGCTGCAGTTGCCTGAGACGCGGTAACGGAGGTTCAGGAACAGCCTGTGCCTTCTCTACCAGAATGACCCAGTCATCCGGCACCGGAAGCTCGCGATCAAGCGAAGGCGTGCCCTCGCTCGGTTCTACCCGTACGGCAACACTCAGCGTGCTCTCCGTGCGTCCGCGGAAAACGCCGTGCGTCGGAGGAACATCCGAGTAATCGCGCCCGATCGCCGTTCGAATATGACGATCTCCGGCGACAAGGTTGTTCGTCGGATCGAAGCCAACCCAACCCAGCTCAGGCAGCAGCACCTCAACCCAGGCGTGGGTCGCCTGATCGTCGGAGCGGTCCTTGAACTGCGCGCCGTGGTACAGATAACCCGAAACATAACGGCACGGAATTCTGAGATAGTTGCGGACCAGGGCGATCATGATGTGCGCAAAGTCCTGGCATACGCCGCCGCGTGCGGTCAGCGCCAGATCGATCGGCGAATCCGCCTTGGTCGTCTTCGGCCTGTAGTCAAACGCCGTATAGAGCTGCTGATTCAACCGGTGTAGCGTCGTCAACGGATCGTCACGCCGGTCCAGCTGCAACTCAACGGCCAGCTGATCCAACGCTTCGGTCTTCACGCAAAACTCGCTGGGCAGCAACATCTCCCAGTAGTCGCCTTCGCACAACAGCTTGTCCAGCACCGCCCAGGCACCCTCCGGAAGCGAAGCAGGAACCTCAGGATGTGGCTGCATCTCCACCAGCGCCTCAGCCACAATGACCAGTTGCGCATGCTGCTCCGGAATATCGAAGTGATGAATGTGATTGTTCAGGTGATCCCGGTAACTGAACACACGACAACGCGGCGAAACCGAGAGGTGAAAGGTAAGACAGCGTTGCATCGCATCTGAACGCGGATGCATGCGCGTCTCCATAATGCTTTCACTCACCGGCGACGTATACGCAAACTTGGTAAGGTGGCGGATCGAGTAATACATCGGCGTCTCCGGGTACAACCACTGCGACATACGGTCCTGCACTTCCTCTTCTTTTCGTTGCGGTCTTGCGATACAGCTCAGCCTGCCAGTGCGACTTGAATTGAATAATCCATGTACAGGTGATAAATCGCCTCATGGATCGTGGAGCATTGCTGTTGAATGCTGCGCAGATACTCCACCGTGTTGCCCATCAAAATTTCTTCCACGCTTGCATAGCCAAGCTGTGCGCTAATGCGGCCCGAGATACGGCGCAAGTTCTCCGCGCGCGTGCCCCCTGCATCTGCCTGAATGTGATCCAGCGCCACTCGTACTCGCTCGATTGAAAAACGAATCGAGTGCGGAAACTCTTCGTCGAGCAGCACAAACTCCAGAATTTTTTCCGGCGAAAGATCCGCCGTATATACCTTGCAATAGGCTTCAAACGCAGTGGCGGAACGAAGCAGTCCCATCCACTCCAAATACTCATTGCCTTCGATACCGCGCTCGGGCAAAGCCCACAGATCGGCCTGATACGCCTCCAGCAGCAACGCCGTGGCATTGGCACGCTCCAGGAACCGTCCGGTCTGGATAAAGTGCCAGCCTTCCCCATGCGACATCGTCGAATCCGTCACGCCCTGAAACTCATGGATCGCATCCATCACGCGCTGGAGGAAAGCTGCCGGAGCATCGCCCGTAGGCTGTTGCGCTTCGGCCTGCATCAGCGTGCGCAGTTCCGGACGCGTCACCTCCAGATACAGCGAATTCAACCGGTGCCACTGTTCCGTAGAGATCTGCTCACGCACATGCCGGGCGTTTTCACGAGCACGCATGATGCAGCTCAGCACGGAAGCATGGTTCTTGGTGTCGAAGGTCATCGCATGGGTCAGCTCATACGGATTGCCATCCCACTTCACGTTCTTCGGCCGCCCCAATGAGGAAAGAAAACGCTCCCAGCGATGCCCTGCACGCTCGGGACCCTCATCCAGCATCAGGTTCAGGTTCACGTCCAGCAGACGCGCGGTATGCTCGGCACGCTCAAGGTAGCGCGACATCCAGTAGAGCGAATCGGCAACGCGAGAAAGCATGGGCGGAGTCCTTTACAACGCGATTACAGGGTGCGTGGTTTGAATGTACCAGAGGAGGAGCAGCTCTACGGCTTTTGCGGCGGTGCCTTCATCAACTCCACAAAAAGTTTGTAGAAGCGTGCCGTGTCCAGATCCTCCTGCACATGCACCAGAGGCATATCCAGCTGCGGCTTATTGGCTTTTGTCCATGTGAGCGTATCGCCATAATTAGGGCCGCGATTCAGATCCACATCAACGTACAGCTCACGCTCCCGGGTAATGATCTTCGGATCGAGCCAGGCCGCAGCCTCCAATTCGTCCCACAGGTAATAGAACTCTCCAGTCCACTTCACCAGATACTGCGCGGCGGGCTCGTGCGAGGTGCCAATCTGCGCCAGCATCTGCTCGGTAAACTGTGTCTTCACGCTGATGTCGGTCGTCGTCAGATCAATACGCGGCCAGTGCGCACGCAGCGTCATGTGCGCCGCTTCAGGATCGAACCAGAAGTTGAACTCGTGGCGCGGATGCGTAGAAAACTCCGGATCGCTCGTCACCGGCGAGAGGCTTCCGCCCATCAGGACGATGCCCTGGCTCAGCTCTGCAAACTCCGGATCGATCCTGAGTGCCAGCGCAATGTTGGTCAACGGACCTGCGGCATAAATGGTGACCTGATGCGGATGCGCATGCACCTGACGGATGAGAAAGTGAGCCGCATCTTCGTTCAGCGGCTTGGTAGTGGGGTTGCCCTCCGGCAGCGGCGGCACCTCCATCGCAGGATGATACTTTTGCCGGCTTGTGTGCTCGTCCAGATCCCCCCACGCGCCATACCAGGGAATCGTGCCGTAGAGCGGCTTCTCCAGCCGGGCCTCCTGCTCATCGCGCACCAGCGGATACACCGCGCCGGGCACAACCGGAACATCCGTGCGATGAATCAGCTCCAGCATTCGCAGCGTATGCGCCACCTCTTCCGGCTCCCACGCGTTACCGCTCACCATGGTGATGCCCAGCACCTTGGCCTCAGGGGACTGCAGCAGCACCATCATCGCCATCTGGTTCGAGCCACCCGGCCCGGAACCATCCTGGTCGATCAGGACCATGCGCTGCTGTTGCGCCGAAGCCGTCATCGCGCAGGCAAACAGCGCCGGCGCTATCCACGAGCGAAAGAAGGAGATCATTGCGGCGATCATACAGGCACGGCCGACCTGACCGTGCCGCCGCACGCAAATTCGTCCATGGTTACGCCGCGCAGAAGCATGCAGCGCGCGCCCTAGCTCAGCACCCAGGTATCCTTCGAGCCGCCGCCCTGCGAGCTGTTCACCACCAGCGAGCCTCGCGTAAGAGCCACACGCGTCAGGCCACCTGGAACGATGGTCACCTTATCGCCGTAGAGCACGTAGGGCCGCAGATCGACGTGCCGCGGCTCCAGCTCGTCGCCGATCAGGCACGGGGCGCGCGAGAAGGAGATCGTTGGCTGCGCAATGTAGTTGCGCGGATTGGCCTTGATCTTCTCCGCAAAGAGCGCACGCTCCTTCGGCGTGGCGTGCGGACCGATCAACATGCCGTAGCCACCGGACTCTCCCACCGCCTTCACTACCAGCTTGTCAAGGTTCGCCAACACGTGCTCACGCTGCTTATCGATGGTGCAAAGATACGTTTCCACGTTGTTCAGAATCGGATCTTCGCCCAGGTAGTACTTGATGATCGCCGGCACAAAGGCATACAGCGCCTTGTCGTCCGCGACGCCTGTACCGAAGGCGTTCGCCAGCGTGACGTTGCCCGCGCGGTACGCGTTGAAGATGCCCGCAACCCCGAGAATCGAATCCGGACGGAAAGAAAGCGGGTCGATAAAGTCATCGTCCACGCGGCGGTAGATCACATCCACGCGACGCAGACCGCTGGTTGTGCGCATGTAGCAGATATTGTCGTGTACGACGAGGTCTCTGCCTTCGACCAGCTCAATGCCCATCTGGCGCGCCAGATACGCATGTTCAAAGTAGGCGGAGTTGAAGACCCCCGGAGAAAGCAGCACGATATTTGGCTCCGGCCGGCCTTCCGGTGCCAGCGAGCGCAATGTGCTCAAAAGAACCTGCGTGTAATGCTCAATCGGACGCACGTTGTAATGGCGGAAGAGCTGCGGGAAGATGCGCTTCATCACGCGCCGGTTGGTCAGCATATAGCTCACGCCCGACGGCACGCGCAGATTGTCCTCCAGCACCACGAACTCACCGCTCTGCATCCGGATCAGGTCCGTTCCACAGATGGCGACGTAAACGTTGCGCGGCACCTGCAGCCCCATCATCTGGCGGCGGTACTGCGGACAGGCGTAGACCAGCTCGCGCGGTACCACGTTGTCTTTCAGAATCCGGCCCTCGTTGTAAATATCTTTTAAAAAAAGGTTGAGTGCCGTAATGCGCTGCGTCAGCCCGCGTTCCACCCGGGCCCACTCCGCGGAGGTAATGATGCGGGGCAGAAGATCGTAGGGAAAAATCTTCTCCGTTCCTTCTTCCCGGCCGTAGACCGTAAAGGTGATGCCCTGATTCAAAAAACTCAGATCTGCGGACTGTTTGCGCCGCTGAACCTCATCCGGGGGCAGCTCGGCAAAGTGCTGCAAGAGCGGGTCATAATGCGAGCGCAACACGTTTTCGCCGGAAAACATCTCGTCGTAGGCTTCGTCCAGACGATAGTTGGCCAACGAAGAGATCTGGGACGGCTGAAGTGCGGCGGCTTCCGAAGACAGGGTTTTGTCCATAGAGTGGGGACAGTATAGGCCAGTAACCCCGGCAGCAGCCCCATCGGCTGCGATAAACTAATACTGACGCGCGAAAAGCCCAGTTTAGATACGGAGCCGGTTCCGTTCCGTCCGTCAAGGCGCGTCCAGACAAGGATTTCCAAGTTTTGAGCCAGCTCATTCGCAATATCGCTATCATCGCGCACGTCGACCACGGCAAGACCACACTCGTCGACGCCATGCTCCGCCAGTCCGGCACGTTCCGCACCAACGAAGCAGTCGCCGACCGCGTCATGGACTCCAACGACCTCGAACGCGAGCGCGGCATCACGATTCTCGCCAAGAACACCGCCATCCACTACAAGGATGACAAGATCAACATCGTCGATACCCCGGGCCACGCCGACTTCGGCGGCGAAGTAGAGCGCGCCCTCAAGATGGTCGACGGCGTCGTTCTGCTCGTAGACGCTTCGGAAGGTCCGCTGCCGCAGACCCGCTACGTGCTCTCGAAGGCCCTCGAAGCCAAGCTCACCCCGATCCTCGTGATCAACAAGATCGACCGTCCCGACGCGCGCGTTTCGGAAGTCCTGAACGAGGTCTATGACCTCTTCATCGACCTCGACGCCGACGAGTCCGTCCTCGAGTTCCCGGTCATCTACACGAACGGCAAGGCCGGCACCGCGACCATGGACATGGCGACCCCGGGCACCGATCTCCAGCCGCTCTTCGAACTCATCACGGCGACCATTCCTCCCGCGCCCGGTTCGGCGGACGACGACCTCCAGGTCCTCGTCACCAACCTCGACTACTCGGATTACCTCGGTCGTCTGGCCATCGGTCGCGTCTTCAACGGCACGCTCAAGACCGGTCAGGAAGTGAACGTTTCGCGCGCGGACGGAACGCTCTCGCCCGTGAAGATCACCAAGCTCTTCACCTACGACGGCCTCAAGCGTGTGGATACCAACGAGACCACGGTCGGCGATATCGTCGCCATCGCAGGTATTGAAAACATCACCATCGGCGACAGCCTCTGCGGTATCGAAAACCCGAAGCCGCTGCCCGGCATCAAGATCGACGATCCGACCATCGCCATGGTCTTCACGGTCAACAACGGTCCCTTCGCAGGCAAGGAAGGCAAGCTGGTTACCTCGCGCAACATCAAGGAGCGCCTGGACCGCGAACTGCTCACCAACGTTTCGATTCGCGTGGAAGACACCGGTTCCCCGGACTCCTTCAAGGTTATGGGCCGTGGCGAGCTGCAGCTCTCCGTGCTGATTGAAACGATGCGCCGCGAAGGCTTCGAGCTGATGGTTTCGCGTCCGACGATCGTGACCAAGCGCGTGGACGGCAACCTGCTCGAGCCGAGCGAAGTTCTCTCGGTCGACGTTCCGGAAGAGTTCTCCGGCACCGTCATCATGAAGCTCGGACCGCGTAAGGGCGAAATGACCAAGATGTCGAACCACGGCTCGGGCCGCGTTCGCATGGAGTTCAAGGTGCCCTCGCGTGGCCTCATCGGTCTGCGCAATGAAATGCTGACCGAAACCCGCGGCACGATCATCATGAACTCGATCGCAGGCGACTACATCCCTTACACCGGTGAGATTCCGCAGCGCCCCACTGGCGCTCTGATCTCTGACCGCCAGGGCACCACGACCATCTACGCACTCGACGGCCTGCAAGACCGTGGCGTGCTCTTCGTTCCGGATGGCATCGAGGTCTACGAAGGCATGATCGTCGGCGAGCACTCGCGCGACAACGATCTCGACGTAAACTGCGTTCGCGAAAAGAAGCTCACGAACATGCGTGCATCGGGTTCGGACGACGCTCTCCGCCTCGTTCCCTACAAGCAGCTCACGCTCGAGCAGTCGATCGAGTTCCTTGCAGACGACGAACTCGTCGAGGTCACCCCGAAGTCGCTCCGCCTGCGCAAGAAAATCCTGCAGGCCAACAAGCGTCCGAAGGGCACCCGCGGCGGCAGCACACTCGAGTAAGCCTCAAAACACCTGTATCCCCAGCGGCCTCCTTCGGGAGGCCGCTGGCCTTTTGTATCGAATTCCGCACAAAACGCGCGTTTATCGATACGCTTCCAGACGCTAGAATGAGCGCACCGGCATGAATCCTCTTTACGCAATTGTTCTCGGTCTCATTGTTGTCACGCTGCTTGGCGTGTCTCTCGCCCGGCTTGGCAAAGTTAAGACCAAGGCCGATTACCTGGTTGCAGGGCGTTCCCTGCCCGCCTTTGTGCTGGTCTTCACGCTGCTCTCCAGCTGGATCGGCTCGGGCTCCCTTCTGGGAGGCGCTGAAAACGCGTACAAGCATGGATTTGCTGCACTCTGGCAGGCCGCAGGTGGATGGGCAGGTCTGCTGCTGATCTACTTCATCGCGCCGCGTGCGCGTAAGTTCGCGCAGTTCACCATTCCAGACATGCTGGAGTCGCGCTATAACCAGACTGCGCGCTTGCTCAGCGTCATCGCCGTGCTCTTCACCTACACGGCCATCACCAGCTACCAGTTCATCGGCGGCGGGGACATTATCCATCTCATCTTCCCGTCCATCTCCTCCACCAACGGCGCGTACATTCTCGCGGGCTTCGTCATCGTTTTCACCGCGATCGCGGGCATGGGCTCGGTGGCCTATATGGATGTAGTGATCGGTATGCTCGCCACCGTGACGCTGATCGTGGCGCTCCCCGTGCTCATTCATCTGGCGGGAGGATGGAGTGGCGTTCATGCAGCGCTGCCCGCAACCCACTTCCAGCTCTTCGGCGACATTCACCCCATCAACGCAGCCGAACTCTTCCTCCCCACCTGCCTGCTCATGCTCGGCAACCAATCGATGTACCAGAAGTTCTTCTCCGCCAAAACGGAACGCGATGCAACACTAGCCGTCGGCGGATGGATGTTCGGAACAGTTGTTCTGGAAACCGTTATCGTTGGCGTAGCGGTAGCGGGCTCCGCGCTCTTCCGTACCGGAGAAGTTTCCGAGCACCCACGCGAGATTCTCGCCTACACCGCGACGCACGCCTTCAATGGCTCCCCCGTCCTCTCTGTTCTTGGCGCGTTGCTGGTTGGCTCCATCTTTGCCAAGGTCGTCTCCACAGCGAACAACTACCTCTTCTCGCCCGCGACCAACATCGTCAATGATCTCTTCGTGCGCTATATGCGCCCCGAGGCAGGCAACAAAGAGATTCTCGCGGTCTCGCGCTTCATGGTCGTTCTGCTCGGCCTCTGGGCGCTCCTTCAAGCGCTGCACATCAAGAGCGTGCTCGCGATGAGCCTTTACGCCTACACGATTTATGCCGCCGGCCTGACACCGGTGGTTCTCGCGGCTTTCTTCTGGAAGCGCGCCACCTCAGCCGGAGCCGTGGCGTCCATCGCGGCCGGAACGGCCGTTACCGTGGGATGGCAGTATCTGACCCCTCATCTTCCCCAGGTGCTCGCCCAGCGCGATGCTATTCTGCCGGCGATGCTGCTCTCGGTCCTCAGCCTGCTGATCGTCAGCCTCATGACCACTGCTCCGAGCGAAGAAAAGCTACGCCCGTTTGCCTAAATCAACGCTCTTACGACAGGCTGCATCCTACAGGTCAGGGGAGCGGTAGCTGGAGCTGCACCAGTACGCTTCGCCACCACCCCTCATACCAGTAGCAACGCAAAGGAGCCTGTCGTATGCCGCGTGGAGTTCTCTGGAAGGGTTTGGTCGCCGGAGCGGTAGCCGGTCTGGTAGCAACCGCAGCGAAAACTGCTGCGGAAAAGCTGTATCCACCGCGCATCTACGGAGAGCCGGAACCACCGGAAGAGTTTGCAGACAAGCTCGCCGGTCATGAGCTGGAAGGCGAGCAGAAGCTGCTGGCCAGCGAAGCCGTGCACTGGAGCTTTGGCGCCTCAGCAGGAGCCGCTTACGGCGCCGTGGCCGAGTTCTACCCTGCCGCAACGAGCAAACATGGAGCCAGCTTCGGCCTTGTGCTCATGTCGCTCACGCACGAAAGCGCGCTCCCGATGATGGGACTCTCTGCTCCCCCTTCCGGGCAAAGCGCACGCGAACGGCGTAGCGAGATGGCGACCCACCTCGTCTTCGGAGTTGTCACTGAGGCGATCCGCTCCTTTGTACGCAAGCGGCTTGAGTAACGATCTCGCTTCGCAAGAAGAAACGGCCGAAGGCATCCTCATGCCTTCGGCCGTTCACATGCCAAACCTGATGAACGTTACAGATTGAGCTTCTTGAAGATCCGCTCCGGAATCGCGCGGATCACAGCCATGATGATGCGCCAGATACCCGGCACATAAACCACATCCGTTCCCTTGTCGATCTGTTTGACCAGCGTTGCGGCCACCACCTCGACATCGGCAAACTTCTCCTGGCCCTTCATGCCCTGGGTCATGGCGGTCTTCACCGGCCCGGGCTTGATCGTCATCACCTTCACGCCTTCGCGGTCAACGCGATTGCGAAGACCATCGGTAAAGGCCGTCAGTCCTGCCTTGGCAGAGCCATAGACGTAGTTCGACTTACGGCCACGCTCACCGGCCACAGAGCTCACCACCGCCAGCGTTCCGGCATGGCGCTGCGCGCAGTAATTTGCCAGCCACGTCAGCAAGCTCGCGGGAGCAACGTAGTTGGTGTGCAGCAACCGATGCGCATCAGGAAAGTGCTTCTCCGCCGCTTCCTGCGATCCAAGCGCGCCCATCACCACAAAGGCCACGTCTAAGCCGCCTAGCGAGTTGATGGCATGCGCCAGCAGCTCCGGATGGTGATTCGTGTCATCCAGATCGGCCACCGCCGAATCCACAAAGCTTGCGCCCCGGTTCTTCAGATCAGCCGCCACCGCCGCCAGCTTGTCCGACGAACGGGCGACGAGAAAGAGCGCGTCCCCGCGCTCCGCCCACAGGCGTCCACACTGCTCTGCCATACCGCTGGTTGCGCCGAGGATAAGAATGCGCTTGGGCGCCTTTGCCTGAACTTCGCTCATCGCGCACCTCCGGTGTGGCCCATGACTCTCTCCCAGAAGCTGGAGGTAATGGCCGGATCCTTGTAGCGCGCGAAGCGCTCCCAGTTGGGGTAGTACGCCTTGAACTGCGCTTCGGTCATGCACGCGTCCTTGGCCGGATAGAGACGGCCGCCAAACTCCCGCGTCATATCGCCCAAACGCTCCATGAGCGGAAAGGTAATGCCCGGCTTGATCGGAAAGTCCAGAGCGAACATAAAGCCGGAAAGCGGAAAGCTCATCATCCCCAGCGAAGGCACATCACCAAAGGTCTTGAGCACAGCAAGGAAGCTTGCCAGGCCGGACTTGGTAATCTCCTTCAGGATGGCCACCGTACCCTCCACCGCATGCTCCCAGGGAATCGCAAACTGGAACTGTACCAGACCGCGCTTGCCATACATGCGGTTCCACTTGTGCACTGCATCCAGCGGATAGAAAAACGGCTCGTAATCCTGCTTGGTGATCACGTGCTTCTTCATCTGTTTGTGGAAGAAGACCGTGTTGAAAGCCGAGATCGAGAGCTTGTTGAGCAGAAAGCCCGGAGCGTCCATCGGGAAGACCAGCTTCGGCTTACCCGAAGGCTTCAACTCGCCCGGCTCCTTGGAATGATCGCCCAGCATAAAGACACCGCGCGCAAAGTTCTTCCCCGTACCCACGCAGTCCAGCCACGCCACCGTGTACTCCACATGGGGATACTGCTTCTTGATGGCGAGAAATTCATCGATACCGTGAAACTGAATTCCCTCGTAATCGATCATGCGGCTGACGATGGGCTTCAGACGAAGCTGCGCCCAGGTGATCACACCTGTCAGTCCCATACCGCCGATCGTGGCGGCAAACATATCCGGGTTCTCCGTCGGAGAGCACAGCATATGCGTGCCGTCCGAACGCACCAGCTCAAACATCGGTACGTGACCACCGAAGCTGCCCGCAGCCTCATGGTTTTTGCCATGAATATCGTTGGCGATCGCACCGCCCAGCGTCACGAACTTGGTGCCCGGCGTCACCGGCAAAAAGAAGCCGCGCGGCACGGCAAAGTCCAGAATCTGAGCCAGCGTCATACCGGACTCAGCGATCAGCAACCCCGTCTCCGGGTCCCAGGACAGAATGCGGTTCATGCTCGTGGTCGGCATCAACGTACCGTCCTTCAGCAACCCCACATCGCCATAGGAACGCCCCATGCCCACAGCCAACACGCCGGTATGCACCCCGTCGATGACGCGCGGGAAGTCCGACTGCCAGTGCAACGGCTTGATCGTGGCGTTATAACGCGGATACCGGCCCCAACTCTCAAACGGAGGTGTACCGGTGAACGGCTCTTCGGGCACGTTGCGCGCAGAAAGTAAAGGTTCGTTCGATGCCGAGGACATGCCTCCAGCATAGCCGATCCTTAGCGACAGATTCTGTTCAACTCTGTGGAGTAATCCGGCAGCTCCGGCACACGAACATTCCTTGCCGCAGCCACCTGCTCCAGAAACGTCGATCCTCCCGCCGTTGGCTGCTTTGGGTCAAACGCATAGACCGGATCGGCCGAGGCCTCTTCCAGTGTCGTAAACCCAAAACCTTCGGAGCGGAACTGCGCAATCAGCTCCGGCAGCATGCGTGCATCAAACGCTCCGACGTGCAACAGAAGAATGTACGGCACATCCTTGCCGTACAAAAGATGAGCCAGCGCCCGAAACGAGATGGTCGCCTCCGAGGCCGCATGCAGATAGCTGTCGTGCAGTCTTCCAATGGCAGCGTCATCCCGTTTCGCCGCGCAACGGGCGTAGGTATCGTTCCAGTTGTAATCCTGAAAATCGAGTGAGATCTCCGCCACGCGATAGTGGTGGGCAAACAGCCACTCGCGCACCGCTTCACGCTTGGCCACGGTATCGCCCTCTTCAAGAAACGGATAACGGAACCAACGCCATCCGCCTCGCGGCTCCAGCGCGCGCAGCACCGGCTCATTTCGTTCAATGTTGGCGATGTACTGCCGAGCGGTCAGCTTGTCCAACTCCGGATGCGACCAGGTATGGTTGCCAACGGGCTCGCCCGCACGCTGCCACGCCTCGAGAATATGGATCTGATACGGGAAGGTTTCCATGCGGAAGCCATTGACGAACCCATACACCGGCGGCATCTCTTCCTGATGCAGCGTTGCCAGGATGGAGGCAATCACCTCCGGCCTCTGAACTCCCGGCGGCAAAGGCCCGTGCGCAGGCAAATCGTCAAAGGTGAAGGCCACCCGCAGCGGCTGCTGTGCCGTTCCTGCTCCCACCGCACACACCATCCACAACGCAACGAAGCACCGGCTCAGAAGCCCCATGCGATTCAGTCTAGCGGTTACTGCGTTGCAAAGAGAAAGGGTGTAGCCGAAGCTACACCCTTTCTCTTTACTAGAATTCTTGCTTAGGCCTTTGCTGCAACCAGAGCCGACTTCGCCTGCTGAGCCAGTGCGGTGAAACCAGCCGCATCGTTTGCTGCGATGTCTGCCAGGATCTTGCGATCCAGACCAACGCCAGCCTTCTTCAGGCCGTTGATGAAGGTCGAGTAGCTCATGCCGTTCAGCTTGGCAGCTGCGCCGATACGAACGATCCACAGCGAGCGGAACTGGCGCTTCTTCTGCTTACGACCGATGTAGGCGAACTTGAGACCGCGCTCAACCGCTTCCTGCGCTGCTTGATACAGCTTGGACTTGGTGAGGAAGTAGCCGCTGGCCCGCTTAAGAATCTTGCGGCGGCGGTCAGCGCGCTTCGTACTACGTTTTACACGAGGCATCGTGTGCTCCTTTTGCGTACTTCGTTATCAAGCGGCTGGTGGCAAAGGTGGCCACTTCACTCGCTTCCTACTCCTGATCTCAATGGGGATCGCTGTGGAGCTAACCCAGAGGCCTGAACGCTTTTTCGGCCCACTTGATCGGGAAACCTCTGATACTGCCCTACGCCTTAGGCGTAAGGAAGCATGCGGGCAACCTTCGGCGTATCCGCATCCGAAACCATGGTGATCTGACGGAGGTGACGCTTCGTCTTCACCGACTTCGAAGTAAGGATGTGGCGCATCTTGGACTGGCCGCGCTTAAACTTGCCCGTACCAGTCTTCTTGAAGCGCTTCGCCGCGCCCGAATGGGTCTTCAACTTTGGCATGGTTATGCTTTCTTTTGCGGGTCCGCTGGACGCAGACCGGCATACGTGGTGCAGCTAGTATTCTAGCGAAAAACAGCGATTTAGGCCACCTTAAAGGCTACGAGGCCAGCGCGGAACGCACTAACGCAAGCTCCTGGGCGGAAAAACGGCAGCCTTCCATGGCCTCCACGTTGGCCCGGATATTGCGCGCAGAGACCATGGCGGGAACCACCGCCGCGACCCCTGTGCCGTTCAACAACATGCCGAACACCAGCTCCGGGAAAAGCTGTGGATCTTTTGTTTCCTTTAACTTACGGCGAAGGTCCTCCGGCAGCCCCGCATCTTCCGCCAGAGCCGCAACGCGGTCTTTCATGCCGTTGACGCCCAGCGTGCCCCCAAACGGATGATTGGCCACCAGCAGAAGATCCGCGTGCGAACGCACCTTTTCCGCAAACGCAATATTGCCGGGATTCAGCGCGAACTGGGCGCTGCTCAGCACCGGAATCGGTTTGGCGAAAAACGTCTCCATCACCGGTAGATCCGCTGAGATTCCAGCAGCGCGAATCTTGCCCTGCTGCACCAGCTTCTCAAGCGCAACAAAGAGATCGGTCTGCTCCAGCACGCTCATCGGCGCGGCATGCAACAGCAGCATGTCCACATAATCGGTCTTCAGCTCACGCAGGCTTCGATCAAAGCTGGCTTCCAGATCAGCAACTGAAAAGCAGCCGGCGGTGAACTGATCTCCTGCCCGACGCTGCACCGCCTGGCGCAACGACGGCACCAGCCTTACCGCAGCGCGCGCCACCGGACGCAGCTGTTGCTTCCAGCCGGGACGAACCGCGCGAATGCCAAACTTTGTGCACAGAACAACCTGCTCACGACGGCCGCCGGAAAGAAAGTCCCCCAAAAGCCCCTCGCTTTGGCCATAACCATACGAGCGCGCGGTATCGAAAAACGTCACCCCGGCATCGAAGGCCAACCCCAGCGCAGCCATTGACTCCTTCCGGGAGGCCCGACCCATCAGCGGGGCGCAGCCAAAGCCAAGGGTTGTCATCGGCGCCGTAAACTTCGCGGCAAGGGGGTGGGTCACGGTTTGCATGGGTTCAGTCTATGATGCGCATGCCCAGCGCGTACGCTGTTGTCGCGTGTAAAAAAGGGTTGCCCTTGCAAGCGTAAAAAAACGAGACACCGCACTTTGCGCTCTCCGGTCGATAAGGCGCGTACACTGGCCGCATGGAGTCGTACGGATATGCCACGGAGCGGCGTCGCTCCGGCTGGGGAGCCCTGTTGGGCGTCCTGTTCGCAGTCATTCTCGGAGCGGTTGTTCTCGGGGTTTTCGTGCACCGCGCACGGACCGGTCTGCCCGGCAGACTGGCGGCCATGATCACGGGCCGTCCGCTCGTAACGGTCTCGGCGCCAATGGTCGTGGACCGCATCCAGCGCCTGAATCGCCTGGAAACCGTCGTTTACTCTCTGGATACCGTCGTCGAGGGAAGCGAAAGTTCCGCCGTCCTGCCTGACGTCCTGGCCGGCGACAGGGTGCTTATGATTGTGCACGGCCAGACCATTGCCGGGGTAGACCTCTCACGCCTGAAGGAAGACGACGTACAGATTACGGAAACACCCGACGGCCGCTCCGTGCAGGTCACGTTGCCCGCAACCGAAGTCTTCCTCACCACGCTCGACAATCAGCACACCCGTGTTTACGAACGCTCCACCGGCCTTTTCGTAAAGGCCGACCCCAACCTTGAAAGCATGGTCCGGCAAAAGGCTCAGACCCAGTTGCAGGACGCCGCGCTCTCCGACGGCATTCTGGACGCTGCCCGCAAGAACGCGCGTGCCACCCTGACCGCCATGCTGAGCGGTCTAGGCTTCACCAAGGTGGACGTACGCTGAGAGCCTGAGCACAGGCAAAAGAAAACGCAGCCGCGACGCTTCCTGTAGGCTTAAATCTTCGCCGCACCGTCGGATACATTGGTGCGCCCTATATTCTGCTCTGCGCGGCGTCCCCTCACTTCTGCATGACTGACCAAGCTACGACCTCTCCTGGCGCATACGCCGCCGACCAACAGCCCCGGCCAAAGGCGGTACGCAAACCTGCCCTGCCGGCTTTGACCGGCCTGCGTACGCTGCTGGCCCTGACCATTGTGCTCTTCCACTTCACGCCCTCGGGCCTGCAATCGCAGACGCATCCGTGGCTGAACCTTTATCCGCTGGTCAATATTGGCTTCGTCTTCGTCAGCTTCTTTTTCCTGATCTCGGGCTTCATCCTGGCCTACAACTACGCGGATCGGCCGCAGCCGTTGAACGCAATGGACTTCTGGGTCGCACGTTTTTCGCGCCTGTACCCCGTCTACGCGCTCACGATGCTGATCTCCCTTCCCATGCTCATGGTGGAGTTCCACGTGCGCAACCATTGGGACTTCTGGGAAGGCACAATCGCCACACCGCTGCTGGTGCAGGGTTTCTTCCCCAACCTCGCCACCTTCTGGATGACCGTCACCTGGACATTGAGTTGCGAGGTTGCTCTCTACGTGCTCTTTCCGTGGCTGATGCGGTTGCGCTGGCCACGCAGCACCGGAGCTCTGGTAACGATGCTGCTCGGATTCTGGCTCGTTGGCCTGATCCCGCACCTGTCCTACGTGCTGCTCAATCCAGACCACCTGCCCCACATGGCCGATCGCTACTCCGGCGGCTGGTGGCTGAACTTTCTCAAGTACACGCCGCTTCCGTATCTGTGCACCTTCCTCGCCGGGCTTACGCTCGGACGGCTACACGAAGCGGCGAAGCTCGGCGTCCGCGGACGCATGATCGTGGGGCTCTGCGGCTTCACTGCGGCTTGGTTTATCACCTACCACTTGGTCGATGACCTGCCCTACATCATGGTCCACGGCGGTTTGCTCACACCGATCTTCGCGCTGATCATCCTCGGGCTTTCCGGCCCCAGTCCGCTCGCGAGCATCTTCGCCATCCGTCCTCTGGTCGCCGTAGGAACTTCGACCTACTGCCTTTATCTACTGCATTTCAATGCCTTTGAGCTGCTGCATCAATGGCATATTCCAGAGAAGCTGCACGTCGAGCGCTTCGATCCCTGGATCTCCTACGTTGCCATCGTGCTCTTCGCCATGGCCATGCGTCGCTTTGTCGAGCATCCAGGCCAGATCATCATCAAAAACTGGTGGAGTCGCAAACGAGCAAAAGAGGCGGCCTTAGCCGCCTCTCTGTAGAGCTCTCGAGTACAAGCGTTTAGGCCGTGACAAGCGTGCCGAGCTTTTCGCCGCTCACAACCTTCACAATATTTCCTGCCTCGCGCATCGAGAAAATGATCATCGGCAGGCTGTTGTCCTTGCACATGGAAACAGCCGTCGTATCCATCACGCGCAGCCCCTTCTGCAGAATGTCCATGTAAGTAATCTCTTCAAACTTCGTGGCTTCCGGGTCCTTCTTCGGGTCCGCAGTGTAGATGCCGTCCACCGAAGTAGCCTTGAGCAACACATCGGCCCCAATTTCCATGGCGCGCAGCGAAGCTGCGGTGTCCGTCGAAAAATAAGGGTTGCCAGTACCTGCGGCAAAAATCACGACGCGGCCTTTTTCCAGATGCCGAACCGCGCGGCGGCGGATATACGGCTCCGCGACTTCGTGCATCTCGATGGCACTCATCACACGCGTGGGCAGACCCGCTTTTTCGATCGCATCCTGCAGCGCAATCGCGTTAATCACCGTGGACAGCATGCCCATATGGTCAGCAGCGACACGATCCATGCCGATGGCCTGCTCCGCCACGCCGCGGAAGAAGTTGCCTCCCCCCACCACCACGCCTACCTGACAGCCCAGACGCGCAGCGTCCGCGATCTCTGCCGCTACCTTGTGGATGAACACCGCATCCACACCAAAACCTCGGCCCGCAGCCAGAGCCTCGCCGGAAATCTTCAACAGAACACGTTTGTACATTGCTCTGCTAGTGTAACCGTTCGGACGGAAGCTACTTGCGCAGGATCGCCTCTACGGGATCCGGCAAGGGCTGCCCGGCCTGTTGCAGCAGCAGCGCCAGGTCCCAGACCTCTGAGTCAGGCAACACATTCGCAAAGGCGGGCATACCCTGCTTTGGGGCCCCTTCGTGAATACGGTGGTAGATCTCTCCCGGCTGCAATGCGCCCACGTGGCCCGCACCAGCGCGCCATAGCTGTGAGGCCGGAGTCGTCATCGCCAGCCCCGCCGGGGCATCCTTGCTCGTGGAGCCGTGGCAGCCCGCGCAACGCTTGCGATATACCCGCGCCCCTGCTTCATACGCATCCTCGCTGGGCGCAAACGGTGGAACAGGAATCACAGGCTTGGCATGAGCAGGCTTCTCCGCAACAACGGCTCCCATGCCCTCGGGAGCGCGGGACGCCGCGCTTTCCCCCGTCACGACCACCGGTGCCGACTCCGGCGCGGCATGTGAGGACGCCGAAGGCTTCTTCGCAGCTTCGCCCGCTAGCGGCTCCGCTGCCTCAGCGCCCTCCTCCGGCGAAGCCAGACGAATTTGCCGGGGCGAAGGCTTGCCTGGGCCGTAGTTCAGATACCAATACGCCCCTGCGCCACAAACCAGTACCGCACAGAAAAAGCCCAGCAGAAACCGCCCGAGACCTGAACCTGAAGATGATTTTCGCCGTGCCGCCATGACCTTCCCTTCCACCTCAGTCTAGGCCGCGGCCTTCGCAAAAGCATTGGCCACAAGATATTCCCCTGTGCTCACTCCTTCTTCCGAGGAGCAAAAAGTGTGGCGTGAGCAAACGCTCACGCCACACTCGCTACAGTTTCTTTCCAGTTAGTACTTCGTGATGGTCACCGTGAGCGGTGCCGTCGCAGCAATGTTTCCATTCGCTGTCGAGGAACCGACACCGCTTGCATTGACCGTGATCGTAGAGGTTCCAACGGCCGAACCGCCCGAAAACTTCACGTTGTCTCCGCAACCGCTGGTGCCGAGAACACCGCACAGCAACAGCGCCAACACCATCATCTGCTGAACGCGTGCCGTAAAGCGACGGCGACCAACCATCAGCACCATGCCCAGGAACGCCGCCGGAATCCAGAAGAGGCCGCTGTACGTTGCAGCGTCCTTTTCTGTCGCGATGCTCATTTCAAGGCTCTGCACCTGGCTGTAAGAAGCACCCGTAAAGCTGACGGGGTTCGAGCCAAAGTAGCAGTAGGTGTTGGCAGGCAGGTTCGAGCAGCTCAAGGAAACCTTGCCTGCCCAGTTGCCCACTGTCGTTGCGGTGAGTGTTGCGAAGCCTACGTGGCTCTGCTGAATGGTGAGTGAATTTGGCGAAACCGTCAGCGTAAAGTTACCCGCTGCCGACGCAATGGAAACCGCCGAACTCGTTGAGGTGTAGTAGTTGCTATCACCCGAGTAAACCGCGGTGATACTGTGCGCTCCGTTCGTGGTCACTGCCGCAGTGCTGGTCGTTGCAACTCCACCAGTTCCCACCTGTGCCGTTCCAATCAAGGCTGTGCCGTCATAGAACTTCACTGTACCGCTGATGGTTGTGGTGTTCGCGACAACGGGCGTCACCTTGGCCGAAAGCGAGAACCCGATTCCCGTACCAACCTGCGTCGGGAAGGAGGTAATCGCCGTCGTCGTAAGACCAATGTTGATCGTGTTCACGTTGGAGGTTACGGTCGCATAGTTCAAATCACCCGGATACACCGCCGTGATGGAGTGCGTTCCTGGAGCCAGCGACTTGACCACGCCCTGCGTAAGATACTGTTCGTACCCGTACTGGTAGGTAATCGGTCCTGTCGCGACGACCGTTCCGTTATCAACAAAGTTCAGCGAACCTGTTGGCGCCGGAATCATCTGGTATGAGTTGGCCGACACACCGTTGAACGGTGTCGGAGTCAGGATGACCTGCATCGTCACCGAGCCCCCGGTAGCATTCTGCCGTTGCGACGACAACTGTAATGCGGGAACGTTCTTTGCCACGCTCAGGGTTACAGCAGACGACGTGCTCGACGACAGCGTCGTGTTGCCGCTGTAGACAGCCGTGATCGCATGCGACCCAGCAGTCAACGAAGCATAGCTGTACGAAGCCTGATGCGTTGTATTGCTCACCGTGGAACGCGTAACGTAAGAACCGTTGTCATAGAAGCTGACATAGGTTGTTCCGGTTGAAGTGGACGGTACCGTTGCGGTCAACGTTACGGTTTGTCCAACCGAGGTTGAGGTTGCGCTCGCGGTCAGAGTGGTCGTGCTGGAAGTACCGCCAGCCGTCACCGTCACTGCCGTAGACGTCTTCGCTCCGTAGCTGGCATCTCCGTTATAGATTGCGGTAACGGAATGCGTACCAGCCGCCAACGCACTGCTGCTTGTTGTGCAGGCACCATTGGACAGCGTGCAGCTGCCAATCGTGGTGTTCAGCGTGTTGTCCTTGAAGCTGATGCTGCCGGTTGCAGGAACGCCTCCTGCTGTTGCAGACACCGTAGTGATCGTCGCGGTCAGGTTCGTGGAGCTACCAGGAGCCACTTCGGTTGAACCCGCTGTCAGCGTCAGCGTTGTGCTGGCTACTCCGACGGTGAACGCTACGCTCGACGAGCTTGCGGACGGGAAGGTCTGATCTCCTGCTGTTGTGGCAACAACGGAGTAGGATCCCACAGGCAGCACAGGGAACGCCTGCGGAACGTTATACGCCGGGACGCCGGGACCAGCTACGGCATAAGCCCCAGCGGCATAATTCTTACCGCCGACATAACCGCCGTTCGGATCAAGAGCACCGGTATAGCTGGTCGTTGAACCGTTGGGCCAGGTAAGTTTGAAAGTGATCTGCCCGGACGGAATTCCTACGCTGGTTGAATCACCAACACCTGCATTCATGTAGATGTTCTGCCCGTAGGTGAAGCTCGTCGCGCGTGCAGTTGCCAGCGCATTGCTCAGCGTATCGGTTTCAAGCGCAACGATGGTCGAAGCCTGCCCCACCGTCACACTTACTTTGTTTGAGTTGCTGCTGCCGTACGTTGTATCGCCAGCGTAGTGCGCGTACACGTCGTAGGTTCCGCTCGGCAGTCCTGTAAGCGTGCCAGAGATGACACCACCATCAGACGAAGAGAGCGTGTAGAAACCCACGCCGCCGTACGTCGCTTCCGCGATGATGCTTACATCACCGGTGGGCGAGCCGGAGCCGGAGGCAGGAGCTACCGTAACGCCCACATTGTAGGTGTCACCGTGGCTGCTTGTGGCAGGTGTCAGCGACAGCGTCGTCGTCGTTGCATTGAAGCTGACCGAGCTCCAGATCGTTGCCAGCTTCGTAACGTCCGGCGAGCCAAGTCCGGTCGCAAGATCATAGCCCGCTGACGCCGTGAAGCCGATCGAAGCCGTCCCTGCAGAGTTGCTGGGAACGTTGTTATTGCCGCTGACAACATCATGGAAGCCGCAGGTAGCATCGGCCGTTGTCAGGTAAGTTGCAGAGGAGCAGTTCGCCGTATTCTGCATCGCCGCAACGCGATAGTAGTAGTAGTTCGGCACACCCTGGCGGCCGCCGTTCTTCTGGTTGATGAGCGCCTGCACACCCGCCATGGTCGGCGCTGCCACAGAGGTACCGCCTACGACACCAGCGCTGAGAACGTTTCCGTTGTCATCAAGGATGCACGAGCCCTCCGAGCAATACAGCGTGCCGTCATGGCTGCCCGCAGCGATCAACGAAACATCAGGAAGATAACGGTGCGGCCCTGCAACCGCTTGATGCGGCGGAGTAAACGGATCTGCGGTAGGAACACCAGGCCCTGTCTGCCAGGCCGGCGTCTGGTAGTACGCACTGATACCGCTGCTGCCTGCCCAGATTCCCGAGCCGGAACCGGTGTAAGGATCAAACGTGCTCTCGTTCCAAGGCCACTCCGGAATATAGCTGAGCGCCGTCAAGAAGCCCGGGCCGTTCGAAGCAGACCAGTACGACGTCGCACCCTTCGTCGCGCCTTCGGCAAACATCGTGCCACCAACAGCAACGTTGTAGGGCGTAGACGCCATTCCGTTCACGTTGTAACCATTGCGGGCGTACGTTACAGAGTTTGCGTTATCGCAACCCGCAGCGCCCTCATCGCCCGAAGAGACAAACACGCTCTGCCCCTGCGATGCAGCCTGCTCCCACAACACTTCGAAGAACGAGTTGTAGCCATAGCTTGCGCCGGTATATTCGCACAGACCATAGCTCAGTGAGATGATGTCGTCCGAGTTATTCTCGACAACATACTCCATTGCGGTAAAGATACCGCCGCCGTACGGTCCGTTGTCTCCGGTCACAAAGTCGACATGCGCTCCAGGCGCCATGCCTCCAGAAAGCTCAACGTCCAGATCGGACTCTCCGTCTTCCCCACTCGTGCTGGTTCCCGGATCGCCGCCTACCTCAATGAAGGAAGGGTCGTTCTGTTTCAGGTTGAACATGCGGCGATAAAGCTGCACATCCGAAAGCATGATCTGCGTCTCGCCCAAAATACCGATGCTGACACCGGTACCGTCAATGCCGGAGGTCAAAAGCGGATTGGTATCGAAGATCGTTGCCAGATCCGCAGCGCCAACGTAATGCGACCCGCTACCAGCGGTAAACATCGGCGAGAGAAGCGATGTACCTGTTTCCTGTAGCTTTCCAGAGCTGCCCAGCGTGACCACGCGTGAAGGCGTATGCATTGGAGACAGGCGGAAGTTATCCAACCGTGCAGGACCGGCAACCACGGAGCTCAGTGCGGAAGGCACCGCGTAATCGCTCACGTTCGAGGTGCGAACCTCACCGTTGACCTCAAAATTATGCAGCTCGGTATGAAAGGCTGCTTCCACCTGCGACGCCGTGCCGCTGAAGTCGATCAACCGCGTGCTCTTTGCCACCGAGTTCACAGTAAATCCCTGATTCTGCAACCAGGCTTTGACCTCAGCCACGTCCGCAGAAGCAACACCGAAGGAAGCACCAAAGCTCTCCGGCGTCATCCACTGATGAAAGTTCGCTGCGTTCTTGTCCTGCTGTGCGTCAATGAGCGAGTGCAACGCCCACTCCTGCGACTCCGAGCTCTTCAGCACGAGCTGAAGATGGCTCATCGCCGTGTTGCCCGGGGTACGCCCCAGGTCAGGCAACGAGGTAACGCTCGCAGGATGACTATTCTCACGCACAACAAGCTGAGTGTTATCGATCTTTTTCGTGATGCGGGCCTCAGGGCGCGCAGTTACATGAGGGTTTGTGGCAGCAAGGGCCGAGGCGCTCAAAGCAGCGCCTGCCGTGAGGAGAGAGAGCATACGTCGGATAAACATTGGACTCCTTGGAATGAGGCAAACAACGGACTGCTCAACGGGGGACTCGTCGATGACAGGCCAAGGGACTGCAAACCGCCTGTTCCCGGAAAAGAAGACTCCGAAACTCACAGCGGGGTAATTCAATGGTTTTGATTTGTCGCCATTACAACCGCGTAAAGTTTTGTCGTCAAGAAAAATGTTCCGAAAACCTCTCATTCCACAAAAGTTAGTCGCGGGGCGATTTTTGCCCATTTTGGGAAATTCGGCACGCAGGAGATTGAACTTATTTAAAGCGCGTACGTATAGCAGAAGGCAGGGTAAAAATGCCCTGGAGGTTGATTCATGCAGTCACGCATTCTTGGCACGACGATGCCGGTTCTTGAAGTCCTTCTCCAGCCGGGCGAGTCCGTCATCTCCGAAGCCGGTGAACTCAGCTGGATGTCGCAAACCATTGCGATGAGCACACACACTCAGATGGCCGGCGGCGGCGGCTTTCTGGGAGCAATCAAGCGCATGGCTGGCGGCGGAACGCTCTTCATGACCGAATACACCGCACAGGGCTACCCCGGAGAGGTCGCGTTTGCCACCAAGGTTCCGGGGCACATTCTGCCTGTAGAGATCTCTCCCGGCCATGAGCTGATGATCCATCGCCATGGCTTTCTCTGCGCTACCTCACAGATCCAGCTGGGCGTAGGCTTCCAGCAATCGCTCGGCGCGGGCATCTTCGGCGGCGATGGCTTTCTGCTGCAGAAGGTTTCCGGGCACGGCACCGCGTGGCTGGAGCTCGCAGGAGAAGTCGTCGTGAAGGATCTGCAACCCGGAGAGACGCTGCGCGTTCATCCCGGCCACGTTGGTGCGTTCACCGGCTCGGTTTCGTTCAACATCACACGCGTTCAGGGCATACGCAATATGTTCTTCGGCGGCGATGGTATCTTCCTCGCCGCGTTGACCGGCCCGGGGCGCGTATGGCTGCAGACCTTGCCGCTCTCGAACCTGGCTCACGCGCTCGATCCCTACATGGGACGCGAGGGCGCGCGCGATGTACGTGGCTTAGGCACAGCTGCGGTTATCGGCGGCATTGCGGAAAGCCTCTTCGACCGCAATAGCTAACTCTTCCGCACAAACAACGCGGCGCACTTCAGGTGGAGTGCGCCACGTTGTTTGTCTTTGCTCAACCGCCTCAGGTGCTCTGCTGGTTCCCGAGCACCTGCTTGGCGTCTGACAGCGTAACGTGAACCGCAATCCGCTGACGTCCGCGGAAGACTGTGATCGTGACAGCGTCACCCGCGTGGTGGGCGTTCAACGCATTGGAAAGGTCCTGCGCGTTCGTGATGGGTTGACCGTCAAAGGCCACGATGAGATCACCCCCCAGCATGATCGGCGTATTGCCCATGTACGCACGCTGCGTTCCGCCATGCAGCCCTGCCTGCTCGGCAGCGCCGCCCGGCAGCACGCGTTCGATCAAAATGCCGTAATCCGCAGGCAGGCCAATCTGCTCCGCAATATCCGGTCCAATCGGTAACGTTACGATGTCGAGCGAAGGACGGCGAGCACGACCGTAACGCGCAAAGTCATCGAGCACAGCCTTTGCCGTCGCGATCGGGATTGCGAAACCGATCCCGGCAGACTGGTCAGCGTTGCCGTTCGGATTCGTTGCAATCATCGTCGTAATGCCGATGACCTCGCCACGCGAGTTCAACAACGGACCACCGGAGTTGCCTGGGTTCACACTGGCATCGGTCTGGATCGCATCTTCAATTTTGTTGCCGCTGGGCATCGCAACCGAGCGAATCGCCGAGATGATGCCGCGCGTCATGGTACCGGAAAAACCAAAGGGGTTGCCGATGGCATACACACGCTGACCAACCATCAGGTTATTGCCAGAGGCGAGCGTCGCTGCCTGCAAATCGGGAGCGTCTATCTTCAGCAACGCCAGATCGTGACTCTTGTCCACTCCAATCACACGCGCCTTGTACTTCTTCTTGTTCCACAACGTCACTTCAACCAACTGTGCGTTATCAATGACGTGGTTGTTGGTCAGGATGTTGCCTTCCTTGTTCAGGATGAAGCCTGATCCCTGTCCCTGCTGCGGCACCGGGCGATAAAAGAAGTCATAGGCGACCTCGGTCGAGGTGATGTTTACCACGCTCGGCAACGCACGCTTATAGACCGCAATATTCTGCTGCTCTTCTTCGTCGAAGGCAGGCGCAGCGTTGGCCTCCGTCAGGCCGAAGTCACCGAACGGTCCTTTGATCGCAGTCGTTGAGCTTTCCGCCAGGTGGTCATGGTGCATCCACCCGGCCAGCGCGCCTACAGGCACCCAATGCGTGGTGAGGTAATAAAACCCGGCAACGACTAACAAAACCAGCAGTACAGGACGCAGTTTCATACGCGGCACAAACCTTCAAAGGCGCGGAGGCGCTCTGCTCCGATTCTACGAGGCTGCCCGCCGCCTGCGAAGCTTTACTGCTGTTCCATTTCGAGCAACTGCTTCTTGCGCTCCTTGCCCCAGCGATACCCCGTCAACTCGCCGCGCGCGCCCACCACGCGATGACAAGGCACCACCACCGCCAGAGGATTGGCGCCACAAGCTGTTCCAACCGCACGCACAGACCGGGGTGCGCCAATCTCTTCGGCAATCTGAGCGTAGGTGCGCGTCTCTCCGCGCGGAATGCGTCGCAGCGCCTCCCACACGCGCTGTTGAAACGCGGTGGCGCGCACATCCAGCGGCATGTGTACCGCCTGCACGGGCTCCTGCAGCTGCGTAAGAGCTGCATCCAGCGCGTTGCGTGCTTTCTCTTCGTCCTGCCGCAGTGCGGCCTGCGGAAAGCGCTCGCGCAGCTCGGCGGCAGCCTCTGCAGAGGAGTCGGCAAAGAGCACGGCGCAGAGTCCGCGCTCTGTCGAAGCCGCAAGCACTGTACCAAAGGAGGTCTCGGCCGTAGCCCAGTGCAGCGTTTCTCCTCGGCCGCCGGCCTTCATCGTGCTGGGCGTCATGCCGAGCGAAACGTCTTCATAGACGCGGCTGGGCGAGCTATATCCCGCCTCATAGACCGCTTCGGTCACGCTGCGGCGCGGCTCACGCACGGTCTGCGCAAAGCGCTCGCGCCGAGCGCTGCGTGCAAACTCGCCGGGACTTACTCCCAGTACGCGGTCAAAGGCGCGCGACAAGGCAAACCGGCTAAGCCCGACTCTTGCCGCAAGCTCTTCCATCTCAATCCGCTCGCCTGTGCGCAGCAGATCGCAGGCCTGCTCCACCGCGGCGGCCTGTGGATCGGCCTTGGGCTGCTGTCGCTGCGGCTCGCAGCGCTGGCAGGCGCGAAAGCCCGCAGCTTCTGCCTCCGCAGGCGATCGAAAGAAGCTGACGTTCTTCCGCTCAGGACGGCGGCTCGGACAACTCGGACGGCAGTACACGCCCGTGCTCTTCACCGCGTAGACGAACTGGCCATCGGCGCTCGCGTCGCGAGTCAGCACCTGTTGCCAGGCTTTCCCGGAAAAGGCAGGGGGCGGCGTTTTTTTTACAGAGGACATAGGTAAGAGACCAGCGGCAAACGAAGCGCTCATGGAGATTATCCTCTCCGGAGCCGATCAGCGACACACCCCGCTACGTGCGCGCAAAGTGTTTTCCCGGCAAACGCAGCAGAGGCGAGCCGAAGCCCGCCTCTGCTGGAAACCGTTTTTTGTTGAACCAGACTTACTTGGCAGCCAGTTCCGCTGCAGCACCGGCCTTGAGGGCCTCTGCCTTATCGGTGGCTTCCCACGTAAAGCTCTCGCCGGTGCGGCCAAAGTGGCCATACGCAGCGGTCTTCTTGAAGACCGGGCGACGCAGGTTCAGGCTTTCGATAATGCCCTTCGGGGTGAGCTTGAAGTTCTCGCGCACCAGCTCGATCAGGCGAGCTTCCGAAGCCTTGCCGGTACCGAAGGTATCAATGCGGATCGAAACCGGCTCAACAACACCGATTGCGTAAGCAAGCTGGACCTCAGCGCGGTCTGCAAGACCGGCTGCCACAATGTTCTTCGCGATGTAGCGCGCCATGTAGGCAGCCGAACGATCGACCTTGGTTGAGTCCTTGCCCGAGAACGCTCCACCACCGTGACGGCCCATGCCACCGTAGGTATCGACGATGATCTTACGGCCGGTCAGGCCGGAGTCACCCATCGGTCCACCGATCACGAAGCGACCGGTCGGGTTGATGTGGTACTTGGTGTCAGCATCGAGCAGCTCTGCCGGGATCACAGCCTGAATCACGTGCTCCATGATGTCGGCGTGGATCTTGTCGTTAGAGATCTCTTCAGCGTGCTGCGACGAGATCACCACAGCGTCCACGCGGACAGGCTTGTAGTTCGCGTCATACTGCACGGTGACCTGCGACTTGCCGTCCGGGCGAAGGTAACCCATCAGGCCCGACTTACGAACCTCCGAAAGCTTCGCGGCGAGCTTGTGCGCCAGCGAGATCGGGGTCGGCATCAGCTCAGGGGTCTCGTTCGTGGCATAACCGAACATCATGCCCTGGTCGCCAGCGCCACCGGTGTCCACACCCTGCGCGATATCAGGCGACTGGGTGTTGATAGCCGAAATCACGGCGCAGGTGTTGGAGTCGAAGCCCTTCAGCGCATCGTCATAACCGATTTCCTTCACCGTCGAACGGACCAGCGTCTGAATGTCGAGATGGGCCTTGGTGGTGATTTCACCGGCGACAACTACCAAACCGGTGCAGGTCAGGGTCTCGCAGGCAACGCGCGAGTAGGGGTCTTCTGCCAGGCAGGCATCGAGGATGGCATCAGAAATCTGGTCGGCGATCTTGTCCGGATGGCCTTCAGTCACGGACTCGCTGGTGAAGAGAAAACGATCGGTGGTAGACAAAGCTTTTGGTACTCCTGATTGAGATAGCCGGACCCGCCTGCACGAATGCAAGGCGCCCGACGACCGGTTTCACGCAAGTGGAGAGAGGCTGGCGCCCCTGAAGGCTCACGCTCCGGTCGCTCCGCGTCCTCTGGCTCTCGCCGGGTACACGGAACCCTTTTATTCTACCTGTTCGCGGCCTGAAAGTACCCCCGCAACAGTAACCTGCAGGAATCCGCAGCGGAACGGCAGGAATTCTCAGTGGTTGGAGAGAAATGCCTGTGGAATCGTCTGACGCAAACTCTTGCCCATGCGCGGCTGCACCACAAAGTGCCAGGCGGCCCAACCCAGCGCTCCTAAACCGATCAGCATCAGCAGTACGCCCCACCAGCGACGCTCGACCAAAGGGGTAGTCTGCACGCGGGTCCGCTTGACCGCCTCGGCGAACTCGCCCCAGTTATCGTTCTGCGGCAACGGATACTGTCGCGTATAGGTCTCAAGCCAGGTGGCTTCTTCAAGACCGAGAAAACGGCAGTAACTCTGCACAATGCCGCGATTGAAAACACCGCCGGGCAGTCTGGAGGGATCATCTTCCTCCAGCGCTTCCAGATGGCGGACGGATACCTTGGTTCCCTCGGAAACGGACCCCAAAGAAACTCCTGCCCGCAAACGCTCCTTCTTCAGGCTTTCGCCAAACTTCACTCTCGCCTCCATGCGAGCCAAACTTTTGGCAACAGTTAGGGAGCCCGTGTGAATCATGCGTACCGTTGCGGTCCAAAGACCACCTTACGGGATACGCTTTTTTTTTGCACATGGAAGTGTGCACAACGGTATCGGCACATGCAACCCCGTACCTTTACAGGTACGCCGCAATCAGATGCCGTTCTCCGCTTCACGCACCTGCAGCAACAGCAGCTGGCAGGTCAATGGAACCAGGGCGATCCCCACGGGGAGAAAGATACGGACCTCTTCGATCCTTCCCACCATCACCCAAAGCAACACGAACGGAACAGCACCGAACAGAAAGCCCGTACTCGCAGCATCCTGCGCGATCCTCCACCGGCAGACCGTGCGAAGCGTCCAGAGAGCAGGTGCGAGATATGCCAGAAAATCCACCCAGCCCTGCGGGGACTTCCAGTCATACGGCAACATGAACACGATACCCAGCAGGTAGTGCGCGTTCGGATAGATCACATGGCTCATCAGCAGCTGCACGCTGGCAGCCGTAGCAGCCGCCAGTGCCGCCAACACAAGCGCCTGCGCTCGTGGCAGCGAAAGCAAGCCCCGTCCTGGTAGAAGCGCCACCAGAAAAATACCCGCCGCCATCCAGAACGCAATCTCCGGACGAACCAGCGATTCCGCAAGCGTAACGACCAGAACGCCTCCGGCCACGCAGGCAGCCTTTCCCCCGCGCACCACCTCGCCACTCCCCGGTGCGGACCAGAGCATCAGCAACAACACCGTCAGGCCCGCGGCCGGCTCGGTATCGCTTTTCTTGTACCAATCCTGCCAGGCCATGTAATAGAGCACCAGCGCGACAAAGGCGGAAGAGGCAAACCATCGCAACGTCTGCGAAGCCTGCCGATAAGGCGCGGACCGGCATAACAGCCAGTAGCCGCCCATCACCGCAAACACCGACCCCACCAGGTCTTCCAAACTAAAACCTGCGCGAAATGGCAGATGAAGATGCAGGTTAAGCCAGTACGCCACGCGTACCGGGCCAATGCGGTACTGGAACGGAGCCGGGCCATGTCCGTGAATCAGATCCAGATAAGGCTGCACCCCGTACAGGCCATGCTCTTCCTGGCTATAGATCCAATATCCGCGGAAGAAGAACCCAAACAAGCTGAGCAGCAGCGCTGTACACGCAAAGCGCTCCGGAGAAGTACTACGAGTGGCCATCGTGCTTACCCCCGGCCCGTTGAAATCAAAAAGAGAACCCTGCCCAGCAGACTGAGCGCTCCGGCCCCCATCGCACCGGCGGCCAGCCCATAAACGATCGCCCCACTCACGAAAGGCTGCGAAAGAGAGTTCATCGCGGCGTCCATCTCAGGCTCGCCGCTCTCCGTTAGGTACACGAGGAAGAGCAGCCCGCAAACAAGTGATCCCGCGCACCAGCGATAGAGGTCCATCCCCAAAAAAGACAGCAGAAGAGGCGCCACCAGCATGGCGACCAGCGCAGCCGTAGGAAAGGGACGGCGGCGCACTCCGTTGAGCACGGTCAAAAGCTTCCAGGCAGCGATGAGATAGGGCAGCAGAACCACCGTGCTCAACACGGCCTCTGCCAGCAATCGCCAGGAGTAAAAAGCTATTAGCTCATGCCACTGTCCGGCAAAGCCGCGCGTGACGACATCGAAGATCGCCTCAACCAACGGCACCTCCGTGCGCAACTGCGCTTCGGCCTGCAACTGTGCTGCAGGAATGTGCAGTTTGCCGAAGGCCAGTACGAGCAGAAAAACCGCTGTAAACATTGAGAGATGCAGCGCCACCGCTGTTTTGGAAGCCTTGCCCTGCCGCAGGCGATCCCACTGGATGGCCGCCAGAACCGGGTAGAGCAGCAGCGGGAAAGACTCATGCAGCAGCAAAGCCAGCGCGCAGGGCGCCAGGGCCACGAGCGGCCCAACCGCGGCAGGCAAACGCACCAGCGCGGCATACGCCAACAACAACAACACAAAGAGAAGGCTGTCAGGATGCGCAACCGTGGCAGCAAAGTGGAGCAAACAGGCCGGAGAAAGCAGCAGAAACAGCACTAAAAACGCTTGCGGGAGCGGGCCTCGGTACAGCAAGCGCCCAAAAACCGCATAGCAGGCTGCCAGCACCAGAAGCATGATCACCATCTGCACTTCGCCGAGTTTGTGCCAGGTCAGATACCCGCAGTGCCGAAGAATCTCTCCCACCAGCCCGCGCTTTACAAACCCATGTTGATAAGAGAGCGTGTACTCCGTAATGGCGTAAAGGTTGGACTTAGAGGACCCGACACAGGAAAACGAAGCCAGAGCAGGAGCGCTCAACAAGAAAACACGCAACAAAGAGCTGTCTGCGCTGAAGATCTCTGAGCGAGACAGTGTCGGTACTGTTGCAGCTGGATTCTGACTCCGGTTTGCCATGCAGTACAGGGAAGCGGCTGAAGTGAGTCAAGTCTACTATGCACCTCCGCCGTGCTGGCGAGACTGCTAGTAGACTGAGGCGAACATGCGCATCGTCCTCTTTGAACGCATCCCCCCGTCGTGGGGCATGACCTTCGGCCTCGCGATCGCGGGGCTAGAGATTTTTCAAGGGACTCACCTTTTCTTTAGCGTCTGTTTCTTCATGCTCATCCAGATCTGGGTTCTGGCGGTGAATACCGCAGGCGGCTTTCGTCGTGCAATGGGAGCCTATGTCTTCTGGTTCGGCTTGTTTACCATCATCTTCGGCGTGAGCCTCAAGTCCTTCATCGGCGAAGCCGCCGATACGCTGTGCGTCGCCCCGCTGTTGACGATGGAGATCTTCACCATCAGTATGTTCATGCTGCTGGTAAGCGTGCTGCTCACGCAAAGAATTCTGGGCACAACCAAGAGCCTCGCAGAGCGCCTGATGGCCAACAACCCTCTGCCCTACCGCGAAGCCGCCATCGGCAGCACGATCCTCGGCATCCTCGCCATGTTTTCCAGCGAAGTGCTTGGAGGAGGCTCAGGCAGTATCGGCAACCTGCTTAGCCGTATGAACCTCTTTCTGTATCTGGCCAGCATCCTCGGCACAGTCGCCTGCATTAAGGAGTCCAACGGAAAGCGCTCCGTCGGTTTTTACAACCTGCTCCCCGGAGTAACCCAATTTCTCTGGGGCTTTGCCGGCTTCAGCAAAGAAGGCATGTTTACGCCGGTTGCCTGCTGGCTCATCGGCGTGGCGTTCACGCGCTTCTCTTTTCGCAAGATTCACTTCGCTGTTCTGGCAGTCATTCTGGTGACAGCGAACTATGTCCTTTTTCCCTTGGCACAGATCGGACGCAATCTTCCCTCTCCTCCGGGCGTAGTAGGCCACATCGGTGTTGGCCTCACCGTTCTTGAAAATTTCAGCTACTGGAAGAAGCAATCCGATATCGCCGAGCAGCAATCGCTTGCAGCCGGCGGTCACTACTACGCCAAAGACGTCGGCCTGGCCGAACGATTTTCAACCTGGCCGGGCGACAGTGCCCTGATTGCGTACACGGAAAAAGGTCATGTTTTCGGCTTCGCTTACCTCAACGTGATCTTTCTGAACTGGTTTCCCCACTTCATCTTTCCCGACAAAGATAAGTACATGACCATCGAAGGCGGCGGAAATTATTACGGCCGCGAGCTGGGCATCATTCCCTTCTCCGACACCACCACCGGTATCTCCTTCAGCACCATTGCCGAAGCCTTCCATATGGGCCGCTGGTTGGGCATTTTCCTTCTGCTGCCTGCCTCCTGGGTTCTCTTTTTCCTCTCGGTCGAGGTACTCTGCGGAGACCTGCGCATAGCCCCCTGGGGGCTCTTTTACGCCATGTTTTTCATCCACATGGCCCCGGAAAGCGGTATCTCCGGCCTGCTGGGAAGTGTCTGGTTCACGAATATTGGCCTAGTCTTTTGCATGCTGTTTGCAACCTACGTCGCTCCTCTTCTGGGCAAGCTTTTTTTCCGCGAGAAACTGCGGGCCGGGGTTCCGGGAGCCGCATCCGTTCCTTTGCGCCGAGCATAGAGCACGCCAACCGGTACACTGGATGCTGGCCTCGTGCCCGTTCGCCTCATGAATAAGCTCATCGTCGGCAATCTCGTCCATCGCCCGCTCCGTTCCCTCATCAGCGCCTTCGCGGTCGCGATCGAGGTCGTCATGATCCTTTCGATCGCCGCCATTATGTACGGCATGCTGAACAACTCGCGAGCTGGCACCATGGGCATCGGCGGGGACATGATCACGCATCCCGGCGCCTCCACGGCGCTGATGAACACCTCCGCGGCATCGGCCGATGTGCGTATCGCCAATGTGTTGCGCGCGTTACCGCACGTAAAGGTCGTTGCGCCCATCAACATCAAGCTCACCACCGGTGCCTCGCTGGAAAACATCTACGGCATCGACTATGAGAGCTTCAACGCTCTGCGCCCCTTTGTGTTCAAGGCAGGCGGCCCCTTCCAGCAGCCCTTCGACATGATCATCGATGACCTGCAGGCGGCCAGCGGCAAGGGATTCAAGGTTGGCGACACAATTAAGACGCTGAACCACAACTTCCGCGTCTGCGGCATCGTCGAACACGGTAAGGGATCACGCAAGTTCATCCCCCTGACGACCATGGATATGCTCGACGGCAATACCGGTAAGGCTTCGGCCTTCTGGATCAAGACGGAAAACGCGCCCCACTTCCAGGCCGACGTTCGCAAGGAGATCCTCGCAACCGACGGCCTGCAGGACTGGAGCGTGCAGACTTCCGACGAGTTGCTTTCGATGCTCACGCCTGAGCACATGCCCGGCTTCAACATTGCGCTGCGCGTTGTTGTGGGCATTGCCATCATCATCGGCTTCCTGGTCATCTTCCAGTCCATGTACACGGCCGTGATGGAACGCACGAGAGAGATCGGCATCCTGAAATCCATGGGTGCCGGACGCTTAAACATCGTTTCGGTCATTCTGCGCGAAACCGGATTGCTCGCCGTTACAGGCGTGCTCCTCGGCGTAGCTGCCACCTATGGTTTGCGAGCCCTGCTCCATGCCAAGTTCCCGACGCTCAGCTTTGCGGTCACACCGCAGTGGGTCATGACCGCGGTAATCATTGCGCTGCTCGGCGCACTGCTCGGCGCGCTCTACCCTGCTCTGAAGGCCGCACGGAAAGATCCCATCGACGCGCTGAGCTACGAGTAATTTTCGACGAATGCCACAAAGAGCCATCATTATCGGGGCCGGCCCTGCCGGCCTGACAGCCGGCCTTGAATTGCTGCGACGCACCGGCATCCAACCTATTCTGCTTGAAGCCAGCGATGAGATCGGCGGTATCTCACGCACCATCCGCTACAAGGGCAACCGCATGGATATTGGCGGTCACCGCTTCTTCTCGAAGTCGGACCGCGTGATGCAGTGGTGGATCGACCTGATGCCGCCTGAAGATGCTGCTGCTGAAATCAGCTATCAGGGCAAGAGCCGAACGGTAGTCGAAGTTCCGGCCAAGCAGATTGAGGAACCCGTGCTGCGAGGTACCGGGCCTCTAGCCCATGCAGAGCGAAACGCAGTACTCTCTGAGACGAACTCCACCGAACAAACGATCGCAGTCGTTGCCGAGCCCCCCGCAGACCCCGATCTGGTCATGCTCATCCGGCCGCGCAAAAGCCGCATTTACTATCTGCGCAAGTTCTTCGACTACCCGATTCGCCTGACCGGTCAGACGCTAAACAACCTGGGCATTACGCGTACGGTGCGCGTCGGCTTCAGTTACCTGAGCTCGCGCCTGCACCAGATCAAGCCCGAACGAAGCCTCGAAGACTTCCTCATCAATCGCTTTGGCCGCGAACTCTACCTGACTTTCTTCAAGAGCTACACCGAAAAGGTCTGGGGCACTCCCTGCGAAGAGATCTCTGCGGAGTGGGGAGCACAGCGCATCAAGGGACTCTCGCTCACCACAGCGGTCAAACACTTCCTCAAGAAAGCCTTCAGCAAGCAGTCGAAGGAAGGCGCAGGGCAGGACCTTGCGCAGAAGCAAACGGATACGTCACTGATCGAGCGTTTCATGTATCCCAAATTCGGCCCCGGCCAGTTATGGGAGCATGTCGCTGACCAGATCGTCGCGCTCGGTGGCGAGATTCATATGCAGGAGAAGGTCGTCGCCATCCACACGGAGGGCAAGCGTATCGTCTCGGTAGAAACCGCGACCCCAACGGGAGAACGCAAGACCTACACAGGCGACTACTTCTTCTCCACCATGCCGATGCGTGAACTCATCGAGGTCATCGATGCAGAGGTACCAGCCAACGTGCGCGAAGTAGCACAGGGCCTTGAGTATCGCGACTTCATCACCGTCGGCATTCTCGCGAATCGCCTAAAGATCCACGAGCCCGACGGCGGTCTGCTCAAAGACACATGGATCTATATTCAAGAGCCCGACGTCCTACTCGGCCGCCTACAGATCTTCAACAACTGGAGCCCGCACATGATTGCCGATCCCGGTAAAGTCTGGCTTGGGCTCGAGTACTTCTGCTATGAAACCGATCCGCTCTGGGCCAAACCCGATGAGGAGATGAAACGTTTCGCGGCAGCGGAGCTGGAGAAGATCGGCATCCTGAAAACCAGCGATGTGCTCGATGGCCATGTCGTACGCGTACCGAAAACCTATCCCGCATACTTCGGCACTTACGACCGCTTCGACGAGCTACGCCGCTATACGGATAGCTTCGACAATCTTTTTCTCGTTGGCCGCAATGGCATGCATAAGTACAACAATCAGGACCACTCCATGCTGACCGCCATGGCCGTTGTCGATGGACTCGTTGCAGGACACGTCGATAAGGCCTCGCTCTGGGCGATCAATACAGAGCAGGAGTATCACGAAGAAAAGCAGTAGCTCTGCTCGCAGACGGCTTGCGGCGCGCAGACAGTTTCCAGCAAACCGCAAAGCCTCACACTCGATCGAGCCTGAGGAACAACAAAAAGCCCGGGCATCAAGCCCGGGCTTTTTATGCTTGCAAGAAAGAAGCTTACGAAGCAGCTTCTTCCGTTGCCGGAGCGATGATCGCCTGAGCAACCGTTGCGGTCGCTTCGCCGATCTTGAAGCGTGCAAAGCGGCGCACCGAGATGTTCTCACCGAGCTTGGCAACCTTCTGCGCGATCAGCTGAGCGATCGTGAGCGAAGCTTCCTTGATGAAGGGCTGCTCAAGCAGACAAACCTCTTCGTAGTACTTCGACATCTTGCCCTCAAGCATCTTCTCGATGATGTTGGCCGGCTTGCCGGAAGCAGCTGCCTGAGCGCGATACACTTCCTTCTCCTTCTCGATGTCGGCTTCGGTCACTTCGTCCTTGCCAACATACTTCGGATCGACAGCAGCGATATGCATCGCGATGTCCTTGAGCAGGTTCTGGAAGTCATCGGTGCGGGCAACGAAGTCCGACTCGCAGTTCAGCTCGAGCAGAACGCCGATCTTGCCGCCAGCGTGGATGTAGGTGCCCACAGCGCCTTCGTTCGTGGAACGCGAAGCCTTCTTGGCTGCCGAAGCAACGCCGCGCTTACGCAGCACAACGAAAGCATCTTCCATATCGCCCTTGGCTTCCTGCAGAGCCTTTAGGCAGTCGCCCATCGGCGCGCCAGACTTCTCGCGCAGTTCCTTCACCAGCTTTGCATCAATCTTCACAGCTTCAGTCGTCGACATTGTTCTTGTCCCTTCATCCTTTGCGTGGAGTGTGCCACGCGTACGTTACGTCTCGAAGAAAAGGCGCGAGCCGAAGCCCGCGCCTTCGCTAAAGGTGGCCGCGACCCTCTGCTTAGGCAGTCGCTTCAGCCGTTTCCGGCTCGGTCTCTGCTTCAGCAGCAACGGGAGCCTTGCGGATTCCGCCGCCCAGCGCTGCGTTCAGATCGATGTTCTCTTCTTCTTCCTCAACGGAAGCAGGAGCTGCACCGGCGGTAACCTGTGCCTCAGCAGCAGCGGCTTCTGCATCCTCGCCCAGGAACTGCGACTCGGTTGCGATCGGGGTGACATCGTCATACTCGCCCGAGAAAGCCTTCTCAGAGATCAGCTGCGTGCCCTCGTAAGCGGCATCCGCAATCTTGGTCGTGAACAGGCGGATCGCGCGCAGAGCATCATCGTTGCCCGGGATCACATAGTCAACCACGGTCGGATCGCAGTTGGTATCCACCACTGCAACGACCGGGATGCCGAGCTTGCGTGCTTCCGAAACAGCGATCGCTTCGTTGTTCGAGTCAATGATGAAGATCGCGTCCGGCAGGCGCTTCATGTTCTTGATACCCGACAGCGAGGTCGACAGAGCCTTGCGCTCGCGCTCCAGCTTGATGACTTCCTTCTTGGTGAGCAGCTCGTAGCGGCCGTCGACCGACATTTCGTCGAGCTCGGTCAGGCGCTTTACCGACTTCTGCACGGTCACCCAGTTGGTGAGCAGACCGCCGAGCCAGCGCGAGTTGATGTACGGCATGCCTGCGCGGGTCGCCTCTTCAGCAACCGCGTCCTGAGCCTGGCGCTTGGTGCCCACGAAGAGCACGAGCTTGCCGGTGGCGGTCAGGTCGCTGACGAACTTCGAAGCTTCCTTGAACATCTTCAAGGTCTTCTGCAGGTCGATGATGTAGATGCCGTTGCGCTCGCCGAAGATATATTCCTTCATCTTCGGGTTCCAACGCTTGGTCTGGTGTCCAAAGTGAACGCCCGCTTCGAGCAGTTCCTTCATAGTGATGGAGGCCATCGTAAATTCCTTTTCTGGGCATCGCCTCGGTAAATCCGAGAGCGACTCTCTTGTTGAGGCGATTAAGTCCCTGGGTTGGGGGGAGATTAAGTTCCGGCCGTCAGCCACATGCCGACGGGTGAAGCGAAAGAGGCCAGTTGCGAGAGCCAGGATACGGAAACCGAATCCCAGCCCTCGCACACAGCCAAGCGACTAGCGCTTGCTGAACTGGAAGCGAGCGCGAGCGCCCTTCTGGCCGTACTTCTTACGTTCCTTGCCACGAGCATCGCGGGTAACGAAGCCAGCGGACTTGAGCGCCTTGCGCAGCTCGCCGTTGAACTCCATCAGCGCACGTGCAATGCCGAGCTTGACCGCATCAGCCTGACCGTTGACGCCGCCACCACGAACCGTGGTCAGCACGTCGAACGTCTCGTTGATCTCAGGGGTGGCCAGCGGAGACTTTGCGGCAGCGCGCTGCGCCGGGGTCACAAAGTACTCTTCAAACTTCTTACCGTTGACGGTAAACTCGCCCGAACCGGGGCGAAGGAACACGCGGGCGATCGCGCTCTTGCGACGACCGGTGCCGTAATACTGAATCAGGTTTGCCATAAATTCCTCTGGGGCGTTTGCCCTCGAAAGTCTGTACCGCGAAAGCTCTTAACACTCAGCCGCAATCCTGTGGCTGAACGCTGCAACTAGGCGCCAAATGCAACAGGCTGCTGAGCCTTGTGCGGATGCTCGGAGCCCTTGTAGACCTTGAGCTTGGTCGCCATCTGACGGCCCAGCTTGGACTTGGGCAGCATGCCCTTGATCGCTTCTTCCGCAATCTTCTCGGGGCGGCGTGCGAGCAGCTTGGTGAAGCCTTCTTCGCGCAGACCACCGGGGAAACCCGTGTAGCGGCGATACAGCTTCTGCTGTGCCTTCTGGCCGGTTACAACGATCTTTTCGGCGTTGATCACGATGACGTGATCGCCCATATCGATGTACGGCGTGTAGAGCGGGTTCAACTTACCCGCGAGGATGCTGGCTGCCTGCGATGCGAGGCGGCCGAGAGTCTGGCCTTCAGCGTCCAGAACATACCACTTGCGTTCGATGTTCTTGCCACTGGGAATTGTCGTCGACATCTTTCCGTACTCCTTGCTTCTGCCGTCTTCGGCGCTGCGTGCCCGGCGTGTTCCGCGAAGATATTCTGGCTGCTGGTTCACCCGCACCAAGAGCGCAGCAGGACCGATTTCCCGCAGACGCAAAACAGGTAAAACATGATTGTTGGAGCGCACAGAGCCCTCATTGCTGCTGGCTGGGGAGCGAGTTTCCTAAGGGAGGTCGGCGTGTCGCGGCCGCATCTCTCGGAATAAAGCCCGGAGAATCCAGGACTTCTCTCGCCACAATGTCCGTCGTCCCTAAGCCTCGGGCTGCCGTTGTTCCGCAGGCAAACACACCGAAGCGCAGACGCAGGACTGCGCGAGCCTCTAGGTTATCCACAACCCAGCCAGAAGTCAACGGAAATTGGGCCACCACACTAGCTGGCCCGGGCCACCAGCTCTTCCACTGGCAGCGCGGCCGCCTGCACCAGCTCCGCGACCCACCCGGCGATACGCGGAACCGTCTGATCCTGTTGATTATCCTCATCCAGCGCCAGGCCGACAAAGCGTTCTTCCCGCACAGCCGCCGAACTATAAAAATCGTAACCGCTGGTTGCGGTCGCTCCCAGAACGACGGCTCCCTGTGCGACAACGGCGTCGTAGAGCAGCCCCATCGCGTCCACGAAGGTGTCGCAGTAGCTCATCTGGTCACCCAGCCCGAAGAGAGCCACCTTTTTCCCGGAAAGGCCGACTTCGCTGAAGACTCCCAGGCGGCACTCCCAATCCACCTGCAGATCACCGTAACCGCTGGTCGGTGCTCCCAGAATCAATAGATCGCAGTCGCTGAAGTCCTGCGGCGTCGCGGCGCAGATATCGACCACCCTGCCCGCACATCTTTCCGCAATCTGCTCGGCAACCCTGCGTGTGTTGCCATTATCTGTGCCATAAATAACGTTAATTTTCACGTTTCCCCCTGCGCGCACCCGGACAGCCCAGGACCCAGCCAATCGATCAGCCGCGAGCCGCCGGTTGCCACTATGCGTGGTTGCTGTGTTTATGTCCGGTCTAAAACACTCGCCGCACAGGTGGGAGAGCGGAGATCGGGACGTCTCCATCCGGCGCACTGAAGCCAGGCAGGCAGAGATACCCATATCCGACCATAAGAGTCCGCTTTAGTATCAACCATGCTCCGCAGCCACGCAAGCAAAGAAGGAGCCTCTTCCGAGGCTCCTTCTGATACGTCTCTCTGCTCGCGCTTAGAACCGGAAGCCGGTGTGCAGCATGAGCGTGCGGTTCGCCGCGCTGGTCGTCAGGAATGTATTAGAGGTCCCGATCGACTTGCCAAAGTTGGACGAACTCAGCACGCCGATTCGTGAAGCCGGGCTCACCGTGTTGGTAATGTTCTGCACCTCGACGGAGAAGTCGATACTATAGCGCGGGTCCGGCAAAGGAGCAGGCTTGCCGTCCTTGCTGGACGCGGTCAGAACATCGCTGGCATCATCCGCGACACGCGGACCAAACTTCCAGGTACGTCCCAGCTGCACCTGCAGGCTGAGAAACCGGGGAGAGTGGCCGAGGTTGACCGGGATCAGCTTGTTGCCGGCAACCGGTGTCTGATCGAAGCTACCCCAGGGAGTATGGACAACCTTACTCGCATCGGAGAACGCTCCGGCATAGGTCGGCCGATCGTTGTAGATCGTGTCCTCGTTATCGTCATTACCAGTGGTGATGTTGAAGGGCTGGCCACCGCGCAACGCCAGAAAGGTACTGAAGGTGAAGCCCAGCGGCAAGGTGCTGTCGAGGCCCGTAAAGGTGGCGAAGTGACGATCGTAGGCGCTGCGTCCGTAATCTTGATGAATGTTGTAGCTGTTTGAGGCAAAGTTGGTCGCCGACTGACGATCTGAGTTCACGTGCTGGTAGATGGCAAACGCCCACCAATGAATGGACTTGCTCAGATCCAGGCGAGGATTGGCAAAGAGCCAGTTTCCGTACCCACGGCCACCCGAGGTGAACTGATCCATCACGCCGGCATCGCTTCCATAAGGCTGGGTATGATCGGCGCGGGGCGCATTGGCGTTGATGGAGACATAGCTGTGCAACGCACGCTCAAAGAGGTAGTTGAACGAGATGTTACCGCGCTTGCCCAAAGGAAACTCTGCGGTCAGACCAGCGTTGATGCCGTATGAGCTGTGGAAGTGCGGATCGACGGTGTAGGTGGTCTGCGACGCGGCGGTAGTCGTATTCAAGCACTCCAGCGTAGGAGCCTGCGCAAAGTTACTGCACGTACCCGGCGAGGTCGAGGTATACACACGCTGACCGGAACCCGAGGCACGCTGCACCGTCGTTAGCAGATTGCCGACATCGAAGCGATCGTAAAAGATTGCGCCTCCGCCACGTAACGTCATCCAGGCAGGCTTCTTCTCCTTCGCTCCAATGGCCCAGGCAAAGCCCAGATGCGGCGAAGGATCGAAGTGATCCGGAATCGCGGTCTGCGTCTCAACACGTACACCAAAATCCAGCGTCAGATTCTTGCGCAGCTTCCACTCATCCTCCGCATACCAGGCAAAGTCCGCCGTGGAAACGGCAAAGTGTGACCGCCCCTGCGTTACAGAGACCTGCGAAGGGGTGCCCGCCTCAAAACTTGAGAGATTGGAGAAGGTATACGAGCCGTTGAAGCCCGCGTTTGACCGATTGTCCTCTTGATAGAAGCGGAAACGGAAGCCATAGCGCAGAAAATGCTTGCCGTGCTCCCAGCTTCCCTTGTCTTCAAACTGGTACTGGTTCAACGAATCGCGATATTTCTGCGTGGGGCTTCCGCCGCCGGTAAAAGTACCCGAGACAACGACCGTGGCTTCTTCGCTCACCGGGTCCTGCGAGATCGCCGTGCGTTGCCACTGAAAGCGCACATCGTTTTCCAGATGCGGTGTAATGACCTGCGTATTGCCAACCTGCAGCGTCTGCGTTGTGTTGACCGAGGTGTACGCCTGCGTAGGCAACAGCAGCTGTGAGCTAAGACCGGCGTTCGTCTGGCTTACGCGGTCGAACTCATAACGAATCGTCGCAGTATTGTTGGTCGACCACTGGCGATCGTAACGTCCGGAATAGTCCTGCGTGATCTGCGGATTCGCAATGGCCTTGTTGTACAAACCATCCGCGGTGGTCGCATTTACGATCGCGTTGTTCTGCTGGTTGTAGTACTCGCCGTTCAGAAAAAACGAACTTTTCGTATCCAGCGAACCACTTACGTTGCCCAGGTAATGCACACGGTAATACCCTGGCTCCGAGCTATGCAGGAATGGATTCTGCGAGTTGAAGTCAGAGTCATTGCCAAAAGCATCAATGGTGCCGTGCAGCTTTCCGTACCCCGGCTTGGTTTCGATCTCGATGCGTCCGAAGCCCAGCTCGTCATACTCGGCAGAGTACGTGTTCTGGTTGATGCGAACCTCACGGATCGCGCTCTTGGGAGGAAACTGTCCGCCCTGAAAGCCATCGACATACACCTGGAGCGGATGCTCGCCGTCTCCACCCGCGATAGCCTGCAGCTGCTGCTGGAAGGTCGTGTCATCGTCGGAAAGCGTAGCCAGCTGATCTGCTCCAAGTACAAGCGCGCTCTTATTGGACGACTCGCTCAGGGCGTTGCCCTGCGATCCGCTGACTTCGATCGTTTCGTCAGCGCTCGCAATCTCCAGCTTTACCGTAAGGCTCTGCTGTGCTCCCACGCTCAGCGCCAGTTCGCGGCTAAATGCGTTGAACCCTTCCGCCGTAACCACCAGGATGTAGGTACCGGACGGCACAGCCAGCGAGAACTTCCCCGCGCCGTCCGCCGTCGCATTCCACCCCTGCGCTGAAGCAATCGTGCCCACATGAACCCTGGCTCCAGGAATCAGCGCCCCGGAAGGGTCCGTTACAACCCCGGAAAGCGAAACCGGGCGATTGGCACTTTGCGCAAAAACGGTAGGACCTAAACACAACCACAAGACGACGAGCAAGAAGCGACGCATAATAACCAACAGATATTCAGAAATGTAGGAGCCTGTTGCTGATGCAATAGACTGCCAAAACGCTGTAACGTAATACGGCCGCGCATAGTTCCCTGTATGCAAAACCCCGTGGTTACTACTCGGGTTCGCACGCAACCGGCAAACTACGCCAAACCGGTGAGCATGCGTTTCTACTCACATAGGCTCAAGATGAGCAACCGTATAAAACCGCGCGAACCGGACTAGTGTTCCAGCTGTGTCGTCGTCGGTTGCTGGCCCACCTTGGTCTGAAGAGGCTTGGGCGTGGGCCGTTTGAAACGCCGACGGTGCGGCGTGGGCGCTTCCATCCCGGGGTCGAGCCGATACAGAATCAGCAGATTGCGGTCCTGATCGTCCAACGCCGGAATCGCCGCTACGCGTACGGGATGGTACAGCGGCGTAAGGGCATCCATCTTGTCGTCGTCCAGCTCGTTCCAGGCAACATACCAGCCGGGCTGATACTGCCGCACGCGCTCGCTCAGTTCCAGGGTGCCGAAGTCATCGTCGATCGAAGGCAAACCGGTCATCAGTGTGATGTCCGAACCGGAGATAGAAAGAATCAACGGGGAGTGGTCCGGCGTCGAACGCACAATGCGCGCTATCTGCTGAGCCGCAGCCTTGAATTGGTAGGTCGGGTGCGTGGCGATCTGCAACAGATACATCATCCCGGGCCAGGAGATGCCGAGCGTCAACACAGCCACGATACAGGTGGCCCACAACTCTCGCCGTGCAGCAAACCCGTGCCGGAAACTGTCCAGACCCAACGCCACCAAGGCCGTGATGGGAGCAGCAACCACCAGGTAATACCGCGGCTGCAGATTGTTGTGATAGGCCAGAAATAGCGTATACCCACCAGCCCACAACAGCAGCGTGGGCACGAGCGGGTTCCAGAACAGTTTCGGGCGCCAGAAGAGCATTAGCACCAGCACGGTGTAGAACGCCAGATAGAGCAGGTGCCCCATCCACACGCCGTCAGAAAAAGTGTTGAGAACAACCGTATCGAAGGGCTCCAGCAGAATGCCCGTGTAGGCATTGGCGCTGAACAGATAGCGATAGTCCTCAAGATAATGAGGCCGCACACAGGCGAAGAAATAGACACACCAGAGCACCACGCCGATCAGTGCGGGCGGCAGCCCCATCTCCAGCGCATGGCGCCAGCGATACCCAGCTCGCGCCCACACAAAATACGCCAGTGCAGGCACCAGAAAAAGCCCGGTCGTCTTGGTCAGCACCATAGCGGGCAAAAGTAATCCAAGCGCCAGCAAAGGCCATGCCCTGGCCCAGAGCGCGACTCCGGGTGCGCGCCAACGATGCATGGAGCTTGCGCTCAGCAGAGCCAGGACCATCAGCATGATCAGCGTCGGCTCAAGAATCGCCATCCTCTCGAAGACGAAGAAGAAGGGGCTGGCACACATCAAAAAAACACAGATTGCCGGAGCAAGCGACGGCCCGTTCTCCCGCCGCTCAATGCGCGCAAAGCGTCGCAGCAGTCCATAGAAGCCAACGAGCGTGATTCCGAAAACACAAAGCGTAAGTGCGCGTGCAACCGTTGGTGAAACACCGAAGAGCGCAAAAACAGGCCACTCCAGCGCGGGCCACACCGGCAACGCTACGGCGGGATTGAAGTCACCCTTCCAGTACCAGTGACCTGTCATGAAGTGGCGAATCGCCGCATCACCGTACCATCCCTCATCGGTGTACTTTGACCAATCCACCCAGGGAGAGTTGTTCGGAAAGTCTGCGTCGAGATGCAGAAAGTGCACAGCATACAGCAGCAGCGCCGCAAACAAAAAAACCGCGACCAGCCAGCGTGCAACTCGCTCCGTTGCACCATACGATGAGTTCCGCATTTTCTTACTCGCTCCGATGAAGAATCGCTCCACCGGTTGGAGGCAGCAACTCAGTAATAGGGCGCGGTTGCTGACCGGTTGCCGCACAAACCTTTGGCGCAAGCTCCGGCGGAGCGATCAGGTAATGCCAATCAGGCCGGGTCACGTTGGCCATGTTGTACTCACCGCAGATCTTCCAGTTCACATAATCCGGCGTCGGCTTGGTATAGCCGGGAATACCATCACGCATCCAGTAGATCTGATAGCCCTCGTTGACAAAGAAAAGCCCTGGCTTCGGATCGCTGATACACACCGCGGCACGCTTCTCCACAGGCAGCTTCGCCCACTCTCGCCCGCTGACCAGACCGCCAACATCGCAGACATCCGACTGCGCGAAGTAACCGATCCAGCCAATATCAAACGCCGTCACGCGCATACCGTGTAGCTGTTCAAGATGCTGCGCACGCAATGCGTCGACAGCCTGTGCTCGCTGCCGGAACATGCGCAGGAACAGCTGCGACTCTTTCACCTGCCCAAGTACGATCACACCGCAAAGAGCCATTGCCGCAAATCGTCCCCAGCGGCTTTGCTCCTCTGCAGCACTCTCTGAGAGCAGTAGGACGTTCCATACCAGCGAAAACAACAACGTCCACGCGAAGTAACGAAACCCTTGAATCGTCTGCCCACGGACCGCCGCGAGAAAAAGCGTCACCGGGAAGAGGCAGTTCGCACACCAAAACGAAAGCGTTTTCCACGCTCCGCTTCCTGCCAATACCAGCCCGCTCAACAACCAGAAAAGCAGCAGGCCCATGCCGAACGACAACGAGCTTGCAATCACGTCCATTGAAGACTGCAGCGTTGCAAGCCAATACTGTCCACCCACCGCTTTTGAAACCGCGGTATCCGGCAGCAGCGTCCCCATCAGGGCAATGACCAACCCCGCTCCAAGCAGGCCACCGAGCAATGGGCCAAGGCACACGCGTAGCGTAACGGCTACTGACTCTTGTACCCCGCGTTCGCGCCGAGCAAAGAAGAGCATCGCTGAAAGCACACCGAGGAACATCAGAAACTCGATACGCAACAGCAGAGTCAACATGGCGGCAAACGTCATGGCAACAACGGCTCTACCCGGGATAAAGGCTTCGCGGCAAGCGCGATAGATCCAAAACGCCCAAAGGACCACGACCACAAGCGTCAGCGAGGTTTCCATTCCATCCTGCAACCAGCGCGTTGCAGATGGCATAACGCAGCAGAGCAGCGTGGCCACAGCAAACCAGCTCACCACACCACGCCGTCGAGAGACACGCGCAAAGCCCCACACCAGTAGCGCAAACAAGCACCAGTGTGCGATCGAAGACACCGCACGCGGAAGCAACGGTGTGTGCCACACCGTTCGCAGCGCAGCAAGCAGCGTGATGTACAGCAGGCTGCTTGCGCCGAACGTTGCATGCACCCCGTCGTACGAGACCATGTGATGATGCAGCAGATGATCCGCATACCGCAGATGGATCAAGGCATCATCCTGCATCGAAGGCCAGGAAAGCCAGGTCCATGCCGCCAACCAGGCGCACAGAACGACCACCAAACGTCGATATAAGGGCTGGCTCAATGCCCACAGGCTACCACAGCACTTCACCTGTTTTAGTGCACACCACCCAGCAGGGAAATGAAGCGGCGGAAGCCCGCAGCACGCGCAGCGGAGTTCGCCGCATTCGCTTCAGGAGCCTCTCCGGCACGCATGAACCCATGTCCTGCGCCTTCATACGTCACCTGATCAAAGGTCTTGCCTGCAGCCTTCATTTCCGTTTCCGTCTGCGGCACGGTCGCAGTAACACGCGCGTCGTTGCCAGCGTAAAAACCGTACACAGGCGCGGTAATCGACTTCATCGCCTCTGCATCCGGTGGCGTGCCGTAAAACACAAATGCCGCACTCAGGTCCTTGCGCTTGGTTGCAAATAGAAAGCTCAACTGGCCACCGTGACAAAACCCTGCGACGTACAGCTTGTCGGACGCTGCCGGTAGTTTCTTGCCCCAATCAGCAGCGGCATTCAAATCATCCACGACCTGCGCATCCGGCAGGCCCGCAACCGCTTTCGCAGCAGCATCCTGATCAGGAAAGGCCGAAGTACCACCGGGAAGCATCGGCACAGAAGCGGCACCGGTGCTTGCCATCGACGCATGCGGATCGCTCTGCTCCTTCACAGAAGGAACAGTAGCGTGCTCTGGCCCAGCCCCGGACAACAGATCCGGCTCCACCACAATGTAGCCTGCGCCAGCGACCTCGTCAGCCATCTCACGCGCCCAGTCCGTCAGCCCATAGATCTCATGAATCATCAGGACCACCGGCGCCTTTTCTTTGCTCTCTGGATACACCACCCAGGCCTGTAACTTCCGGCCACTTGGCTCTGTAATCGTGACAAACTCGCCGTGCCGAGGGCTTTTCAGTAAACCTTCTTTTGCCCAATCCTGCGCATGCGCCGGCAGAATCGCTCCAAGCGCCAACGCTCCACCAAGAAAAAGAGAACGCGTCATAGCCCCGAGTTTATCCTCCCTCTTGCGTTTTGAGGAGCCGTTCACCTCTCGTTCCGCTAAACGGCAAAAGGCCCGGATCTCTCCGGGCCTTTTGCTGTTTGGGCAGGATGCCCGAGGTTAGAAGTGCAGTTTCGCAGTGATCTGCACCTGACGCGGTCCGTAAAGAACCGAGCTGGTGCTGGTAACTGCCATGAACGGGGTTGCCGTCGACGACAGAGGAACGATACAACCACCGGTTGCCGAGGTCGGGCAGCTTACAAGACCAGAAGCGGTCGTGAGCGACTTGCCTGCATCGATGTAGGTGTTTGAACTCGTCGACAGACCGAGGCGCAGATCATGGTTGACCAGGTTGAACGCTTCAGCGAAGAGCTCGAGCTGAACCTGATTATGAATCGGGAACATGCGCGAGATACGTGCATCGAAGTTGTTCAGGCCGTAACCAGAGAACGCGTTACGCGGTGCGATTTGAGTCGGGACACGGCCAGGCGTACCCGAGTTGTAGAGCGAAAGCTCCGCACCCGACAGACCGCCATCGGTGATGGGGGAGGTCGGCGCAGCGCTCATGAAGCCCGTGATCGGCATACCGGACTGCAGCGTGTAGCTGCCTGCCAGCTGGAAGCCATCGAAGACGTAACGAGCATAGCGGTTGGGCGTGAAGCGATCGATGCTGGACTGCGCGACGAACGAAGCGACAAAGCGGCTGCGAACGTCCATATCCGAACGAGCATATTCAGCCGCGCGGCCTGCACGCTTGCCCTTGGCAAACGGGTCGATCGGAGTGTCCGTACCGTTGAAGGTACCGTTCACACCAGAGACCTGCCCACCGTCCATCGCCTTCGACCAGGTGTAGTTCGCCAGAACCTGGATGCCGTGCGAGAACGGCTTCTTCACCGTAGCGACACCCGAGTGGTAGTTCGCATTGACGTCCGAGAAGCCCGTCAGGACTGCGCCCGTGGTGTTGTAGAGACGCGAGTTGTAGAACGGGATAGGAATGACCGTCGGTGAAGCCGTGGCCGACGAGTAGTAGTAGTAGTTACGCGTCGTTGCCGAGGACGGATCGACGTTCGTATCCACGAAGATCGGCAGGCGGCGTGCCAGGTTGCCCACATAGGCGAGCGTGAGGCTCATGTGGCCAGGCAGTTCCTGCTCGAGCGTAAGGTCGAAGGACATCGACTCCGGGTTCTTGAAGTTCGGATCAAGACCACGAGCCGAGATCGTCGACAGTGCCAGGCCAGTGCTTACGGCCGGGTTAGCAGCACCCGTAACCGGGTTCACCGGTGCAGGCCCCGGAGGAGTGAACTCCGGTACACCACCCTGAGGTGCGTTCGTTGCGTAGGTACCGGCTTGCTGGAAGCAGAAACCCGAACCATCCGTCGGAGCGCAGGTTACGCCCGAGGACAGCTTGGAGCCCGCTGCCACGTAAACCGCGTTCGGGTTCGTCAGCGCCGAGACGTTGTACTGCTGCTGATAAACACCGTTCTCACGGCGCATCGTGTAGTAGGTCGAGTTCGAGTTCAGGCCGTAGAAGATGCCGAAGCCGCCACGGAGAACCGTGCCGTTCTGCGGATTCCAGTTGAAGCCGACACGCGGCTGCACCATCGCCTTGTAGTTGTTGATCGTGGTGGTGTAGAGCGAAGCCACCGGCGAGGTGTTGTTCGGCAGATCAGGCTGCGGCACCAGCTGCACGTCGTAACGGATACCGGCCGAGATCAGCAGCTTCGGAGTTGCCTTCCACGAATCTTCCACGAAACCGGCAACATCCTGGTTCCAGAAGTCGTCAGCACCAACATGGGTGATCGGGTCGTTGACCTGCGTGAAGCTGTTGTAGTGACGACCACCGTTGGCCTGGAAGACGTCCTGAATCCAGTTTGCGAAGTTGCCTTCGTTCACACCGGTCGCGTACGAGAACTGACCGTTGCCCTGGAAGAGGTTCTGCAGCTGCTCGTGAATCAGGTTGAGATCGAAACCAGCCTTGATCGAGTGCTTGCCGATCGTAGCCGAATAGATATCCGTGATCTGCCAGCGGTGCTCATCCGGGAAGGCGCCACGCGGCAGAGCCGAAGTTTCGCCGTAGGCCGCGATACCCGTCAGCGACATCGCCGGTCCACCGGAGTTGGTGCTTGCCGTTTCCAGATCGCGTGCCCACTGAAAGTGAACCACGTTTGCCGAACGATCCGTCAGAGCGGTTTCAGCATTGGCGATCAGGTAGCGCTGGTGGAAGCTGGCAGCGCCGTTCTGGCTGATACCACCGTTGTTGACCGAGGTCGAGGTGTTGTAACCGTTGGGCTGTCCGAAGTTCTCCCAGAGGAACGAAGCCGAGAGGTGCGTCTTCGGGGTGACCTGGTAATCGAGGCGCGGCAGGAAGATGTTCTGCTCGACGTTACGGCCGAAAACACCCATCTGCGACTCGAGGTAGGAAACAGCCTGCGAGCACTGCGTTGCTGAAATGCCGGGGATCGTGCTCGGGTAGCTCGTATTGCCCGCAACCGTCTGGCCGTTGCAAAGGTTGGCCAGAGCCGCGATGCCGCCGTTGTACGTCGTGGCGTAGGTGATCGGCGTGACCTTACGGTAGCCGTCATAGGTGAAGTGGAAGAACAGCTTGTCCTTGATGATCGGACCGCCCATGGAGACACCGAACTGGTGCTGCTCCTTCACAGGCTGGCTGAAGAGCTTCTTGTACTTGCTGTAGGGATCCAGAGCGTTCCAGCCCGGCGTACGGAAGTATTCATACACCACGCCGTGGAACTGGTTGCTGCCCGACTTAGTGACGGCGTTGATGATACCGCCGGCAGCCTGGCCGAACTCAGCCGAGTAACCGGCCGACTGCGATGAAAACTCCTGAATGGCATCGATCGGGAAGACATACGGTGCGCCGATCGAACGGCCACGCGCTTCCGAGAAGAAGGCCTGGTTGTTATTGGCGCCATCCACCAGGTTCGAGTTGTAGATACCCGAAATACCACGGTAGGAGAGCAGACCCGAGTTGCCATCCGGAACAACGTTCGGCGTCAACAGCACGAAGTTGTCAAAACGGCGGCCGTTGACCGGCAGGTTCGCAACCAGCTTCTGATCCACGACCTGCGAGGAATCGACCTTGTCGGTATCAACCAGCGGAGCCTCGCTGCTGACAACCACCTCGGTGTTGACCGAAGCGGCAGGAAGCGTTGCATCCACCGTCGTCGGGCTACCGACGTTGACCATCACGCCCTTGCGGTCGATGGTGCCGAACGTGCCGCCGCCGAGCACGACTTCATAGTTGCCGGGCTGCAGGAAGGTGGCTTCATAGTGTCCCTGGCCATCCGTGGCCAGAGTACGCTTGGCACCGGTACCAAGGTTTGTGACGGTTACGGTGGCATTGGGAACAATAGCTCCCGAGTTATCGCGAACGATGCCGGCGATGCTGCCCAGAGCGGCCGTCTGCGCGAACGCAGAGGCTGAGGTCAGCAAACAGGCGGCAACGGACAAAAGCGAGTTGCGAAACGTACGTTTCATGCGGCGCTGTCTCCAGAAAGGGTACGAGCGCCTAAGGAACTCAGATGAGACCTTGGGCGCAGTGGGTGAGCCATTCGAGCTTTAAGTGCACGCCGGATATTGTCCGGTCACGCCAGCTTCAAGTTTTCTCGAGAGCTCTTATATGTGTATGTAGGAAATCGTCTCGTGCCCCCGCCGCAGTGTCAAGGCAGAAGTTTCAAGGGTTTCCAAAGGGATGCAAGAACAGAACGATCGCCGGGGCCGATCAAAGCCCCGCCCAGCCGTCCTGCGGCCTCACAGGAAAACCGCGCGCAAACTAACGCTTTTTCATCGTCTATTCACAAAACAGGCGCACCAAGCCGCTCTTAGCCCCACAGAGACTGCCTCAGAGTGTGCCGCGGCTAGTTCAGCGTCTTGGGAATGACCGCATGCTCCAGCAGAATCTCAAACGGAATAATTTCCAGGGTAGCCTCGTGGGTTGCTTCCAGCACCACCGGGCAACCTGCACCTGCCTGCTGCACCTGGAACCATCGACCAGCACACACGCACCAGCGGTCGCCGGGCTTGAGTCCCGCAAAACCGTACTGAGGCATAGGGGTGCTCAGATCGTTGCCCAGCTCCGCGCTGACCCGCAAAAACTCCTCCGTCACAACGGCGCAGACGGTGTGAACGCCCAGATCCTGAGGACCGGTGTTGCAGCAGCCGTCGCGAAAGAATCCCGTCACCGGATCAAAGCCGCACGGCTCAAGAGGCTGGCCCAGGACGTTCTTTGCAGGTTCGGGAGTGTGCGAGGCAGACATGGGCTGATTGTACTTCGTTGCCCTGCGCAGGTTAAAGACGCGACGGCGACGCCGCAGCAGAAAACACCGGGAGCTTGATCCGGATGGTCGTTCCATGCCGCTCGCCTGTCGTGCATGAACGCAGTTCCAGCTTGCCGCCCTGCTCCTCCACAATGCCGCGCGTAACCCAGAGCCCCAGCCCCGTGCCGCGCTCCCCCTTCGTCGTGAAGAAGGGCTCAAAGATGGCGTCGCGATACCGTGGCTCGATGCCGTGACCGTTATCTGAGACGGTGACGATCGCCTTGCCCCCGGAGATGCGTGCGCGCAGACGAATTGTGCCTCCGCTGGTTTCCATTGCCTCCAGCGCGTTGCCCACGACATTGGCAAAGACCTGACGAAGCGCCGGATCATACCGTGCCACCCGAATCTCTTCCCCAAACCGCGGCTCCAGCCGGACCTTGTACTGCTTGGCGCGCGAATCAAACAGCTGCAGCACCTCGTTCAGCACCTGGTAAAGATCCAGCGTACGGCCCGGCACCTTGCGATAAAAGCTCAGCGTGGAGCGTGTGATGTGCCCCACGCGCTCCAGCTCCCGCGCCGCGACATCCAGCATCTCGGTCGCCTGCGAAGGCAGCTCATAGGTCTGCAACAGGTACACAATGTTCGTCAGCGCTTCAAGCGGGTTATTGATCTCGTGCGCCAGGGTATTTGCCATGCGCCCCGCTGCAGCCAGACGCTCGGAGTTGATCAGCCGCGTCATCAGCTCCGAGGTCTCGCGCTCAGCCGCCTTGCGCGCCGAGATATCCTCAATCACCCACAGCACAGAAGGCTGTGCATCATGGTCCCGGCTCAACAATGAGACCGTGAGCTGCGCCGGAAACGTTTCTCCATCGGTGCGCAGCATGTTCACCTCGGCACGGAAGCCCGTACGCTTGCCCGCGATCAGATCCTCCAGCAAAGCGCGCTTTGCCAGCCGGTCACTCGGCAGTACAAACTCACCCAGCGCCATGCCGACAAACTTCTCCGGCTCTACGCGGAGCAGCTCTGCCAGACGTTGGTTGACCAGTTCAAAACGTCCGTCCGTAGAGGTATGCGCCATGCCCACGGCCGCCTGATTGAAGGTTGAGGAGAACCGCTGCTGTACGGCGCGCAACTCCGCTTCCGTCTCAAGGCGCTCTTTACGGCGGCTCGCATCGGCGAGCTCGCGCTCAATTGCAGGCAGAAGCCGTTCAAGATGGCCTTTTAGAACGTAATCGTGCGCTCCCGCGCGCATCGCGTTGACCGCGGAGACCTCATCGATGGTTCCCGAGACGATGATGAACGGCAAATCGACACCGCGTGCCTGGATGAGCGCCAACGCATCTCGCGCACCAAAGCTGGGCAGCGTGTAATCGGCCAGTACCAGATCCCAGCCCAGCGGGTCGTCCAGCAGCGACTCCAGCTGCGAGGCTGTTTCAACCCGGCGCGAATCCAGCTTGTAGCCGGCGCGCAACAGATAGCGCGCAAGCAGCAGCGCATCCTCTTCGTAGTCCTCGATGATGAGCACTCGAAGCGGACGCGCAGCGGCAACAGCCGCCGCGTCGCCGGAGCTTGCCAGCAACGAATTTACAGAGTCGGTGGGCATTGGTTCAGCAGCAGCCAATACATGCCGAGCTGGCGTGTCGCCTCGGCAAAATCCGTGAAGTTCACGGGCTTGCGAATGTAACTATTCACGCCCAGACGATAGCTGGCCACGATATCCCGCTCTTCGTCAGAAGACGTAAGAACGACCACCGGCAGCAAGGCGGTCTTTTCCGCAGCGCGGATAGCGCGCAGTACCTCAAGACCTTCGACTTTGGGTAGCTTTAGATCCAGCAGAACGAGCTGCGGTAAAGGATTCGTGCCCTCCGCAATGCCGTTCATGTACTCGAGCGCCTCGGCGCCATCGCGAGCAACCTTGACCTCATTGGCCACGTTCGCCTTGCGCAGCGCACGAATAGCCAGCGCTTCGTGATCCGGATCGTCTTCTACGAGCAGAATGATGTTTTCTGTCTGCGACATACGTGGTGATTTCCGTTCTGCGGGGAGCGAAAGATCCGCTTAGCGTCCCAGCGTGAAATAAAAAGTTGCACCGTGACCAAGCTCGCTTTCCGCCGAGATGGTTCCGTGATGACGGCGGATGATGCGCGAAACCGTCGCAAGCCCGATGCCGGAGCCCTTGAACTCCCGGTCGCCATGGAGACGCTGAAACGCGGTAAACAGGCGGTCTACGTAGTTCATATCGAAACCGGCCCCGTTGTCACGAATGAAGTATACGGTTTCGTTGCCACGGGAGCTACTTCCGAACTCAATCCGTGCGTTCGGTGTCTTGGAGGTAAACTTCCAGGCGTTGCCGATCAGATTCTCCAGCGCAACCCGCAACAGCCGCGCATCGGCCATCACCTGCACATCCGGTTGTGCAACCCACTCTACGGTTCGATCAGGGTCCGAGAGCCGTAGCTCATTGAAAACAATGGATGCAAGCTGCGAAAGGTCCACCTTTTCGCGCTGTACCTCCGAACGCGTGACACGAGAGAGCTGCAGCAGAGCATCTATGAGCGTGCCCATGCGTTGCACACCGCCGCGGACACGGCTGATGTAGTCCAGCCCCTCCTCGTTCAGAACATCGGAGAAGTCTTCCTTCAGCGCGAGCGAGAAGCCGTCAATGGTTCGCAGCGGAGCGCGCAAATCATGGGAAACCGAGTAGGAAAAGGCCTCCAGCTCCTGGTTGGAGACCTGCAACTCCTTGGTTCTCTCCTCGACCCGCGCCTCCAGCGTAGTGTTGGCGTTCTTCAAATCACTGTTCAGGTGCAGAATCTGGTCGGCACGTTCGCTGAGCTCCAAACGCGCTCGCTGCGCACGCACCAACAGCTCAAAGGCCAGCACCAGCAGCACGATATCGAGAATCGTTGCCGTGGCGAACGCAGCCACAACACCGCGCCGGGCCGACCGCGACTCCTGGTAGCGGGTTTCAAGCAGACGCCGCTCTTCGAGCTCGACCTGCTGGATCGCATAGCCCACGCTGATGCCGCCGTCCGGACTCTCCGACAGCAGAGGAACGACCACAGTGTTATCGGCATCCGAGCCGTTGGCGCGACGGTGCAGATTGATCGCCGTCTCCATCACCCCCATGCGCATTGCCACGCGCTGCCGCAGCACGCGGATGCGGTCCTGTTGGCCCTGGCTGTCGATGGTCAGGTGCTGCAACTGGTCGATGGATTGGTTGATGTCCTTCTCCGACTTGTAAAAGTCGTCCTCATACTGCTGATCGCCGGTAAGCAGATAAGCACGGCTGTAATTGCTGGCCGTGGAGACATCAAACAACGTCTTCTGCGTTTGACCGATCACCTCAAGCGTGTGCGAAAGCCAGTGCTCGGCATCGAACAGCGCCGCCAGGGAACGGCCAGCGATCCAGGTATTGAGCAGTACGACACAGAGGCAGGTCCCGCTCAGCAGGCGATACATTCGAACGCGACGCGCAGTTTTTTGCATAGGAATCACAATTTTAGTTGCGAATCAGCGTCCTTCGGTTGCACAGGCACCGTGTACGCAAAAAGGCCCGGCATGGGCCGGGCCTTTTCCTGCAAGCTGTCTAGGTCTTGACCGTTTACTTCTCGGCCATGGCGCGCTTCTGTTCGTACTCCTCATACGGCCCCTTATGGTCCGTAATGTGGAAGTCGTCCGGGCCGCCGGCAAAGTGCCAGATACGGGTTCCGACTTCTTCAATCATGTCCTGATCGTGCGTGACCAGGAAGACCGTCCCCTCGTACTTCTGCAACGCCTGATTCAGCGCGTTGATGCTTTCAAGATCGAGGTGATTGGTCGGCTCATCCAGAATCAGCACATTGGGCTTCTGCAACATGAGCTTACAGAAGAGCAGGCGCGCAGCCTCTCCACCGGAGAGCGCTTCTGTTTTCTTGTTGCCTTCTTCGCCGCGGAAAAGCATCTGGCCAAGCAGGCCGCGAATGTCTTCCTTCGCCGCCTTGGGGTCAAAGCTATGCAACCACTCAGCCGCGGTCGTTCCCTTCTGGATCGAAGCGGTGTGGTCCTGCGCGAAGTAGCCGACGTTTGCCTCATGCCCCCACTTCACGCCGCCTGCATCTGCAAAGTTTGCCTCGCGCTCGTGATCGTCCACGCCCGGAGCCTCTGCGATGATCGACTTCAGCAGCGTCGTCTTGCCCTGACCGTTACGACCGATCATCACAATCTTTTCGCCACGCATGACCGCAGTGGAGAAGTTGCGAATCACCTGCTCCACCTTGCCGTCCGGCTGGGTGTAGCTCTTGCAAAGGGCTTCGATCTCCAGGAGGTGCTTTCCGCTCGGGCGCTCCATTTTGAAGCTAAGGAACGGGCGCTGAATGTTCGAACGCGCAAGCTCCGTTGTCTGCAGGCGCTCGACTTCCTTCTTACGAGAGTTCACCTGCGAAGAACGCGTACCGGCCGAGAAGCGCGCGATGAACTCGTTCAGCTGAGCGATCTTCTTTTCGCGCTGCTCGTTCTGGCTCTCAATGCGAGAACGGACCTGCGTCTTCTGCAGCACCATGTCATCGTAGCCACCCGTGTAGGTGATGATCGTCTCGTAATCGATGTCGGCAATGTGCGTGCAGATCGAGTTCAGGAAGTGGCGATCATGCGAGATCGTGATGACCGTACCGCTGTACCGGTTGAGGAAGTTCTCCAACCAGTGGATCGAGTCCAGATCGAGATGGTTCGTCGGTTCGTCCAGAAACAATGCGTCCGGGTTGCCGAACAGCGCCTGCGCGAGCAGCACACGAACCTTCTGGCCGCCCTGCAGCTCGCTCATCTTGCGTTCATGCAGCTCGTCCGGAATATCCAGGCCCTGCAGCAGGATCGCGGCGTTGGATTCAGCCTCATAGCCGTCCTCTTCGCCAACGATGCCTTCCAGCTCACCGAGACGAATGCCGTCCTCATCAGTCATTTCCGCCTTGTTGTAAATGACCTCGCGCTCTTCGAGCGCAGCCCACAGCGGCTTGTTGCCCATAATGACGGTGTCGAGCACGCGATAAGCATCGAACTCGAACTGGTTCTGCTTAAGCACACCGAACTTGCGCGGGCGAACGACATTGCCCTTCTGAGCATCAAGCTCGCCGGTGAGGACCTTCATAAAGGTCGATTTACCCGCGCCGTTAGGCCCGGTCAGGCCGTAGCGGCGACCATCGGTGAAAGTAACGGAGACGTCCTCGAAGAGGAGCTTCGAGCCGTAGCGCATCGTGACATTGGAAACAGAAATCATGGTCTGTCTCTTATTCTACGAAACCCGGGCTGTAAGACAGCCAATTCAGCGCGGTTCCAGCCATGAAATCTTCGCAACACCTGCGCTGCAGGGGCTCACCTGGTCTCACGGGCAGGAAACCTGGACCGGAGAACGGCAAAGGAAATACAACCTGCTCAAGCAACGACTCGGAGGAAGATCACCGGCTCGTCTCTACGAGAGACTGGCACAGAAGGCCTGGTGTTTGAGTCCAGCCAGGGTCTTCCAGACCTCCGGGCCCCTCCGATGCAGAAGGGACAGGGCTCACTTACACGAAAGTTACGTCTTTCCGGGCAGCTGCCCGGGGAACAAAAAGCTGCCCAGTATTAGTTGTTTTTACAGCCATCGACATCACGCTCAGAGGCGCTGCCTACCAGGTACTGCCCTACGACAAGAGCGACGGGGAGGAAAAAGATCAAGAGGTTCATAGCGGGTCTCCCTTTCAAAAGAGGTTCATCTGTTGTGGTTAACGGTCAGGCGAGCAAAAAATTGCGCGCCTGACCAGCTTTTTTTGCAAAACCTTTTAGCGGGCTCCGCCGGCGGCCTGCAGCAGCGAGCCGTTGATCCAGCGAGCGTCTTCCGAAACGACGAAGGCCACAGCATCAGCAATATCGTCCGGCTGACCAGCACGCTTGAGCGGTGTCTGAGAAACAGCCCAATCCTCAAACGGCGACCCTGCAAAACCGGCCGTCTTCGAGCCTTCCGTGACGACAAAACCAGGGTTGATCGCGTTCACGCGAATCTTGCGGTCACCAAGCTCCTTCGCCAACACCCGCGTAATCGCGTCCACTGCTGCCTTCGTTGCCGTGTACACCGACGAACCCGGAGGCGTAATCTCGCTCACGATCGAGCCGATGTTCACGATGCTTCCGCCCTCGGCCGGAAAGTGATTCAACGCGGCCTTGGTCGTAAGCAGCAGACCCTTTACATTTGTGTCGAAGATCCAGTCGATGTGATCTTCCGTGACCTCAACGATGGGCTTCATCTCATAGACGCCGGCGTTATTCACCAAAACATCTACCTTGCCGAAAGACTTCTTCGCTACTTCGAAGATCGCGTCGATCTCAGCCTGCTTGGTAACCGATCCGCCAGCCACGACAGCCTTGCCGCCTGCGGCTTCGATCTCCTTGGCCACCTTCTCGGCGCCGGTCTTATCCGACGCGTAGTTCACTACGACGCTTGCGCCCTCTGCGCCCAGCTTCTTCGCAATTGCAGCGCCGATTCCCTTCGACGCACCCGTCACCACTGCTACTTTCCCTGTCAGCTTCGCCATCTCTCTACCATCCCTTCGGTCTGCGTCGAATTCTTCGACGTACATCGAAATGGATGGAGTGAACGGTTCACTCGATTCAGAATTATTCGACGATCATCGAATAATTCTTTTCCTGGAAAATTTCCTTGCAGGTTGTAGGGTTCGCCTCAGCTGCCGGGCATGCCGGAAAACAACCGAAACAGGGCAAAATGAGCAGTGCTAGAAGCTGGCTAAAGCCGCGAGATACGCGTCCCAGACCTCACGACGCAGTGTCAGCCTTGCCGTACGACCTTCGCGAGCCACATCGACCAGTCCGGACTCCTGCAACTCTTTCAGGTGGTGCGAAACCGTTGCCGGACTCAAAGCCTCATGCACCTGCAGCGACGAACAGGGTGTCTGCTCCGGATTCGCTGCTATCTGCTTGAGGATGCACAAGCGTTTCGGGTCGGCAATTGCGCGGGAGATCTGCTCAAACTGCGCTTCAGAAAGCCGGGTTGTACACGCTGTGGGCATGGTGCCTCATTAGGATAGATGACAACTCCCCCGGATTCGATTCGTTTTCTTCCTTGAATCGCTGGTCCCGCTATCCCGCGTTGACCGCTCCTACCGCGATCCCCAAAGAGATCGTCGCGGTATAGCCGTCGGCTACAGTACCGCTCATGGTGGGCATCAGCGCCGGGCTTTCGCTGGCGTAGATGCTGTCCTTGGCGTTTGTCGTGTCATAGCCCTTGGTCGAATAACTGGAGTTTCCGGCGTACACCGCTGCGCTCATCGCATCCGTAAAGAAAAGCTGCGTGGTGGCCTCCGTCGTGGGGGTAACGCTCGCGCCTGCCTCGGTGGACTCGGCGATATTGCGCACCTTCAGATGAATGTGCGGCGCGCGCCCGGAGTAGGCGCCGGGATACAGCGTGGTAAACGTCACCTGGCCGTTGCTATCGGTGTACTGGTAGCCCCGCAGGAAGTTTTCACCACGATGATCGAGCCCGTTGTCGTTGGTCGAAGCCAGCACATCGGAGTACACACCTGTCGCGTTGCATTGCCAGATATCGACGCGGTATCCCGACAGCGTCCCGGTGCAGGCTGCATTGTTCACCGTGATGGTGAGCACCACCGGGACGCCCGGCATCGTACCCGCGCTGCCCTCGGAGTCTGTACGGATATCCGAGCGCTTCGGAATCAGGGAGTCCAGCGCGTAGGCCGAGCCGTTCGTTGTCGTGTCGTTGGTGTCGTTCACCGCATCCACGAAGTAAGGTCCACGCGTCACATTCGTTTCCACCACGCAACTGCTCTCCGTACTCGAAGAGCTGCTGGAGGTCGTGGTGGTACCGGGATTGCTGCAGCCAAGCGCTGTGGCCGCGCCCAGAGACGCCAGGGTCCACAACACATCTCGCCGCGAGTAACGCGGCAAATCGAAGGACGCCGCAAGTTCGGCTTCCGTTTGCGAAGGGCGATGTGGACGAAGAAGGACCATAGCGACTGTTAGGACGTCCCCTCTGGAATGGTTGATTACCCAGAGTTTATGCAAATAACCATCGCCTTGCGAGAGGCAGCTTCCTTGCGCGCTAGCTGGAACCTATAAGAACACCGGCCGCGAAGACCAGAGCACCCCCAACAACGACCTGCACCAGAGAAACGGCAAAGCTCGACTGGAAGAAGCGGTAGCGGATCCAGCTGATCACCATCAACTCAACACCGACGACAAAGTACGCCAGCAGCAAAGCCTGATGCACATTGCCGATCAGGAAGGGCAACGTGTGCAGAAAGCCGCCCAGAAAGGTCATCAGGCCGGTGACCAGCCCTCGAAAGACAGGGTTGCCGCGGCCCGTGAGTTGTCCGTCGTCGGAAAGCCCTTCGGAAAAGGCCATGGAGATTCCTGCACCCAGCGCCGAGGCCGCACCAATCAGAAAAACGGTGTGAGAGTTATGCGTGGCAAACGCAGTGGCAAAGATCGGCGCCAGGGTCGACACCGAGCCATCCATCAGGCCAGCAAGCCCCGGCTGAACGACGCGCAGAACAAAATCCTTCTCCGTGGAGATTTCGGCAAACGACGTGCTCATGGCTTTCATCGGACTCATAGTCTGGATACTAGGGCGCAGGGCGGCGTCCGTTCTAGTCCGTGTTCGCCAAACGCCAAAACGCAGAATTCGGGCCATTTAAGACCGAATTCTGCGCTTTAACGGAAGGAGCCATTCCTGCTCCCGGGGTTCTAGCTCTTGGGTTTGACCGCGACCGGAGACTGCGGCAACGCACCTTCGTGCACCGTGACCTCATAGTTACGTCCCAGCCAGCGATTCTCTTCGATGTAAAAGAGCGTGAACTCGATCGAGCCGGTCTGGTCCCACGAGGTCTGGATATCGGCAAAAGAGCCGGGTTTCCCTACCACACGCGACTCGAGCGTATTCTTCGTAGCCCAGCTGTCATCGGTCCAGATCACGCGGAAGCGCTGCTGGTCGATGATGCGCAACGTGCCGCCCTGCACCATATCGCTGATGGGTCTTCCGGTCTGGAAGATCTCCATACGCGACTGGAAGGTGCGCTTCTCGCGCGGCACGGCGTACCGTTTCTCCACCACCGAGATACGATCGAAGACCTTACCATCAGCTACCGAGCGCAGCAGCTTGATGTACTCCGCATGCGCCCAGACCAGCGGTTGCGCGGAGCCGGCGGAGCGGCCGAAGTAGAGGCCCTCCTGCGGCATGTCGGCAAAGTCCCAGATCTGCTCCGGCATCATGCCGCCAAAAGAGCTGAAGCGTTCCATCGCAGTGATGTATGGCGTCACATCGTGCCCTGCGGCCAGTTCATAATGCGCACGCTCACCAGTCAGAATGGGCCATGCGCGCCCCTGACCGAAGTGGATGAACGGACCGCCATCCTTCCGCTGGCCGTAGCCATCGTGGTTATAGCGGCGCCAGCACGGGCCATAAGGGGTTTCAATCTTCAGCACGCCATCGATCACCTTCAGCGTGTTCAAGATCAGCGGATCGTCCGGACGGCGCACGCCATAACGCACCAGCTCAAGGAAGCCGCCATCCACCACCTCACGCGCGTCGAACTCGTACTGCTCACCCGGACCGCGGTTCGCGATATAGATCCGGCCTGGCGGAAACGGTGCGTTGTGAAAAGGCTCACCCTCCGCCGGAGGACGCACGCGCATGTAGTGGTACTTGATGTCCGCGTGCAGCGTGCCGTCTTTGGTCGTCGTCCACTCGTCGAGATGCGATTCGAGCCAGTCTGCATACTGGCTCAATGAATGCAGCAAGCTCCGGTGCGCCATGCGCGCGCGCGATGTCCGCCGCGCAGATCAGCTCGGAGATGACCGCCGCAAGTGTGGATGGCGAGTAGCTTCGGCGTTCTCTTCCCAGCGCTCCTGCTGTGTGACAGGAGCGTAGTGCATCAGAAACGAAGGCTGCGCTGGATTTTCAACAAACGGAAAACATCGAATTCGCCCAGGCCGTCGAGCTTCCAGAGACGCCAGGCAAGAATGATGGGAAAGGCCACTTCGTCAAGCTGAATCCCCATCCAGTACGGCGTTCCATCGACCCAGAAGTTCTGCGCAAAGCTGCCGTCCGGGCTCTGCGAGCAAGCAAGGTAGACAAGCGCGCGGCGAGCCGTATCGATGCGTCCGCAGGCCAGCAGCGCCGTGGCGGACTGGCACCATGTCGCGCGTCCACACCAGGTGGTAGCCCCCCAGGTCGTCGTCGCTCTTCGAGGCGCCCCATGGAATCGACGCGGACGCAATGAAGGCGCCGGAGTAGGTCTTGTCTTCATGCGCGAGGACCGTGTTGTGGCTGATGCGCATGAGGCGGCCACCATCGGTCGACTTCGTGGCCAGGCGTTCGGGCGAAGCGGCCCGGTGCCACTGCTCGATATAGCGCTTGCAGTGCACGTCAAACGGTGTGGCGAGCGACTGCATCATGCCGGCGAGAGCGGCATGATGACCTTCGCCAAATGCGATGGCCAGTCGTGAACTCGCGATTGCGTGGCCACCTCGATCTCGCCCATGACGGCCAGGTTGCCGTTCAGGCGCGGAGCCGAAGCTGCCAGATCCATGCGCATGTTCTGGGAGAGGTCCTGATACCCGTCGCTTGACCCGACAAAGCCGCAGGCAGGTTCGCGCTGAAGCCGCAGCTTGCACCCAGTGCGAGCGATGCATTGTCCTTCCATGCCAGCAGGGCACGGCGCCCTGCGACCTCGATCGAACGCGCAGAGTTCCCCTCGCCGCCGCCGTTCAAGTGCGGAGCGAGCAGGGCGTAACACTTCAGGCGATTGAGAACCGCCTCTTCGCCCTCTATCTTCACGTTCATCAGAACCACCGGATGATGCGGGTCGCTGATGAACTCCTTGGTGACGGTGTAGCGTCCCTGCAGATCGCTGGCTACGACGCGGACAGCGAGTGCGTCCTTGTCGATGTAGTGGAAGTCGAACTCGAAGTCGCGCTTCTCTTCATGGACGAAGGTTTCACCATCGGTAAAGAGCAGTTCCATGTCACGA
>JAPWKG010000003.1 GCA_028283625.1 Acidobacteriaceae bacterium | reverse complement strand
TATGAATCTGGCTGACGCAGGCAGCGATGTACATGCGGATGCGGTCGCCCAGATCCTGCGGTGCATCGGTCAGCAGCTCATTGAACGCTTCGTGTGCCTTCTCGTACTTGCCCTGCTGCATCAGCTTGAGGGCGTTCTCGTACAGCGAAAGCAGGTTCTTGCGTTCGGCGCTCTCTTGCGGATCGCCAGCAAGAGTTTTTACAGCGCGTTTGGGCTTAGTTTCGATCTTCGACTTCGGAGCGGTAGCGGATTTTGTGGCCATGGCAGACAAACTCTTGTATCCCAGCGGTCGACCGCTGCGGAATCTTTCAGGAAACAACCGTGGTAGGGGCTGCTTGGGTGTTATACCGAGCGGGCGGCTCCGGGTCAACCTCTGGGGTTGCGAGAGCTCCCTATTCGGATGCAATTGGCGCGGGAACGTTGTGTGCCCGCAGCACCGGGTTTAACTCCGGATCGTTATACATTTTTAGCTGACGATAGAGCTTAAAGCGTCTTTGACCGCTGCAAACTTCATTCCAAAGAAGATCGAGACACCGTGCAAGGTCGCTGCGCTGTTGCTGCAGCAGGCTAAGCCGCTGGCGGTTACGTTCGCGGTGCGCGTCCGTGGCTTCGGGCCGGGCGGCCTCTTCCGCGGTGTGAAAGAGTTTGAGCGAGAGAATGGAGAGCCGGTCGATCATCATCCCCGGGGTCTCGGAGTGCAGGGGAGCGTTCGCGGTCTGGTCGCCTGCCTTTTCCAGCAGGGCGAGGTCCATGCGTTCCACCAGATCGTTGCGGTGCTGGTTGAGCTTGTCGATGGCGCGTTTGACTTCCGCGATAATCTTGTCGGCGGCCAGGGGGTCGCGTGCGGCGTCCTCGCGGTGCCACAGCTCAAAGTTGGCACGGTGCTGCTCGAGCAGCAGGGCGGTGAAGGCTGTGGTGGCCAGGGGCGCGGGGAGGTGCGCGTCATGCCAGTGGGCGTTCGCCGTGTCGTGAAGCTGAAGGGTCTCCTGTGCGCTGAGCATCCGTCTCAGCATACGCGTCCTTCCGTGCACAGGCATGGTTTGCGCGGGTGAGCGGCTACACTACGGCCATGCCCACAACACAGCCTCCCCGGCGCATTCTGCTTTATCGCCTCGGCAGTCTTGGAGATATGCTGATCGCTTTGCCTAGCCTGCATCTGGTGGCGCGAGCCTTCCCCGGCGCCGAGCGCAGGTTGCTGACCAACGTTCCGGTCAGCTCCAAGGCTCCTGCAGCGGCTGCCATTCTGGGGCCCATGGAGGGGAGTGCCGATGGCCGTCCTTTGGTGGAAGAGTATGTGCGCTACACGGTCGGGACGCGTAATCCGCTGGATCTGCTGAAGCTGTGGTGGCAGATCCGCCGCTTTCGTCCGGAGGCGTTGGTGTATCTGGCGGCCTCGCGCGGTACGGCCGCGGCGGAACGGGATGCAAAGTTCTTTCGCCTCTGCGGCATCCGGCGGTTGATCGGCGTCCCGCTCACGGAGGCGATGCAGCAAAACTTTTACGGTGCTTCTGCGGGAGATCCACTGGCGTTGAATTTGGAGCCGGAGGCGGCCCGGCTGGCGCGGAATCTGGCGGAGCTGGGAGACGGCCGGTTGGATGAGCTGGCCAGCTGGGACCTGCAGCTGACAGTCGACGAGAAGGCTGCAGCCCTTGCTGCCATTCAGGCGCAGGTGCCAGCGTTCGACGGCAGCGTTCGTTCCGCGGTCGCCGTTTCGGTGGGCACCAAGGTGCAGGCCAAGGACTGGGGGCGCGAGAACTGGCGAGCGCTGCTGGGAGCGTTTGCCGCCGAGTTTCCGGGCAGAACCCTGCTGCTGGCAGGAGCGCCGGAGGAGTCGGAGGCCAGCGAGTTCGCGGCGGAAGGCTGGCGCGCCGCTGGCGGCGGCCCTGTGGTGAATCTTTGCGGGAAGCTGAGCCCTCGCCAGTCGGCCGCAGCGTTTGCGCATGCGTATCTTTTCCTGGGGCATGACTCCGGCCCGATGCATTTGGCCGCGGCGGTGGGCACGCCCTGCGTTGCGTTGTTTGCGGCGCGCAACATTCCCCGGCAATGGTTTCCGGTCGGGCAGGGGCACCGCGTGCTGTATCACCCGGTGGATTGCATGGGGTGCGGTCTGGAGACCTGTATCGAACAGAAAAAGAAGTGTCTGTTGTCGATCACGGTTCCCGAGGTGATGGAGCAGGTGCGCCTGGCGCAGCCTGTTGCATGAGATCGAACGACGGCTCTACCCGCAATGGGAGAAGGCCACTACACTACCGGTAGATGCTTAGAGACCTGCACGCTGTTCTGGCCCTGCTCGAAGGTGGTTTTTCTAACCTCCGCATCCTCGTCGTTGGCGATCTGATGCTGGACCGTTACATCCTGGGAGACGTGGATCGCGTTTCTCCGGAGGCTCCGGTGCCCGTATTGCGGCACGCGCAGCGCTACGAGCGCGCTGGTGGAGCGGCGAACGTTGCCATGAACCTGGCTGGTCTGGGCTGCAAGGCGTTTCTCGCAGGCTTCTGGGGAGAGGATGTCGAGCGTGACCAGCTGGCGGAGTTCCTGGAGGGTGCGGGCGTCGATACGGTGGGGATGGTCACGACCGATCAGCCCACGATCTCGAAGACGCGTATCGTGGGCCGCAACCAGCAACTGCTGCGCCTGGATATCGAGAGCAAGGATCGCCCGACAGAGGCCGATGGGCAGAGCCTGACGCGGGCTGCCGTGGCCTTGGTCTCCAAGGTGCATGCGGTGGTGCTGTCGGATTATGCCAAGGGTGCGCTGACGCCGTCGCTGTGCGAAGCGGTGATTCGCGAAGCACGGGAGAAGAATGTGCCGGTATTGGCCGATCCGAAGACGCCGGATTTCTCCAAGTACTCGGGGGCGAGCGTGGTTTGCCCGAATCTGAATGAGCTATCGCTTGCGACCGGCATCGTGGTGCATGATCTGGAGTCGCTGATTGTGGCCGGAGAGGCCCAACGGCTGGAACACGGTCTGGGGTATCTGGCCGTGACGATGAGCGAAAAGGGGATCCGGGTTCTGTGCGATGAAGGCCCCTTTCACTCCCCGGCGCGCGCGCGGGAGGTCTTTGACGTCTCTGGCGCAGGCGATACGGTGATCGCAACCCTGGCGGCTGGTATGGCCGGCGGGCTGCCGATGCAAAGCGCGGTGGAGTTGGCCAATCTGGCTGCGGGCATCGTGGTGGGCAAGGTGGGAACGGTGCCGATCAAGGCCAGCGAGTTGGTTACGGTGCTGACGCCGTCTTCCGGGATTACCGGGGCGGAGAAGGTGCTGAGCCGTGAACGCGTGGCGCAGCGCGTCGCCGAGTGGCGGGCCTCCGGCGAGTCCGTGGTGTTTACCAACGGCTGCTTCGACCTGCTGCATGTCGGACACGTTACGCTTCTGGAGGATTGCCGTCGCTTCGGCTCCAAGCTGGTGTTGGGGCTCAATACGGATGCTTCGGTCTCACGCCTGAAGGGGCCGTCGCGCCCTGTGGTGGGGGAAAACGAACGCGCCCGCGTGATGGCGGCGTTGGCCGCGGTGGATGCTGTGGTGCTGTTTGATGAGGACACACCGCTGGAACTGATTCGTGAGCTGCGGCCGGATGTGCTGGTCAAGGGCGGCGATTACACGATCGAAACGGTAGTCGGGCACGAGCTGGTGGCCGCGCAGGGTGGGCGCGTGGAGATTGTGCCGACAGTGGAAGGTTTTTCCACGACGAACATCGTACGCAAGCTGTCAGGGCAGGGAAGCTAAGCCAAATCGGGAGGGAGTGTGCCGACGCACTGCAGAAAACAAGTGCATTGCATCACGCAAACCCCTTATATTGGCTGTACTTAGCAAAGCAAGTCCAAAAAGGAGTGCGTGGTGAGCGGGCTGGGGCTCGAACCCAGGACCAGCGCCTTAAAAGGGCGATGCTCTACCAACTGAGCTACCCGCTCGACCTGAGATAAAGATAGCAGCTTTTGGTGCGCAAAAACGGGTACCGGAGGGGCATTGATCGAAGAGTCACTGGCGCGTCTGTACCATTGACTCCCTCCGGTGTGGGGAACTAGCCTTCGGTAACAGGCTTCTATACTTTTGCGTTAACTCCTCCGTGAGTTGCCCTTACGATTTTTGAGTATTTGAAAAAGACGATGGATAAAGACTCACCTGAATTCGCAAATGAAGCTCTTGGTGGAGATCCGCCTGAAGATGTAGCGGTTCTCTATTCGTGGGCAAATCTGCAGGGCGCGAAATACCGAGACTTTTCCGCGTCGCGCCGGGAGTACAGAGCGCAGATGCGCCTTCGTGCGGCAGAGGATCAGCGGCTAGCTGAGGCGCAGGCGCAGGAAGAAGCAGAGCGCGCGGCCTCAGAGGCAGAGCGCGCCGCCCGCGAAGCGGAGGAAGCGGCTCGCTTCCATGAAAGCGCTGCCCGTCGCGCCACGGTTGCGCGCCAGCAGCAGAGCACGGCGATTGATGAGGAGGCTCGCCAGCGAGCGGTCCGCCATGCCAATGAAATGAGCCGCATCGCGGCCGCGGAACGTATTGAAGCTGTACGTCGTGCCGAGGCCGTCGCCATTGCCGAGGCTTCGGCCCGCCGCGAATCCATGGAGATGGAGGAGGCTCGTGCGTCTGCCGCTCGCCAGGCTGCACGGTATCAGGAGTCCGGGGTAAAGCTGCGTTCGGCCTCGTCTCCTGGGCTGTCTTCGGCGTCGATGAAGGCCATTATTGGTGGAGAGATCTCTGATCCCTACTCCAACAGCTCCAAGCACAACGTTCGTCCAGGACGTATTTACCATCAGCCGTCGGTCCCGGATGGGGAAGGGCGGCAGTCCCGCAGCCGCGAGCGCGTCATTATTACGCCGGTCGATCCTCTGAATCCGGGCGACGTCGACCGGGAGTATCTGGGGATCGGCAGTCTCGAAGAGGACGCGCGGATTGCGGCACACGGCGCGGCTGCTCTGGAGGCAGCTGCCCAGCGGCACAGCGGTGTGATTGAGCGGTACACGCCGCCTCCTGCGGTAAAGCCCTCCCAGCAGAGTTCGCGTTCGCATCGCGCCGTAACGGCACAAGGCTCCTCGCCGCTGGTTCCTACGAGCAGGCCGGAGTCGTTTCCGCCGGTTGCCAGAACGCCGTCCTCCGCTGCGCTGCCCGTAGCCCGCCCTTCCGGGATGGAGGCGCGTCCGTCCGCAGCGGAGATTCGTGCAGCTTCCGAAGCCTGGCGAGCGGATTCCGCGGCCCTGCGTGCCGCATCGCGGGAGAGACAAGAGGTTTCTTCCGGCTTTGGTCTTCCGGTCGCAGAGCCGTTTGTCGAAGAGAGGCCCCGCGTGGCTGAACCGGTCAGACGGCCTTATCGGGGGTACCAGCCCGATGAGTCCAGCGGCTTTTTCCCCGCCGCGGGGAGTGCAAAAGCAAAAGGACCGGCGCCGGCTGCTGAAAAGCCGGTTGTGCCCGCATGGATCGGAGAAAGCTCAAGCGCTCTGGAGCCTGCGCCTGTTTCGCGTCGTGTCCCTTCGGCAAGCGGCAGCGTTGTGACTGCGAGCGGAAGCATGCCGACAGCCGATACGTTGCAACACTCCCGCGAACGGGTAGCGGCACGCTGGTATGCGCTCAAGGGACTCTTCGACCACGCAGCGCAGGAACCTCCTGTTGAGAGGGAAGCTCCGCAAGCAGCACCGCGCCAGGCGCCCATTTTGGGTGTGTTTTCGCTGGCGGGCGGAGTCGGCAAGACGAGTCTGGTCGCAACGCTGGGCCGTGCGCTTTCCTCAACAGGAGAGAAGGTTCTGCTCACGGATACGACCTCCCATGGGCTGCTGCCGTTTTATTTCGGCGCAAGCGGCCTTCGTCCGGGCGTGGTACGAGCGTTTTCTCCTCCTGCAGGCTCTGCGGACGCGACGATTTGCCTGGTGAGCTATGACGTGTTGCAGCGCTCCGGCGATCTCGCATCGCAGGACTGGCTTGCGCAGGAGCTGACGGCACGCTCGGAAGGGATGGCCCGTGTTCTGGTCGATCTTTCCTCGACGACGCCGTGGGTGGCCCGCCGTTTGGTGAAGATGAACGCGACGATCCTGGTCCCGCTTGCTCCCGACATGAATTCGGTGATCTCACTCGGAGCGATTGAAAAGTTCTTCGCCGAGATGCGCGATGCTGCCGGCAAGCAGGTTGAGCCTTGCTATCTGCTCAACCAATTTGATGCGACGTTGCCATTGCACCTGGATGTGCGCGAGGTCTTGCGTCAGCAGTTGGGCGATCGCCTTCTGCCGTTTTGTGTACGTCGTGCGTCAGCGGTACCGGAGTCGCTGGCTGAAGGCATGACCGTGATGGATTACGCTCCGGAGTCTGCAGTTGCGGAAGACTTCCGTCACCTGGCCCAGTGGCTCAAGGCAAGAGTGGCACCGGCTACGGCCGCACAACATACCGCACGTTGGAGTGAACGATGACCAGGTCACCCTTATGGCGGGAGTTTGAATCCGGCGGTGGGTTTCTTCTCAAGCTACTTCGGTTTGTCATTATCGGCGGTGGAATCACGTTCCTGCTGTTTTCCGGATCGCTGGCGCTTACCTGGCCCCAACAGGCGGTGTTGGGACTGTTGTTGATTCTGGTGGCGATTTGGGTCGATCGTAGCTCGAACTCTTACCTGATTACGCTCACGCTGATGCTGCTGAGCTGCTTTTCGACATACCGCTATGGTTTCTGGCGTATCGCCACCGTGGTGAAGTTCTTCCGCGATCCGGGAGCGCAGTGGACGGCGCTGGATGCGTTTTTTATCCTGCTGCTGGTCGGAGCGGAAGCGTATGCGTTCGCGATTCTGGTGCTCGGCTTTCTGCAGACAATCTGGCCTTTGCGCCGCACGCCTGTACCGCTGCCGGATGATCCGGATGAGTGGCCTTCGGTCGACCTGTTGATTCCGACCTACAACGAGCCGCTGAGCGTGGTGCGCTATACCGCTCTGGCCTCGCTGAACATTGACTGGCCTGCGGACAAGCTGAACGTCTATATCCTCGACGACGGCAAGCGTGAGGAGTTCCGCTCGTTTTGCGAAGAGGCGGGCATCGGCTACATGACGCGTGACGATAACAAGCACGCAAAGGCGGGCAACATTAATCGCGCGCTCAAACGCGTGGATGCGCCTTACGTTGCCATCTTCGATTGCGACCACGTGCCGACACGCTCCTTCCTGCAGATGACCATGGGTTGGTTCGATCGCGATAAGAAGCTGGGCATGCTGCAAACGCCTCACCACTTTTATTCGCCAGATCCCTTTGAGCGTAATCTCGGCCAGTTTCGTACGATCCCGAACGAGGGTGAGCTCTTTTACGGCGTGGTGCAGGACGGTAACGATTTCTGGAATGCGACCTTCTTCTGCGGCTCGTGCGCGGTGATGCGCCGCGATGCGATTGATCAGGTGGGGGGTATCGCCGTCGAGACGGTGACCGAAGATGCCCACACTTCGCTGCGTATGCAGATGCTGGGCTGGAATACGGCGTACATCAATATTCCGCAGGCAGCAGGTCTGGCAACGGAACGTCTGAGCGGACATGTAAAGCAGCGTATTCGCTGGGCGCGCGGCATGATCCAGATTCTGCGTACCGATAACCCTTTGTTTGCTTCCGGACTTTCTGCGGCACAGCGTCTCTGCTACTTCAACGCGATGACGCACTTTCTCTATGCGCTGCCGCGCCTGATCTTCCTTACCGCGCCGTTGATCTATCTGATCCTTGGGCATACGAACGTGCCGGGTTACTGGGCTGCGATCTTTGCCTATGCGTTCCCGCATCTTGTTTTGTCGAACATGACAAACTCGCGCATTCAAGGACAACACCGTCACTCGTTCTGGAATGAAATTTACGAGACTGTTCTTGCGCCCTACATCTTTTTGCCCACAATGCTGGCGCTTGTGAATCCGAAGCTCGGCAGCTTCAACGTAACGGCCAAGGGGGGTGTGGTGAATCGCAGCTTCTTTGATTCGCGTATCGCGCAGCCGTTTCTCGTCATGCTGTTGTTGAACTTCATCGGCATCCTTTGCGCAATTCCGCGATATCTGAAGTTTCCTGCATGGGGAACAGGGATGCCCTGGCCTCTGGGCGATCTGCTGAACGTCCTGTCGAATATGTATGACGGCACGCACCCCGGCACGATCGTGATGAACGTCATCTGGACAATCTTCAACGTGCTGGTGCTTGGGGTTGCTACTGCGGTGGCCTGGGAAAGCCAGCAGCGCCGCACGACCGTTCGCGTTGTGATGGCGGTTCCCGCCGGCGTGGTGCTGCCGGATGGAACAGCGGTGCAGGGTGTGACGGCGGATCTTTCCAGCGGCGGCTGCATGTTGCGTTGCGATGAACCGATTCAGCTCAACTCCGGTGATCCGGTGCGTATGGTTTTCCCGGTGCTGGACGGAGACGCAGTGTTGCCGGCTACGGTGATCGGCGTTGATGAGGGCCGCGTGCTGCGCGCCCAGTTTGATCCACTAACAATTCAAGAAGAAGAAGCGCTCACGATGGTGTTGTACTCGCGTGCCGATACGTGGCTTGGCTGGGGAGAAACCCGCGAAGTCGATCGCCCGCTTACGAGCCTTTGGCGCATTATCCTGCTCTCGATTGAAGGGCTTAAGCGTACCGGAGGCGGCTTGTTCGGAAGCAAGAAGAAATCCCCCAAGGGCAAGCTGGCAACCAGCGTCGCGCCCATGGTTTTGATGGCTCTGGCACTGTTGCCGGGATGGCATCGTGCAAACGCTCTTCCGCGCCAGGCCGCAGAGCAGATTGTTTCGCAGGCAACCGGCACTGGTGTGGCCGGACCGAATATGCTCGGCAGCACGGCTGGAGCTTCGGCTACGGTGGTAGCGGGTGCGGGAGCGCGTGTGCTGCCTCCGGGCCAGTTCGATAACGTCTTCACGCTTGCCGATATCGGTGTGCCGGATGCGATCGTGTTGCGTGGGGTGGATGCGTATCACTCGGTGTACTTTTCGCTTCCGCAAACGCAGGTGGTGAAGACGGCGACGATGACGATCCGGTATCACTTCTCCCCCGGATTGCTGCCAAGTATCTCGCACCTGAAGGTGAGTCTGAACGGGACGCAGTTCGCTTCGATTCCTGTTACCACGGCTCCGTTGGTGACAGGCAATGAGCAGAACGATCTTTCGTCTGCTCAAAAGCTGAACTCGGTGCGCGTGGAAACCAACACGCAGCTGACAGCGCAGCTTACGCTGCCGGCAGAAATGCTGGTGCACAACAACGAGCTGACGTTTGAGTTCATTGGGCATTACACGATGCAGTGCGAGGATCCTTCGCACACCACGCTTTGGGCGCATGTCGATACGACGACCTCGCTGGAGCTGGCGGGAAATCTGCTTCCTCTGCAGAACGACCTGAAGATTCTTCCCATGCCGTTCTACGACTCTTCGGTTAACCTGCATCCCAGCATTCCGGTTGTTTTCCTTTCGCAGCCATCCCAGCATGCGCTGGAAGCTGCAGGCATTGTTGCTTCGTGGTTCGGTAAGTTGACGGATTACCGCCCGGTTCATTTCCCGATCAGCATGGGCGCAATTCCGCAGGGCAATGCCATTGTCATTAGCGATAATCCGAGCCAGTTACCCGCGGGGCTGAGTGTCGTCGGCAGCTCGGGGCCCACGCTGGCGATGCGTACGAATCCGGGAGACCCCTACTCCAAGGTGCTGGTTCTGACCGGAGACAACGGGGATGATCTGGTGACTGCGGCGCGTGTGCTTACGCTTACGCCTCCGGGGCTTTTAGCCGGTGACATGCAGCACGTTTCACTCACCGAGGCTCCAAAGAAAATGGAGCCGGACGCCGCGCCGCGCTGGTTGCGTACCGAGCACATTACGCCTCTGGCTGACTTTACCGAAGGTAACGACCTGCAGGGCGAAGGCAGCATGCCGGTCAACATCTTTATGCGCTTGCCGCCGGATCTTTACTACGGGGGTAAGTCGAATCTCGCCTTCGTTATGAACTACCGGTATAACGGCATTCCGTTGGCGGACGAGAGTTCGCTGCAGATGTACATGAACGGAGCGTACGTTAGTTCCACGCCGCTTCCGCATACCAATAGCGCGTCGAAGATTTTGCAGACGGTTGTGCCGGTTCCAGTTGTGACGATGAGACCCTTCTCGAACTCGATGATGGGTAAGTTTATCTTCCAGCTGGCGGTCAAGGGTAAATGCCAGGATACGGCACCGATGAACCTGCAGGGCGCGATCCTGAAGGACTCTTATCTGGATCTGCGGGATATTCCTCACTGGGCGAAGCTGCCGGATCTGGAGCTGTTTTCAAATGCCGGTTATCCCTTTACGCGACGCGCCGATCTTTCCGACTCGGCGGTGGTGCTGCCTGCCAATCCTTCGGTGGAGGAGATCGAACTCTTCCTAAGCCTGATGGGGCACTTCGGTGCTCAAACCGGCTATCCGGTCATTTACCTGACCGTGACCGATGCCGATGGGATGAAGAAGGGCTCAGGGAAGGATTACCTGGTGCTGGGCACGATGGACGATCAGCCTGCAATCTCCAAGGTGAATGACATGCTTCCCGTACGCATCGAGAGCAACAGCCTGAGCGTGCAGGATACGAAGGGATACTTCGATCCGCTGGAGCATGCATGGTGGAAGGTCAAGGGCTCCGATCATATTGAATCCGGCAAATTGCTGACGCAGGGTGTTCTGCCGGATGCGCTCGTTGAGGGAATCGAGTGGCCACACGGCTCTTCGAACTCGGTGGTGCTGATTGCACTGCGTGACAAGAGCACGGCGCGCAGTTTTATCGACGAATTTCTCCGGTCAAGTCAGTCGTCTGATATCTCGCAGTCTGTAAGCGTTCTGCAGGGAAGTCACTTTGAGAGCTACCGCATTGGCAACCAGGTGTACCACGTGGGGTATCTGAACCCCTTGGTGCAGCTGTCGCTGCTGTTCTCGGAGTTCTCGTGGATGATCGTGCTTGGCGCGGTGGTCTTCTGCTTCCTGATGGCGGCTCTGCTGCGCGCGATGCTGCGTCGCCACGCACGGCGACGGCTTCAGCCGACGGCGTAAAGGTAGGCTTGAGAGGGGGCGAGCCCTAAAGAGGTGGACGGGCTCGCTGAATGTTCTGGGTGTATTTGCAGACCTAAGAAGGTCATATTGGGGAGTGGTATGGGACGCATTGCTGGTGGGAAGCGATTTCTTCGGAAGTTTTCCTGCGCTCTAATCTCCCTGGGGCTGATCTCGGCGACGGGATGCCACGCGCAGAACTGGCCGCTTTGGAATCAGTACTCGACGCACTTTGTTGATGCGCAGGGGCGCGTCGTTGACCATAATGCGGGAGACCGTTCGACGAGCGAGAGTGAGTCGTACGCCATGTTCTTTGCCTTGGTGGCGAACGACCGGATACGCTTCGACAAGCTGCTGTCGTGGACGGAAAACAATCTGGCGCAGGGAGACCTGACACAGCATCTTCCGGCATGGAGCTGGGGGAAGGCGCCGGATGGCTCCTGGAGGGTTCTCGATGAGAACTCGGCTTCGGATGCTGATCTGTGGATGGCGTACTCGCTTTGCGAGGCAGGACGGCTTTGGGGAGTGGACCGCTACTCGAAGCTGGGGATTACGATAGCCAATCGCATCGCGCGTGAAGAGCTGACGCTGATTCCGAATCTCGGCACGACTCTGCTGCCTGGACGCCAGGGCTTTCATCCTTCACCGTCGGTCTGGTTTGTGAACCCGAGCTATATGGCTCCGTTTCAGCTGCAGTATTTTGCTCGTCAGGATCCGAGTGCTCCCTGGGCTCAGGTGCTGGCCTCGCTGCCTTCGGTGCTGCACACCTCGGGAGGGTTCGCGATGGACTGGATGCAGGTTTCCAGCGATCACGGCCTCGAGCCCTCCGCGCCTCCGGGCGTGGTCGCCGCTTTGGCGCAGGGCCAGCAGCCGCCTGTGCCGGTAGGGAGCTACGACGCGATTCGTGTTTACCTCTGGGCGGGCCTCAGCAACTCGCAGACTCCGCACATCGCAGAGATTCGGAAGAGCATTCCTGGGATGGCAACCTATCTGGCGAGCGGCCACATCACGCCGCCGCAACAGGTCGGCCCCGAAGGACAGGTGATTCAGGACGCAGCGCCTCCGGGCTTTTCCGCTGCAGTGATACCCTATCTTCACGCTCTGAACCGGAAAGAGGAAGAAAAGTCTCAGGCCGCACGGCTTGAGGCGACGCTTGACCCACAACGGGGGCTTTATGGCCAGCAAGGGATGTATTACGACCAGAACCTGGCGTTGTTCGAAGATGGTTTTATGAGCGGCCTCTACAGCTTTGAGCGAGATGGGCGTCTCAAGGTGAGGTGGAAATAACGCAAGCTACAGTTCGTTGCGGTTGGAGAATACGCCGTGTTCAAGGTGGGCACGGATATATCTTGCAAGGCTCCGGGCGGGAAAAAAAGCACACAGAATTGGGCAAAACAGGGTAATCTGCCTGCAACCATTGGCAGGGAGACGGTACGCTCCGGCCGTTTATGCATCAGGAATGGGGCAGAAATAAGGATTCCAGAGAGGCAATGAGCAAAGTTTCGCGGAAGCAATATCGGATATTGAGCCTTCTGCTGTGCGCGCTGGCGGTGACGCCGTGCACTGCATTGGCTCAGGATTCGATTACCGCTCAGGCTCTCGGGAAGGCGCACGCTCTGGAGGCGCGAGGCCGTATGGATCTGGCTAAGCAGGCCTGGCAGCAGGTTTTGCTCAGTGATCCGAATAATGCCGAAGCGCTGGCCGGAATGGCCCGTGCGAGCAAGCAGGAAGGAAAAATCGACGAAGCGAATGGGTATCTGGCCCGTTTGCGTGCCGTAAATCCTTCGGACCCGAACATCTCCAAAGTGGAGAATATGGGAACTGCGCAGGACACGAACGTGCTGCTGCGGCAGGCAGGGCAGCTTTCGCAGCAGGGGCAATATGCTCGCGCGATGGCTTTAATGCGCCAGGTGTATGGCAACAATCCTCCTCCGGGCGAGGCCGCGCTGAGCTATTACCAGACCGAGGCTGCAACGGACGATACGCGTCCGCAGGCTGTAGCCGGCCTGCGTGCTCTGATGGATAAGTACCCGGACGACCCGCGTTACACGATCGCGCTGGGTAAGATTCTTACGTATAACCCTCGTACGCGCGCAGAAGGCAGAAAGCTGCTGTCAAAGTATCCGAACGATCCGGATGCTTCCGATGCTTTGCGTCAGGCCTTGACGTGGGATCAGTCCAACCCGGCAACGGCTGAGGAGATCCGACGGTTTATCGCGAAGCACCCGGACGCTCAGTTAGCCAGTGCGTTGGCGCAGGACGAGCGCACGAGCGCGTCGGTTCGCAAGCTGACCCCGGAGCAGAAGGCGGAAATGGAGCAGCGTGCCGCCGATGGCCGTGAGGTGCAGCAGGCCTATGCGGCACTGAATGCCAAGCGGTACTCCGAAGCAGAGCAGAGATTCCAGGCCATGCTGGCACGCAATCCAAACGATCCCAAGGCGTTGGCAGGCCTGGGGTATGTGCGGATGAATCAGTCGAACTTCGCGGGCGCGGTGAGCTACCTGAGCGAGGCGGCGCAAAACGGCGATCATAGCGCCGGCGTGCAGAAGGCGCTATCAGATTCTCGTTTTTACTACACGATGCGCGAAGGCTCCGGTGCGATGGCCGAGGGCGATATCAACACTGCGATTGCGCAGTATCAGTCGGCTCTGGCGATGCGTCCTGGCGATGCAGGTGCGATGCAGGCGCTGGGCGGCGCGTACCTGCAGTCGGAAAAGCCCGAGGCAGCCATTGCGCTGTATGAAGACTTTGTGCGTCGTCATAATGCGGATGTAAGCGGCTGGAAGGGGCTTTTTTCCGGATACGCTTCTGCGAATCGTTTTGATCAGGCGTTAGGTGTAGAACGCCGTATGCCGGGTTCGGTCCGTGCCCAGTTGATGCGTGATCCGGATTATCTGCGCACTCTGGCCTCGGTTTACTCGGCAACGAATCATGATGCGGAGGCACAGCGCGTTCTGCAGCTGGCTCTCTCGTTGCCGTTCCCGTCCGATGCCAGCAGCCTGCACGCGGATACGCAGATGCAGTATGCGGCGTTGTTGGAGGCTGCAGGACGGCATCAGCAGGCTGAAGGGCTCTATCGTGAAGTGTTGTCGGCAGACGCACAGAACACGAACGCATGGGTGGGGTTGGTGCAGACCGAGCACGCCACCGGTAACGATACAGAAGCCTATGCGTTGCTGCAGCAGATGCCGCCCGACAGCTACCAGGCGGCGATGCAGCAGCCCGGCTTTGCAACGTCGGTTGCGGCGGTCTACATCAGCCAGAATCACGATGATCTGGCGCAGACGGTGCTGGAGGAGTTTTTGTCCGCGCAGAAGCAGAACGGCCAGAAGCCGTTCGTCGCCGCGCAGGTCACGCTGGCCAATCTCTACCTGAAGCACAACAACACGGCGCAGGCGTTTCCGCTGTTTGAAGCGATTTTGACCAATAACCCAGATCGCCCGGACGCCTGGAAGGGCTTGCTGAACTCTCTGCACGCGACCGGGCACGATCAGGAAGCTCTGGCGGAGATCCAGCAGGTTCCTCCTGCCATGAGGCGCCAGTTGGAGGCTGATCCGGATTACCTGCAGACGGTTGGCAATATCTACGCCGCTCTGGGACATCCGCAGGACGCGATGCGCTTTTTAAATCGTGCGCAGTCGCACTATCGCGTTGAAGGGGTGCAGGCTCCGGCTGCGATGGATATTCAGGCGGCCTGGTTGCTGTTCAATGCCGGGAACGATCCGGCGTTGTACAAGCAGCTGATGACGATCGGCAGTCGTAAGGATCTTACGGAGGAGCAGCGCCGGCAGGTTCAGGTGATCTGGGCAAGCTGGGCCGTGCGCCGGTCGCAACAGGCGCTGGCTGCGCATAACCCCCGCCGTGCCATCGCTATTCTGAATGCGGCTGCTCGCGCGTTCCCGAACAACCCGGGTGTGCTGCGTGCGCTGGGCAGTGGCTATGCCGCCAGTGGTATGCCGAAGGAAGCGATTCAGATCTTCCGTTCGCAGGACCTTTCTAAGGGCACCGCTGCTGATTATCGTGCAGCGGTTGGGGCCGCGCTTGTGGCCAATGACTTGAAGGATGCCGAGGTTTGGCTGCGTTTTGGCCTGGACCAGTACCCTCGCGATTCTCAGCTTTTAGGGCTGGCAGCAAGATTTGAAACCGCTCGCGGCAATCCGGGGCGTGCGGCAGATTATTACCGCGCCTCGTTGTCGTCGATGCCGCAGCCTGATCCGGGGGCGGAGCTGGCAGAAGCTCTCGAACACGCACCCGCACCGGCGCGTTTGCCGAGTGTGGAGAGGCAGGACGATCTTCCTACGCTGCTTTCCCAACCGGATGCTCCCGTGCGCACGAACTCTACGGGGGCACAGGACGCGGATACGGTCTCCCAGCCTGCGTACACCGAGCCCTATCTCCCGAGTTTTGGAAGCGCTGCGCAGGCTCCTGTGGTTCTTAGCCGTCGCTCTTCTGCGCTGTCAAACTCCGTACCGCGGGGAACGGGATCAGCCGTGCAGTCGCTGGAGGGAGCAACAAGCGATGGTCTGAACGGTAGCTCTGTGGACGATGCGGCTCCGAGTGTTCGCCCCTCGACCAAGAAGACAACGCTGGGGGATTATCTTCCTCCGCAGTCGTCGGTCACCCAGCCTGAGCTTCCCGGACGTACGCAACGGAAGCCATCGCAACAGGCGGTTTTGCGCCTGAAGCCGTCCCCGGCGATGGAAGCCAAGTACGGTCCGTACCGCTCCTTTGTACCCGGAGAGACGATGCCGGGAGATGGTTCTGCCGATGCGCTTTTGGGACGTGTGACGGGGCGCGCGAAGACGTCGCTTGCTGAGCCCGATGCGCTCCCCGTGCTCTCCTATCTCGGGGTGAGCCATCAGGGCTCTGACCGCATGGAGACCGCTGCCTTTATGAGCGCTTCCGGGCAGGAGGCTTCGTATCCGGTTTCGAACAGCCCTTATCCTGTTTCCAGAAAAAAGCGTAAGAGCACCACTGGTTCGCACGTGGCAGCGAAGCCGCACAGTGCTGCGGGGGCGTCCTCAGGGAATGCGTTCGCCAACTTCGGTGTGAGCTCACAGGCTTCAACGCCAACGAGCGCAAGCTCGCCTGCCAGCAGCACACCACGGCCGATTCATCTACGTGCAACCAGAGAGGCTGCGGAGACAACGACCGTCCGTAGCACGGCCTCCACAGAACAGCCGCACTATGTTCCTCCTCCGATCTTTGTGCCGGGCGAATCCAGGCTGACGCCTGTGCCGCACTCTGCGGATCGCACGATTACCTATGCTCCTCCGGTGCAGTCTCATCGCTTGACTGCGCGGGAGCGGGCAGAGGCAATCCGCGCCAACCAGCAGCATGCGCCGGCGGTGCTGGAGGGAACGAGTCATCCTCCGGTAGAGAGTTATGCAACGGATAATGACAGCTCCAATGCCGCGCTGTCGACGACGCAGTACACCACGGCTCCGGCACAAGGCACGCAGGTCCAGCGCTCGGAGGCGGTGCCTTCCTCCAGCATGAGCATACTGGCCCCCATGGCGCCGACTTCAGGCTATGCGCAGGATACGACCGGTCAAACTGTGACCATGCAGCAACAGCAGCAGGGCACGCCGGGACAGCAGTATCCGCAGCCGCGGACACATTCGACAGAACGGGCACCGCGCAGAACGACGACACATCGTTCCACGCGCAGCTACTCTCCTCCTCCGGTAAGCCAGGGGCCGATGAACTATCCGGTCTATCCTCAGCCGATGCAGAATGAGGGGACGCCCGAGCTTCCGCAGACCTACGCTTTGCCGCCTGCACCGACGGACACGGACCTTCGTGATCGCAATCTGCCGCCGCTGCGTGGTTATTTTGATCCACGTACGTCGATGAATCCGAAAGCTCCGTTGACGGAGCGCCAGCAGACGCAACTCGATCTCGCTTTGATCGAGTCGGGTTTCTCAAACTGGCTGGGTGGCAGCGTAATTGCGGCCTACCGCAGCGGGCAGCCGGGAATCGACCGCCTGGCCTCACTGACGGTACCGTTTGAGGTTTCGTTCGCACTCGGAAAGACGGCGCGCCTCTCGCTTGTGCCGGAAGCGGTCTTTCTGGATGCAGGGAAGTTCACCTTCCCGACGACCTACGTCGGTGAGCCGATTCTGGGCACGCTGTATGACAGCCAGACCTCAGGCAACTTCCAGCAGTTTGCTTCCGGTGTCGGTGGCGAGTTGCAGTTGACGACCAACACGTTTGCAGGCGCGATTGGCTATACGCCGTATGGCTTTCCGGTCTCGAACCTGATTGGACGTGCGAAGTGGCGTCCCGGGAACTCACACTTCACGCTCTTTGGCGGCCGTGATGCGGTGAAGCAGACGATGCTTTCCTATGCCGGTATGCGGGACCCGAATCCGTCGTCGAACGGTAATATCTGGGGTGGTGTGGTTTCCACCGGCGGTGGCGTTCGCTTCGATGCCGGGGATGAAAAGTCCGGGCTCTATCTGCAGGCCGATGGAGCCGACCTGACCGGATACCACGTGCTGGAAAATCACGAGTTCTCCGGAACCATGGGCGCTTACTTCCGCGTTGCAACCTGGGAAGACTACGGTTCGCTGAATATTGGCGGTACGCTCTATGGATCGCACTACCAGTACAACGAGCGTGGCTACACGTATGGTTTGGGTGGTTACTTCAGCCCGAACGTGTACTTCCTCGCCAGTCTGCCGATCTCGTGGACAGGGCACTGGAAGGAGCATCTGCACTACACGATCAATGGAGCAATCGGCATCCAGACCTTCCAGGAAGATACGCAGTACTACTTCCCGCTGGCATCCGATGCTCCCGCTCAGGCTACTGTTCCGGCCGCTGCCTGCAATCCGTTCTGCGGTTTGAACCTGAACTCCAATACGGGATTGAATTATTCGATCGATTCCCAGGTTGCGTATCAGGTGAATGAGCACTGGTACGTGGGTGGCTTCCTGACCGGCAACAATACCAACAACTACAACTATGTTTCGGGCGGCGCGTTTGCACGCTATACCTTCCGCCCTCAGGTGCAAACGGCCACGTATCCTACGGGACTCTTCCCGATTGAAGGATTCCGGCCGGTTCGTGTTCCTTAGTTTTGCTTCAAGCGGCAGGCTCCAATCGCAAATGCGGACGTGTGTCTTCGAGTGGCACTCCGGATTGCGTGACAAGAGAGTTCGGCTGCGGTACTGTTGCTGCGCTTCTCCTGGCCATTTCCGAATTCGTATCGTCCAGCAGCCTTTGCAGGTGGTGGAAGTCCTCTGCCGGGCGAACGATACAATGAAGAGGCTTGATGATTAGAACCTTTTCCATTCGACGGGTACCGTCGACCCAGGAGACGTGCGCATGACGCGTGATCGCGCCAAGAGCCTGCTGAAAATCCTTCCTGGATTTGCGGTGAGCGCCTTCTTCATTTGGTGGACTTATATTCGGCGTCACCCGGATGGGTCCCGCGGTTTTGATCCGCATGTTTTTCGCAGCATCCACATTACCTCATGGGTGTGGGTGGTTGCGGTGCTGGGCTTTACCTTTCTCGGCTATACGATGCGCTGCTTCCGCTGGTGGTGGATGCTGCGGCCGATGGGATCAAAGTTCTCCACTTGCGCACGCGTGCTGATGACTTCGCTGGCGGCAAATAACATTTTGCCGCTACGCATTGGGGACATTATGCGCGTCTTTACCTACGCCAGCGATCTTGGTACGACCTCGACCACCGTGCTTTCTACGGTGATCCTGGAAAAGCTGCTGGATGTCTTCACTCTGGCCGTTATGGTCGTTTTTACGATGCGTTTCGGGCAAGGCGTTTCCCCGCACGCCCGGCTTGTTGCTGAGCTTTGCGTCGTGATCTCGACGGTAGGCCTTCTGGTGTTGATCTTCGGCGCCAAGCAACTGCATGCTCCGGTTCAGAGCCTGGCGCAGAAGACCCAAAACGGCCTGGTCAAGAAGATCGAGCATTGGTTGTCGCTCGCGATCGACTGCATTGAGAAGATCGGCATCGCAGGCACGTTGATGTTGATTGTTTACAGCCTGCTGGCATGGGGCTTTGAAGGTTTGATGTACGCTTCGGCGTCAAAGCTGATCGGCCTATCGACGGATTGGGTTGGACCCTGGCAAGCGGTAGCGGAGGCGAATCTGTCCTTTCTGATTCCCAGCTCTCCGGGAGGGATCGGCCCCTTTGAGCTGGCCTGCCAAGATGCTTTGGTGAGGCACGGAGCCGGGGTAAAGTGGGCCGCAACCTTTGGCCTTCTAATGCATGTGTGGTTGCTGCTGGCGCTTACGGGCGTTGGCGGTGCAATGTTCCTTATTCACCGCGCACGGCGGGCATTTCATAAACCGTTGCTTGATGAAGTGGAAGCGCTACCAAGCGCCACAGAGATTTAAGTACGACAGGAAGAAGCCGCCTGCTGAGGCAGGGGCTATGAGTTAGAGCCGTTATGTATCGCATTCTTCAACAGGGAATTCAGTCACGTATTCAATCGCTCCTTGCCGAGCGCTATCAGATAGAGCTTCCATCGTTGGTTGTGGAGCTTCCTCCGAAGCTGGAGTTTGGCGAGATGGCGCTTCCGGTTGCCTTTGAGCTGGCCAAGCGATTGAAGAAAGCTCCTCGTGCGATTGCGCAGGAGCTGCAGCCGTTGCTGGCGGAGATCCCCGGTGTAGCGAGCGTGGAGATTGCGGGTGCCGGCTACCTGAATGTAAAGCTTGACCGTGCCGCTACTGCGCAACGGCTGGCAGCAGGCGAGCATGCCACGGTTGGAGGCGAAGGCTTTCGCCTAATCGAGCACACGAGCATCAACCCAAATAAGGCGGCGCATGTTGGACATCTGCGCAACGCCATCCTGGGGGATACCTTTGCGCGCATGGTGCGGCCTGATGCCTGGAAGCCGGGCTATGCCACCGGTGTCCAGAACTACATCGATAACACTGGCGTTCAGGTTGCGGACATCGTCGTGGCGGTAACGGTGTTGGAAGGCATGACGCTTGAAGGCGTGCGCGGTTGGATCGCGAACCTTGCTGAGCGTGAGCAGCGTTTGGACTACGCTTGCTGGGATCTTTATGCGCGCGTCTCGCAGTGGTACGACGCAGAGCCTGAGAAGGTCGCGGAGCGCAAGAAGCTGCGTCTCGACACACTGCATGCGATTGAAGCAGGCGGTAACGATACCGCCGCCATCGCAGAGCTGATTGCAACCGGTGTTCTACGCCGTCACCTTGAGACGATGGAGCGTCTCGGCATCGAGTATGACTTTCTGCCGCGCGAGAGCGAGATTCTTCATCTGCACTTCTGGGAGCATGCGCGCAAGCTGATGGTGGAGAAGGGCGTTCTCTACAAAGAGACCGCGGGAAAGAATGCGGGTGCGTGGGTGATGCGCCGTGCGGGCGCGCCGGCTCTGGCCGAAGGCGAGGTTGATGAGGATGCAAAGATCCTCATTCGTTCCAATGGAACGGTAACGTATGTCGGAAAGGACATCGCGTATCACCTTTGGAAGTTCGGTCTGCTGGGGCTGGACTTTGGTTACGCAAAGTTTCGCGAGTATCTATCGCATACCTGCTGGGTGTCGACGACGGAGGGAGAGGAGCCTCATCCGAGCTTTGGCCACGCCGATGCGATTTATAACGTGATCGATTCGCGTCAGGACGATCCACAGACGCAGGTCAAGGAAGCGCTTCGCGCGTTGGGCTACGTTGAGGCGGCAGAGAAGTACACGCATCTGAACTATGCGTTCGTCGCTCTGACACCGCGCACGGCGGAAGAGCTTGGCTACACGCTGAGCGAAGAAGACAAGGCGAAGCAGTATCTTGAGGTGAGCGGTCGCAAGGGCTTTGGAGTAAAAGCCGATGACCTGATCGATCGTATGATCGGCGCTGCTCGCGAAGAAGTAGAGAAGCGCCATCCTGAGTTGGAAAGCGCTGAGCGCGCGGCCATTGCAGAGGCGATTGGCGTAGGCGCGCTGCGATACTTCATGTTGCGCTTTACGCGCAATACTTTGATCGCCTTCGACTTCCGCGATGCGCTGAGCTTTGAAGGCGAGACGGGACCCTATGCGCAGTACGCAGCCGTTCGTGCGGCAAATATCTTCCGTAAGGCAGGCGTGGAAGAAGACGCGGTGTTGCGTGAGTTTGCTGCATTGGATGCCTCGGCGGTACTGGCGGAAGACTCTGTGTGGGAGGTGTGGCTGGCTTGCTCGCGTCTGTCGCATGTTCTGGAGCAGGGCATTGCGCAGGCTGAACCGGCGGTGTTGGCAAAGTACGCTTTTGTTCTGGCGCAGGGGTTCAACAACTTCTATCACCGGCACCATGTGCTGAACGAGCCGGATGCTACGAAGAAGACGGTGCTGCTGGCTACGGCGGCCGTTGCGCGGCGTTCGCTGGTGCAGCTGCTGGCATGGCTGGGCATCAGCGTACCAAGCGCGATGTAATTGCGCCGGACGTATCTGCACGGTAACGAATCAGGGAAGTTCTATGCGCAGCGGGTTCGCAGGGCTAATCTGTGAGTCAGTCTGAGCTTTTCCTGGAGTCCGCTAGATGACGCGTGCGTGGAGATGGATGTGGCTGCTGTATGCTGCGAGCTCCGTTGCGGGCGCGCAGCAGATGAGCCTGTCGAGTGATCCGCGCGCGAACGGTCCGGTGAATGTACCAGGCTGGCCGTCACAGCAGCCTGTTCAGGAATCTCTACAGCCTGCTGCTGCTGTGGCCTCAACGCAGGAGCTGCCTACAGACGGGCGTTGCCAGAGCGTGCGCTACGGGGACATCGTTCACTTCACGCTGCGCATTGAAAATGTAGAGAATGCGAAGGCTATCTTTACTGACCTGCAAATGGGTTTGGGAGAGCACCCGAAGTTTCAACGTGCCTCCTTGCGGGTTCCTGCGGCGGACGCCATGGGAGGAGGGGGCGTCGGTTGGCGCGATGCTCGCGACCCGCAGCTCTATCACTTCCGCTTCGAGGTGCCGGTAGTGCAGCCGGGCTTCTACCATGCTGCAGGAGCGGATGTACGTGCGTCCTACGGGACGCTGACAACCGATGGCGGCGTAGGCGTGTCTTTGAGCCGCGAGGCTCGAAGGAAGATTGCGCACTACTGCATTGCAGTCTTTGGAGATGGAAGCGGGGATCACCAACCACGCGTGACGGATTTTCTTCCCGGCAGAACGGAGCAGACCTCGAATCTGCAGGATGATTCCGTGTTTTCGTCAGTAAGCCTTTGAACGTCAGGCACGTAGGTCCTGCTCACCGTGGGGAGCAGGACCTACGTGCTAGCCTTGGTAGCTGCGTGCCCACTCCACAATCGAACGAACGCCGACGCCTGCAGGGCCCTTGCTTTGCCACGGACGAACGTCGTCGATCCAGGCCATGTTGGCGATGTCGAGATGAATCCAGGGCGTGTCGCCTGCAAACTCTTTGAGGAACATGGCAGCGGAGATTGCGCCGCCATAGCGTGAGCCGCCGGTGTTCATGATGTCGCCAATCGAGCTCTTGATGACGTCGCGATAGTCGTCCGTGCAGGGCATCCGCCAGAACTTCTCGCCGCTGAGCGTAAGCGCACGTTGAAACTGTGCGCAGGTGTTGTCGTCGTTGGAAAACAGACCTGCGTTGAGCTGACCAAGCGCGACGCCGATGGCACCCGTGAGGGTCGCGGCGTTGATCAGGTGCGTTGCGCCGAGCGTCTTGGCGTAGTGAAGTCCATCGGCAAGCACCAGCCGACCCTCCGCGTCCGTGTTCAAGACCTCGATCGTGGTACCACTCATCGCGGTGAGTACATCGCCTGGCTTGTAGGAGCTGCCTGAAGGCATGTTCTCGCAGGAACAAATTACGGAAAGCACGCGTACCTGTGGCTTCAGCAATGCGATTGCCCGCATGGCACCGAGCATTGCAGCGGCACCGCCCATGTCGTACTTCATTTTGTCCATGCCGTCTGCCGGCTTGAGCGAGATGCCCCCAGTGTCGAAGGTGATGCCCTTGCCGACGAGGCCAAGTGTCGGTGCGTCGTCGGCTACAGGCTGCTCTGGCTCATAGCGCAGTACGATGAGTGCCGGCGGTTGTTCGGAGCCCTTGGCGACGGCATAAAAGGCTCCCATACCCAGCTCCAGAAGTTTCTCTGTCGAGTGAACCTCGCACTGCAGCCCGACCTCTGCCGCCATGGCTGCGGTGCGCTTTCCGAGCTCGGTAGGGGTAAGAACGTTACCCGGCTCGTTGATCAGCATGCGAGCGAAGTTTTGTGATTCTCCAAGGACGATGCCTTCATGGAAACCTTGTTGAATCTCCGACTGCAGCTTCTTGTCTGCCTTTTCATGAAGCAGCGAAACGCGGTGCATGCTCTGGTCCGTGTGGTCGGAGCGATAGGTGTCGATATCGAAGTTGGCAAGCTGTGCGCCTTCTGCGAGAACGCGTGCGATCCATGGCTGGGCCAGCCCTGTTGAGGGTTCGTCCGAAAGAGCCTGCAGCTCAGGAAAACCCAGCGCCAGATCGCGCAGCCCGCGTGGGCGAGCGAAGCGAACGGCGGTGCCTGCTCCTTTGCGCAACTCCACCAGAGAAAGCGACTTCGCCTTGCCAAGCCCGACGATGAGCAGGCGATCGGCTGCGATATCTTCCGGGGCATGGAGCAACAGCGTCTCGCCGAGTCCGGCTTTGAACTCTCCAGTGCTTAGCCAGCGTGAGGCGTTGCGTGCGATCACGTTTGAGGTGGTCAGCAGGGCAGGCGAGGGCGCCTCTCCCTTGCTGGTGGCGATATCCACGGCGAAGATAACGAGAAGCGGCGTCGAAAAGTCTTTAGGTGCCTGAAAGAAAAGCTGCGCATTCATCTTGCTAGTTATCCTAGCGCGATGCCTGCGCAGCGTTTTCAGGAATGATGCCGGAAGCGTTTATTTCTTGCCGAAGATCTCGCCCATGCGGCGAATCTGAGCACCGACGCCTCGCAGCTTTTCTTCAAGGCGCTCGTAGCCGCGATCCATGTGATACACACGATCGAGGATCGACTCTCCATCGGCAACCAGTGCTCCAAGCACCAGAGCGGCGGAAGCACGAAGGTCGGAGCACATAACGGCTGCACCCTGTAGCGGCGTCTTGCCGCGCACGGTTGCTGTGCGGCCTGAGACGCTGATGTTGGCGCCCATGCGGTTGAGTTCGCCCACATGCATGAAGCGGTTTTCGAAGATGTTTTCCGTGACCAGCGATGCACCTTCACACTGCGTCAGCAGAGCCATGAACTGCGCCTGCATGTCGGTGGGGAAGCCCGGGTACTCTTCGGTGGAGATATCCGTTGCGGTCAGCTTGCCGCCGGAGTGAACGCGCACGTTTTCTTTGCCAATCTCCAGCTTCACGCCGCACTGTTCCAGCTTGCTCAGCAGGGAGCCGAGGTGTTCGGGGTTGCAGCAATCCACGTTGAGGTCGCCGCCGGTAATCGCGCCTGCGATGAGGAACGTCCCGGCTTCGATGCGATCAGGATTGATGCGGTGTCGGACGCCGTGCAGCTTCGAAACGCCCTTGATGCGCATGGTCGAAGTGCCTGCGCCTTCGATCTGAGCCCCCATGCCGTTGAGCATCGCTGCAAGGTCGGTGACCTCGGGCTCGCGTGCGCAGTTCTCAAAGAGTGATTCGCCGTCGGCAAGCGCGGCGGCCATCAGAAGATCTTCCGTTCCCGTTACGGTGATCTTGTCGAAGACGATGTGTGCACCCTTCAGGCGATCGGCACGGGCTTCCAGGTAGCCGTGGTCCTGCGTGATGGTTGCCCCCATGGCTTCAAGACCTTTGATGTGCAGGTCGATAGGGCGGCCGCCGATGTTGCAGCCTCCGGGCATGGCAACGCGCGCCATGCCGGTGCGTGCGACGAGCGGGCCAAGCACCAGCGAGGACGCTCGCATGGTTTTGACGATTTCGTACTTGGCCACGGGGTCGGAGAGGATGGCGCACTTGATGGTGGTTCGATGCTGCGCGCGTCCATAGCCGAGCTCCACTTCGGCCCCCATGGCCTCCAGCAGTTTGCGCTCGGTTTCAATGTCCCGCACCTGCGGAATGTTTTCCAGAACAACTTCGTCCTCCGTCAGGATGGCTGCAGCCATGCAGGGAAGAGCCGAGTTTTTGGCACCGGACACCTTGATGGTGCCGAGAAGGGGGTTGCCGCCGCGAATGACGAATTTGTCCATAACCTGAATAGTTTACGAAAGTGCAGCACGGAAAGGCGTTGCCGACCTGGATGCGGGGAGCCGGTGTGGCTCCCGCGGGGTGTTTACGGCCGCGTTTCGTCCTGGATGAGGTAAACGAAGCTATACTCATCGCCTACAAATCCCCGGTCGAACTTCACCAGAAGCTGCTGGTGGAATCCAGCATGTTGCAGCTGCTGTTGCTGCTGCCGGGTGAGCGCGACGATGTCAATCAGCAGCGCCTGATGGACGTGCTCCTTGTGCATGCCGGCGATGAGCCGTGGGGAGAGCTCCGTGAGCGGGTCATAGTCATCGCGCTGCCGGTTGAAGGTAAGAACACGCGAGAGCACTTGGCCGTTGAGCTGGTAGTACGGCAGGTCGAGCCTCTGGGGAACGCCGAGCATGTTGGTGTCCAGCGAGCCAAAGATCATCATGTGTTCGAGGTGGTGCTCGCGGATCCAATCGGCGGTAGCGTCTCCGTCGGTATAGGGGGCGCGGAACTGGTCGGCGATTGCGATGCCGCCGGGGACCGCGATCATGATGAGCAGGATGTAGAGCAGCGGAGAGACATTCTCTCCCTTGGCGCGCCAGATCCAGAGGGAAAGCAGCGTGGCCAGAAAGATCGTTCCGGTATGACGTACGCCCGCAACGCCGGTGGCATGGCTGAAGAAAATGCCTGCGATCAGCATGCTCACGACCATGATCATCTGCTTCCAGTGCGGGCGGTAGATCAGGTAAAGCAGGATGGCAATGGCACCCATGGCAAAGAAGTAGGGCCAGTCTTCTGTATCCCAGGAGACCACGATGTTGATTGGCATCGGAATCCAGGGGAGTGCGATCCATTTGATGGCGGCTTGCACCAGATGACCGGCTTCCCAGAAGTGAGAAAAGATCTTTCCCGTGGCATTCCAGCCAATATCTTTCGCGGGCCAGAGCGTACCAATGCAGGTTGCCATCGCCAGTACGAAGAGGGCGAACGAGGGCAAAATTTTGTGACGGATGAATTCTGTGCGCGGTGCGGTTGTTTCGCTGAGCATGCTTGCCCAGTACTCAAGCAGTAGACCGCCCGCGAGAATGGAGGCGGTAATGTCTACATTGGCTATCAGGAAGATCCAGAGCGTGTTTCTTAGAACACGTTCCGGGTGTTGAATGCGGTTGCGGATGTAGATCATCGCAAAGAGAACTTCGAGACCGTACATGCGGGCCAGAATGGTGTATTCGAAGGTGAAGTAGTAGCTCAGCAGAATGAGCAGGTACTCCAGGCGCCTCAGCGGCGCGTTCCATGCGAAGTAAGCGTAGATCCCGGTACCGATGAGTCCCTGAATGAGCTTGAGCATCCAGACGGCATGGGTGATGCGCCCGCCTGCGAAGAGCAGGAGATACCACATCGCAGGGTGTGCCTCGTAATGCACCCGGTGCAGCAGATCGCCAAGATTGGTGGAGACAAAGCTGATGGCCCACGCATTGATTTCATCGCGCCAGACCACGTGCCGCACCAGCAGCACAAGATAGAGCCCATAAAACGGAAGCGTCAGAAGCAGGCGGTCGCGGCGCGTGGAAGGTTGCAGTATCCAGAGTTTGCTTAGGGTGCGGATCAACGTGCGGAGGGCCTCGGTTCTTTAGAGCAGTCTTGCTGCTGGATTGTCGTCAAACAGACTGCTTTGTTTGATGCCCATTTTCGCCAGGCGGTATTGCACCGCGGTTTTCATGACGCCGAGCCCGTAGGTGACGCTGCGCCGGAAGTTGATGGACGAAGCTTCGGGGAAGTATTTGGTCGGGCACGAAACTTCACCGACGCGGAAGCCGAACCACGTTGCCATGGCGAGCATCTGGTTGTCGAAGACGAAGTCGTTGGAGCAGGATTGCAGAGGCAGCTGTTCCAGCACTTTGCGGCTCCAGGCCCGGTAACCGGTGTGGTATTCAGAGAGCTTCTGGCCGAGCAGAATGTTCTCACTAAACGTCAGCGCGCGGTTGGAGATGTACTTGTACAGCGGCATGCCGCCTGCAAGCGCACCTGTGCCGAGAATGCGCGAGGCAAGAACGTAGTCGAACTCACCATAAGCGATCATGCTGGAGAGTGCTGGAACGAGCCTGGGCGTGTACTGATAGTCCGGATGAACCATCACGATGACGTCCGCACCGCGCTGTAGTGCTGCGGTGTAACAGGTCTTCTGGTTGCCGCCATAGCCGAGGTTCTTCTCGTGCCGAACCGTGTGGATACCCAGTCCGCGGGCAACAGCGATCGTGTCATCTTTACTTGCATCATCGGTGAGGATGACGTCATCGACGATGCTTAGATCGATCTCTCGAAATGTGCGTTCCAGAGTTTTGCTTGCATTGTATGCAGGAAGTACGACCGCAATTTTTTGTCCGTTCAGCATCCAGCAAAAGATCCTCTATGCCGCCGGTGTGAGTTGCCTCTCGACGGGTCGTATTGAAGGCCAGGGCGCCACTGATGGCAGCAGCAGCACAAAAAGTAGTACGAGTGATTGGACGGGACCCGCTGGAAAGGGTTGTACAGCCGAAAGCGCAATTAGCGGAAGGAAGAGGAATAAAAGTCCGGAAAAGCACCATTTTGCCGAGGCGGGAGGCCGCTCATTCTGCAAAAGAGCTACGAGCAGCAGAAGGGTAGGGAGCATGAGGTGGGTCAGCGTGTAGGCGTAGGAGACCGGCGGCAGCGAGACCATGGCCGCGGTGAGAAATACCATGCGATTGAGGTCGGGCATTCTGCGGATACGCAGAAAGAGCGCCACGCAGAGGGTTCCGGCAACCATGTAGTAGGGGAGCATCCAGTCGTGCAGTGAGAGCGGATGCGTCATGCTCCAGACCTTAACCGGCGAGAAGAGACAGTGGTCCCAGCTGACCTCTGTGGAGCGTACGGTCTGTGCGTAATGACCCTGAAAGCGGTCCACTCCTGAAAAGAAACCATGGGCGGCGATCGTAAAGCTCGGACCGGCGTAGGCAATGGCTGCGCACATAGCGAGCACAGCTGCAAGGGTTCCGGTAAGGAATACGGGAAGATCGCGCTTGCGGCTGAGGAAGAGTCCCAGAAGAAAAATCGGATAGAGCTTGGTTGCTGCGCAGAGACCAAAGAGAATAGCCGCCGCGTAACGACGCCCGCCCGCATAAAGCAGTAAACCGGTTGCCACCATCGACCAGAGATACAGCTCAATGTTGGCTCGTTGAACGAGGAAGACGAGCGGGAAGCTGAGCGTGAGTAGCGGCAGGAGGAGGAAGAGAGCCTTGCTGCGTCGCAGGTAGAGATAGAGTGTCAGCAGCGCAACGGCGATTGCCACGAATGCGCTCCCCAGGTAGAGAGCGAGTGCGTTGCGTGTTTGGTAAAGAAACGCATAGATCGGAGCCGAGCCGGCAGGGTAGGCAAAGGCGGAGTACGCATGCGAGGTAAAGAACTTTTTTGAGTGGTAAAGGGTAAACCGGCCTTTGTAGACCAGGATGTCTTCGAAGTTAGGGCCGCCTGGGAAGAGCACAGCGTGCGTGGAGAGCAGAGCCAGCAACCACAGCAGGCACGCGACGGCTGCAAACAGGTAAACCGTGCGCACGACTGCTTTGTTGGGGGCCGCAGAGAGGGAAGGCATGCGCTCAGAGTACGACGACTCTCATGCTTCTGGCTTCCGCTTTGTGGTGCAGGAAGAAGTTTCTCGAGAGCATCGATGCATCATTGGAATCGAGCGCTTCGGTGACGCCTCGGATAGGCCGCGTGGAGAAGGACATTCATCGTCTCCACGCTCATCCAAAGTAAGGCGAGCGCGAGCGTTAAACCGCAGCGATGTTCAAGCATGAGAGAAAACTGCGAGAGGTGATCGATCCGAAAATGCTGTTTGAGGATGCAAAGGTGTACGGCAGCAGCGCAGGCGATGAGAGAAGCAGCTGCTCGTTGTTCGCGCGCGGGGTAAATCGACGCCGAACCGAAGAGCACGCTTTACAGCTCCAGGCGAGAGTCTTCGATCGCAAGGCGGACGTTGCCGTCTGATTTCTGCAGACGGCGTACCGCCTCCATCTTGTCCACGTTCGCTTTCAGCATTACGACGGCGATCGGGATGGATTTGCCCGCGGATTTGATCGTTCGAATCGCCGTGTCGCGGTCAATCTCGCAGAGGCGCATCAGCACACGGATGCCACGCTCGACGAGCTTGGCGTTCTTCATGTGCACGTTCACCATCAGATTGTCATACACATATCCCAGCCGGGTCATTGCGCCGGTGGTGATCATGTTTAGGATCATCTTCTGCGCACTGGAGGCCTTCATGCGCGTTGACCCCGAGATGACTTCCGGGCCTACTTCCGCAAGAATCGTGATGTCGGCCACCTGAGAGAGGTCTGAGTTCGGGTTGCAGACGACGGCTGCGGTCTTGGCGCCGCGTGCGCGCGCGTACTCCACGGCACCGACGACGTAGGGCGTGCGGCCCGAGGCCGAAACGCCGATCACAATGTCTTTGCGCGTGGGACGGCGCTTGGCTACGTCACGCTGGCCGAGTTCGGGAGAATCTTCGTTGACATCTGAGGCAGAGGCGAGCGCTTTCGGGCCGCCGGCCATCAGGTACTGCACCTGTTGCGGCACGGTCGAGAAGGTGGGGGGGCACTCGGAGGCGTCCAGTGCGGCGATACGTCCTGAAGAGCCTGCGCCGACATAAATCAGGCGTCCGCCATCGCGCAGAGAGCGCGCTACGGTGTCGATCACCATGGCAATTTCCGGCAGAGCTTTTTTGACGGCGGCCGCGACCTTGGCGTCTTCCGCATTGATAATGCGGGCGATATCGATCGCCGACTTCATGTCCAGACCGGCTGAAGCTTCGTTCAGCTTCTCCGTGACGAGGCCTTGGAGATCAGCTGGTGCGGCGTTCGTTTTTTCAGCAGGGGACGGCGAAGACATGGGCGATGTAGCCATAGCATTTTCTGGGCTGCACCATTCTAGCGCAAAGCGTTGAAGACTGGCAGCGAATGGTTCTTTCGAGTGATGAGAATCCAATCTGAAAATGGAACAAACGTTTGTCGTAGTTGACCGTTGTCGAAATGGGTTCGGTCATCGTCTAATTGTTGTAGAGAAAAGTGACGGATTAGCCGCAGTGAACGAGATACCAACACAAAACTCAACGATAGTCAGCGAACCGGAACGGCGTTTGGTGCGCTCGCGGAGTTGGATGTGGGATGTTCTGGCTGTGGTTGCCGCGGTCTTCGTCATCCTGGTGCTTTATCAACCTGTGCGCGTGGAAGGCACCAGCATGTTGCCTATGCTGGAGGACCAGGACCGCCTGTTTATCAACAAGTTCGCCTACTCCCACCTGGGTGGGCTGATTGGGGACCGCATTGTTCGCGGTGACATCGTCGTGTTCTATTATCCGCACGACACGACGAAGAGCTACATCAAACGCGTCATCGCGCTGCCCGGCGATACGCTCAGTATCGACCACGGTCAGGTATGGCTGAATGGCAAAGTGTTGAAGGAGGCCTATGTGCCGCTTCGTTTCCAGGACGACCGCTCCATGCCGGAGATGGTGGTGCCCTCTGGAAATTACTTTGTCATGGGAGACCATCGGACGATCTCAAGCGACAGCCGGGACTTTGGCCCGGTGCCGCGAAATCTGATCTACGGTCGTGCTGCGTTTGTGTATTGGCCTATGGATCAGGCCGGGGTGGTTCGCTAGTTAGCTTAGTAGTGGACGATGTTGGCAAAGGTTGTGGGAACCAGCGAGGCTCCGCCGACGAGTGCGCCATCAATACCATCCTGACGCATCAGCTCTGAGATGTTCTCCGGTTTAACCGAGCCGCCGTACAGGATGCGCGTGTTCTCGGCGGTTGCTTCGCCAACGCACTGGGTCAGCTCGTGGCGCAGGATGGCGTGAGCTTCTGCGGCAACCTCAGGTGTTGCAGTGGAGCCGGTGCCGATAGCCCAGATGGGTTCATAGGCGATGACCAGACGGCGAGCTTCCGAGGGAGAGATATTGCGCAGCGATGCGCGGATCTGGTGGCGAAGCGTTTCTTCTGTTCGACCGTCTTCCCGCTCGGCGAGCATTTCGCCTACGCAGACAATCGGGGTAATGCCGTGATTGATGGCTGCTTTCAACTTCAGGTTGACGCGCTCATACGTTTCATTGAAGTAGAGGCGCTGCTCGGAGTGCCCCAGCAGAACATGACGGCAACCGATCGAAACCAGCATGGTGGGAGACGTCTGCCCTGTGTACGGACCTTCATTCAGCCAGTGCATATTCTGTGCACCCGCATTCACATTGGTTCCTTCTGATGCTTCCAGCACGTAAGCCAGCGAGCTCATTGTGGGGAAGAGAAGGATTTCGTCACGTGTGTGTGCCTCGACCAGCGGTAGGAAAGCGTCGAGGAAAGCAAGTGATTCCTTCGGCGTTTTGTACATCTTCCAATTGCCGGCAATGATGGGCTTACGCATCTCGGTCCTTTCAGGGTAAAGCTCAATGGGTCTGAGGAGATTACGGGCTCAGGCTCGGTGATTGCAAGAGCTGCCGTGCGCTATTCGGCGGAAGTTCGCAAGGAAGCGAGCTTCCACCGATGTCTCAGCCTTGAGGGTTACTTGTTGGTCAGAGCGGCAACGCCAGGCAGGGTCTTACCTTCCAGGAATTCGAGCGAGGCTCCGCCGCCGGTGGAGATGTGGGTGATCTTGTCGGCTACGCCGGAGTTATGAAGTGCGGCTACGGAGTCACCGCCGCCAACGATGGAAATGCTTTCTTCGTTCTTGGAGATGGCACGCGCCACGGAGTTGGTGCCCTTGGCAAACGGAGCGAGCTCCGCAACGCCCATCGGGCCGTTCCACACGATGGTGGCCGCGTTGGACACTTCTTCTGCAAAGAGCTTAATGGTTTCCGGGCCGATGTCGAGCGCCATCATCTCGGAGGGGAATGCGCCGGTGCCGGAGAAGACTTCGGTCTTTGCGTCGGCGGAGAACTTGTCGGCAAGCATGTGATCGACCGGAAGCAGGAACTTTACGCCGCGCTCCTTGGCCTTGGTCAGCGCTGCCAGCGCAACGTCGTACTTGTCGGCTTCGACCAGCGACTTGCCGGTTGTCTGGCCCTGCGCATTGAGGAAGGTGTAGGCCATTGCGCCGCCGATGAGCAGCGAATCGACCTTGTCCAGCATGGAGTTGATGACCTCGATCTTGTCCGAGACCTTCGCTCCGCCGATGATGGCGACGAACGGACGATTGGGCTCACCCACGGCCTTGCCCAGGTAGTTCAATTCCTTTTCCATCAGCAGGCCGGCTGCGGACTGCTTGACGAAGTGCGTGATGCCTTCAGTGGAAGCGTGCGCTCGGTGCGCCGCACCGAAGGCGTCGTTCACATAGACGTCGCAGAGTGAAGCGAGCTTGCGGGCAAACTCGGGGTCGTTGGCTTCTTCCTCGGCATGGAAGCGGAGGTTTTCCAGCAGCAGCGTCTGGCCGGGTTCCAGATTGGCGGAGAGCTCTTGCGCGATCTCTCCAACGCAGTCCGGGGAGAAGGCGACGTTTTCGCCTTCGTCCAGAACGTGGTCCAGCAGGGAGCGCAGGCGATCCACGATAGGGCGCAGGCTCATGGAGTCTACGTGCTTGCCCTTGGGGCGTCCCAGATGGGCGGCAAGAATCACCTTTGCCTGACGGCGCAACGCGTATTCGATCGTCGGGATCGTCTCGCGAATTCGCGTGTCATCGGTGATTTGACCTTCTTTATTCAAAGGAACGTTGAAGTCGACGCGAATGAAGACGCGCTTGCCGGTGAGGTCTAGGTCTCGGATTGAAAGCTTGGCCATTACAGGAAAAGGATAAACGACTTTGTCGACGCATTGCGATGGCTACTTATCGGCCATAAGAACTTCCGCTTGGACGAATACCGGAGTGCGGCGCGATGGTAGGTGCAGACGAAGTGGAAAAGGAGCAAACGATGGAGGCAATTCACGCTGTACCGGAAAGGGCAACCGCAAAGCTGCTCGATGCAAGGATGATTTTTTTGTTGAGCCTGCTCTTAGCCGGAACCGGCCTGGTAAGCCCACCGGTGGCCTTGCTGGGAGGTCTGATTTTCGGTCTAACGACGCAGGAGCACCCCATGCGGGCAGAGAGCGCGCGGCTTTCGAAGTTCCTGCTGCAGGCTGCGGTGGTGCTGCTGGGCTTTGGCATGAACGTGCGCGAGGTGGTGCATGCGGGAAGCTCAGGGTTTGCCTACACGGCGATGAGTATCAGCGTTGCGCTTGCGCTGGGCTTACTGTTGGGCAAGCTGCTGCGCGTGGAGCGGCAGGCCTCGTTCCTGATCACGATCGGTACCGCGATCTGCGGTGGTAGCGCAATCGCCGCCGTTGCCCCGGTGCTGGAGGCCGGGGAAGAGGCGATCACGATCTCCATGGGCACGGTTTTTTTGCTGAACTCTGTGGCCCTGCTCTTGTTTCCGGTTTTGGGACACGCGTTGGGGCTTTCGCAAAACGCCTTTGGCCTTTGGTCGGCACTGGCGATACATGACACGAGCTCTGTGGTCGGGGCAACGGCCGCCTACGGCTCTCAGGCGCTTGCCGTCGGTACAACGGTGAAGCTTGCGCGTGCCTTGTGGATTGTTCCGGTTTCGCTGGTCACGGCCGCGGTGGTTGCCCGAGGACGCGCGGCAGGCTCGAAGACGCGCGTTTCCATGCCGTGGTTCATCCTGCTGTTCTGCCTTGCCGCAGCAATCCATGCGCTGTTGCCGGGGTGGGAGAAGAGCTTTGCGGTGCTGAGCTCTTTGGGGAAGACAGGCCTGACGGCGACGCTCTTTCTGATCGGTTCAGGCCTTTCCCGCAAAACACTCAAGCGAGTGGGTGTGCGTCCGCTGGTGCAGGGCGTGGTGCTGTGGCTGATCGTCGGCAGCGCTTCGTTGCTGGCTATCGCTTCCGGCTGGATTTCGATTTAGCCAGCAGATGATCAAAGGCCGCGCCTTGTTCGAGGACGAAGCGAGAAAAGCTGCCCAGTACGCCTGTGGGTTCCGGGCCCGAGAGGCGGGCGATGGAAAAGCTGCGCTCCAGCCGCAGGCCCTGAACCTTTGCGCTCTGCAGCGTGCCAAGCTGTAGCTGTGTGCGCACCGCCCATTGCGAGACGAACGCCACACCAAGCCCCGCCTCAACGGCGGCGAGCAGCGCCTCGGTTGAGTCAAAGGTCATGCGGGGATTCAGCTCTCGCGCTTTGATGCCTGCCGATTCAAGCGCCTGCTCGACGATGCGCCGGGAGCCGGAGCCCCGTTCCCGGAGCAGCAGCGGGGCTTCGCGCAACTGGGCGACCGTAATCGTGCTGCCGGCCCAGGCGTGGTCTGGTGGAACGATCAGCAGCATGTGATCGGTCATGAACGGCCGTACCTGCACATCCTGCCGCAGGGCGGGGCCTTCGATGAGCGCAAGCTGCGCTTTGTGTTCGGCGAGCGTTGCCAGGGCTTCGTGGGTGTTGCCGGTCTGAGAGACGATCTCGACGTGCGGGTGCTCGCGCAGGAAGCCTGCAAGCAGGTGGGGAAGCAGGTACTGCGCGATGGTTTGCGAGGCGGCGAGCGTGAGCCTGCCTGCCGAACGCCCTTCTGCGGCCGCAACGGCTTCGCGCGCGTTTTCCGCTGTTTGGGCCAGACGCTCCGCATAGGGCAGCAGGGCTTCGCCTGCCGGCGTCAGAGAGACTTTGCCTGCGGTGCGGAGAAAGAGCGCTGTGTCCAGTTCTTCTTCGAGCGTCTTGATCTGTTGTGTAACGGCGGGCTGGGTCAGGCGCAGTTGCTCCGCTGCCGCACGGAAGTTCAGGTGGTGGGCCACGGAGCGAAAGACGCGGAGGCGGAAGTTCTCCATTGCGTTCCATTCGAGCACAAAAATGCAGCGGGGTGAACGTTGCCGTTCACCCCGCTGCACGTGGATCCGATTGAGGTTAGAGACCCTTTTCGACGAGGAACAGAATCAGGTCCTTCACGCGCGAGGAGTAACCCCACTCGTTGTCGTACCAGGAGATGATCTTGCCCGTGTTGCCGATAACCTTGGTCAGCTTGGAATCGAAGATGGACGAAAGCGGATTGCCGCGGAAGTCGGTCGAAACCAGCTCTTCTTCGGTGTACCCCAGGATTCCCTTGAGCGGACCTTCCGCAGCGGCCTTGATGGCGGCGTTGATGCTCTCGACGCTGATCGGCTTTTCGGCGGTGAAGGTCAGGTCGACGACCGAGACCGTCGGGGTCGGGACGCGGATGGAGAAGCCGTCGAGCTTGCCGGCCATCTCAGGGATGACGAGCTTCAGGGCCTTGGCGGCACCGGTCGAGGTCGGGATCATGCTCAGCGCAGCGGCGCGTGCGCGGCGCAGATCCTTGTGTGGTGCATCGAGTACGACCTGATCGTTGGTGTACGAGTGGATCGTGTTCATCAGGCCATGAACAATTCCAAACGTGTCGTTGATGACCTTGACCACCGGAGCGAGGCAGTTGGTCGTGCAGCTCGCGTTCGAGATGACGTGGTGTGCTGCCGGATCGTACTTATCGTGATTGACGCCGAGCACCACCGTCAGGTCTTCGTTGCTGGCCGGAGCGGAGATGATGACCTTCTTGACCGTCGTGCCAAGGTGCGCCTTGGCCTTGGTCGCGTCGGTAAAGAATCCGGTGGATTCCACCACGATCTCGGCTCCGACGGAGGCCCAGTCCAGCTTGCTCGGATCGCGCTCGGCGAAAACCTTGATCTTCTTGCCATCGACGAGAATGCCGTCTTCCACTGCGGTGATCTCGTTCTTCAGGTTGCCGAGAATCGAGTCATACTTGAGCAGGTGGGCGAGCGTTGCCGGCGTCGTGAGATCGTTGACCGCTACGAACTCGATTTCCGGATTTGCCAGCGCGGTGCGAAAGACGTTACGGCCGATGCGGCCGAAGCCGTTGATGCCAACCTTGACTGCCATGAGCGTTTAAAACCTCTGGATAAATTTATGTGGACCCTCGGTCCGACCTAACAAGGCTAGCAGAGGGTTTTCCAGAGCGCGGGGAGCTACCGTATTTCTTCCGGCGTAACGTTGTTTTGCCCCGCGGCCAGGTCCGGGGGAGAGGCGTCGCCAGAGACCCGCAGAGGTCCTCGTTTTGGCGGCACTTGCGGGCGTGTGTTACAAACCAACCATGCGCGAATGGATGCGCGAGAAGCTGATGAGACGACGCGGAAAACGTGGTGGACCGAACGAATCGGAATCCACCGGAAAAATTGGGCAGGAATTGCCCACAGATCAACTGGCCCCTTTACGGCCGAGCTATCCGGAAACGGCGCAGGGTGCAAGCCCTGCGGAAGAGTCCGAACCAGTGGTTGAGCGGGTTGTGGCGGAGGCCGTAGAGGCTCCTGCAGCCAGCGAGCTTCCTGTTGCTGTGCCGGAAGAGGCACCTGCGGCAGAAGCGCCGCAACTGGTGCATGAGACTCAGCCTGAGTCGGTGGCTACCCCACCTGCTGAGCCCGTTGCGGTTCCGGCGCGCTCGCCACGCGGCTACGTGGTGCTGACCATCGGTTTGCCGGGCTCCGGCAAGACCACCTGGTACAAGCGCCGTGGCGTGCAGCCGCTTTCAAGCGATATGCTGCGGACCATTTTGTTTGACGACATCACGGAGCAGCGCTATCAGGGCCTGGTCTTTTCCACGCTGCGCAGCCTGCTGCGTGCTCGCCTGATTGCGAAGATGCCGTGGAACTATGTCGACGCAACAAACCTGAGCCCGCATGAACGTCGCCAGTGGATCAAGATGGCCAAGAGCTTTGGCTACGAGGTTCAGGCGGTGTTCTTTGACGTGCCTTTGGCGGTCTGTCTGGAGCGCAACTCCAAGCGTGATCGCCAGGTGACCGACGAGGTGATGCACAAGATGGCGGAGCGGCTTCGCCCGCCGGCCTTCAAAGAAGGCTTCGACAAGATCACCGTGGTGCGCGTCAAGGGCGCGACGCCGGCAACCAGCACTCCGGTGGAGCCCGCTACGGCGGAGGGCGTTGCTTCTGTGGAAGACGCAGCTCCGGCTGAGCTGCCCGGAAATCCGGCCGAGGAGTAGACCTCCCGTCCGGCAGGAACGGCAAGGGCCGTCTGAACGCACCGCTCGCCTGTGGCCAGCCATCGCGTTTAGGCGGCCCTTGTTTTTGCCCGGCTGGGCGGCTGTGCGAGGCGCCGGGAGGAGTGAGTCTATGAGCAAGCCAACGAGCGAGCCGACGAGAGAGCCATGGATGCGCGGAACGCACGCAGAGCTCGATGCGCTGCGTCGTGGCGTTCTGCACGCGCTGGAGCACGCAGAGGAAGATCTGGAGCGCTGGGTCGCACCTCTCTCGCAGCAGGCCTGTTTTGCCCGTCCGCTGGGCCTACCCTCGGTGGCGTTTCACTTGCGTCACATGGCCCGATCACTCGATCGCCTGTTGACGTATGCCGAAGACAGAATGCTCGATGAGCATCAGCTTGCGCAGCTGGGGACTGAGATGCACCCCGGCACGCTGGCCGAGGTACTGCAGGAGGCGCGCCAGGGGCTGCAACGGGCCCGGCAACGCGTCGTCGCGTTCCAGCCGCTGGAGTACGAGCTGAAGCGGGGCATTGGACGGCAGCGGTTGCCAACAACCGTGGGAGGTCTGCTGGTGCACTGTGCGGAGCACACGCAGCGCCACGCCGGTCAGATGGTCACCACGGCAAAGATCGTCCAGCAAGAGGAATCGCAGCGGGCGTAAGTCATCCGCGACACAAGAAAACGGCTCAGGAAGCCCTGTGCCGTTTTCTTGTGTCGCGGATGATGCCATTGAGCGTGATTAGAGCTTGGCGGCTTCTTCCCAGTGGGTGAATACGTATTCGCTGAGCGGCTTGCGGGTGCGTGCCGAGGTCTCCATGGCTTTGTAGTGCTCGGGCAGAACCTCGGGGGAGCCCAGGTAGCCCATAGCCCAGACCGCGCAAACTTCGTACCCCTCGGGGATGTTGAAGTTGGCACGCAGCTGCTCGCGGTTGAAGCCCGCCATGCCGTGCGTGTGGATGCCAAGGCTGATCGCCTGCAGGCACATATTGGCCGATGCCGCGCCTACATCGTGCATCGCCCAGCCGTTGGGCTTTGCCTCTTCATCGCCTCGCGGGGTGAAGGTTTTACGCGCGATGGTGGCAATGAGCAGAGGCACGGTCGAAACCCATGCCTGATTGCCCGGCATGAGCGTGTCAAAGATCTTGTCGTAGGTGTCGTGGCCGCGACGGCCGACGAGGAAGCGCCAGGGCTGTTCGTTCATGGAAGACGCTGCCCATCCGGCGGCGGTCAGGATGGTTTTCAGGTCGCTGTCGGAAACCAGCTTGTCCGCGTAGGAGCGGGGGCTCCAGCGTTGTGCCAGAAGTTCATTGAGGCCGAGTTCGGCCGGAGCGTGCTTGAGCGTTTCGAGATCGGTAGCCATATTCGTTTGGATGCGGTGAAACGAAAAATGGCTTGGCGGAAGTTTCCGGCCAAGCCATTTTTCGCACAGAAATTAACCGACGAGATGCCCCATACGTTCGCGCTTCGTTTCGATATAGCGCTCGAAGGTCGGCTCTGAGGGAATGGTGGCCGAGAGGCGTTCCTGGACGCGAATGCCTGCCGCTTCCAGCGCCGAGACCTTTTCGGGGTTGTTCGTAATCAGCCGCACGGCGGATACGCCGAGCAGCTTCAGCATCTCTGCTGGCAGCTCGAAGTGGCGGCAATCGGCTTCGAAGCCGAGCTGTTCGTTGGCTTCGATCGTATCGAGTCCCTGCTCCTGCAGTTCGTAGGCCTTGAGCTTGGCCATCAGGCCAATGCCACGGCCTTCCTGCTGCTCGTAGAGCAGAATGCCCGCTCCAGCGTCTGCGATCATGCCGAGGGCCTTGTGCAGCTGGTCGTGGCAGTCGCAGCGCAGCGAGTGGAAGACGTCGCCTGTGAGGCACTGCGAGTGGATGCGCACGATCGGCGGATTCGAATGGATATCTCCCATCACCAGCGCCACGGCGGATTCGACAGGCTTTCGGGTCGGATCGCCGGGCGCGGTCAGGCCTTCGAAGCCGAGAATACGGAAATGTCCCCAGCGGGTGGGGAAATCGGCATCGGCGACTTTACTGACACTCACGAACGACATAACAAAATTATAGATTCGTGAAGCGAGCGATTGGATTCAACGGCCCGTGCGGCCGGAACGGGGAGCCGGACAGGTAGAGTAGAGGCGTGCATTCGACCGATCCAAAGCTGATCCTCATCTCGCTGCTGGTGGAACTGGGCGTGGCCGCGGCGGTAGCCTCGTCTCTTGCTCGTGCGTGGCGATTCAAGCGCCTGTTGCTGCGTAAGTCGCGTAGCGGCGCTGACACTCTCTTGCTGCTGGCCCTGATGATCTTTCCCCTTGTGCTGGGCGTGTGGGTGCGTGTGCGCGTACCGAACTTTCTGGCCGCCGATATCTCGTTTGAAGCCACGGTGATTGCCGCGCTCATTCTGGGGACAGGGCCGGGCATGCTGGGTGGTATGGCGCTTGCCTTACCCGCGCTGGCACATGGCGAGTGGCTCGCCTTGCCGCTGAACTTGTTGGTGGCGGCTATCTTCGGGGCCTTCCGGCGGTTTGTGGATGAAGAAGACATTTGGCTTTTTACGCCGCTGATTGACCTGAGCATCTATCGGTGGGTTCGGCGCAACGTCCGGCGGCCCCATCTCGATCGTCAGATCATGCTGCTGGCTCTGATCATGGTGGTGGAGTTCGGGCTGACGATCGTGGCTCATTTTTACCCGAAGTATTTTTTTGAGCTCCACTCCGACTCCTGGGCAATTGAGCTATTGATCTGTGCCTGTGCTCCGGTTGTGGTTGGCATACCGCTCAAGATTTGGAATGCCGTGAGAATCGAGCAGAAGCTCGAGGAGCAGGGGCGGCTGCTGCTGGAGGCTCGTTTGGATGCGCTGCAGCGCCAGATCAACCCTCACTTTCTTTTCAACACGTTGAACTCGATCTCATCGCTGATCCGTTCGCGGCCGGAGTTGGCTCGCGAGATGATCGTGAAGTTGAGCAACATTCTGCGGGCGCTGTTGCGCGATCGCGAAGCCTTCGTGCCGCTGGAGGAAGAGCTGGCATTTACCGACGACTATCTGGACATCGAGGTAGTTCGTTTTGGAGAAAAGTTGCGTGTGGTGAAAGAAATTGCGCCGGACACCCTGCATCTGGTCGTTCCCAGCATGTTGCTGCAGCCTTTGATTGAAAACTCCATCAAGCATGGTCTGGAGCCGCGCATTCGTGGAGGAACCGTTACGCTGCGCAGCCGCCTGGTGGGGGGGAAGCTACTGCTGGAGGTGGAGGATGATGGCGTCGGCATCGAGCCCGGACGCGATATCCCTTCCCCAACCAGCGGCCTGGTCCGGGAAGGATTCGGGATCGGCATGAGTAACGTCCGGGAGCGAATGCAGGTGCTTTATGGAGAAAATGCACGGGTGGAGATGGTGAGCCGTCCGGGGCGCGGCACCAAGGTTTCTCTGCTGATGCCGCTTGATGAACAAGAGATGATTTTGATGGAAACACCTCAGTAGCGTTTGTATTCACCGCGCTTTGCTAAACTGTATGCTCGCGGTTCCAAAGCAGATGACAGAGCTAGTAAGCATGATCTCGGGATCCACAGGGCAAGCAATCGCCGTCGACCGGCGTCCTGCCCTGAACGACCGTCTGCATCACCGCATTGCCCGGCCTGGTAGCCGTCGGAAGGGAAAACAGAGAGAAGCCATGACTGAAATTGTGTCGATTGTTGCACGGGAAATTCTGGATAGCCGTGGAAACCCCACCGTGGAAGCGGATGTAATTCTGGAAGACGGTGTCCGTGGCCGCGCAGCGGTGCCTTCGGGCGCTTCGACCGGCGAGCATGAGGCGGTTGAGCTTCGTGACGGCGACAAGAATCACTATCTCGGCAAGGGTGTTCTGCAGGCCGTAGAGAACGTGGAGAGCATCATCGGGCCCGAATTGAAGGGCATGGATGCTTCCAACCAGAAGCTGATCGACGCGACGATGCTGGCGCTCGACGGTACGGAGAACAAGGGGCGCCTGGGTGCCAATGCGATCCTCGCTGTCTCGATGGCGACCGCTCGCGCGGCTGCGGAGGCCTTTGGTCTGCCGCTGTACCGCTATCTCGGCGGTGTCAACGCATCGCTTCTGCCGACGCCGATGATGAACATTCTGAACGGTGGCGCACACGCCGACAACAACGTGGACTTCCAGGAGTTCATGGTGATGCCGGTCGGTGCGGAGTCGTTCTCCGATGCTCTGCGCTGGGGCACCGAGGTCTTCCATACGCTCAAGGGCGTGCTCAAGAAGAAGGGCTACAACACGGCAGTGGGCGATGAAGGCGGCTTTGCTCCTTCGCTGAAGTCGAATGTGGAAGCACTTGAAGTGATTCTCGAGGCCATTGAGCTTGCAGGCTTCAAGGCCGGTGAAGAGATTGCGATCGCGCTGGACCCCGCATCGAGCGAGTTCTACGACAAGGCCAGCGGCAAGTACATCTTCAAGAAGAGCGACAAGAGCGAGAAGAACTCTGAGCAGATGGCGAGCTACTGGGAGAGCTGGTGCCGCCAGTACCCGATCATCTCGATCGAGGACGGTCTTGCTGAGGATGACTGGAAGGGCTGGAAGATTCTCACCGATAAGATCGGCCGCACGGTGCAGCTGGTGGGTGACGATCTCTTCGTAACCAACTCCAAACGCCTGCAGCAGGGAATTGACGAGAAGGTCGGCAACTCGATCCTGGTGAAGGTCAACCAGATCGGTACGATCTCGGAGACTCTGGAAGCGATTGAGCTGGCGCGTCGCAATGGCTACACCTCGATCATCTCGCATCGTTCGGGTGAGACCGAGGATACGTTCATCGCTGATCTTGCGGTGGGTACGGGTGCAGGTCAGATCAAGACCGGCTCGGCATCGCGTACGGATCGTATTGCAAAGTACAACCAGTTGCTGCGCATTGAGGAAGAGCTTGGCCAGACCGCTCAGTTCCTTGGCCGCAAGTCGATCAACTGCCAGCAGTAGGAGAACGAGTGCGCAAGAACGGTCCGGTACTGCTGACGATTCTGGATGGGTGGGGTTATCGCGCTGAGACGAAAGCCAACGCGATTGCCCTGGCCCGGAAGCCGACATATGACAAGCTGCTCGCGGAGTATCCGCATACGCTGGTGCGCGCCAGTGAGCACTTTGTCGGGTTGCCCGATGGGCAGATGGGAAACTCTGAGGTCGGCCATCTGAACCTCGGTGCCGGACGCGTTGTGCGCATGGATATTACGCGCATTGACACAGCGATTGACTCGGGTGAGTTCTTCAAGGACCCCACGCTGGTCCATCTGATGGAGCATGCTGCGCAGCAGAACCGCGCGCTTCACCTCATCGGATTGGTGAGTGATGGTGGCGTGCATTCGCATCAGCGTCACCTGTATGCGCTGTTGAAGATGGCGGCGATGTTCCACCTGAAGCGCGTTTACGTGCATGCGTTCATGGATGGGCGCGATACGCTGCCGACCTCGGGTGTGGGTTATCTCGAGGAGCTACAGCAGAAGTTTGCGGAGTATGGCGTTGGGCAGATTGCCAGCGTGAGCGGCCGCTACTTCGCTATGGATCGCGACCTGCGCTGGGAGAAGGAACTCAAGGCATTCCGCGCGATGTGCACTACCTCGGCTGAGGGCGGTGCGTACGCCGATCCCGTGGCGCGTGTTCGCGAAAGCTACAACAACGGAATTACGGATGAGTTTGTTGAGCCCTTCCTTTGTCTCGATGAGAAGGGCGATCCGATCGGCCGCATCGAGGACGAGGATGCGGTGCTGTGCTTCAACTACCGTGCGGATCGTGTGCGCCAGATTACGCGTGTCCTTGCGCGCCGTTCCGGTTTGACCAAGACTGCAGGGATAGAGCTTCCGAAGGCCGCAGAGCTGGACGAGGAGATTCCGATCGAAGGTGTGCCGCAGAATCTGCTGTACATCACCATGACGCAGTACGACCCGAAGTTCAAGCTGCCCATGGTGATTCCTCCGGAGTCGATGGATAACCTGTTGGCAAACGTGATGGAGCGCTTTGAACTCCGCAACCTACGCGTTGCGGAGACGGAGAAGTACGCTCACGTAACGTACTTTTTCAATGGCGGCATTGAAAAGCCGTTCAAGGGAGAAGATCGCGAGCTCGTTCAGTCGAAGAAGGTTGCGACCTACGATCTGGCACCGGAGATGTCTTCGGAGGGTATCGGCGATATCGTGGTGCGTTCGCTGAACGACACCGCGTTCGATATCGTGATCGTCAACTTTGCGAACGCCGATATGGTCGGTCACTCCGGCAAGATTGAGCCGACGGTAAAAGCGGTTGAAGCGGTGGACGCACAGCTGGCCCGCATCTATCAGGCGGTGAAGCAGGCAAATGCACGCTGGATTATTACGGCGGACCACGGCAATGCTGAGATGTTGATTGATCCTGTATCCGGTGGCCCACACACGGCGCACACCACGAATCCTGTGCCGTTCATCTACGTCGGTGAGGATGCAGCAAAGTACTCGCTGCGCAGCGACGGTTCGTTGCGGGATATCTCTCCAACCATCCTGGGTGCGCTCGATATCGAGCTGCCGAAGGAGATGACGGGTGGGGATATGCGTCTTAAAATCGACGCCTGATTCGGAGTCGGAAAAGAAGAAGAGAAACCGGACGGATGCAGTGATGCTCCGTCCGGTTTCTTTTTGCCGCTTGAGGGCTAGGAGACGGTTCTGCGGTTCTCGAGCGCGCGCGTCATGGTGACTTCGTCAACATATTCGATGTCGGAGCCTGCGGGAACTCCCGTGGCGATTCTTGAAACGTGCAGCGCAGGATGCAGCTTGTGGAGCTCATCGGCGAGATAGCGCGCAGTGGCTTCTCCCTCGACCGTCGGTGAGGTTGCGAGAATTACTTCATCGACCTCGTTTAGGCGAGGCCACAGATTGTTGAGCCTGAGCTGCTCCGGGCCGATACCGTTCACCGGCGAAAGCGTGCCGTGGAGCACGTGGTAGACGCCGTTGTAGGATTGCGTTTTTTCAATCGCAGCAATGTTGGTTGGTTCTTCCACAACGCAGAGTTCGCGCGCGTTGCGCGTCTCCGAGGTGCAGAAATGGCATGGGTCCAGGTCCGTAATGTTGTTGCAGACCGAGCAAAGACGCAGCGCCTGCTTGAGCGCCCGGATCGCCTGTGCCAGCGCGTCGGCGTCCGCATTGGCAGAGCGCAGGATATGGAAGGCATAGCGCTGCGCGGTCTTGGTGCCGACACCGGGCAGTTTGCGAAGCTCGTCAATGAGTTGCGCCATCGGCGCTGCGAATCGCGTAGTCATGGGGAAGCCGAAAAGGGAAGAAGCGGTGTGCGGTTAGAAGCCGGGCAGCATATTGCCCAGCATGCCCTTTGCCGTCGAGTCCTGTGCTTCATCGGCCTTGCGGCCTGCGGCGTTTACGGCGGCGATGATGAGGTCTTCGAGCATGGAGATATCGCTGCCTACAGCCTGTGCTGCAGAGGCATCGATGCGCAGGCTGAGCAGCTCTTTCTTGCCGTTGATCTTTACCCGCACCGCGCCACCACCGGAGTCTGCCTCCAGCACGGTAGTGGCCAGCCGCTCGTCCATCTGCTGCTTCATATCGTTTGCGGCGGAGAGCATTTCGCCGAGCTTGGAAAAGTCCATGGAAGGCTCCTTCTTATTTGCGCAGGTCGATAACGTTGGAGATCTCAGCAGAGAAAAGCCGCCTGGCTTCCTGTACGAGCGGATGCTTCTCTGCGAGTTCCTGTACAGAGCCTGCCCGCGCGGCCTTGGGTTTCTTCGCGGAGGCTGCGTTTGCGGGAGTGCCGGGCAGCAACGTCAACTTTAGCTCTGGTGCGAGCTCACGCAACGTCGCGGTCAGAATCCGGTTGGCCTCTGCATTCAGAATGACAGGCAGCATGGCTTTGGAGACCGTGGTTTGAATCTCCAGCAACGTTCCCTTGAGCGTGAACGTTGCGTCTTCAATCTGATGCGATGCGGTTTCCTGACCCTTGGCCTCTGCCAACTGCTGGGTCATCTCAGCCTGCAGCTTGGTCAGAAGATCATTTTCAGCCGGATCGACGGAGGCATCCTCTTCGGGAGCTTCTGCGGGGGCTTCCTGAATGGGTGCGGCAGGAGGAACCGGTTCCGGTAGCGGCGTGACCGCGATAGGTTCTGGTGGCGTAACCGTTATGGGCTCCGGTGCGCTTACGGCAAACGGGGTTGCGGGAGGTTCTTCCGCTGTAACCAACTGTGGAGCAGGCTTTGCTGCAGGAGCCGGCTCCGGAGCAATCGCCAATGAGCCGTTCGTCAGCGGGGACGAGCCGCTGGTGGTCTCCGTGGAGGTTGCGGAGGGCTGTGGTGCTTTGCGGCTGCTTTCCCGCTCGAAAGAGACTGCGGGCGTTGGTGCCGGAGCGGCGGAGAGCGATGCTTTCGGCGTTCCGGGAGCTGAGCCAAAGGCATCGGTGATGCTCGTGGAAGGCTTTGCCGGTGCCGGAGACTTCGGTGCGGCATCGGCAGTCGTAGGAGTGGCAGCCGAAGGACGCGCCGGTGTTGTTGCAGGGCGAGCGGCCGCAGAAGGCGTCGCGGCTGCTCGCGGCGCGGAAGGCGTTGTTACCGGTTTAGCCGTGTTCCCACCGCCGGCAGGGACACCAAGCTGAGAGAGCAGTTCTTCCACGGGGAGCAGGCGTTGCACATGCACCAGCTTCAGTAGGCCTAGCTCCAGGTGGAAGCGTTGCTCCTGCCGGTAGCCCAGCTCGTCGAAGGTACGAAGCATGATGGCGAGAAAGCGGGAGAGATCCTCTTCCGTAAAACGAGACGCAGCGCGTGCGGCGCGCGAGCGTTCTTCCGGGGAGATCTGCAGCAGGTCGGCCGCAATGCCTGTAGCTTCACTATCCGGCTGCAGCGCCGTAATTTTGGCAACGACACAGTTCCGCAGAAAGCGCACGAACTGGCGAGCGATCTGTGTCGGGCCGTTTCCTGCGTCGAGCAGTCTCGCGATGATGGACAGCACGTCGGCGGAGTTATTCGCATCCACCGCCCCGAGCACCTGTTCATAGATAACGTTTGAGACCGAGCCCATGAGCTCGCGTACCTGTTCCAGAGCGAGATGCGGCTTGCCGTCGACCAGCGGAGCGGAGGCAATCGCTTGATCCATGATGGACAGAGCATCGCGCATGGAGCCATCCCCGGCTTCGGCCAGCAGGGAGAGCGTTGCGTTATCGACATCAAGCTGTTCGTCGTCGGAGATTTTACGCAGCTGGCCGACGATATCGTCGAGCTTGACTGCGTGGAAGCTGAAGTGTTGGCAGCGCGAACGAATCGTCTGCGGAATGTTTTCCGGTTCAGTGGTCGCAAACATGAAGACGATGTGGTCGGGTGGCTCTTCCAGCGTCTTCAGCAGAGCGTTGAACGCCGCATCGGTAATCTGATGGGCTTCGTCCAGGATGATGATCTTGAATTTGTCGCGTGCCGGCTGATAGCGTGCTGCATCGCGTAGCTCGCGCACCTCGTCGATACCGCGATTGGTGGCGGCGTCGATCTCGATGACGTCGACGGAGCTTCCCTGGCGGATCTCCAGGCAGCTTTCACAGCTGTTGCAGGGCTCGGGTGTTGGGCGCTCCGGGGAGCCGACCGTCCTGCGGCAGTTCAGCGCCGACGCCAGAATACGGGCGATGGTCGTTTTGCCGATGCCGCGGTGGCCGGAGAAGATATAACCGTGGGCGATACGGTTCTGCGCCAGCGCATTCAGCAGGGTGCGCGTCACGTGGTCTTGTCCGACGACGTCGGAGAAGCTGAGGGGACGGTACTTGCGTGCTAAAACCTGGTAGGCCATCTCCTGAGAGATTGTACTGGCTCCGGGGCTGTTGATCGCGTGGCCGCACGCGGTGGCTAGGGTTGCGGACGAGCCGCCTAACCGACTACCTGCGATGCAGAGGCTCTGGTCGCACGCCGCGCCAAAGCCCGGTTCCGGCGCGCCACTTCGGCGTCAGAGTACATGGTGCCACGGCACTGCGGAGCACCGCAGTAACAGTCGGCAACGTCGTCAGGATCGGAGTCGTACAGGTTGTACTCGTAGAGCAGTTCCTCGCCTGCCGCGATATCGCGCACAGCCCGGACAAAAACGCGGCCGTCAATTTCTTCGGTAGCGCAGTTCGGGTTGCAGGAGTGGTTGAGGAACATGGCGGTGCCAAAGCCGTCGATCACATCGCCTTCATCGCCGAACCCAAAGAGATAGGTTACGAAACGATTTTCATAGCGCAGATCGGCAACGCCCTTTGGGATGCGCTCTCCGTTGTACTCCAGAATCTTCTGCCCACGGCGGATCGGGTCCAACGTAATGCAGCCTGCGGCGTGGATCGATGAGGACTGGATGAGCAGGCGGGGAGAGGTTTCCTGAGAGGACTTACGCGGTGGCATCGTGGAGTGAGTGTAGCAGGTGATCTTCTTTCGCGAATGGAGTCTAATGGGGTGTATGACGGTGCGTGTATGGGCGATGGGCGGATGTCTTCTGCTGGGGGCAGTTACAGCGAGTGCGCAAAGCACTTCGACGCAGCAACCGGGCAATTTGCCGGATCCTTCGCAAGCCCAGCAAACGGTTCCTCCGGGGTCGCCGCAGCCTGCATCGCCGGCGGCCGGCTCCTCCGGTACGCCGGAGCAGGGGTGCACCTACTCGGTGACGCAGAAGGATGGCCAGCTTACGGGGACCAGCAACTGTACTCCATCGCAAGCCAGGGAAGAGGCGCGTCGTAAGCGCGAGGAAGCTCGCAAAAAGAAGAGCAAGAGCGATGACTCGGATGCGTTGGACGCTCCGGACCCGGATGCAGGCAAGGACTCCGGGCAGGATGACGGCGCAGGAAGCAGCCTTGCGAAGAAATTTCCGTTCCCCGGGGAAAGCAGCGGTGCTCCTGCAGCTGCTGCCGATACGACAACGACACCGCCTGCAGACACACCGGCAGCACCATCGCCTGCTGCCGGACAGCCGGATGCTGATAAGGGACAGACTCCGGGGTTGAACGATGCGGGCAGCTCAGGGGATTCCTCGTCTTCGTCGAGCAGCAGCTCCTCTTCCAGTTCCTCTGCCCCCGATAGCTCCGATCCGGGCAAGTCGCCCTCTGCGGACGACGTGAACAGCGATACGCCACCGGCTCCGAAGCGCAACCTGCACCGTCCGCCGTCGCCACCACCGATGAGCAATGATGATCGCGAGGCGGAAGATCTTCGCGTTGCCAAGTTTTATCAGCAGGACGGAAACTACCGCGGAGCCTATGGGCGTGCCCAGGACGCGGTGAGTCTCTTTGACGACGACGCCGAGGCTCACTTCGCGTTGGCTGAGGCTGCGCGCAAGCTCGGGAAGCTCGATGAGGCAGAGAAAAACTACCGCCGCGTGCTGCAGCTCGACCCTTTCCCGAAGACGAAAAAGGCAACCGAAAAGGCTTTGCAGGAGATGACTGGCGGCAACTGAGGCTGGATGGTAGTGCTCGTTCAGCCTTAGCGATACGGTCTGCGCAGGAACTCGGGCATGTCGGTAGGCAGTGGTCGAACGATGGGCTTCTCGCGGCGGGGGCGTTTCGGTACGCGAGGCTTGGGGGAGCGCAGCTCGACGGTTTCGGAACTTCCGGCCGCCATGTCTTCTTCCAGCTCGTCTTCCACCGCGAGGTACTTGCGAATGTACCGCAGCGGTTCTTCGGCCAGCGCCATCTCTTTCAGGTGATACTTCCAGGCTTCCGGCCGTGTGGAGCGCTTGATGAACGGCTTGCGCTCGACGGTGACGATCGTTCCGTCTGCGCGCCGGCGCTGGAAACTTGAGCCCGGAATTTCAAAGGTAATTTCGATGCCCGGCTTCCAGAAGCTCTGAGCAAACTCGTGGGAGAAGAGAAGAGCGTAGTAGCGGCGCTGTGATTCCAGGAGCTGTAACGCCGCCTTCGCTGAGATCCATGGCACGTTGAGGCGTGCTGTGTACCAGCGACGAAACTCAAACCCGTTGCTGCGGGCGCGGCCGACCACGATGGTCAGGAGTTCTAAGCGCGTCATAGAGGGCCCAGTCTAGGATTCGGGGGCATGGAAGTCCATGCCACGATTTCGCCAGTACTGATCCCGTAAGTGGGTCAGTACTCCGTCTCGCGCCGAATCTGTTCCTGCAAGGTATCGGGCAAGGGGGCAGAAGCCGCTGTTGCCAGCGGCTGTTGGCGGCGTTTCCACATTCTCAGCACCAGAACGACTGCAAGTACGCCGAGGAGCAGCACCGCGAACGGAACGATCCATGCGACGAGGTCAAAGCCTCCGCGGATGGGCGCGGCCAGCACGGTCGGCCCATATTTTGCGGAGAAGAAGTTGAGCACACCGGTATCGCCAAGGCCTGTGCTGAGCTGCTGCTGCAGCTCGCCGATCATGCGATTAGAGTCCGGGCAGCCGACATGATTGCACTCCAGCAAGATCTCGCCGCAACCGCAGGGGCACATCAGCTTGTGCCCGAGATCGTTGAAGCGGGAGGCTGACGGCGTCCCGGCGCCGAGCATCGTGAAGCCAACCACGAGCAGCAAAAGCAGGTGTGCCGAGCGGCGAAGCGCTGTCGGAAGGCGAAAGGCAAACATCCGGCTAAGCATGGGAAGGCCCCGCTGCATTCTTGGCCTGTGCGGTCACGGCGGTAAACGCAGGCGTTTCAGCCGGAGGAGCCTTTGCCGGAAGCGCTACCGGAGCGCGGCTCGGTGTGAGAGAGGGCACCAGCGCAATTGCCGTACCCAGAATGACAATCAGGACACCGATCCAGATCCAGTTCACCAGGGGGTTCAGGAAGACCTTCAGGATCGGGCGATCGGTCTGCGGGTTTCGGCCTTCGAAGACGACGTAGAGATCGCGCGACAGCGTGGAGTGAATCGCGACCACGGTCGATGTCTGCTGTGAAGCTGTGTAGAAGCGGCGCTCCGGAGCAAGCTGTGTGATCTTCTTGCCGTTGTGGAAGACATCCATGAGGGCGTAGTCGGTGTCGTAATTCGCGTTGGTGTCCTGTGAGTATGAGTTGCACACCAGTTTCCACGACCCGATCTGCACCGAGTCTCCGAAGTGCATCTCCATCTCTTTGGATTGGTTGAACGCTGCGCCTGCGAGGCCGATGAACATAACCACAATGCCAAAGTGGATGATGTAGCCGCCGTAACGGCGTGTGTTGCGGCGCGTAAGCAAAAGGGTGGAGGCCAGAAGATTCTTGCCGGTCTGCGTGCGAACCACCGCGGCTCCGCGGAGGAACTCCGTCACGATGGCGGTGATCACGCCTGCCGAGAGCGAGAAGCAGACCAGGGAATAGAGGCTCGAGGTCGGGTCGTCTTCTTCCCACGGCCGCAGCCCTGTGGCGATGAGCGAGCCTGCCATCACAAGAATCGAGAGGCAGGGAAGCACGAAGTTGCGGCGAATCGAACGCAGCGAGGTGGCGCGCCATGCCAGCAGTGGCCCTACGCCGGTCAGGAAGAGCAGCCCAAGACCGATGGGCACGGCGACCTTGTTATAGAACGGCGCGCCCATGGTGACCTTCGAGCCTTGTACGTATTCGGACAGGACAGGGAAGAGAGTTCCCCATAGCACGGTGAAGCAGGCGGCGAGAAGGATCAGGTTGTTGAACAGGAAGGAGCTTTCACGCGAGACGAGCGACTCCAGCTTGTTGTCCGCCACCAGATGATCGCGTTGCAGGAAGAAGGTGAACAGGCACACCACCGCGACCAGCAACAGAAACCCGACAAACCAGTCGCCGATGGAGCTCTGCGCGAAAGCGTGTACGGAGCTGACCAGGCCGGCGCGCGTAAGCAGCGTCCCCAGAATCGAAAGCATGAAGGTGATGAAGATGAGCCAGACATTCCAGCCCTTCATCATGCCGCGCTTCTCCTGCATCATGACCGAGTGCAGAAAGGCGGTGGCTGCCAGCCACGGCATAAGCGAAGCGTTCTCAACCGGATCCCATCCCCAGTAGCCGCCCCAGCCCAGCACGGCGTAGGCCCAGTGCATGCCCAGGCAGATGCCGCAGGTAAGAAAGAGCCAGGTCACCATCGTCCAGCGGCGGGTGATGTGAATCCACTTCTCGCCGGGGTAGCGCATCATCAGGGCGCCGAGCGCAAAGGCAAAGGGAATGGAAAATCCGACGTAGCCCAGATACAGCATCGGAGGATGAATGACCATCTCCGGATACTGCAGCAGGGGGTTCAGGCCAAAGCCGTCCTTGGGTGCGATTCCACCGGGAACGATGGCAAACGGTGGTGCGGCGAAGACCAGAAGCAGAAGGAAGAACAGCTGGATCGCTGCCAGAATCGTCGACGCATATGCGGTAAGGGCCACGTCTACCTTGTGGCGCAGGCGCATCACAAAGCCGTAGGTGGCCAACAGCCATGCCCAGAGCAACAGCGAGCCTTCCTGCCCGGACCAGAGTGCGGAAAACTTATAGACCGGGATCAGATCGCGGTTGGTGTGGTGCAGCACATAGTCAACGGAGTAGTCGTTGCTGAACGCAGCCCAGACCAGAGCGAAGGCCGCAACGCTGACGCACCAGAAGGTGGCGATGCCTGCTCGTCGAGAGGTTTCTCCGAGCTGTGCGGAAGAGACGGCCAGCGGCCGCCCCTTAGCGGTAGACCACAGGGAAAGCGTTCCGGCCAAAAGGGCATAGGCGCTGAGCGCCAGGGCGAGCATGAGGCTAAAACTGCCCAGGCTCGGCATAGGATGTGGCATGCGGCGTTCCTTCCGCACTTATTTTCTCAGATTGTTTGCCGGCGACGCGCCTTTGCTTCGAGTGATCACCGGATACCGGTTGGAAGTGGTTCACTCTGCGACGATTGGTCGCAGGGCCTTTTAGGTCGTGATCGGCGCGAGATTGTGCACGCTGGCCAGTAGGTTGTCCGGCAGCAGAGGCTTCAGGCGGAAGTGGACTCCGAGACCCTGGTACTCCTCTTCGGCTTCGGCCATACCGCTGATGACAAGTACGGGAACCTGTGGCGCAAAGCTCCGCAGCTCACGCACGAACTCGTTGCCGTTCATTCCAGGCATGATGTGGTCGGTTACGATGAGGTCGACTGACCCGGGGAACTCACCGTTCTTAAGCTGTTCGAGTGTCCGCGCAGGCGAAAGCGCGGCGATTACCGTGTAACCTGCACGTTTCAGGATGGTCTGCCGGGTGGCTGCCTGAACTGCGTTGTCGTCGATAAGCAGGATCGTAGCGGGCATTAGAAACCTTGACCGTAATGATTGCCGCAAGGTTGGAAAAAGTTGTCCAGGGGCGGCATCTTTAGTCGAAATAATTTTGTTGTGGCTGACGTCGTTCGATGCAACGAGTTCCAGAAACGCTGCCTGAGTTGATGTGGATTTTTTAATTCTTTTTCCGGGCTGACTTTTAGGAGAGGACGTTATCGTGCTCCAGGTGTTGCACGAAGCGTTTCCAACAGGCAGAGAGTGGTGTTCTGCTGAGATAATTGGGGGTATGGCGCGTCGTGTCATTCGGCAGTATGAGCTTGTCCGCAAAATTGGATCGGGTGGCTCCGGGGTCGTTTTCCTAGCTCATGACACGCTGTTGCAGCGTCCGGTCGTGATGAAGCTCCTCAAACGAGGACCGTCGCAAACCGTTGAGCAGATTCGTACTACGCAGCTTCGCGAAGCACGTTTGGCGAGTGCGATCGATCATCCCAATGTGTGCTCGATCTATGAGGTTGGTGAGGCTGAAGCCGAAGCCTACATCGTGATGCAGTACATCCCCGGCAAAAGTCTGGACAAGGTGATTGCGGAGGGCCCGGCCAGCACACAGCTGGTGCTTTCCAGTGGCATGCAGATCGCCGATGGTCTGGCGGCTGCGCATTCGCTGGGGATTTTTCACCGCGACCTGAAGCCTGCCAACGTGATGCTGACCGATGGCGGACTGATCAAGATCCTTGATTTCGGTCTTGCCCGTCAGCTGAAGCGCGAGCGGATCGAGTTCGACCCCGAGCTGCCTGGCTTGCCGATTGAGCCGCCCCCGGTGGATGCCACGTACACCGCGCGCGGTGGAACCATTGCCTACATGGCGCCGGAACAGTTTGTTACCGGTCAATCGAGCGTGCAGTCCGATATCTTTGCGCTCGGCCTGATCCTCTATGAGATGGTGAGCGGCCGTCACCCCTTTCACAAACCCGACGCACAAGAGCTGCAAAGCATTCGTGCGATCCAGTTTGCCGAGCCGCCGAGCCTACGTACGCTGGTTCCGGGAATCCCGCAGGAGCTGGAGAGCGTCATTCTTCGCTGCCTGGCCAAGCAGCCCAGTGAGCGCTACCAGACCGCTGCCGAGGTACGCGAAGGGCTGAAGACGATTCTGAAGAGCCTGCAGCTGGACACCATGGTGATGCCGGGCGAAGGCGCCGTGGGTATGAGCGCGCGTCAGCGCCAGGATCTTGAAACGCCGGAAGAGGAGAAGCGCACGACCAACATCCTGTCGATGCTGGCTGAGCGTTTCCGCGAGAGCGCGCCGAAGGTGGCCGATGAGCCCACCAGCATCCTCGTCATTCCGTTTACGAACCTCGGTGCGTCCTCGTCGACACCGTTCTATGGCTCGGCCCTGGCGGATGCTCTCGGGGCTCGTTTAGCGCAGGTGCCTGATCTCGTCGTTCGTCCTTCGAGCACGTTGATGAACCTGCCCACGTGGCAGCTCGATCCTCTAAGCATTGGCAAGAAGCTTCTGGTGGATTTCGTGCTCGCCGGAAACTTTTTGCGTTCCGAGCGAGGGTTCGATCTGAACTGGCAGCTGCTGGATGTGAAGCGTCAGCGTGTGCGCACGGGTGGCGCCATCAGCGTGCAGTCGTTCGATCTGATCGCGGTGCAGACGGAGATCTGTGACGAAGTCTTTGCCGAGCTGCGTGGTTCCGGTCTGCAGACCGTGCACTCAAAGCCGCACAGCGAGCGCGGTGGGGATGCGCTGGTCGATTCCGTCTCCGAGGATTATCTGCAGGCCCGTGCTTTTCTGACCTCGTTCATGCAGCGTACCGGCAATCGCGAAGACCTTGATCGCGGTCGCGAGCTCTTTGAGCTGGTTGTGCGCCGCGATGCGAACTTTGCTCCTGGCTGGTCCGGGCTTGGTATCACCCATCTGCAGTACACGCGCCACGGACTCGGCGGACAGATGCATGTGCTGGAGGCGCGTCGTGCTTTCGATCGCGCCCTGGATATCGACCCTTCGATGGTCGAAGCAAATCTGTATCGCGTCTATATGCTGCTGAGCCGCGGCGAAAAGGAAAGTGCACGCCACGGCATTGAAAATCTTTTGCAGTCAGCAGGCAACGACTGGAACGTGCATCTTGTCGCAGGGATGACGCTGCGCATTGATGGAATGTACGAAGACGCTCTGGAGCAGTTCAATACCTCGCTCCGGCTGAACCCGGGCAATGCGGCCGTCATTTATAACCACCGTGCTCGCGTGTATCAGTACCAAAACCAGTTGGAGCTTGCGGGCGAAGAGATCCAGAAGGGGCTTACGCTGGAGCCACGTCAGCCGTTGCTGCGCATCTCCATGGGGTACCAGCAGATGCGTATGGGACAGCTTTCACGAGCCATCGAAACGCTGGAGTCGGTGACGCGGGATGATGCCACGATGCGTATCGTGTTCCCCACCATTGCCATGTGCTACGTGCAGCTGGGAGATCGCAAGCGGGCGGAGGACTTTATTACCGAAGACACGCTCGCCGCAGCTGAAGCCGACAGTGAGATGGCCTACCGCCTTGCGACCTACTTTGCCGTAGAAGGCGATGCGCCGGAGTCGTTGCACTGGCTGCGCCGGGCGATCTACCTTGGCAACGAGAATTACCCGTGGTTCTCCATCAATCCAGCGTGGCGCTCGATGGCCGACAACGCGGATTTTCAGCGCACCCTGGATGATCTGAAGAAGAGCTTCAAGAAGAACCAGAAAAACTGGAAGCGCCTGTTGGCGCAGGTCGTTTAATCTTTCATGGCACAAGCGAAAGGCCCTCCACTCGGAGGGCCTTTCTGTATGGAGCAACCGGAGACTTAGCGGCCGTTGACGATCAGCGCACGGTTGAGATTGAAGACCAGCACGGTGTCGGCAGGCAGGACTTGTTGCTGATCCTGCTTGGCCAGTACAACAACGCCTGCGCCTGCGCCGATGCCTGCACCGACGATGGCTCCAACGCCTGCCCCCAGCAGCGCTCCAGCGGCTGCACCAGAGCCAGCCGCGAGTGACACCGCCGCGACCTTGGCCTTGGCATGTTTGTCGGCGATGATCTCGCCTTCTTCATTCACGTGCGAGTTCTGCGCGATGACGGATTGCGGGTCGACGTCCACCACCTGCGCATCGACGGGATAGGGCACGCCATCGGGCAACGTGATCGTATCCGGAACCAGATGCAGCATCGCTCCAGCGCCAAAGGTCTTACCGACGCGAACCCCCGTGATCCGGCCATGTAGTACGGAGCCCACCGGAAGGTAGACCTTGCCGTTCCGCATCACATCGGCGGTCAGCCGGGCGGAAAAGTGATTGCCTCGCGCCGAGGCGCTGGTGGAGATGGTGTCGTCCAGAGCGGCTTTGAAGCTTGTTCCTTCGGGCAGGGAGTTCGCAGGTGCTGCCACAGACATCACGACGCCACTGGTCGGGTCATCGGGATTGACGGCAGGAACGTGATCCTCAGGATCATCACTGCGCACTGCAGGGGCGGGCACCGAGGAGCTGTGCACCGGATGGGTTTCCGTTGCTGTAGTCGCTGCGACGGTAACGGGCTGCGCACTGGCGGCAGGAATCAGCGGAGAGGGCTTGTGGTAATGATCGTCGGAAGAGGGTGTCGCAGTGGTCTTGATCTCGTCGTTCAGCGCTTCCGGATGCGAAACGCCGCTAGTCTGCGCATGCGCTGCGGTTGCCAGGGTAAGGAGCGATGCCGCGGCCAGGCTCGTGACGGTGTACTTCATGCGAAACCTCTCGTGGCGTTAGCACGCCTCTCCTCAGGATAGGAGGCCGCTCAAGCCGATGGCGCATGAGCGGCAGGGAGGTTATCTTTACGGTTAACCTTGCACGCGGCTTAGTGCGATCGTTTCACGGTAAAGCTCTTCGTAACGAGGGATGATGCGCGTTGTGCAGAAGTGGTCCTGCGCGGTGCGGCGCGCGGTTGCGGACATTGTTTCGAGAAGAGCTTCGTCGGTGAGCAGGGACAAAGCGCCTGCGGCCATGCCTTCCACATCGCCAACCTCATAGAGCAGGCCATTGCGTCCGCTGTCGATCAGTTCAGGGACGCCGCCGACGCGCGTTGCCACCGCGGGGACGCGGCAGGCCATGGCCTCAAGCGCGGCAAGCCCGAAGGACTCCATCTCCGAAGGCATCAGCATCAGATCGGCCAGAGGCAGAAGCTCGTGTACGTTGTCCTGCTTGCCGAGGAAATGGATGCGATCAAAGACCCCAAGGCGAACCGCGAGAAACTCCGCCAGCGATCGTTCCGGGCCGTCTCCCACGAGCATGAGCCGTGCAGGAATCTGCTTTGCGATGCGTGCGAAGGTCTCGATGACATCGGTCACGCGCTTGACCGGTCGGAAGTTCGAGAGGTGGACCAGCAGCTTCTCCTGCGGCGCAGCATAGAGCGGCCGCAGTGTGGCGCGTTTTTCGGCGTCGCGCTGGTAGAGGTCGCAGTTTACAAAGTTGCGGATGACATGGATGGGGCGTGTGACCGCGAAGGCCTCGCGGGTCCGCTCGGCCAGATGCTCGCTGATGGCGGTAACGCCATCGGATTGTTCGATGCCGAATTTTGTGACCGGAAGATAGGAGCGATCGAGCCCGACGAGTGTGATGTCGGTGCCATGCAGCGTGGTGATGAACGGAAGATGGACACCGCTGCTGCGGAGCATCTCCTTGGCCAGGTGCGCGGAGACCGAGTGGGGAATCGCATAGTGCACATGCAGCAGGTCCAGTTGATAGTTCTGCGCGACCTCCGCCATGCGTGTGGCCAGCGCCAGGTCATACGGGGGGTACTCGAAGAGCGGGTAGTTGGTGACCGAGACCTCATGGAAGCGAATGTTGGCTTCGCGGCCGGTAAGGCGGAACGGTTGCGAGTAGGTGATGAAGTGCACCTCATGGCCGCGTTGCGCCAACTCGATTCCGAGCTCGGTGGCGACTACGCCCGAGCCGCCGTACGTGGGATAGCAGGTGATACCAATGCGCATAGATCCAACCCGATACGGTACGCGGTGCGTTTGCAGCTCCGCTGTTTAAACAAATGTCTCGTGGCCGCTGTTGGGCTCGAACTGGCGAAGCTCGCGCAGACGGGCAAACGGACCAAGTGCTCCGTAATGGATGAGCTCAGGCGCAGGAGGATTCTCAGGATGCGAAAAACAAGCGAGGAGTGCCTGACGCTCAATCTCCCGCGATGCTCGCAGACGTGTTCTCACCTGGTCAAGGTCGCGATCGTTGTAGCCGGGATGGCAGACCAGCTCCCAGGTGCCTGCCGGCATGGCCTGGAGCATGGCGTTGAGCGTCGAGGCATCGAGCTGGCCGGTTGCCGAAATTCCGATGGTGCCGTCCGTCGTGGCTACGGCGCCGGAGCGGATCTGGGGCAGGGCCACAAAACGCCGGCGCAGCAGGTGCATGATCCGTACCTCAAGAGCACGCACGGCGCTGGAGCGAGAAACCTTGAGCGACCACTGCTCTTCGAACGGATTGCGAATCGCTCCAATACGGCAACGCTCGGCAACGTGCAGCAGCGGGCGTGCTACGCCCGGCAGAATGTGCGTGTGCTTGTGCGTGTCGAGATGCGTCACGTCGAGCCCGGCACGCTGAATCTTGGCTATCTGCGCATGTGCTTCACGCGCAATCTCGTCCTCTTTTACTCGTCCACGGAGAACCGCGCCGTGAAAGTCAACCAGAGATGCGCGGAACGATTTCCCATCGGCTCCGAGCAGCGAAGGTATCTCATGCGGATGGCAAACCGGTACACCGTCCGTCAGCACGACATGGCAGCCAATGCCGAGCTGTGGATTGCGGTGCGCAATGGCGACGGCCTCTTCAAAGGCGGGTCCATTGGCCATCAGGGTCGCTGAGGTCAATGCGCCGGCACGGTGCAGCTCTTCCACCGCGCGGTTGATCCCCGGGGTGAGGCCGAAGTCGTCAGAGTTGAGGATGAGGCGTGCGGGCATGATCAGGTGTGGTCGTCAGGCTGTCTTCCGATGCAATGCACCGTTTCGCCTGGAAAGCCTTCACCAGAAGGAGATCGTGCGGTTCACACCAGATTGTAGGGGAAATTTGGTGGGCAGAGAGGGACTCGAACCCCCGACATCCTGCTTGTAAGGCAGGCGCTCTAACCAACTGAGCTATCCGCCCGCTTTCAAAAAAAGAAAAGCGTTGCAAACACAGTGTAGACGAATCAGAGTAGGAAAAACAGATTCCCTGTTATTTATCTATACAGGGTGGAGTTGACTATCCCCTGTATGCTGGCATCCAGGCTGGTACAAACAGGGAACAGGATCAGCCCACTGAGGAGGAATGAATGAAGAAGTTCTCGTATATCGTTCTGGCTGCGCTGCTGACAGCCGGCGCTGCAGGCGCTCAGGTAAAGCAGGATGTGAAGGATGCTGGCGATAAGACGGCAGACGCTACGAAGACCGCGGCTCATGACACGGCTCACGACACCAAGAAGGCGTACAAGAAGTCCGAGGACGGTACCAAGGATGCAGCCGACAAGACCGCCGATGGTACCAAGAAGGTAGCCGACAAGACGGCTGACGGGACCAAGAAGGTTGCCGATAAGACCGCTGACGGCACGAAGAAGGCCTACAAGAAGACGGCAACCGGCACGGAAAATCTGGGCCGCCGTCTGGAAGGCAAGAAGCCCGTTCCCAACCCCTAAACCTGGATTAGGAACTTAGTTTGCTGTGAGAGGCCCTGAGGTCTGAGCGTGTTGCGCTATTGCGACAACGCGCTGAGGCCAAAGGGCCTCTCCTGCGATTGCGACCAATGCGATCCAGAGAAGGTCCGCGCCCAGAAGATGGAGCACCTGCAGCGAGATGGGGGCAAGCAGGCTGATGTCGGCGAGTCCGAGTGCCAGTTGCAACAGGACGAGCGACACCAGCCACGAGCGCCGGGTGGGCGTCGAGCGAGTCGCAAGCCAAAGAATGGCAAGCGTAGCCAGTATTGTTGAGGCAGGGTGCATCCAACGCATATGGACGAGAAGTGGCGAGCTTGGATCGAAGTCTGCTGCAAGTCCGGCACGAAGGCTCGTTGCAGGAAAAAGCGTGTCCGCAAGCGCTGCTACGGAACCCGTTGCTCCCGTAATGATGGTCAGCAGGATCGCCCAGCGTGCAGGAGTACGGCAGGCGAGCAGTTCCGTTTTGGTCGAAGGTGAGAGGTCGTTTTGCGGACGGAGAAACCACCAGGTCAACGAGAGTGCGGCCAGCAGCAGCATCGTATTGGTGAAGTGAATACACTGCACCAACACGCGGGCATCCGAGGTGTTGTGCTCAACGTAGCCCCCCAGAACCAGCAGAGCTCCCAGCAAGGCTTCGGTGACGAGAAGCACTGCGGACCAGATAGCTGCGGTACGGGCCCGGTCTCCGCGTGGGCGTGCCCAGAGGGTCCACGCCAGCAGCGCCGCAACCAGCGTTGTGCACACGCCGCTCATGGAGCGGTGCGTGTACTCGATCACCGTAGCCAGTCGCGGGTGGTGTGGCACAAAGTCGCCATTACACAGCGGCCAGTTTTTTCCGCAGCCCGCGCCTGAACTCGTAGCGCGAACCACCGCCCCCCAGAGGATGACCAGAACCATGAAGCCGAGCACTAACGCTGAGAAGCGAAAAAGCGCCTTCGGAGTGCGAATCGCCGGAATTGTCTGCTGTGTACTCACAGTCTTGATTGTAGTCAGGCAATCTTTTGGCCGGTGTGCTGTGTGTCACAGCCTCACGGAGCAGGGCGATGCGATGCTAGGGAAGATCGTTCAGTCTCTCCGGTCCGCCGGCGATCGAGTACGCCGCGTCGCGGTCATAGCTGAGGATAGAGTTTGTCTGGAGAGTACCTCCCCGTTCAGCATAGAATTCGGCATACCCTTTCCCGAGTCTTTGGAGGCATTGTGAGCCTGGGGCGTGACTGGAAGATGTCCGTTCTGTGCGTGGTGTGCATCTTGGCGGCTGCCTTCGTTGGCAGCTTCGTTGCGTCGTTTGTGGCGAGCAGTGTCGCCATGCACACCGAAAAAGATGCTTTGGTGGCCTACTCCAACAGGCTGCTGATCGAGGATGAGCGAATTGCGTCCAACATTACGGACGCACTGAACGAGGTCAATGCTTCAACCTTTCCGCGATGCTCCGCGCAGGAGCTCGGGATGATGCGTCGTCTGCTGTTTCGTTCTCCGTTTCTAAAGGACGTTGGCCGTTTGCAGAACGGCATGTTGTACTGCTCGGCTGTGGGCGGCAATCTGCCCGCACCGCTGCCGTCTCCCAAGCCTGATCTGGTGACCTCGGGCGGGCGTCGGGTTTATTACAACGTGCCTCTTGGGAGCGTGCAGGGAGTTCGCGCCCAGGTCGTATCCTTTCGCGATGCCAACGTTGCTGTGGACCCTGATGCGTTCCGCAATCTGCGCCGCGAGAATATGTACTACGCCGGAACCGTCAATAACGCCTCGACGGGCATCAGCCTGCAGACCTTCAGCACGTTCCCGGTGGAGATTGTTCCCCCAACGCATCTCCTCTCAGGGCACTCGCTGGAGAAGGGCGATGTTCTGTTCGTGGCGAACTGTTCGGCTACCAGACCGGACTGCGTCACGGTCGGCATGAGGTTGTCGGATATTTGGGACTCCAGCCGGAAAATCCTGTTGTGCGCACGGATTCTCGGAGGGCTTGCGGGGGCCTACATCGCTTTGTCTATCCTCATCCTGCTGCGCAGGCAGCGCTCCATGAGCGCGCAATTGCGTCGCGCGTTGCGCCGAGGCGATCTCACGGTGGTCTATCAGCCCATCGTGAATCTACACAGTGGCCGGACGGTGAGTGCGGAGGCGTTGGTGCGCTGGAGCCCCGGGGGCGGGCATGCGATACGCCCGGATGTGTTTGTTGGGCTCGCCGAGGAGCAGGGCTTTGTCGGAGAGATCACGCGGTATGTGCTCAAGCGGGTAATCCGTGACACCGCGGCACTGCTGCAGGAGTTTCCCGAGTTCAGTATCTCGGTCAATATGAGCGTGCAGGATCTGCTCAATCCTTCGTTCCTGCCTGCGGTCGAACGCATGCTGCATCGCGCCAATGTGAATCCGAAGTCGATCGCGTTTGAGCTCACCGAGCGTTCGACGGATGACCCGGAGCGGGTGACCAAGGCCCTTGCGGCTCTGCAGCAGAACGGCCATGCGATTTATATCGACGATTTTGGAACCGGGTACTCCAGCCTGTCGTACCTGACCCAGCTTTCCGTCGATGTTCTGAAGGTGGATCGCTCGTTTACGAATACGATTGGTACGTCGTCGGTGACGGCATCGATCGTGCCGCAGATTTTAGATATGGCAAAGACGCTGGATTTGCGTGTGGTGGTCGAAGGTGTGGAGCGCAAGGCGCAGATGGACTATCTTTCGCAGGCTGGCGGCGAACTGTATGGACAGGGGTGGTACTTTGGCCGGCCCGTGCCGGCCAAGAACCTGATCCAGCGTGTACGCGCGGAGGCTGCGCTTACGCGCTAGAAATTAGTTGCCTGCCAATTGCCGGGCGCGTTCGGCGGCGCGTTTTACTGCTTTGAGCAGCGTGATGCGCAGCCCACCTGCTTCAAGCTCCAGAATGCCGTCGACCGTGCAGCCAGCCGGGGTGGTCACTTCATCCTTCAGCACGGCGGGGTGAGATCCGGTTTCGAGCACCATTTTGGCCGCGCCATAGGTGGTTTGTGCCGCAAGTTTGGTGGCGATGTCGCGGGGCAGGCCTACATTCACGCCGGCCTCGGCCAGCGCTTCGATGATGATGTAGATGAATGCGGGCCCTGAGCCGGAGAGACCCGTCACCGCGTCCATATGTTTCTCGTCGACGACGACCGAGAGCCCGACGGCCTGGAAGAGCTGCGATGCGAAGCTGAGCTGCTCTTCCGTCACCCAGCGGCCACGGCAGAGTGCAGTAACGCCTGCGCCGAGCTTGGCCGGAGTATTCGGCATGGCGCGGATAACAGCGACCTCGCCGCCGAGCGCCTCTTCGATGGCCTGCAGTTTGGTGGAGGCGGCAATGGAGAGAACCATCGCCCCGGGCTTGAGCCTGGGAGCTACCCTGCGCGCCAGCTCTTCAATCTGCAAAGGCTTTACGCCCAGCAGGACGATGTCGGCGCCTTCAACCGCAGCCAGGTTATCGGTCGTGACTTTGATCCCCAGCTCGCTCGAGAGAGACGCGGCGCGTTCCGGGTGCGCCACGGTTGCGGTGATCTGCTCCGGCGAGAACAGCCCTTGCTTGAGGAAAGCCTGCAGCAGAATGCCGCCCATTTTGCCGGTGCCCAGCACGGCGATGCGCTTGTCAGTTGAACCCATGGTGCGAGGGTATCAAAGCCCGGCGACGCCTGGCCGCCGGGCGGTAGTGTCGCTCCGCGTTCAGACCGCCAGTGGAAGGTCGTCTTTCTCGCTTTTGTGGACCGAGTGGGCATCCAGCATGCGGTAGAGCGTGGAGCGCGAGATGCCGAGGATCTCAGCCGCGCGGAGCTTGTTGCCGTTGCAGCGCAGCAGCACGGAGCGAATGTGCTCATAGATGACCTGATCGAGCGTGAGGAGTCGCACGGGTTCGACTGGCTGTACAGGAGCCGGCTGCGTGGCTTCGAGCAGTGGCCGCAGATGCGAGACCGTCGGAGCCGTATCCGGATGCCGCTCCAGGAAGCGGCGTAGCACGGCCTGCATCTGGTCCAGATTGCCGGGCCAATCCTCCTGCGTCAGGGCGAGGAGGAACTCCTGCGACATCTCCGGCAGGTCGCGGTGAAGGCTCAGCGCCTCAAAGGCGAGCAGCTGCGTTGCCAGAGCCGGAATATCTTCGCGGCGGGCCCGCAGAGGCGGCATGATCAGATGCAGTGCGGAAAGAGCGTTTGCCAGTACCGGCGAAAAGCCGCCGGCGGAGACGAGGGGGCGCAGCTCCCCGGAAGCCGATGCGATGATGGTGACCTGATTCGGCCGGCGCGCGCGCAGCAGGCGCAACAGCCCTTGCTGGGCCGCTGCAGAGAGGCAGTCGACGTCCTGAAAGAAGACGACATGCCCGTGAAGCTTGGGAAGTGTAGGACCGGTCAGGCGGGCTTCTGCATCAGAAGGCGACATACTCACCAGCGCTTTGCCTGCAAGCGGGGAGAGGCTGTGCAGTGCTTTCGCGGTCGCCTCTGTGCCAGAGCCACGTTCTCCCGTAACGAGCGCTGTGCGGAAGTACGGTGCGACGCGCCGGATCTGCGACCAGACATGCGCGATTGCTGCGCTCGGCCCCAGAAGCACGTCCGGCATGCGGGCAGAGACGATCCGCTGGCTTTCCGGCCTTGCTCCGGGGCCAAGCTGCACTGGGTTCCGGATAGGGAAGACATTCGGCTGCAAACTCATGTTCCGTCTATCGGTCGAATGTACTAAAGCCTTGAACCCAAAATAGAAACGGACAGCCATTGGCTGTCCGTTTTGATATCAAAACAACGAAAAATCTTTAGGCGGCCGGGGTCGCGCAGTACGCTTCAAAGGCACGCTGCAGTTCCTGCGCAATCGCAGGAGCGGTGGAGCCTTCGATTGCCGAACGCTGCATCAGGTAAACCAGCTGACCGTCGCGGAAGATCGCGATGGAGGGCGAGGTCGGAGGATGGCCGCCGAAGTTCGAGCGAGCGCGCTCAGTGGCGTCGCGGTCCTGACCGGCGAAGACCGTAACCGACTGGTCGGGCTTGACGGCGTGCTGCAGCGCGAGACGGACTCCGGGGCGCATCTTGCCTGCGGCGCAACCGCAGACGGAGTTGACGATAACCATCGTCGTGCCGGGCTTGGCCAGGGCTTCGTCGACAGCTTCAGCGGTGCGGGCTTCGGCGATTCCGGCGCGGGTAAGCTCTTCGCGCATGGGGATGAGCATCAACTCTGGGTACATAGGTGGTTGTTCTCCTGGGTACTGCTTTCACATTTGATTGTACGGCGAGGGGCCGGTTGCGGGAAATTCGGCCCTGTACGCGGTAGGCTCAAGGAGATGGCTCTACAGGTGCGTGAAGACGTTCTGCTGGCTCAGCTTACGACCTTTGGCGTGGGCGGCGCGGCGCGCTGGTTTGCCCAGGCAACAACAGAGGCGGAGGTGGCAGACGCTGTCCTCTGGGCGCAGGAACGTCAGCTTCCGCTCTTTGTTCTCGGAGGCGGCAGCAATCTTCTGGTGGAAGACTCTGGCTTCCCGGGCCTTGTGCTGCGCATGGAGATCGGTGGCGTAGAGCCGCTCGGCGCAGGACGGTTTGAGGTCGGCGCTGGTGTTGTCTGGGATCATTTCGTCACCGAGACGGTCGAGCGTGGTTGCGCTGGAGTTGAGTGCCTCGCCGGAATTCCGGGAAGCGTCGGAGGAACGCCGGTGCAGAACGTCGGCGCTTACGGGCAGGATGTCTCCGAGACAATCGAGGCGGTACGGGTCTACGATCGCGAGCAGGCCTCGTTTCGCTGGCTACAGCGTTCCGAATGCCGTTTCCGCTATCGCGAAAGTCGATTCAATACAGAGGAACCTGGACGTTTCATCGTTGTGCGCGTGCGTTTCCAGCTACGCGAGCACGGCAGCCCGGAGCTCAGGTATGCGGAGCTGCGCAAGCGCTTTGATGGCCAGACGAATCCGTCGCTGCGTGAGGTAAGCGCGGCTGTTCGCGAGATCCGCAGGAGCAAGGGAATGCTCCTGACGGAAGGCGATCCGGATTGCCATAGTGCGGGGTCCTTCTTCCGCAATCCAGTCGTTGCGCAGGAGCGTTTGCAGGCGATTGCCGCGGCCGCGGCGGTGCCTGTTGCCGATGTGCCGCATTGGCCAGCCGGAGAGGGGTTGCTGAAGCTCCCCGCCGCATGGCTGTTGGAGCGCGCCGGCTTTGTAAAGGGTTTTGGCGAGGGTCCGGTTGGCATCTCGCGCAAGCACACGCTTGCTCTGGTCAACCGCGGCGGCGCCACGTTTGCTGATGTTGCTCGATTTCAGCAGCAGATTGTCGAGCGCGTGCATCTGGTCTTTGGCGTTGAGTTGGTTCGCGAACCCGTGACGCTGCGCTAAGCGTTACCCCGCCTTATGCTCCGGGCTGGCCCAGAGAGGTGAGCATCTGTTCCCGCTCCAGTGCGAGGACCTCAAGCGCGGGCCCCTGGGCGATGACCTTGCCGGACTCAATACGGACGACATCCGCGTTGAGCAGTACGGCTTCATCCACGTCATGCGTCACCGAGAGCACGGGAAGCTGCCGCTTGCTGAGTCCGCTGAGCAGCTCCGGCAGAAGCTCGTTCCGCAGCCCGCGATCGAAGCCGGCGAAGGGCTCGTCAAGCAGCAGGAGCGCGGCGCCGGGTTGCGCATAGGCACGTGCCAGCGAGACGCGTTTTTGCTCTCCGCCGGAGAGCTCCTGTGGACGGCGATCGCGGAGTGCATGCAGGCGAAAGATGCTCGCAGCATCATCTGCAAGCGTGGACTTTCTGGGAGGATTGCCGTGGGCTTCCATGGAGAAGCGCACATTCTGCATCACGCTCATGTGCGGGAAGAGGCTCGGGCTTTGCGGCGCGTAAGAGAGTGCGCGCCGTTGCGGCGGCAGTGCGGAAAGCTCCGTGGTGCCGCGCTGGAAACGGACTGCGGCCTTGGGCATCAGGCCACCGAGTGCGCGCAGCAGGGAGCTCTTGCCGGAACCTGAAGGGCCGAAGAGCACCGTCCACGGAGAACGCAGCTCCAGCGTGACATCGAGCGAAAGATCGGACAGGTCTGCGCGAACGCGAATGCTGTGATGAATGGGGAGCGTCTCAGCCAAGCTTGGGCCTCCTGCGCAGAACGTCGGAACGAAGATAGACCGCCAGCAACGCGAGGAACGAGGCCGCCAGCAGCCATAGCGACATGGTGTTGGCCGCGGCGTAATTGCCTTCCTGCACCTTGTCGTAGATGGACACGGAGAGCGTCTGGGTCTTGCCGGGGATATCGCCGCCCAGCATCAGCACGACGCCGAACTCCCCAACCGTATGGGCAAACGTGAGTACCGCTGCAGTGAGAATGCCGGATTTGGCCAGCGGAAGCGTCACGCGCCGGAAGACCGTAAACGGGGAGGCTCCGAGCACGCGCGCCGTATCGGTCAGCGCATGGGGCACAGCGTCAAACGCTGCAGTGAGCGGCTGTACCGCGAAGGGCAGCGAGTACAACATGGAGCCGAAGACGATCCCCGGAAAGGTAAACGCCAGAGGGTGACCGAGCAGCACGATGATCGCACGGCCGAACGCCGTCGCCGGCCCAAGTCCGGTCAGCAGATAGAAGCCGAGCACCGTGGGAGGCAAAACCATAGGCAGCGCAACCGCTGCCTGCACGACGCGGCGTGTAATGCCCGTGCCTGCTGCCAGCCATGCGGCGAGCGGCATGGTCAAGAGCAGCAGCAGGAGCGTGCTTTGTGCCGCGAGACGGATTGTGAGCGAAAGTGCGGTGAAGTCCATCGTCGGTTCGCACAGTGTAAGCCGTTAGCATCGAAGATATGAACCTTCGTTCGTCTTCTTTGTTGGCAGGGGTCATGGCCTCTGCGTGTTCGCTGGCGTCGGCGCAGAGCTACAAACCGTTGGAAACCTTTGCGCAGCTCAGCTATCCGCAGCCTGTGAATGAGTTCCGTTCTGCGAGCGGCGCACCGGGGCAGCACTACTGGCAGAATCGCGCCGATTACAACATCCATGCGCGGCTGGACACGAAGGCAAAGACGCTGCAGGGCGAAGAGGTTATTACCTACACCAATCACTCGCCGGACAAGCTCGACGTGCTGTGGCTGCAGATGGAGCAGAATACCTACCGCATGGATGCGCGCTCCAGCGCCTTTGCTGCCACTGGCAGACGTGTACGCACCCCTGAGCATGCAACGGAAGGCTTTGTGCTGGAGGCGGTGCAGGTTCTGCCTGCGGCCGGTACCAAGGCTGCGCCTGCGCATTTTTTGGTGAACGATACACGGATGCAGGTCGCTTTGCCCTCTGCGTTGCCAAGCGGAGGCGTGGTGCGTCTGCGCGTGAAGTATCACTACACGATTCCCGGAGAGTGGGGAGGTCGTACCTCATGGGGAGCCGCGAAGCAGGGAGAAATCTACGACATCGCGCAGTGGTATCCACGGCTTTGCGTCTATGACGACCTGCGCGGCTGGAATACGGAGCCCTATCTGGCCAACGAGTTCTATCTGGAGTACGGTGACTTCACCTACAGCGTTACCGTGCCCGCGAACTATGTTGTCGCAGGCTCGGGTGAGTTGATGAATCCTGAGGAGGTGCTCACCGCGGCGCAGCGCGAACGCTTGGAGAAGGCCCGGCACAGCGACGCGACGGTGATTGTTCGGACCGCGGAGGAGGCCGCGCAGGCCTCAGCGCAGCTCTCGCCGCAGGAGAAGACCTGGCGCTTCCACATGCACAACACGCGCGACGTGGCCTGGAGCGCATCGCCGGCCTTTGTGTGGGATGCGGCACGCATTAATTTGCCGGACGGCAAAACCTCGCTGGCGGAAAGTGTGTATCCGGCGGAGGCCGCCGGGCAGGATGCCTGGTCCCGCTCCACCGAGTACATCAAGGATTCAGTGGAACGTTTCTCCGCACGCTGGTACCCCTACCCGTATCCGCAGGCGATCAATGTCGCAGGACCGACGGAGGGCATGGAGTATCCGGGCATCGTCTTCGATGGGCCGGAGGAGCGAAAGGATGTGCTCTTCTTCATCGGCGCGCACGAGATCGGCCACACATGGTTCCCGATGATCGTGGGTTCCAACGAACGCCGCAACGCCTGGATGGATGAAGGCTTCAATACCTTCATCGATGTCTATGAGAGTGACGACTTCCATCACGGTGAGTACGGTCCCAAGCGCGACAGCGAATACGCTCCGGGCAAAGAGGGAACGCCTGCCGATCAGATTGAAGCCGTGCTGGCTGATCCGGATGCACCTACGCTGATGACGCGGGCCGATGCGATTCGGGAGAAGTACCGCCACCCTGTGACCTACTTCAAGAGCGCCTTCGGTCTGACGCTGTTGCGGGAAGAGATTCTTGGCCCGGAGCGATTCGATCGCGCTTTTCGCAAGTACACCAACGATTGGGCCTATAAGCATCCTTCACCCAGCGATTTCTTCCGAACCATGGAGTCGGAAGGAGGAGAAGATCTGGCCTGGTTCTGGCGTGGATGGTACTTCGAGAATTGGCAGCGAGATGTCGCGGTGACGGCTGCAACGTATGTCGACGTAGCATCGCCGGAGAAGGGCGTAAAGGTCACGGTGGAGAACCGTGACAAGCTGGTGCTGCCCTGCACGCTGCGCGTAGAGCTTGCCGATGGCTCGCACATCGATCAGCGCATTCCTGTGGAGACGTGGTTGCAGAACCCGGTAAAGACCTTCACGATTGCGACGGGGTCACGTGCCGTGCGCGTCGTGCTTGATCCGGATCACCGCATCCCGGATAGTGATCGTTCCAACGACGCGATGGACGTGAAGTAGGGTTCACTCCACGTCCATCGCACTACGGTCTCGTTTTCGTGCAGCTTATTGCGTAACGGATTCGAGGCCGAATTGTTTGAGCCGTGCCTGTGTCGCTGCCGAAGTCAGCCATTTTAGGAAGGCTTCGGCAGCGACGCTGTTTTTACTGGAGCGCATCACCACACCGGCCTGCAGCAGCGGAGCGTGTGTACTCTCCGGGATGAGAATGTAACTGCCCAGCGACCGGAAGTGCTCGGTGGAGGCCGTCGTGAGGGAGATAAGCCCCGCCTGTGCGTTACCTGACTCTGCGTACTGCGCGGTCTGAGCGATGTTCTCAGCGGTCACGAGCTTGGGCGCAACCGTTTCGTACAGATGTTCGTGATCAAGAAACTGTTTGGCTGCCAGACCGTAGGGTGCGTGCGCTGGATTCGCAATGGCCAGCTTGGTGAGGTTCGCGCTGCTCAGCGTCGCCAGGGAAAGCGGTTGCGCGGGGGAGTCCTTTCGGGCCCAGAGAACCAGTGTGCCGCGGGCATAGGGCACGGGGTCTTTGGTCGTGAGCTGTGCCGCGGCAAGCTCCAGAGGATGGCTGGAGTCCGCGGAGAGGAAGAGGTCAAACGGTGCGCCGTTGCGTAACTGCTGCGTCAGCGTTGCCGAGGAACCGAAGCTGGGAATGATTTCAACGCCGGTTTCTTTTTTGTATTCATTCGCGAGTACTGGAAGCACCGGCGTCAGATCAGCTGCGGCGGCAACATGCAAGGTCGCCTGTTGCGCGCGCGCAGGAAGGAAATGGCCGAAAAACGCCGCAAAAACCGCAATCGCGGCGATCTTCCGCCAAACATTGCGATACCCTAGTGGAAAGTCAAATGAGTGTTTCAGCACATAGTCTTCGATGCACGGGTTGTGGCGATCGGATCGTCGGAAGTGAAGCCGCGAGCAATTTTCGTTGTCGTCTCTGCGGCGAGCTCTTTGAGGTGGAGTATCCCTGGAGCGAGTCTGCTCCGAAGTCGGATGCGGTAGATTTTCGTCCTAACCCACAGGCCTTGCGTCATTTGTGGGCAGAGCGCCGCACCTCCACGCTGAACATTGATCAGTCCGGGGTCTGGCGTTTCCGCGATCTGTTTCCCATCGTTGCAGATGAAAAAATTGTTACGCTGCGCGAAGGCAACACTCCGCTGTACGAGATGCCGAAGTGTGCGGCGAGGATCGGTCTGAACTGGCTTTTTGCCAAGCATCAGGGCATGAACCCGACCGGAAGCTTCAAAGACACCGGAATGACCGCCGCGCTCAGCGTTGCCGCTTCGCGTGGCTACGATTGGGTGGCTTGCGCTTCAACCGGCAATACCAGTGCGGCCATGGCGGCGTATGCGGCTCGCGCCGGCCTCAAGGCGATGGTGCTGATCCCTGAAGGCAAGATCGCCTGGGGCAAGCTTTCGCAGTCCATGGATTATGGCGCGGTCACGGTCCAGCTGCGTACAGACTTTGATGGCTGCGTACGTATTCTGACCGAGGTTGTGCAGCGCGCTCCGATTTACCTGTTGAACTCGGTGAACCCTTATCGGCTTGAAGGGCAGAAAACTCCGGCGTTCGAAATTCTGGAGCAGCTCGACTGGCAGGTGCCGGATAACATCATCGTTCCAGGAGGCAACCTGGCGAACTCCTCTGCGTTGGGGAAGGGTTTTGCCGAGTTGAAGCATCTTGGCTTTATTCCGCGGGTACCGCGCATCTCCGTGATTCAGGCAGAGGGAGCCAATCCGCTGTATCGCTCGATGCAGAGCTCCGGTGGCGCTTCGCTTGAGCCTGTAACCGCGGAGACGCGTGCCAGCGCGATTCGCATCGGCAATCCGGCCAGCTGGAAGAAGGCGGTGAAGATTCTTTTACAGACCGGCGGATGGGTAGAGCAGGTGAACGAGCGTGAAATCGCTTTGGCCAAGGCTGAGATCGGTGCAGAAGGCATCGGCTGCGAGCCTGCTTCCGCGGTGACCTATGCGGGGTTGAAGAAGCTGGTGGCCGACGGACGTATCGGTGCTGAAGAGCGCACGGTCATGTTGCTGACTGGACACACGCTGAAAGACCCTGAGTACACCATCAACTTCCACCGCGATCAGCTTCTGAACGAGGACGAGCTGCGTGGAGCTTCTGCGGAGGAGCTGGCTGCGATGAAGTCTCTGCAGCAGGCACCCCTTGTGCTCGACGCCGAGGTGGATACGGTGCTGCGCGCGCTGGAGACGATGACGGGGCAGAAGGCGTGAAGGCGGTTGTAGAAGAACGTGGTCTGCGTCTAAAGCTACCTGCAACCTCGGCCAACCTTGGTCCTGGTTTCGATGCTGCGGGCATGGCGATGTCCATGCACCTGACGGTTGAAGCGCATCGTGCTCCTACGTGGCAGATTCATGCCACGGGTCGCGATGCTGCGCTGGTGGGTTCGCTTGAAAACAATCTCATCGTCGAAACCTTCAAGAGTGTTCTGGAGTATGCGGGAATCAAGGCTCCGGCGCTTCGGCTGACGATTCACAACGAGATTCCTCTTGGCATGGGGTGTGGTTCTTCCGCCGCAGCGCTGTGCGCCGGCGTTGCTCTGGCCGATCACTTTGGAGGGCTTCATCTTGGGGACCACGGCATTGTGACCGAGGCGAGTGTGCGCGAAGGCCATCCCGACAACGTTGCTGCGTGCTGGCTGGGCGGCTTCACGGTTTCTGCGATGACCGAGCGCGGTGTGGAAGTTGCTACCTTCCCGGGCGATTCGACCTGGGAGATGCTGCTTGCGGTTCAACCTACCTCGCTGGCTACCAAAAAGGCACGGGCGCTGCTCCCGGAGCAGTACTCGAAGCCGGATACGATCTTCAACGTGCAGCGCGTGGCTCTGCTGGTAAGCGCGTTTGCGCAGAAGCGGCTCGATCTGCTGCGTTCCGCGATGGAAGATCGCATGCACCAGCCGTATCGGCAGGACGCCTGCCCTCTGCTGAAGACGCTGCTGCCTTTGACGACAGAGCCGCAGATCGCGGGCGTTGCTTTGAGCGGGGCGGGGCCTTCGGTACTCGTTGTATTGCAGACGGGAACGACGTTGCTGGAGGCTGAAACCAGAATCGTTGCGCTCGCGGGGCCGGATGTTGAGGTGCTCCCCGTACGAATAGGCGGCGGCACGGAACGGGTTGTCCTTTCTAAGTGATTTGTTTTCATGGTTATGGTGCTTGCTGAACCGTTTTCCACGATCAGGGCATCTATTCTTTCGAAGTGGTAGAAAAGCCCGCGGCAAGGTTCCGCCGGCAAGGAGATTGTTATGGCGAATGAATTTGTCCACGACGTGACCGATGCGGAGTTCGAGTCGAAGGTGTTGCAGTCGGAGACTCCGGTACTCGTAGATTTTTGGGCGACCTGGTGCGGTCCGTGCCGCGCTCTGGCCCCGGTTGTGGACCAGGTGGCAACGGAGTACAACGGTCAGCTGAAGGTGATGAAGATGGACGTCGATAAGAACCAGATGACGCCCGGCCGTTATGGCATCCGCGGTATCCCAGCCCTGTTGGTGTTCAAGGGCGGCAAGGTTGCCGAGCAGATCGTAGGCTTTGTACCGAAGGATCATATCGACGACACGCTCAAGCGCGTACTCGCGTAAGCTCCGGCGCTCGCCGAATCAAGGTTGCAGAAGTGGCCCGCCCAACCAGGCGGGCCTTTTTGCGTCTGGTCGCAGGGGAGGGGAATCTGGCGCCGGAACGGTGCTAGGCTGGTGAAACCGATGCTCGAATGGTTTCTCGTCCACGGCAGTCTGATTGCGTTCTTCATTTTGGCGAACGCATTTTTTGTGGCGGCCGAATTTGCCTTGGTGAGCGCTCGCGAGACGCGGCTCGAACAGATGGTTGCGCAGAATCATCCGGGGGCTCGTACGGCGCTTGAGCTCAAGCACAATATCGATGAGTTTTTACCCGCAGTTCAGTTTGGCGTTACGTTAGCCTCGCTTGCCTTGGGTGGGTTGGGTGAGCCTGCCGTAGCCGACGCGTTGTTGCACGTCTTGCATCATTGGGGCGTTGTTAGCCCGCATGCGTTGGTGTACGCTCACTCCGCTGCTGCGGTAATCGCTTTTTCGCTGATCACCTACTTCGAGGTGTTGTTGGGCGAGTTGGTGCCGAAGTCGCTGGCCCTGCAGAGAGCCGAACGCATCGCGGTTGCGGTCTCCGGCACGATGCATGTCTTCATTCGAATGACCCGCCCTGCGGTGAAGCTGATGAACAGCTCTGCGGCGCTGGTGCTGAAGGCGTTTCGTGCACCGTTGCGTGGCGAGACCGCGGCGCATTCTCCGGAGGAGATTAAGCTGATGGCTACGGCGACGCGGCGCTCCGGCCTGTTGCCTGCGATGCAGGAAGAGATGGTGCATCGCGCCATTGAACTGAACGAGGTAGCGGTAGCGGAGATCATGACGCCGCGCGGCAAGATTTTTTCCTTGCCGGCGGATATGCCGCTTGAGACCGCGAGCGGCCGCATGGTGGAGGAGCAGCACTCGCGTGTACCGGTCTATGATGCCGATCGAGGGCGCGATCACATTATCGGCATCGTGTATGAAAAAGACGTCGCGCGTCTGATGCACTTTCGCGCGCTCGCCGGTACGCGGGTGGCCAGCGGCATGATGCTGCGTCAGGTCATGCGCGAGGCTCTCGTGGTTCCTGAGACGAAGCCGGTGGTGGAGATGTTGGCCGAGTTCAAGGAGCGCCGGCGTCAGATGGCGATTGTGGTGGATGAGTTTGGCTCCACGCTTGGGCTGGTAACGGCTGAGGATGTGCTGGAGCAGGTAGTGGGCGAGCTGGAAGATGAGTTCGATGTTGGCCGCCAGCTCTCGCCTCTGGCTGTCGGGGGCTCGATGGAGCTGGAAGGCTCGGTTGCTCTGCGGGACCTTGTGACGCAGTTGCGCTGGAAGCTGCCGCGAGAGGCCGGCGTAGAAACGCTCGCCGGCTTAGTCATGCTCAAGCTCGGACATATTCCGCAGGAAGGCGAAAGCGTTGTGGAAGATGGAAAGCGTTTCAAGGTCATGGAGATGGATGGCAACCGTGTCGCGCGTGTTCGTGTGGAGGAGGTTGTTCAGCCGGGCTTTGTGTTTGCGCCGGGAGATGAGGTGGTCGTCGAGTGAGTGCGTTTCGCTTGGCGTTGAAGCGGGTTCTGCTTACGCTTCCGGTGCTGTGGGTGGTGGTCTCGGTGGTATTCCTGCTGATCCACATCGTTCCCGGCGATCCGATTGCGCAGATGCTGGGAGAAGGTGCGACCGCCTCTGATCTAGATGCGTTGCGCCACCAGTACGGCTTCGATCAGCCGCTATGGCAGCAGTATGCGCACTATTGGCGAGGCGTGGCGCATGCGGACTTCGGACAGTCATTGCGCCTGCATGACTCCGTGTTACATCTGATCGGAGAGCGGTATCCGTATACGCTGGCATTGACCGTAGCGGCCATGATTCTGGGAGCGGGGTTGGCCATTCCTGCGGGCGTTGCTTCTGCGCGGCGCAAAGACGCGTGGACGGATCGTTTGCTCGGCGTGGGGAGTCTCGTGGGGTTGAGCTTTCCGAACTTCGCCCTCGGGCCGGTACTGATTGTTTTCTTCTCGATTGCGCTTGGATGGTTTCCGGTTTCCGGTGCAGGTTCCGGGGCGGGCTCATTTTTGCTGCACCTGGTGCTGCCCGCGGTCACGCTGGGGCTGGGGTTGGCCGCAATCCTTACACGCATGGTCCGCACCGCGATGCTTGAAGAGCTTGGGCAGGACTATATCCGTACGGCGCGGGCAAAGGGGCTCAGTGAAAACGCCGTGGTGTATCGTCATGCGTTGCGCAATGCCCTCAATCCGGTGTTGACGGTTCTGGGCCTGCAGTTCGGCTCGCTGCTGGCCGGAGCGATCGTAACGGAGACGATCTTTGGTTGGCCGGGCATCGGCAGGCTGACTCTTTCAGCGATTTCGAATCGTGATTACGCTCTGGTTCAGGGATGCATTCTCGCGATCGGACTTACGTATGTTGCCGTCAATCTTTTGACCGATGCTGTTTACGCGTTGGCTGACCCACGGATGAGGCGGTAGACCATGCGCATTGCGGTAGTTTCTGACACGCACTCGTTGCTTCGTCCGGAGTTGTTGGATGCTCTGGCGGGTGCAGAGAAGATTCTGCATGCCGGAGATATCGGCAATGCGGACCATCTCGCCGTACTGAATGAGATCGCGCCTGTAACGGCGATCCGGGGCAATGTGGATCTGTACGGGCCGACCGCAGCGTTGCCTGCCACGGAAGCGCTGGAGTGGCAGGGGCACTTCGTGTACATGCTGCATGCACTGCAGGATCTGGATCTGAAGCCGGAGGCGGCAGGTTTCTCTGTCGTGATCTACGGGCACTCTCATCGGCCTTCGATCGAGCAGCGCAACGGCGTGCTGTATTTGAACCCCGGCTCTTGTGGGCCGCGACGTTTCTCGCTTCCGGTCAGCTTTGCGTGGCTGGAGCTGGAGGAAGGCAAGGCTCCTGTCGCAACGTTGCAGGAGCTTGTTCTGGGCTAGAGACCTTCGCGGAGACGCGAACGTGGATCGAGCGCATCGCGCAGTCCGTCCCCGATGAGGTTGAAGCTCAGCACGCAGAGCGCAACCGCGGCGGCTGGAAACGCGATGAGATAAGGCGACTCAAAGAGATGAGAGCGCGCATCGTTGAGCATTGCTCCCCAGGTTGCGGTCGGCGGCTGCACGCCGAGCCCCAGAAAGCTCAGGGTCGCTTCCGCCAGAACGGCTCCCGCCATCCCGATAGCAGCCTGCACGATGAGTGGTTGCAGGATGTTCGGCAGAATGTGGCGTAGCAGCAGGCGCAGATCCGTCGCTCCGAGCGAGCGCGCGGCCTGCACAAACTCACGCTCCTTCATGCTCATCACCTGAGCTCGTACCAGCCGTGCGTAGTTCACCCAGCCCGAGAGCGTGAGCGCCAGCACAAGGTTCGCCAGGGATGGTCCGAGGAACGCGACAAAAGCAACCGCCAGCAGGATGCCGGGCAGCGCCAGAAACGCGTTTGACAGGTACAGGTTGATGACGGTATCTGCAAAGCCGCCATAGAACCCCGCAATGGCTCCAAGCGCAAGCCCGAGTAGCAGGGAAAGGGCAACGACCGCCGTGGCCACCGAGAGTGAGACGCGGGCGCCGTACAGAACCCGTGCAAACACATCGCGCCCAAGCTCATCGGTGCCGAACCAGTGCGCCGCAGAAGGAGGTTGCAGCCGGTGGGGCAGATCGATCTGTGCCGGGTTCTGGTGTGCGAGCAGCGGAGCAGCCATAGCCGCAAGGGCAAACAGCAGCAATAGCACCGCGCCGAGGGCTGCAGTAGGGTGACGGCGAAGCTGCTGGAGCGTTGCAGACATGTTGCAGACAGGATACGGGCAGAGACGCAATACTTTCGTACCGGTACTGTGGGAAAAACTGCTGGTTAGAATGAGCCAAAGGACCCCTACATGCGCATTCTGATCTATGGGCTTAACTATGCCCCTGAGATGACCGGTATTGGTAAGTACACGGGCGAGATGGCCGAGTGGCTCGCTGAACGTGGGCATGAAGTCCGGGTGGTCACTGCGCCGCCGTATTATCCTGCGTGGAAAATTCGTGAGGATTATCGTGGCCAGTGGTTCCGTAAAGAGTCCGCTCCGGGGCGTCCGACTGTCTTCCGTGTGCCGCTGTGGGTTCCTGAGAAGCCGACCGGGATGAAGCGTCTGCTCCACCTGGCGTCGTTCGCCTGCGGAAGCCTGCCCGTAGCGCTCGCGCAGACGCTGTGGGAGCCGCAGGTCGTCTTTACCGTGGAGCCCACCTTCTTCTCGGCACCGTTTGCCGCGGCCGTGGCTCGGTTGAGCGGCGCAAAGAGCTGGCTGCATGTGCAGGACTTTGAGGTGGATGCTGCATTTGAGCTTGGGCTTCTGCCCTCGGACGGTCCGATCCATAAAATCGCTACCGGGTTGGAGGCGCTCTTCACGCGTGCTTTTGATGCGGTATCGAGCATTTCGCAGAAGATGGTTGAGCGCTCCCTGAGCAAAGGGGTGTCTGCTGAAAAGACCGTGCTCTTTCCCAACTGGGTGGATATTGATCTTGTGCATCCTATGTCGAGTGATACGACCTTTCGCCGTGATCTGGGGCTGGAGGAGAAGGTCGTTGTCCTGTACTCCGGCAATATGGGAGGCAAACAGGGGCTCGAGATGCTGGCGCCTCTGGCCCGCGCCTGTTCCACGAATCCGTCGCTGCACTTCCTCTTTTGCGGCGACGGCGCCTTTCGTCCTCAGTTGGAGGAGCAGGTGCAGGGGCTGGCAAACGTCACCTTGCTGCCTCTGCAACCTCTCGCAAAGCTCAACGCGTTGCTGAATACTGCCGACATTCATCTGCTGCCGCAGCGTGCGGGGGCCGCTGATCTGGTCATGCCTTCCAAGCTAACCGGCATGCTTTCCAGTGGCCGCCCCGTGATTGCAACGGTAGACCATGGAACGCAGGTGGCCATGGTGGTGGAGGGGCGCGGTCTGGTCGTACCTCCGGAGAATCTGGAAGCGCTTACACAGGCGGTATTGCAGCTTGCAGCGGATGAGTCTCTACGCCGGAGTATGGGAGAGGCGGCACGCGCTTATGCGGTCGATTACCTCGGTACAGAGAGCGTTCTACGGCAGTTTGAGCGGGATCTGGAAACGGTTGTCTATGGAGACCGGAACCTCCGGTAAGATGAAGCAAACTACAACTGTTATGCGGGAGCGTGCTGATTGAAGAAGGCCCTTATCACCGGGATTACGGGACAGGATGGAGCCTATCTGGCGGAACTGTTGCTGTCGAAAGGCTACGAAGTCCATGGCCTCAAACGGCGTACGTCGCTGTTCAACACCGCACGCATCGATCATCTTTACGAAGATCCGCATGTGCCGAATCCCAAGCTGATTCTGCACTATGGCGACATGACAGACTCCTCGTCGCTGATTCACATTGTGGAGAAGGTCCAGCCGGACGAGATCTACAATCTGGCCGCGCAGTCGCATGTGCAGGTTTCGTTTGAGGAGCCGGAGTACACGGCGAACTCGGATGCTCTCGGCGTACTACGTTTGCTGGAAGCGATTCGTATTCTCGGCCTCGAGAAGAAGACGCGCTTTTACCAGGCCTCGACCTCTGAGCTGTATGGCCTGGTGCAGGAGATCCCTCAGCGTGAAAGCACACCGTTCTACCCCCGTTCTCCTTATGGTGTGGCCAAGCTTTACGGCTACTGGATCACCGTGAACTATCGCGAGAGCTACGGGATGTATGCGTGCAACGGCATTCTCTTCAATCACGAGTCGCCTCTGCGCGGAGAGACGTTTGTCACGCGGAAGATCACGCGTGGTTTGGCGCGCATCAAGACTGGCCTTCAGGAGCAGCTCTTCATGGGGAACCTGAGTGCGCGCCGCGATTGGGGACATGCACGTGACTATGTCGAGATGCAGTGGCGGATGCTGCAGCAGGATCAGCCCAAGGATTACGTGATCGCAACCGGCGTGCAGTACTCCGTGCGTGAGTTCATTCAACGCTGTGCGGAGCGACTTGAGATGGAGCTAACCTGGCAGGGTGAGGGGGCGGAGGAAAAGGCCGTCGACAAGCAGGGCAATGTGATCGTCGGCGTCGACCCGCGTTACTTCCGCCCTGCGGAGGTGGAAACCTTGCTGGGCGATCCCACGCGGGCGCGTGAGGAGCTTGGCTGGACCCCTACGACGAGCTTCGATGAGCTGGTGGCTGAAATGGTCGACGCGGATCTGAAGGCAGCAGAGCGCGATGCTCTGGTGCAGCGCCACGGCTACGCGGCGTACAACGTGCGGGAGAGCTAAGCATGGCGCAGCTGGGTAAGCCGATGCTGGACACCTCGGCGAAGGTGTATGTCGCCGGCCATCGAGGCCTGGTCGGTTCTGCGATCGTACGAGAGTTGGAGCGTCTGGGCTTTACCAGAATTCTCAAGCGCACGCACGCAGAGCTCGATCTCTCCGATGCCGACGCGGTCGAGGCCTTCTTCGAGCAGGAAAAGCCGGAGTATGTGTTCCTGGCCGCGGCCAAGGTCGGCGGCATTCTGGCCAACAATACGTACCCTGCGGAGTTCATCGCGCAGAATCTCGCGATTCAGTCGTCGGTAGTGGAAGCGGCGCGCAAGGCAGAGGTGAGCCGCCTGCTCTTCCTTGGCTCTTCGTGCATTTACCCCAAGATGAGCCCTCAGCCGATCCGGGAAGAGTACCTTCTGACCGGGCCGTTGGAGCCCACCAACCGTCCGTATGCTTTGGCCAAGATCGCCGGCATTGAGATGTGTTGGGCGTACAACCGGCAATACGGTACGCATTATCTTGCTGCAATGCCGACGAACCTCTACGGACCGGATGACAACTTCGATTTGAACAACTCTCATGTGCTGCCTGCGCTGTTGCGGAAGGCGCATCGTGCGAAGGTGGCGGGGGAGCCGGCCATTGAGGTATGGGGTACGGGAACGCCGCGTCGCGAGTTGCTCTACTCTGACGATATGGCCAAGGCCTGCGTGCATCTGCTGCAAATGGACGAGCCGACGTATCAGGCGCTCCTGAATGAAGAGCAGGCTCCGCTGGTCAATATCGGTACCGGAGAAGACTGCACGATCCGCGAGTTGGCGGAGACGGTATGTCGCGTAGTCGGTTTTGAGGGCGAGCTGAGGTTCGATACGTCCAAACCCGACGGCACGCCGCGTAAGCAGCTCGACGTCGAGAAGATTCATAGCCTGGGGTGGCAGGCAGAGGTAGGGCTTGAAGAAGGAATCAGGCGAACCTATGCCGCCGTTGCCAACAAGCTCTAGCTGTAGTGGGCTTGCGGAGCGGGCCCGGCGCGGGGCAAAGTGAAGCATGAAGTTCTGGGCCTCTTTTTTGTTCGCGCCGTTGCTGGTTGTGGTTGCTCCGCAGGGGGGCGCGCAACAAACGGCATCGCACTCTGTTTCGGCTTCTCAGCTGGCTCCGCGAACCGTCGCAGAGCAGTATCTTTTTCAGGCGGCCAACGCGGAGCGGCAGCAGCGTGGCCTTCCTCTTTTGCATTGGGACGCTGCGCTGTACAAAGCCGCGGAAGCCCACGCAGAGCAGATGCTTGCCCGGCAATCCATCTCGCACCAGTATGAAGGGGAGCCTTCGCTTACCGAGCGAGGCGAGTTGGCCGGAGCCAAGTTTTCCGTGATCGCCGAAAACGTGGCCATGGCTCCCACCGCGGTACGGATTCACGACGCCTGGATGCACTCTCCAGGACACCGCGCCAATCTGCTCAACGGCAACGTCGACGCGGTAGCCATCCGTGTGCTGGAGAGCCACGGCGAGCTTTACGCGGTCGAGGACTTTGAGAAATCCGTAGTCGAGACGACGTTGCCCGAGCAGGAACTCCGCATCGGGCAGGATATTTTGCAGCAAGCCGGCGGCGCCGTCGCCCTTGCTGCCGATGGCTCTGCGGAGCAGGTAGCAGCCCGGCAAAGTTGCGGCATGACCAGTGGTTACGCTGGCGACCATAGGCCCCTGCTCGTTCTGCGCTTTACCACCGTCGATCTGCAGACTCTGCCAGAGGCGCTTAACACGGCACTGGCCAGCGGCAAGTATCGTGAAGCGGCTGTGGGTGCTTGTACCCTACAGAGCAGGCAGGCGTTCACGGCATTCCAGCTGGCGGTGCTGCTCTTCTAGTCGTTTCGGAGAGGGATTCCTGCTTCTGCGAGCTCTTCCGCTGTAGCGGGCTTGGTCGGCTCCATCTGCAACACGTTGTTGAAGCGGTTGAAGTAGTTGAAAAGCCCGATCGCGCTCATGAGTTCGATAATTTCTCCCTCGGCGTAGAAACGCTTCAGTTGAGCCAACTGTTCGTCGCTGTAGTGCAGTGAGTTCAGCGTCATGGTCTCGGCAAGGTCGAGCGCGGCTTTTTCCGCTTCGGAGAAAAGCGGGGAGTCCTGCCAGTGGTGCAGCGCTTCGATCTGCTCCAGGGTGGTTCCCAGCCGCAGCGAGATCGCGGTATGCGAGGCCAGGCAATAGCTCGTAGCATTTAGCTGCGAGGTCCGGACGACGACCAACTCCTTGAGCTGTGTGGGGAGAGACCCGGTGTTCAACACGGCGTTCATGTGTGCCGTCGCGGTCTTGAAAATTTCGGGCCGGTGCGCCAATGTGCGGAAAAAATAAGGTACGTTGCCGCGATCCTGGAGGAAACGGTCGTAGACTTCAGTCAGCTCGGGCGAAACCTCTGAACGGGAAAGACGGGAGAGGCGAGGCATGTGGGAATGATAGTCCCGATGCACAGCCAAAGTGTGTTATAAAAATGGAGAAGCGGTCGTTCGATCGCTCACACAATCAAGCGCGATCCTCAGTAGCTCAATGGCAGAGCATTCGACTGTTAATCGAAGGGTTGTAGGTTCGAGTCCTACCTGAGGAGCCATATCTTTCAAGATATGGAATGCGCAAGACGATTGTCCTTACCAACAATCTGCTTCAAGAAAACGTCCAGGATTTCCTGGTCATTTTTTTTGCTGCCGGAATGGTCTTGCCTGAACGAAGCACCGTGGAAATCCCGGCGCAGGACGAGTGCGTGATTTTTTCGCTGTGGAATTCAACGCGCGGGTCGAGCTGTGGATGAAGTAATCGACCCATCTATTAGAAAAATCTAATCTTGTCGATTGTTGCACTAGTGTTAGTGCACTTTTGTCCTCGGTTTTTCCATAGGCAAATCGGCGGCGCTTGCAGGCTGTCTGCGGGCGATGATCGTTCGTCTTGTTTGCGTTTCTGCCGGTTGAGTGCTTCAATCAAGCCGGAGTGCGACGACTTTCTGCCATCCTGCTGTTCCTGTCCCTGGTGCTGCCGTTTTTAGCGCCTGGACTTGCGCTTGCTCAGGGGGAGGATTCGCAGCTTCCAGCCTGTTGCCGTCGCAACGGCGTGCATCACTGCTCGATGAACATGGCAGCGCACAAGGCTATGCTGGCCAGGGCAGGGCGTAAGGTTTTCTTTGATTCCCCTGTGACCAAGTGCCCTTGCTGCCCTTCGACCGCTCCGACGACGAATGCGCAGTCCCATCTGCTGCTGGCCATGCCGGTTGCGATCTGGGAGCTGGTTCCTGCTGCTGCCCACCAGATGGGGGTCGAGCAGACTGAGTCCAAGTGGCGCATCTCCCAGGAGAAGGCGCGCGGCAAGCGCGGACCTCCCGTGTCGGCCTGATCTGGCGGACAGGCCCCGGCTCGTTCTGAGAGCTGAGGCGTACTACCCATGAAGCAACAAGCAGAAGATGCTCCGTAGTGGGGGTATCCGCGTCTGTACGACGGGCGCGAGGAGAACGCATTCGTGCGTTGGAATAGAAATTTGGCCGCAGGTGCGGCCGTGTTGGGCTGTGCCATGGTGGCAAGTGCGCAGCAGGATGTTACTTCCGCAAGTGTTACCGGGAGAGTGCTGGATCCCACCGGTGCGGCGATTGCAGGAGCGGAGATCACCGCGTTGGCGACCGCAACGAACCAGCAGCAGACCATTCTGGCCGATGAGCAGGGTCGCTTTCGTTTTGCGTATCTGCCGGTCGGGGATTACAGCATCCGTGCCAGCTCCCGTGGCTTTGCCCCCAGCACGCGGCTGTTGACTCTGAACGTTGGAGCGGCTACCGACCTGACGCTCACACTGCTTCTGCCTTCGGCGGAAACTCATCTGACCGTGAGTGTGCAGGAGGCGCCTCTGGAGGTGAACCGCAGCCAGATCAGCGAGACCGTGCTGGAGAGCGAGATCAGAAATCTTCCGTTCGCGGGACGTAACTACCTGGATGCCGCGTTACTGCTGCCGGGCGTGTCGCCAACGAACACCAACAGCACCCAGACGTTGGCCGAAACGTCGGAGGTTCCGGGGCAGGGGTACTCCATCAACAGCCAGAGGAACTTCTCGAACAACTTCGTCGTGGATGGTCTTTCCAACAACGACGATGCTGCTGGTATTGCCGGCAATGTCTTTTCCATGGACACCGTGCGCGAGTTTCAGGTGGTGACCGCGGGTGGTCAGGCTGAGTTTGGCCGCGCCATGGGGGGCTACTTCAACATCATCACGCGCTCAGGAACCAATGATCTCCATGGCACGGCGTATGGCTTTCTGCGCAATCAGCGCATAACGCAGAGAACCCTCTTTCGCAGACGACGCTGCCGATGACCTCAGGGCAGTACGGAGGAAGCATCAGTGGTCCGGTGATTAAAAACCGTACCTTTCTCTTCGGCAATTTTGAAGAGCAGCGTTTGCGTACCGATGGTGTGATCACCGTGAAAGCTGCCGATGCGGAGCAGATCAATGCTCATCTGCAGGCGGTTGGCTATCGTGCTCCGCTGTTGCCGGTAGTGTCGACTCCGACCACGGAGTATCAGAATACGCTACATACGGATACGGTCTTTCTGCGCGCAGATCATCGCGTCAGCGAGCGCGATCAGTTGACGGCGCGCTACAGCTTCTACCATCTGAGCAGTTTGAACGCGCGCGGTGTGGGGGCGCTGAATGAGGTCTCAAACGGCACGTCTGTCTTTGATGCGAACCATACGTTTGCAGCCAGCAATGTGCTGACGATCTCACCGCGTACGTTCAATGAATCACGTGTGCAGTTTATT
>JAPWKG010000031.1 GCA_028283625.1 Acidobacteriaceae bacterium | reverse complement strand
AAGCTGATCCCTCGAAGGTCATGCAGCAGCTTGCTGCACGTGGCGTTCAGGCGACCAGCATGGGCGGCGATATCGAATTCGTCGAAGTGTCGGCCAAGAAGCGCCTCAACCTCGACGGCCTCGAAGAAATGATCTGCCTCGTAGCAGACACGAACGAGCAGAAAGCAACGCCGGACCGCCCCGCAGTGGGTACGGTCATCGAAGCCAAGCTCGATCGCGGCCGCGGTGCGGTGGCATCGATCCTCGTTCAGAACGGTACGCTCAAGACCGGCGACAGCTATATCGTTGGCAATACCTTCGGTAAGGTCCGCGCGATGTTTGATGACCGCGGCCGCTCGATCTCCGAAGCCGGTCCTTCGACCCCGGTCGAAATCCTCGGCCTGGAGTCAATTCCGGATGCAGGCGATACCTTCCTGGTCATGGCCGATCGCGATCGTGCCAAGGAAATTGCTAAGTACCGCTCCATGAAGGAGCGCGAAGCACAGCTTGCGAAGAGCTCGCGTATCTCGCTGGAAGGCCTGTCGGAGCAGATCAAGCAGGCTGGCATGAAGGACCTCAACATCATCCTCAAGGGCGATGTGCAGGGTTCGGTCGAAGTTCTGGCCGACTCGCTGCAAAAGATGTCGACCGAGAAGGTGCGCGTCAAGGTACTGCACTCCGGTGTCGGTGCGATCACCGAGTCCGACGTACTGCTGGCAACCGCTTCGAACGCTGTCGTCATTGGCTTCAACGTTCGTCCGGAGCGCAAGGCTCAGGAACTCGCCGATCAGGAGAAGGTCGAGATTCGTCTGCACTCGATCATCTACGAGCTCCAGGACGAGATCACGAAGGCAATGCTTGGCCTGCTCGATGCGGTCTACAAGGAGAACTACCAGGGTCGCGCCGAGGTGCTCAACGTCTTCAAGATCACCAAGGTCGGTCAGATCGCTGGTTCTGTGGTCCGCGACGGCATCATCAAGCGCGATATGGGTGTACGTATCCTGCGCGACGGAGAAGAGGTCTGGAAGGGCAAGATCGCTTCGCTCAAGCGCTTCAAGGATGACGTTTCCGAAGTCCGTCAGGGCGTCGAGTGCGGTATCGATCTCCAGGGCTACAAGGAGATCAAGGTGGGCGACATCATCGAGGCCTTCACGACCGAGAAGATGGCTGCTGAACTTGGACAAAATGTTGCTGAGCTCAAGAAGCAGCAGCAGGCAGAACTTGCCAACGCCAAGAACGCCGAAGACGAAGCAAAGAAAGCGGAACGCGAGACAACAAGCGCCTAAGCTTTCTTCCTGCAAGACTAAAGAGGCCGTGCTCAGTGCACGGCCTCTGGCTTTTGACGCTGCTGGCCGGCCCCCTGCTTATCGAGAATCGACTGTAGTATGGGGGGAGGAGCTCTCCCTCGTGCCTCTGACCCGTCATGACTGTTTAACGTGCGTAGCACGTGGCCCAGACTGCTTTTGCCATCTCCCGACTGAGGCGTTACGTGATCTTCAGGCTTTGGGACGATCGATCCACCTCCACAAAGGCCAGCAGCTCTTCAGTGAAGGCGATACACCGGATCAGGTTTATATGGTCTGTACGGGCCATCTGAAGCTCTATGCTTCGTCTGCAGAGGGTAAGGTACTCCTGCTGCGTCTTGCAGCGCCAGGAGACGTTCTGGGCCTTGCCTCGGCTTTGCGTGGCAGCCGCCAGAAACTGAGCATCGAGGCTCTGGATAATTGTGAGCTCAAGAGTGTTCGTCGTCCCGAGTTTCTTGCCTTCGCTGCACGCTACCGCGAAGCCGCAGAAAACATAGCCAGCGCGGCTGCACGCGAGTACGAAAGCGCGCTCCTCAGCGCGAGGAGGCTTGCGCTCTCTGGATCGGCCTCTGCGAAGCTTGCGAGCCTGCTGGCAGAGCTTGCAAGCCTCAACGCGACCCTACACGAACAGCGCTCGATTGAGATTCCCATGCCGCTGACGCACGAAGAGTTGGGATCCATGTGCGGTCTCTCGCGCGAGACGGTCACCCGCCTGTTGACCCGCTTTGCAAAAGAAGAGGTCGTCACACAGCACCCTGGAAGCCTGCTGATTCAGGATCTTCCTAAACTGCACCGCTACTTCGAATAACTTCCAACAGCGCGTAGAGCGCTGACAGAAAGAGGCCCACCAAGACGGTGAGCCTCTTTCCTTCTAAGCTTCATCAAAGCAAAAAGCGCACCGAAGATCGATGCGCCTTTTGAGGGAACCCGAAACGCTACTTAGGCAACGACATCGATGCCCATCGAGCGAGCGGTGCCACGAATGGTCTTCGCTGCTGCTTCTACAGAAGCTGCGTTCATGTCCGGCATCTTGACCTTAGCGATCTCGAGGATCTGCTGTTCGGTAACTTTGCCCTTCTTCTCCGAGTTCGGCTTGCCCGAACCCTTGTCAATGCCTGCAGCCTTGAGCAGAAGCACAGGAGCCGGGGGAGTCTTGGTGATGAACGTGAACGTACGATCAGCGTAAACGGTGATGACAACCGGTACCGTCATGCCAGCCAGACCCGGGTCTTTGCTGGTGCGATCGTTGAACTGCTTGCAGAACTCCATGATGTTGACCTGCGCCTGACCGAGCGCGGGACCTACCGGGGGCGCCGGCGTTGCCTTACCAGCGACGATCTGGAGCTTGACGTAACCCTGAACCTTCTTCGGTGCCATTTCTTCTTACCTTCTTTGTGCGGGCGCTAAGCGCTGCCGCGAATTTTGTACTGCCAGGACCAGGAGTTAGAAGGTCCGGTGAAGCCCCGGGCTGGTCTCCTGGAAAAACAATCGATGAGGGGGTTAATCCTCGTCTGCCTTCTCCACATTCGAGAAGGAAACCTCTGTCGGCGTTGGGCGACCGAAGATCGAAACCATGACCTTGAGAGTCTGCTTGTCTTCGTTCACGTCATCCACAGCACCGTTAAAGTTGGCAAACGGATGATCGCCGGTAATACGAACCTGCTCGCCACGGCTGAACTTGAGGTTGAGACGGGGCTTCTCCTTCGTCACATCCGAGCGGTTCAGCATAGCGTTGACTTCCTGCTCGCTCAAGGCGTTGGGCTGATCGCCCGTCTGCAGGAAGCCCGTGACGCGGGGAGTGTTCTTCACCACGTGCCACAAATCATTATCAAGAGCCATTTCTACGAATACGTAACCCGGGAGGAAGACACGATCAATGGTGTACTTCTTACCGTTACGCAGCTCGGTCGTCGGTTCCGTAGGAATTTCGATGCGGCCAACGCGATCCTGAAGATGGTACGCCTGCACGCGGCTTTGGAGCGACTCTTTTACCTTGCGCTCAAATCCCGAATAGGCATGAATGATGTACCACTTGAAATTCTCGTTCGGCGAAGGAGCAACTTCCTCAGCCGACAACTCTTCGCCCGGCAACGCGATGTGGTCGCCTTCGACCTCACCTGACATAAGGGCTTCCGCTTCGAGGTTTTCTGCTTCTTGGTTGTTGAACTCGTCTGCCATATTTACTCTCTTCGCCGGTGTCTCTTTTAGTGCTTGGTCAGATGCAGAAACAGCTTGTCGATTCCCTGTCCGATCACTGCATCCACAAGCCAGAAGTACAAGGCAAAAATAAAGACTGTTGCCAGCACAATCAAGGTTCCGTTTTTGACGTCCTCGGAAGTAGGCGTAACAACCTTGTGCATTTCGTTGCGCGTATCGCGAAAGAACTGCATCAATCGCTGCGGCCCGGAAAGAGCGCGTTCAGCGGCTACTTCGACTTCGTGGGTTTCAACGGCTACGTTCGACATGGTGCTCCTGAACGACGGGCGCGTGGACTCAGCGCCATGGGATTGCTGGCTATATAGATTTGGCAGGGGAGCTCGGATTCGAACCGAGAAGTTCGGTTTTGGAGACCGACAGTTTAACCGTTGAGCTTACTCCCCTGTGGGAGGCGGGTTGGATTAGAACCCGCTCGCTCGCGCTACAGGAAACAGTTTACTTGGTTTCCTTGTGCGGCGTGTGCTTGCGGCACGTATTGCAGAACTTGGAAAACTCGAGACGTCCAGTGGTCGTCTTCTTGTTCTTGGTCGTCGAGTAGTTCTTGTTTTTGCACTCGGGGCACTGCAGAGTGATGATTTCGCGCATTGTTTAATACTCCTATCGTGGCCAGCCGCCTTGGCTGGCAAGCAGCTTGCCAGAATTGACTCCTGACACGCCGCGACGCAGGGCCTAAGTCCCCTGCTAACCTTTGTTACCTGATTTACTGCTGGATACCGTGCGGTCAGGCTCACGCATGGCTTCGGTTATTATCCCACAGCCTGACGAAAATGCCAAAGGCAGGAACGTAGTCTTTCTACGCTCCTGCCTTCTCTTTCTGACTCTATCGTTTAGCGCGGACCGCCGCCCGGATGGCCGCCACCCGAGAAGCCCCCCATGTGCTCGCCCATAGCGCTATGACCAGCATTCCCAGCGTGCCCCATACCATCCCGCGCTTCGTTGCCGTGAAAGTTGTTGAAGGGTTGCGCTCCGTGCATCGGCAATGGACCGTTATAACCACGACGCGGATCATAACGATTGTCTACGTGGCCATAAAAGCCGTGATGCCCATGGAACCAGGGGCCTGCACCGATAAAGATGCCACCATTAAACCAATCGGGACCATAGTACCCATACGGCGCACAGTCATAGGGAGCGTAATCGAAATAGCCGTACGGACAAACCGGCTCAATCCCTACGCCGACAACCATCTGAGCAGCCACTGGCGCCGTTGCCGCAGTTGCGGACATCAGCGCTCCAAACGCAGAAAGCAATGCAACGTTCTTCAACTTCATAGAACCCTCCGTACACTTCCTCAGAAGAGACATTCCAATCATACGGTCGTTTCGTGTTTTGCAGGATGTCATGGTGCCCTTCCCCCCACGCAGTAAGGGCGAGCCGTGATGGCTCGCCCTTCTTTGCTGTTTCAGCGTGTCCGAGTTACTTGATGATCTCGGAGATCGCGCCGGCGCCCACAGTACGGCCGCCCTCGCGGATCGCGAAGCGAAGACCCTTCTCCATAGCAACCGGAGTGTGCAGCGTCACTTCAAGCTGGATGTTGTCCCCAGGCATCACCATCTCCGTGCCCTCAGGAAGCTTCGCAGAACCAGTCACGTCCGTCGTACGGAAGTAGAACTGGGGACGGTAGCCGTTGAAGAACGGGGTGTGACGGCCGCCTTCTTCCTTCGACAACACGTACACTTCGCCCTTGAACTGCGTGTGCGGCGTGATCGAACCAGGCTTGGCAAGAACCATGCCGCGCTCTACGTCTTCCTTCGCCGTACCGCGCAGCAACAGACCTGCGTTGTCGCCGGCAAGACCTTCGTCAAGCTGCTTCTTGAACATTTCAACGCCGGTAACCGTCGTCGACTGCGTGTCGCGGAAGCCTACGATCTGAGCCGGCTCGCCGACCTTGATCTTGCCACGCTCGATACGACCGGTCACAACCGTGCCACGGCCAGAGATCGAGAAGATGTCTTCGATCGGCATCAGGAACGGCAGGTCGACCAGGCGGTCAGGCTGAGGAACGTTGTCGTCCACTGCCTGCATCAGCTCGTCGATCTTCTCTTCCCACTGAGCTTCGCCGTTCAGCGCGCCCAGTGCCGAACCACGGATCACGGGAACGTCGTCGCCCGGGAACTCGTACTTCGACAGAAGCTCGCGAACTTCCATCTCGACCAGGTCGATCAGTTCCGAATCTTCCACCGCATCGCACTTGTTCAGGAACACAACGATGTACGGTACGCCTACCTGGCGAGCAAGCAGAACGTGCTCCTTGGTCTGCGGCATCGGGCCGTCGGTCGCTGCAACCACCAGGATCGCGCCGTCCATCTGAGCAGCACCGGTGATCATGTTCTTGATGTAGTCGGCGTGGCCCGGGCAGTCAACGTGAGCATAGTGACGGTTCGCCGTCTCGTACTCAACGTGCGAGGTCGAAATCGTGATACCGCGCTCGCGCTCTTCCGGGGCGTTGTCAATCGTGTCGAAAGAACGGAAAGAGTTCTTCGGGTTGTGCTTGGCAAGCACCTTCGTGATAGCCGCCGTCAACGTCGTCTTGCCGTGGTCAATGTGACCAATCGTGCCTACGTTTACGTGCGGTTTGCTGCGATCAAATTTTTCCTTCGCCATCTCTGTCTCCGTTTAGCTAAGTACTGCTAACCCTTGTCTGTGCGCGCGCCTACTTTGTTTCGGCTCCAGCGCGCGGCTTACCTTGCGAAACTGTCAGGCTTACTTCGCGTCGCCCTTGGCCTTAGCGATTACTTCTTCGCTAACCGAGCGAGGAGCTTCTTCGTACTGCTTGAACTCCATCGAGAAGTTTGCACGTCCCTGCGTGGAACCACGCATTGCCGTAGCATAGCCGAACATGTTCGACAGCGGCACGGTTGCCTTGATGGCCTGAACACCACCCACCATCTCCATGCCTTCGATACGGCCACGGCGCGAGTTCAAATCGCCAATGATCGTCCCCATATACTCTTCCGGCGTTGTGACTTCAACCGCCATGACCGGCTCGAGCAGAACAGGCTTTGCCTTTCGTGCGGCTTCCTTGAAAGCCATGGAACCGGCAATCTTGAACGCCATTTCATTCGAGTCGACATCGTGGTAGCTGCCATCGAACAGGGTGACCTTGACGTCGACCATCTCGTAGCCAGCAAGCACACCACCTGCAAGAGCTTCCTGAATACCCTGGTCGATCGGCTTGATGTATTCCCGGGGAATCACACCACCCTTGATATCGTTGATGAACTCGTAACCCTTGCCCGTTTCGTTCGGCTCAAGACGAATCTTCGCGTGACCATAGTTACCCGAACCACCGGTCTGACGAATGTACTTGCCTTCTGCCTCAGCGTTGCCGCGGATGGTCTCGCGGTAGTTGACCTGCGGCTTACCAACATTAGCCTCGACCTTGTACTCACGCATCATGCGGTCGACGATGATTTCCAGGTGAAGCTCGCCCATACCAGCAATGATCGTCTGGCCACTGGTCGCGTCCGTACGAACCTTGAAGGTCGGATCTTCCTGAGCCAACTTGGAAAGAGCGATGCCCATCTTTTCCTGATCGGCCTTCGTCTTCGGCTCTACGGCCACTTCGATAACAGGATCCGGGAAGTCGATCGACTCGAGAACAATCGGGGACTTCTCCGTGCAGATCGTGTCGCCGGTGACGAGGTTCTTGAGACCGACAGCTGCGCAGATATCACCTGCGAGAATCTCAGTGATCTCTTCGCGCTTGTTTGCGTGCATCTTGAGCAGACGGCCGATACGCTCGGTCTTGCCCGTACGCGGATTCAGAACAGTATCGCCCTGCTTCAGCACGCCAGAATACACACGGATGAAGATCAGCTGACCAACGAACGGATCGGTCATGATCTTGAAGCCGAGAGCCGAGAAAGGCTCTGCGTCGTCCGCCTTGCGGCTCATCTTCTCTTCAGGATTATCGGGGTTCACACCCTCAACCGGGGGAACATCGAGCGGGCTCGGCAGGTACGCCACCACAGCATCAAGCAGGGTCTGGATACCCTTGTTCTTGAAGGCGGTACCGCACATGACCGGGAAGATGTGCATGCCGATCACAGCCTTGCGGATCGCACGCTTGAGCTCCTCAACGGTGATCTCTTCACCCTCGAGGTACTTCATCATGACTTCTTCGTCCGCATCGGCGACGGCTTCAATCAGCTCGTGGCGCAGCGACTCGCACTTGTCCTTCAGGTCAGCCGGTACGTCAACAACATCGTACTTGGCGCCCATCTCTTCGTTATTCCAGACAATGCCCTTCATCTCGACGAGATCAACGATGCCTTGGAACTTCGCCTCTTCCCCGATGGGCCAGTTGATCGGCACAGCCTTTGCACCGAGGCGGCTGACGATGGTCGAGGTTGCATACTCAAAGTTCGCGCCTGCCTTGTCCATCTTGTTGATGAAGCAGATACGCGGAACCTTGTACTTGTTGGCCTGACGCCAAACGGTCTCCGACTGCGGCTGCACGCCCTGCACGGAATCAAAGCAGGCGACGGCGCCGTCCAGTACGCGGAGCGAACGCTCCACCTCGGCCGTGAAGTCTACGTGGCCCGGGGTGTCGATGATATTGATACGGATGCCATTCCACGAGCAGGTGGTAGCAGCGGAGGTGATGGTGATACCGCGCTCCTGCTCCTGCTCCATCCAGTCCATGGTCGCAGTGCCTTCGTGCACTTCGCCGATGCGGTGATTCACGCCTGTGTAGAACAGGATGCGCTCCGTCGTCGTCGTCTTGCCGGCGTCGATGTGCGCCATGATGCCGATATTGCGGCATTTTTGAAGAGGAATCGTGCGTGCCACGGGAATTCTTTCTGCGAGCCCAGCTCGCTGTATTGCTTAGGTTCGTTTTGCTGGGAGCCTGTTTCAGGCTCCCAGCCAGGGGCTTACCAGCGGTAGTGAGCGAACGCCTTGTTCGCTTCAGCCATACGATGAACGTCTTCCTTCTTCTTCATCGCAGCGCCACGACCGTTTGCAGCATCCAGAAGCTCAGCGGTGAGCTTGTCGACCATGCCCTTTTCGCCACGAGCGCGGCCGTAGGTGACCAGCCAGCGGATTGCCAGCGAGGTGCGGCGCTCCGGGTTCACTTCGATCGGCACCTGGTAGTTCGCACCACCAACGCGGCGGCTCTTGACTTCGAGCATCGGCTTGACGTTCTCAACAGCCTTCTTGAAGAGCTTGATCGCCTCGTCGCCACCCTTGGCCTCGAGGTTCTCCATCGCTGCGTAGAAGATCTTCTGCGCGGTGGACTTCTTGCCGCCCCACATCATGCTGTTGACGAACTTGGTGACAAGGGTCGACTGATAGATCGGATCAGCCGCTACTTCGCGCTTTGCAATATGACCTTTTCTCGGCATCTTCTTCTTTCTCTTCTTCCCCCGGCGCGGTGACTTCTCACGCATCCGGGCTTGTTAGGGGCGGCAGGGATTCACCCTGCCGCCAAAACCTTTTTACTTAGCAGCAGCCTTGGCGCGCTTTGCACCGTACTTCGAGCGGCTCTGCTTACGGTTCGCAACGCCAACCGAATCAAGCGTTCCACGAACAACGTGGTAGCGAACACCCGGCAAATCCTTTACACGGCCGCCGCGGATGAGCACGATCGAGTGCTCCTGCAGGTTGTGGCCGATGCCCGGGATGTAGGTCGTCACTTCGATACCGTTGGTCAGACGTACACGAGCCACCTTACGGAGAGCCGAGTTCGGCTTCTTCGGGGTCTGAGTGTATACACGGGTGCAAACACCACGACGCTGGGGCGAACCCTGCAGAGCGGGGCTTGCGGTCTTATAACGGGTGGGCGTACGGCCCTGCTTTACGAGCTGATGAAATGTAGGCACTTCTAAACCTTCCTTTTACTGCAACTCCGGCTCGCCTTTCGGCGCCCGGGCTTCCGATTTTTCCCTCGGACACGCTGCGGGGCAGCTCCTTCACGCACTCTCACACGCCTTATGCCATGCACGCACGAAAGGCGGAGCTCATGGAAAAGCTCCGGCGAAGTCCTGAATCCCGCACGCGGCCGTACTGCAAAAACCTGTGCGCATACTGCTTTTCTGCTCATTGCTTGAGACGGCTGACGGTGGCCGGGGCGAAATGCCCAACTCCGTTTCAGAACCGTTCCGGCCTGCAGTCCGCTCATTTCAGAGGCTTTCCCGAAGTACGTTCGAGAACCAGGACGCAGGTCGCAGACAGTCGGCGCCCACAAACCGAACATTTCCGGCCCGTAGACGCACCTATTCCCGATACACGCGGAACCCTCTCAATGTACCAACTTCGATACGGGAGGTCAAGCAGGGAAGAGAGCCGGCGCAACCTCTTCGCTACCTCGAGCAACCTCAGAGACCCCGCCAAGACAAAGAAGGAGGTAAATCACTGATAAAAAATGAATTGCGCCTTGCGAGGGAAGATCGACCCGCGCGCTCCTGTATGCTCCTGAACATGCGATCCGCTCTTGTTCTCGCTACCCTTGTAAGCCTTCTGCCGGCTGGCCTTAGCGCTCAAACCTCAAAGCCTCTCCGCATTCCCGGACGCGTAGCCTTTTCCCCGGACGGCACGCAGCTTGCCTATACGATCCGCGGCAAGGAAGGCACGGAGCTCCACCTTTTGCCAATGCCGTCTGCGGATATGAGCAAGGAGAAGATCGTCACGCCTTCCACGCAGACCAACTGCTCCAACTCGGACCCTGTATGGTCTCGCGACTCGAAGACGCTGGCCTACACCTCAAGCTGCACCAGCCAGCAGGAGAAACCCGGACAGGAGCAGATCTTCCTTTACTCTCCGGTCGACGGCAAGAGCCGCGAGCTTACGCATGTGACCGGCAACCTGGAGCAGGCGGCCTGGTCTCCGGACGGAAAGACGATTGCGTTCCTGTTCGTCGAAAACGCTACGCGCTCGGCTGGCGCTCTGGACGCAATGAAGCCCTTTGCGGGCGTGATCGGTGAAGACAATATTGAGATTCAGGGCGTTTACGGCGTAGACGTTGCGAGCGGCAAGGGCAACTGGCTGATTCCAGCCACGCAGTCGATGTATACCTACGAGTTTGCCTGGGCGCCTGACTCCAGAACACTGGCCAGCATCAGCGCGGCTGCTCCCGGCGAGAATAACTGGTGGGTCGCCAAGCTCTTTCTGCACACGCCTGGAAAGGCACCGCAGGTCGTCGTCGATCCGGTCACCGTTACGGGCTCGCTGCACGGGCTGCAGATCGCCGTGCCGAAGTTCTCGCCTGATGGCAAAAAACTGGCCTTTATCGGTGGCCTGATGAGCGATCAGGGCTCCACAGGGGGCGATCTCTACGTGGTGGACGCAAAGCCCGGCGCACAACCCGAGGATGTAAGCCCGGGGCTCGATGGCACGGTCGTACACGAAAGCTTTGTTTCGCCCACGCATGTTGGCTTCGCCGAGGATCGTCGCGGGCACACCGTTCTGCTGGACTGGGACATCGAAACCAAGGCTCCTGTGCCAAATTCCGTGGTCGATCTTGGCATGGTCTCGATCGGTGGCGGAGCGGTCAAGGCCGCGCCCAGCTTCTCTCCTGCAAACGGCGGCTTTACCGTCTGGACGCAATCCAGCTTTGAGCAGGCTCCGGAGATTTGGGGAGCGGGCGCGGGCGCGCCACGCCAGATTACGCACTTCAACGACGGCGTGAAACCCAGCGAACGCACCGAGTCCGTGGAGTGGCAGTCGGATGGCTTCCACGTCCAGGGCTGGCTGACCTTCCCCAAGGATTACAACCCGAAGAAGAAGTATCCGATTCTTGTGATGGTTCACGGTGGCCCCTCGTCCTCCGTTACCTCGCGCTGGAGCAGCAGTGAGTCCGGTTTTGCGGACTCCTTCCTCTTCCAGCCAAATCCGCGCGGCTCCTTTGGACAGGGAGAAGCCTTCACCATGGCCAACCGCAAAGACTTCGGCTATGGCGATCTGAGGGATATCCTGCAGGGCCTGGACCAGGTGGAAACCACCTACCCCGCCGCGGACAAAGAGCGCGAAGGCATTCTGGGCTGGAGCTATGGCGGCTACATGACCATGTTCGCCGTTACGCAGACACCACGCTTTAAAGCGGCTATCGCAGGTGCGGGCATTTCCGACTGGCAATCGTATTACGGAGAAAACCAGATCGATCAGTGGATGATTCCATTCTTCGGAGCGTCAATTTATGACGATCCGGCGGTTTACGCCAAGAGCTCCCCCCTTACCTTCATCAAAAACGTTCGCACACCAACGCTGATTCTGGTGGGCGATCGGGACGGAGAGTGCCCGGCTCCACAGTCCTTCGAGTTCTGGCATGCGCTGCGGGCAGAAGGGGTAAAAACGCAGCTGGTGGTGTATCCGAATGAAGGGCATGGGTTTACCAATCCCGAGCACATTCAGGACAGGCGCGAACGCATGCAAAAGTGGTTTGCCGAGAATCTGAAGTAAGCCATATTCCAGAGGGCCATTTTCCTTTTCGCGAAAATGGCCCATCTCTTTGCGGGCCGCGTCTATCCCACAATGGCTTTGCGCCTCTATACTCGACAATAGGAATTCTGCGATTCGCAGGTGTTACCGCTCAACTTGGAGTCTCGGTTGAGTGGGGAGGATTATCAGTGCGGTTGTTTTCGATTCACATTGCCCGGCGCGTACTGGGCCTGGCGGTTGTCCTTTTCTTTGCGCTTCCCTTTGGTCTTTCGGTCGTAGGTTGCGGCCATAAGACAACGGTCGTGTACTGCAACGGCGGCGACTCCGGTCCTATCGTTGGCCAGCTGACTTCGCTGCAGCTTTCTCCCACCCTGTCGGTAACAGGCGAATCGTTGAACTACGGTCAGATCGGCTCGACGCTCTCGGTCACCGGTTATGACTGCAAGGGCACCTCTGTGAGCGTGTCCTCGGTGGTGTACGGTACCAGCAATATGTACCTGGCCGATATCAACCCGAGCACCGGTCAGGCCTGCGGCGGTATCTGGAACCGCAACACCGGCGGCGGTATCGCAAACTATACCGTTTGCAGCGACCCCTCCCCGATCCCGACCTCCAATGAGGCCAGCGCACACACGGCCTACCTGACCGCTACCGCCAACGGCGTGGCGTCGAATGCGATTCCGGTTTACGTTCATGCTCCGGTCACCAGCATCAAGTTCGGCAAAGGAACAGACTGTACCACGGATCAGGACACGACCTGCTGCCCGGCTGATAGCACCACGGTCATCAAGGACGCTCAGATCTACGACATGAGCTCCTGCATCTCGCAGAATGACTATCGCCAGATTGCCGTGCAGATCTACGCCGGAACCTCCAACATCACCTGCCAGGCTGGCAAGGTCACCTTCGGCACGCAGGGCGCAAGCGGTATCGTTACACTCGATCAGAACGGCGTGGCTACGGCGCGACTTCCGGGTTCCGCTACGCTGACGGCGCTGCTTTCGAACTCGGCTAATGCGAGCAGCATCGGTTACTTCTCGACGTGCCCTCCGGCCTCCATCGTGCTCACTCCTGTGAGCCATGCCGGTGCAACCACGCTCGAGGTTCCGCTCAACAACACCCAGCCCTTCACCGTAACGGCAACCGATACCAAGGGCGCGTCCATCACGGGCCTGAGCTACACCTACGAGTCGACGACGCCGCAGACGATTCCGGCAGCTTCCACCGGTTCGGTTACGCCGGTCTATCCGGGCGCGGCGAATATCGTGGCGAAGTGCCAGCCGCCTACCTGCAATCCTGCACCGTCTGATCAGGTCGGCTTCCTCGGCAACGGAACAACGGCGATCTCCAACAACATCGGCATCACCACCACGGGCACCAGCTCGACGGCGATCTACATCGCGAGCACCGACTCGCAGTACATCTACCCGAAGGACTTTTCGACCGTCAACGAGAGCGGCGCGCTCGTCAAGCTGCCCTACGTCCCCAACTCGATGGTGATCACGCAGGACGGCACGACGATCTACCTGGGCAGCGATCAGGGCATGATGACCTTCCTGACCGCAAGCAACGCGGTCTCGGCCTTCAATGCTTCGATCCAGGGCAAGGTTCTGTCGGTCTCTCCGGACGGCACAACCGTTGTCACGACCGACCCCAACCGCAAGACGGTTAACCTGGTCACCTCCGGCGCAACTGTAAGCTCCTATGCTGGCGCTGTAGCCACCAGCGCAAGCTGGAGCCCGGACAGCACCACGGTGTACATCACCACCAGCACCAACGTACTGCTGATGCACACCAACCAGAACAACTGGACCTCGACCACTCTGAACGGCTCCGATACCACCTACACCGATGTCACCACCATGGTGCCGGACATCGGCGCCTACTTCGCAGGCTCTGTTGCCACCGAAGGCCGCAGCTTCTGCCCGCTGAGCACGGTATCCACTGCCGGAACGCCTCCGGTGATGGCCAACACCTACGCGCCCCTGGCGGACACACAGCCGCTGCCGAATGAGATGGTCACCGCAACCAATGACAGCCATCACATTCTCGGTGCAAGCTCGTCGAAGGGTGTGAGCGATCTCTACCTGGCAGACACGACCGGACAGGATGTCTGCACCACGATCAGCAACGGTCAATCGCCTGCGTTCACCTCAACGACTGCGGTCAAGGCGTTCACGCAGGTCACCCCGACCTCGATTACAGGCGTGCTGCCCGCGTCGAACTCGGACATCGCCTTCGTCACCTTCAACGGCACGGGCAACGGTAAGCTGCCGTACTACATCCCGAGCACCTCAAGCCCGAACGGAGCATTGAACTACATCACGCTCTCCACCGCGGGCGGAACACCTGCAACTCCCGTCGCAGGTGTATGGGCAACCGACAACGACACCTTCTACGTGGGGACAACGGGCGATAACCTCGTTCACCTGATCACCCTGACCTACCCCAGCTCGGGAGCACCGACGGCGACGGACAGCAGCCAGATCACTCCGGCTCTTCCCTCCTCTTCGGTCTCCGGCTCGGTCGCAATACCGAACATGATTGTGCAGCGTCCGCGCAAGGTCACCAGCTAAGCGCTGGTTGCACCAAGGCCAAAAAGGTCGGCCTCCCCAAAGTGGGGAGGCCGACCTTTTTCCATCAGCACCAAAGAGGAAACGCCAATCCTCTCTGGTGCGGTTTTATTCCTTGTTATTCAGGCGCTTGTCGAGCAGCTCGCGGCCCACGGCATCCAGCACACCGTTCAGAAACTGAACGCTTTCAGGCGCGGCATAACGACGAGCGATCTCCAGCGACTCGTTGATGATGATCGCTGCAGGAGTTTTGGGGAAACCAAGCATCTCTGCCACAGCGGCACGCAACACGTTGCGGTCCACGGCAGCCATACGCTCCAAGCGCCAGTTCTGCGCATGACGCGTAATGAGAGCATCTACCTCGTCTTCGCGATGCGTGGCGATGCGGTGCAGCTCATCGGCAAAGGCACGCGTATCATCATCCACATCTTCGCGCGAATCCCAGAAGACGCGCTCGACGTCGTCAGCTTTCTGCTTGCCGAGATCTCCCTGGAAAAGCATCTGCATGGCCAGTTCACGGCTCTTACGTCGGCTTCCCATTACTTCACGGCTCCTAGCTGGCTTTGAATGGAGCTCATTTCAATGGCAGCGATGGCTGCCTCGAACCCCTTGTTGCCGGCTTTCAGACCTGCGCGGTCCAACGCCTGCTCCAGGGTCTCGCAGGTCAGCACACCAAAGGCGTGGGGAACGCCAGTCTCCTGCTGCGATTGACCGATACCGCGGGCCACCTCGGTGTAGATCGCTTCATAGTGCGCCGTCTCGCCACGCAGCAGAACGCCAAGCGTAATAATGCCGGCAAAGCGTTTTGTTTCCGCCAGCGAGCGCGCTGCTGAAGGAATCTCCCAGGCTCCTGGAACACGAACGATCTCTACCTCATCGCGTTTAGCTCCAGAGCGATGCAGCGCGTCGAGCGCGCCTTGCAAAAGGCGGTCGGTGATGACCGCATTCCAGCGGGCTACCACAATGGCATAACGCTTCCCGTTCGTCATCAGGTCGCCTTCAATCGCTGCGGGCTTGCCGTGCAGCGGATTTTCAGACTCCCAGAAGCCGAGGCGGAACCCTTCTGCCAACTCGACAGTAAACATGCGCGAGTTCCAATGCGTCGCTGTTACGAGCGTCAGACGCGAGTCGGCCGTAGAAGCGGCAAAATGCTTGCCTACCCAGGCGCGCACAAGATCGTAGATCACGTCGAGTTGCGTGACTTCGACCATCAGCGACGGAATCGCCGGAAGCTGGCCCTGGACCAACTCAAGATTTCCAACCGGGGCAAGAAATGCGGAGCCGCGCCCGGCGGCATCACTCCATCCCTTGCCTTCCTCAAAACCCAGCGAGCGAAAGAGGCTGCTTAGCTGGTCGAATGCTTCTCCCGTCGCCATCGGGACGACGGAGGTAATTCCCTTGACCATACTTTCGATTGTATCGTTTGGCGGGCTATGCCTCGACCGGCAATGCGCTATTTCTGGCTTTCAGGAGCGTTCGACGGAATCTCTTTCGACTTCGGGGTGAAGTGCTTGAGAACAAACTCCTGCACCAGGTTGCCGATCGCATCTCCGAGAACGTCCAACCCGGCGTTGGCAAAGGTCTTCGAAGCGCTGTTCCGGTCCACTTCCGGGTAATACAGGTTGGTCATGGCGCCGGCGGTCAAACTCCCCAAAATACCGGAATAATTGGGCTGCGTCTTGCCGTTGTCCCCACGGGTGACGAACGCGCGAGAAAGCGCATACTCTACGCGGGAACGGGTAGTGCCGCTTCCTTTCCAGAAATAACGCGGGTCCTGATGAAAGAGCGATGGGTAGATGGCTCCACCGAACTCAGTTCCCACCGCAACGTCGGCCATTGTCGCGCCGTAGAACTTCCAGAAGCCTTCCGCACCGGGGCCGAACTCCTGAAAATGGCCGGTTCCCCGGTAGACCCCGACGGCAGCTAAATTGACGCCAAACGTTATCGGATCGATCGTTTGCCGTGTAGCCAGCTCAAACTTCTGTTTCGAATCGAGCCGCGGTGCACTCCAGTTGTACGACACCTCGAAGTTCGGTAATACACCCAACAGGCGCTGCTGCTCGGCTTTTTTGATCTCCAGCTCCGCTGCGTCATGCTGGGAGAGCGCGTTCACGGCAAAGCTGGCCGTGGCGGTGGTAAACCGGAGGCTCCCCATATCGACCGGGACTGTCGGCGAAACCGTGAGGGTCTTCTCAAGGGGACGCCAGCTCTCAGCCGTAATGGTCAGCCGGGCCTCGCCCGCAGGCACGGCAACAAAATGAAAGCTGCCATCAGCGCCTGTTTCCTGATCCTGCTGTACGACCGTTGGCCCTGTGGTCACCAGATGCACATGCGCGGCCTGCACGCTGTTGCCATCGCTATCCACCACACTCCCGTTGACAACACCTGTGGCAGGCGTCGGAGCTTCCGGAAACTGCGCGCTTGCATGGCTCGAACAGCACAACAAAACGACAGCCAGCCAAAGGCCCTGAAAGGACACCGGGATACGGTCAGCGGAGAAAAGCATTCGTCTGAGAATAGACGACGCCGCGCTTGCTATGCTTGAGCAGTGAGCAAACGCGGATTTTTTCTGTTCAATGATTGCCTGACTGCTGTTGGCTGCCTGCTGCTCGGTGCGGCGCCTTTTCTCGCAGGGTGCCACTCCGCTTCGATTCCAACCCCCGCTCATGAGCAGGCCCGTGCAGAAGAACAGGCCGTTGTGGACCACCAGCGGGAGCTGCTGGCCATGATCCCGCCACCGTCCAAGACCCGGTACATGGCCATACGGACTCTGGAAAGCTGGCAGAACCCCTCCATCACCGTGCAACCGGGCATGCTGGAGCTGCATGTGCTGGAGGCAGACCCCAACCCCAGCACGATCGGCGCCGGAGGCATGTTGCGCCCGGAAAGCGCTCGGAAACAGGTGCTCACAATCAGTCTCGACAAACTGGGCAATGCCATCAGCGCCATTCCGGAAAATGCCTGGCCCTACGGCCGCGTGCTGGCGCTTGAAGAAGCTCATAAAGTCCCACCTTCTGAAGAAGCTACGGTCCGGCGGGCTGTAGAAACCACCGTGAGCAAGCTCAGCGATCTCGGCGTCATCGTCTACGACCCCGCAGAAGGCAACCTGCGCTAGCTTCTAGAGACGGGATTTACCTCTAGAAGATGTAGGGATCGCGCTTGAAAAGGTTGGGTCGCGTGAGCTGGAACCGAACTCCCGAACTGATGCCGTAAGGATGAAGATTGCCGTAGGTAAACTGCGGCCAGGACTGATACTCCACATCCACAGGGCGCCAGGTAACGCGGGAGCCAAGCGGAATCTCGATTCCTGCACCGGGAGCAAGCGCAAAGTACGATCCCGTCGCGTAGTCGAACGGAAAGCGCATGAATCCGCCGCCGATCAGGAACTTGCCGTAAACGTGCACCGGGCCACGATGAAAGACCTCAACCCGTGGGCCGACGAGCAGGTGCGTCTGGGTCACCTGCTCGTCGGTGTGGAAGCGCAGCAGGCGAACCTCCCCTTCAAGGCTGTAACGGCTACGCACGTGCAGATCGGCAAAGATGTTTACGCCACCGAGAATGCGCTGACCGTAATCAACCTGAAACGCCGATCCGGCCACGCCCGCAGAAAGATAGAAACCTGGCCCTGAAGCCGCAGGAACGGCCTGCGCCGAAGCCTGCCAGGCCGTGGCCAGAAAGCACGGCAGCAGCACAGCCAGTAAACGTCTCGAAAGGCGAACGATGCTCATACTCGCCTCCCCTACTTCGTCACGTTGAGCGTCATCGTTGCCGACTCCGCGATCCCGGTGTTCTGACCACGCGCAACCACCTGGAACGTGTAGTTGCCGACCGGGGTACTGTTGACCTGCAGGCCGGCGCAACCGCTTGTTCCCAGCATGAGTCCAGCAGCGGCAAAGACCGCCAGCAATGCCGGCAAGCGCTTACGACGCTTGAAGCCCACAAGCGCCAGCAGGCTCAGTAAGCCAGCGGAGATCCATCCGCTTGAAGCAGCAGAAGCGCCAGAGCCCAGCGGATGGCCGGTATCCACCGTCAACGTGACCGCCAGCGTACCTCCTGCTTTGAGCGTCTGCGTGCTGGAGGAGAAGGTGCAGGTGGCAGCGGTCGGCAAGCCAACGCAACCGTACTGCATCGTATCGGCAAAAGTGCCCAGCGAAACCACCGACAAAGCAACCGCCTGATGCTGACCGGAGGGGAAGCTCAGGCTGGAAGGAGAGAGCGTGACGCTGAACTCCGGAGACTGCTGCGCGCCGATCGTTGTGGGGTCGGAGGTCGAAGCCGCGTAGGAATCATCTCCGCTATAGGCTGCTGTGAGGGTTTCCTCCTGAGAGCCGATGGCGATGACCAGAGTCGCAACGCCCGTGGAATCCACCGAGGATGTTCCGATCGCCGTAGAGCCGTTGTAGAAGGTCACCGTACCGGTAGGAGCAACCGATCCGTCGTAACGAACAACTGCAATCAGAGTCGCCTGCTGGCTGTTGGACGGGTCCGCGCTGGCGGTAAGCACTGTTGTTGTCGGACGGAGACTTACCACCTCAATCACGGGAGTCGAGCTGGAGCCGAAGTTGGTGCCATTGCCGCTGTACACCGCCGTAACGCTGTGCGATGCGGCGCTCAGCTTGGCCACCGTCAGTGCAGCCTGGCCGTTGCCGTCCAGAGACGCGGTGCCCAGCGTCGTCGTTCCATCCAGGAAGGTCACTGTACCGCCAGGAACATCCTGTCCCGCATTGGCGACCGTCGCAATAAAGGTGATCGCGCTAAGGGTTGAGGCTGGATTGGCGCTGGTGGTGAGGCCGACGCTTGTCGCCTGCTTGACCACCACGGAAACCGGAGTCGAGACGCCGGCACTGGCCTTGCCGTCTCCTGCGTAATTTGCCACCAGAAGATGCGTTCCCGGAGCAAGCGTCGAGGTCGTCAGCGTGGCAACACCCGCGCTGTTCAGCAGCGCTGTGCCGATCAGAGTCGAGCCTTCTGTGAAGGTGATATTGCCGGTTGCAATACCGCCGTTCGTCGTCACGGTCGAGGTCAGGATAAGAGCAGCGCCATAGGTCACCGGGCTCGCGCTCGCAGCGATTGCGACCTGCGTGCTTGCATTCGTGATCGTTTCAAGAACGGCGTTCGAGTTTGCCGCTGCGTAATTCGTGTCTCCAGCGTAGCTCGCCGTAATCGTATGAGACGCCACGGAGAGTGAGCTGGTGGTGTAGGTAGCCGTTCCGGAGCCATCCAGCGTTCCGGTGGCGATCAGCACGCCGCCATCCAGAAAGTTCACCGTACCGGAAGGGGCGATGGAAGCAGCACCGCTAAGGTGGGCTGTGAAGGTAACCGCTGTTCCGGTGACTGCCGTGGCCGCACTCGAACTGAGCACGAACGTGACTGGCTGGACAATCCTCACGCTCACGGCCGAAGACGTGGATGCCGAGTGATTGCTATCCCCTGAGTAAACAGCCGTAATGCTGTGCGAACCAAACGGAAGCGACGAGGTAGAGAGAAGCGCTGCTCCGTTGGAAGCTACAGCAACCGACCCGAGTGAGTTCGTGCCGTCATAGAAGGTGACCGAACCGCTGATGCCTGGGCTGGGGCTCGAGACCTCCGCCGTAAGCGCTACGGGCTGGCCGAGCGTCTGCACGGCCTTGTCCACAGCAAGAGCGGTCGTCGTGCTGCCCTGCTGCACAACGACAGTTACGGTGTTGGAGCTTGCGGCCGCGTTGTAGGAGTCACCGGCGTACTTCACGCTCATAAGGTGGGTTCCAACTCCAAGACTCGTCAGCGAAAAAGTATTCGTAGAAGCTACCGTCTGCGACGAAACCACGGTGGAGCCATCGAGCAAGGTAAGCGTGCCGGTCGGCGTCAGCCCAGGTGAGGCAATCGTCGCAGTAAACACAGCGCTCGTGCCGACATTCACGCTCCCGGTCGGCCCACCGAGTGTAAGAGAAGGGGTTGCCAGCACGATGACCTGCGAAAAGGCCTCGGAGGTGCTCGTGGAATAGCTTGAGCTTCCCGCATAGACGGCCGTCAGGCTGTGCGTCCCTACCGTCAACGTCGAGGTGGAAGCGGTTGCGCTTCCCTTCGCGTCGAGCGTACCGGTTCCCACAACCGTAGAACCATCCATAAAGTTGACCGTACCGGTTGGGATCCCCGTGGCGCTCGTTACCGATGCGGTGAGACTCAGCGCCTTGCCCGCAAGGCCTGTGCCTGAGACCGCAAGCACGGTTGTGCTGTTGGTCTGCCGGATGACTTCACTCACAGCACTTGACGTGCTCGTGTCGTAGTTTGTGTTGCCCTCGTACGTAGCGGTAATGGCGTGGCTGGCAACGCTCAGCGTGCTGGTTTGGAATGTTGCACGGCCGTTGCTGTCGAGCACTCCTGTGCCGATTGTCACGCCTGCGTCCTTGAAGAGAACGCTGCCGCTGATGCCACCTGCGTTGGCATTGCTTTGCGTGGAGCTAACCTGCGCGGTAAAGGTAACGGCAGCTCCCGCATTTGCCGGATTCACATCCGCGGTCAAGGTCGTCGCTGTCGTTAGCTGATTCACCGTGACGAGAACCGCAGCAGAGGTGCTGACGTCGTTATCCGTATCTCCCAGATACTTCGCTGTGATGCTGTGGGAACCGGGCGTGAGTGCTACCGTCGTCAGCGTTGCAACAGAAGACGATGCACCCACTGCAAGCGATTGCGTTGCAAGAAGCTGTGTATTGTCCAGAAACTCGACAGACCCTGTCGGGACCGGGCCACCGCTGCTGGTCAATCCCGCAGTGAAGGTCACCGCCGTACCAACCTGCGCTGATGTGGCGCTCGTGTTCAGCGTCGCGGTTGTGCTGGCAAGGTTCACGGTAAGCGTCACCGTGTTGGAGGTCGCAGCCGCATTGGTAGCATCGCCAGAGTACTTCGCTGTAAGCGAGTGCGCGCCAGAGGAGAGTGACGCAGTGGTCATCGTCGCAACGGCAAGCTGATTCAGCGTTACCGTCTGCAGTGCGTTGGGGCCGTCGTAGAACGTCACGCTACCGGTTGCCGTACCTGTGGGCGCAACTACCGCGGTAGAAAGTGTGACCGCGTTCGTCACGACGACGGGGTTCGGTGTCGCCGTAAGTGTTGCCACGGCGGCCTGCTTGACGATCTGCGTCAGCGCCGTAGAGACCGAAGCTGCATTATCATCGTCGCCCGTGTAGCTTGCGGTAATGGAATGCGAGCCCAGCGTCAGAGCAGAGGTAGCGCACGTTGCCACCTTACCGCTGAGCGCAACCGTGCTACAGATCGGGGTGCTACCGTCCAGAAACGTAACCGTCCCTTGAATCGTTTCGTCACTGGAGCTTACGGTCGCGGTGAAGGTGACGGTCGCGCCCAGCATGCTCGGGTTGATGTCCGAAATCAACGCAACCGAAGTTGGGTTGACGGAAAGAACTTGGCCGCTCAGGTTAATGACATCCGGGCTGTTGCCCGCATCGGAGTTGATCGTGACGGAACCGCTGACCGTGCTGCCGACTACGGTGGGGGCAAAGTCGACTCCCATGTTGCAGGTACTGCCGGTTTGGAGAGCTCCGATGGCGCAGGTGGTGGTGGCGGCATCGAACTGTGCCTGGTTGAAGGTAAAGCCTGTGATGTTGAGCGTAGCGTTGCCGTCGTCTTCCAGGCCTTCAGCCTGCGGTGCGGAGACCTTCCCCACGCGCATGGTGGCAAAAGGGTAATCAATGACCGTAGCCGTCACGCGCCGTACTCGGTTATGAAACATATCCGAGATAAAGAGCTGGCCTATCTGATCGAAGTACAGCCCGTACGGGCCATACAGGTTGGCATTGCTGGAAGGTCCACCGTCTCCTGCAAACGACTCTTCGGTGCCGCCGACGATCGTGTTGATCGTTCCCGCAGCCATGTTGACCTCGCGCACGCGGTTATTGCCCGAATCCGCGATATAGAGGTTGCCAGCCGGATCAACCGCAATGGCGGAAGGAGCGTTCAGACCCGCTGAAGAAGCAGCACCACCATCGCCGCTAAACGCGGCAGACCCCAGGCCGGCGATCGTCGTAATCGTACCGCTTGCGCTGACTTTGCGAATCGTATCGTTATTAAGCTCCGCGATGTAGAGAGTGCCGTCAAGAGCCATTGCCACGCCCCAGGGCGCTGCGAGTTGAGCCTTGACCGCGGTTCCGCCATCGCCGGAGTACCCCGAAACACCGGTACCAGCGTAGGTCGAAATCGTGCCATCGGGTGCAACGCGACGAACAACGTTGTTCCCTGTATCGGCAATGTAGAACGAGCCGTCCGACGCCAGCGCGAGACTCTCCGGATTCGTCAAATGCGCACTTGTCGCAGCAGAGCCATCGCCGGTGTATCCTTCGACGCCGCAGACACCGGCAACCGTTGAGATCAGGCCGCTGCTGGCATCGATGCGGCGGACACAGTGGTTTCCAGAGTCAACCACGAACAGGTCCCCGGCACCATCCATCGCCAGCCCGGAGGGTTGGCTTACCGAAGCGTATACCGCCGCAAAACCATCGCCGTTGTAGCTGGCGTTGCCGGTCCCTGCCACGGTTGTAATAAGAGCTGTAGAACCATCAACACGGCGGACGCGGTTGTTGTTCGAGTCGGAGATGTAGAGATTGCCAGACGCATCTTCGACCAGTCCCATCGGCAGAAATAGCTGCGCCAGCGTTGCAGGCATGCCGTCACCGCGATAGATCCAGTCTCCGCTCCCCGCGATCGTGTCAATACGCCCCGGCTTCAAAACCGCAAGACCGCCGGTTCCAACCCCGCTTACAAGACCTTGACCTAGAAGCTGCCCGGAGGCCGACTTCAACTGCACTGCTCCCAGGCGATTGCCTGGATACTTCGGCTGAAAAATGAGCTGCGCTGTACAGGTAGAGCCAGAGCTAACAGCTCCTGCCGTGCAGCTTCCCTGATCGCTCAAAACAAAGTCAGCTACCGTAGAGCCCTGCGTGCTGGCAACCGCACCCAAACTCATGCCGGAAGTCGTGATCTGTACCGTAACCGGTACCGCGGACGATGAGCTTCCGACCGCTGTCGTACCTGGAAATACTGTTGGAGATTGCGCCAAAACAGAGAGCGAAGCAGAAAACACTACGAGAGCAAGAGCCGCAATGCGGCGAGCAAATAAGGTGGGAAGGCCCATGGAATCCAAACAGCAACAGAGATCGGAGGTACTGTTCCCTAGGTAATCATTGCCGATGGTTACTTTCATCACCCATCCGTGGGAGTGGCGAGAACAGCACGGGGCTAAAGTGCCGGATAAGGGGCATTACCAAAGATGCTGTACGTCAGGGATCTAAGCCAATTACCCGTAGTCATCGGCAAAAGGTACTTCCGGCTTACCCGTGTCCCAAATCTGCACAACAAAAGGGCTTACGCTGCGCCAACTGCGCTACACTGCTTATCCCAACCATGACCACTTCGACGCCCCAACCAAACGTCTCCGAGCAACAGCTACGCGAACTGACCGTCGCCGCGGAAAAAGTAGCGGCCAACGCCCATGCGCCCTATAGCAGCTTTCGCGTGGGCGCGGCCCTCTTGCTTGAAAGCGGCGAAGTCTTCACCGGATGCAACGTTGAAAATTCTTCGTTTCGGCTTACCAGCTGTGCCGAACAGGTTGCCATCGGCACAGCAGTAAGCGCGCTTGGACCGGGGATACGTATTCGAGCCGTCGTTGTCGTGAACCTGAACGGAGCCTCATGCTCCCCGTGCGGGGCATGCCGGCAAACCTTGCTTGAGTTCGGAACACCGCAAACGTTGGTGGCGTTCCCGGATAAAGGCGTGGTGCAACTCAGCCAGCTTCATGAGCTGATCCCGTTTGGTTTCGCACTCCAATAAATCATGAGCGTAGCCTAAAAACTGTATCGAACGCTCACCGATCCTTCACATCCGGAAGGATTTGTGTTGTGTCCGGAGGGCAGCCCTGCCCCGACTCATAGGCGGTCATGCCAACAAGGTTTGCATTATTGAAGAGGCTGAACATCTCAAAGTAGAAGTCCAGCTTGAGAGCCTCTCCTAACCGAAAGGCCTACGCGCATGTCCATGTTGACGTACCTCGATGTTCGTTGCGAATTACGAATGCAAGTAATGACGCGACCACGATAAAGACCAGCGTCATCGACATCCGACGGAACGCTGAAAGACACGTATAAGCAAAGCCGCTTTGAGCGCGTAAGATACCGCTCAACTGAAACCCTGCAGGGAACGATGTCATGCCGTAAGCCAACAAGGTATTCGGTGTATCGCCTGTCAAGATCTGAACATGTCGCCTGCGTCACCTCCGCTCCTGCAGGCACAGCGGCATGTCCAGGCGACATGTTGCGAAACCTACAAAGCACCGGTGCCGCTATACCCAAGGAACGGCACCCGGGCCCAGGAGCAAGTATTGACAAGCGCCTCAATACCAGCGATGCTCCGCACATGCAGAACTCAAAGCGCACCGAGAACAGTTTGCCGCCAGGCAGCTTATCCAATTGGATGGAAGCGCTTAGCCCACGCAGACGTGAGCTGATTCGCGTTGTATTAGAGGACCCGAGAGCTTACGTGCTGCTAAGCGTTCGCGATGCCGCAGCGAAACTCAGCACCGATCCCGCTACCCTTGTTCGCCTCGTGCAGCGTATGGGCTTTGCAAACTATCGGGCCTTTCAGAACTATCTTCATGATTTATCGATTGCAAACGCGACCGTTCTTGATGGTATGCAATCTCCCGCTGTCACCATCGATATGGAGGAGAATTTCGAACGGCACGTACAACTCTCTACTGAGCAGGATGTGCGCAACCTGAATGCAGTGCGCACGGGCCTCGATACAGACCGTCTTAAGAAGCTCGCCAAACGAATTCACCAGGCAAAGCGCCGCGTCATTCTCGGAGGCGACCTGGCTGAGTGCCTGGTGACCTACCTTGAGTACCAGCTGGCGACGATCGGGCTTCCCTGTATTACGGCCTCCTCCGTTGGACGCAGCGTACACATCAGCCAAAGCGCCGAGAAAGGCGATCTCTTCTTTGCAATCAGCTTTAGAAAGGGGCTGCGCCAAACGGTAGAAGGAATGCAGAGAGCCAAGGAACGTGGCGCTTACTGTGTGGGTATCACCGGAACCTATGTCTCTGCGCTGGCACGCATGGCCGATGAGTTCTTCGTCGCTCCCGTAGAGAGCCTTTCCTTTATTGACTCGTACACTGCCCCCATGGGACTGCTCAACCAGATCCTGGTAGCAACCGCGAACTACAAACGCGGTTCCAGCATGGATGTGCTTCGTAAAGTCGCAGAGGAGCAACGCTCCGGCTATCGCTGGTACGAGACGGAGTAAGCGCTCAGGATGCCTTACCCTGCTTCATCAGAATTTGTTCAAAGGTTTGATTGCCAATCGGATACTTATCCCGGAGTGCGCAGGTTCGCTGACGCTCGAACCAAGGCTTCTGTGACAGAGCGCTGCATAAACGCCTTCGATTGGGCAAAAACAAGTGCAGCCTGGTTCATGCTTTCCACAGATTGCTGCAAAGAAACATGAGTACTGTCGAAGTAGCTTCCAACCGGAGCTTCACGCACAAGACCGACACGGCAGGACTTGAGTTCCCGAAGAGTCATCTCGCTACCGAATGGATTGGCAGGGTAAAAATCCTGAATGCAACTCGCCACAGGAGCATCTAGATTCAACGCCCACGGTCAATCATCTGCATGATGGCAACATCGGTGAATAGCTTGGAGATCGAACCGTAGATCGCTCTGCCGCACAGTAGTGCTGTTAGCCCTACAAGTAGGGCTAACAGCACTACACCTAGCTTGGATAGCCTTTCGTGTACGGCTATTCTTCCCCCTTAGCTTTCTTCGTCCCGAAGTAACATCGCGGCAATGAGAGCCGTTCGCGGGGCCAGATAGCGCTTGAGCAGATGCTCATGTGCAGCGTGTGCCCCTGCTCCAACCGCCCCCATTCCATCGAGCGTGGGAACCCCGAGTGCAGCCGTGAAATTTCCGTCCGAACCACCACCGGTTGAGGCTTCATGCAGAGGCTCGAGCTGCATCGCGCGAGCATAAGAAGACGCTCGCTCAAAAAGCGCTGCAATTGCAGGCGTACGTACCATAGGAGGGCGATTTATCTCTCCAAGCAGGCGTAAAGTACAGTTTTTGTCATAGCAGGACAGTGAGGTCAGCTTCTTCTGTACCGCGTCTGCATCTTCCATACTTTCCACACGAACATCGATCTCAACGCTGGCATCGGCCGCAACCACGTTTGATCGCGACCCACCTGTGATAACACCAGGGTTCACGGTAAGCCCCCGTTTCAGGTCGCTCATCGCTGCAAGGTCGATCAGTTGCCGGGCCAACTCGACAACCGCGCTATGGCCTGTTGCAAAATCAACCCCAGCATGGGAGGCAACGCCTTCAATCTCCAGCTGAAAGTGTCCGACTCCTTTACGCGCAGTCTTATAGGCAGCCTCTTCTCCCTGCGCTGGCTCCAGTACAAACACACTGCGACACTCACTAGCTACCTTTTCCGTAAGAGGCCGAGAAGCCAGACTGCCAATCTCTTCATCTGCATGAACCAGCAGGATAACTGGATGATGCCTCACCCGCGCCCGCTGCAAGATCTCCAGTGCGGTCAAAGCCATCACAACCCCGGCTTTCATATCCAGTACGCCCGGACCGGAGAGCGTGTGCTCATCCTCTCTCCAAGGCATCGACTTCAACGTGCCGGTATCCCAAACCGTGTCCAAATGACCGAGTAAAAGAACCGGCTTTTCTTCTGAAGTGGCATCACCAAATCGGGCTTCTAAAGAGGCGCCATACTTTGGGTTGGGATACATCCTTACGTTTGCACCAGCCTCCTGAGCCCATTGCGCCACCACCTTTGTGACACGATCCACCGCAGACTTGTCCTGACTCGGCGACTCCATTTCGACGAGGACACGAATACGCTCAATCAATCTGCGCTCCAGAGCAACTGCGAGCCGCAATAGAGTCGCGGGAGACTCTCCCCTGCTAACTTCCTGACTCATGACTACTGACCACCATTTCCGGAATCTCCCAACTTGACGGGGAGATGCGCCGCCGCACTCAACTCCCCAAGAGCCATAACGGGGTATTGCGTGATCGCATCCATCACCTCCTGCACCGTCCAACTACTCCGCTGGAGAAAGATCTACTCCTGCAGAGCTTGGAAAATCATGCTCCAGCACTAACCTTTGGTGAGAGGATCGCGCGCATCTCTCCTGCCCATTGAGCCACTAGTGTACAGAACCATACTGGCGTGCAGGTTTTTGCTGACCTTCAGAACAACCCTTATCTCTAAGAAAACGGTGAGGAAACATGTTCTACAACCAGCACCTTCGGAGTGTAGAACCTTCTTCCATGAAGCTTGGTTCTCGACAGGCCTGGACCGGGCAGCACGTCCCAAAGGGGACAGGGTTCGCGCCCAAAACACGTACAGAGCGTAGCGTGAATCTCCCTTCTTATGGATAAAGGGCCCGGATTCAAAACATTAGCGCTATCGGTCCTCGAATGGCTGGAATCTCGATCAAACGAAGAATGCGCAACATATGTTGCTCAACGGATTCTATTCGACTTATTCCTCCCCGACCACCGTAACGGTTAAGAATCAAAGTTCTGGAAGAAAAACCAATGTGAAGGAGAATTAAGGAGTACTGCGCGATGCTTGATCTGCTATGCTCCGTAGAACACACGCATCATTTATTGCTACAGGATCTTTTATGCCAAATCCACGCCATATCTCCATTCGCCCTCTACACAGCATTGAGGATCTGGATCAGGCCATCACGCTTCAACACCGCGTATGGGGATACAACGATTTAGAGATCGAAAGCAGGGGCGTTTTAACCGTTGCCTGCCGCTTCTCCGGGCAAATGCTCGGCGCGTTTGATGGCACGGCGATGGTTGGTTTCTCGCTCGCATTTGTAGCTCTTGAACGAGATAGCCTGCACTCCCATCGAGTGGGCGTACTTGACGAGTACCAAAATGCGGGAATCGGGAAGATGCTGAAACTGGCGCAACGTGAAGATGCGATTCGACAGGGCTTCCGCTCCATTCACTGGACCTTTGATCCTCTGCAGGCACGCAACGCTTATTTCAACCTGATGAAGCTGGGCGGTTATTCTCGCTCCTACTACCCCAACCTTTATGGCGTTACGAGCAGTCCTTTACACAACGGGATGCCGACAGACAGGCTGCTGATTGAATGGGACCTTGAAAGCAAGCGAGTCCACGCTGCACTCGCCGGTGAAAGCCTCCCTCTTTCCGCACAACATATTCGGGTTGCCTTCGCTCCTGCCGCAGAGCGTCAAACGCCTGCAGCACAAGAGACATTGCGCTTACAGCTGCAGCAAGCCTTTTCCGGCGGATACTCGTTGACCAACTTCGACCGTACCCCCGGACAAGAACACTACCTTCTGGAGAAGCTATGAAAATCGTAAAGATTCATGCTCGCGAGTTGCATATGAAGCTCATTGCTCCTTTCGAAACAAGCTTCGGCGTCACTCAGCTTCGACGCATTCTGCTCGTTGAGCTGATCACGGACAGGGCAACCGGCTGGGGAGAGCTTACAGCAGCGGAGGCTCCTTATTACAACTCTGAAACTACCGATACGGCATGGCTCGTACTTCGTAATTACCTTGCGCCAGCTTTGGTAGGAATGGAGTTTGAAGACCCCGACGAACTCTCAGAAAAGATGCGTTTCGTGCGTGGCCATGAAATGGCAAAAGCGACTCTAGAAACAGCTGCATGGGATGCCGCAGCAAAAGCGAAGAATGTATCCCTCTCCACATTGCTCGGCGGCCAACGTCGTGAAATCATCTCTGGCGTTTCGCTCAGCATCTATGCAGATACCGAAAAGCTACTGCAAAAAATCGCACAGGAATTAGCTGCTGGATACCAGCGCATTAAGCTCAAAATCAAACCAGGTAAAGATGTTGAAGTTGTAAAGACGGTTCGTGCACATTATCCGGATATTCATCTCACGGTCGACGCAAACTCTGCATACACGCTTGCGGACCTTCCCCTGCTTAAAAAACTGGATGAATTCAATCTTGACTACATCGAACAACCTCTTCAGTGGAACGAGATTTATCAACATGCACAGTTGCAGAAGGCCCTGGAAACAGATCTGTGTCTGGATGAATGTGTGCATAATCTACGCGATGTAGAAGCTGCAATTCATCTAGGAGCATGCAGGGTTATCAACATCAAACTCGGCAGAGTTTCCGGACACAGCGAATCACGACGGATACAGGCGTACTGCCAATCTGAAGGCATTGCTGTATGGAGCGGAGGCATGCTGGAAGCTGGGATCGGCCGTGCGCACAATATCGCTATGTCCTCTCAAGCCGGATTCGTCTATCCGGGGGACGTCTCTGCCAGCGCGCGGTATTGGACACGTGACATCGTACATCCAGAAATCACAGCAACTGCGTCAGGAACTATTTCCGTTCCAACAGCCCCAGGTATTGGCTACGAGATCGACAGGGCCACCATCGATGAATTCACCGTAGCGGAACAAGTTTGGGAACTGTAATATCGAAACACATTTCGGGGAAGCCAAGCGGCTGCTCTCACCTAAAAGCGGTTGCAGCACTTGCCTCTCGTTCTTCTCTTCCTGTCTACTGGATTTCAATTTTGTACGGGATGTCCTGCATCTTTGAACACCGCAAAAAATACTCCATGTGAGATGGCTGACCTTGCTCCTTACGCGATTCGCGCAAAGTGCGCTTTCTACAATGCTCGTCCTGCTTTCGTTCGTACTCTGCGCACAAGCACAGCTTTCTCCTAAGGCAGTGCACACCCTTGCCACGCATTACTTTCAGCAAGACGCACCCTGGTACGAAAAGAACATCCCCTTTCTTGAAATTGACGATCCTGAAATTCAGGATGTTTATTACTACCGTTGGAAAGTTTTCCGCTCACACATCAGAGAAATAGGCCCGGAAGGAACAACCGTTCTCGAGTTTTTACCCGATGTTCCGTGGGCACGCGAACCCTGGACCGACCTCAATGATTCCAGCGCCTTTCACCTGATGGAAGGCAGATGGATGCGTGACCCTCGCACGGTCAACAGCCTTATTGAACACCTGTATACAGGAGGCGGAAATACTCGCGCCTTTTCAGAGTGGATCGCGGCGGCATCCCTAGACGCAGTAAATGTGACCGGCGATGACACGACGCTCAGGAACAACTTCCAGCAGATGCAACGCATTTACGAGCAGTGGGACGACCACTTTGATCGAGATCGCAACCTCTACTGGATTGAACCGCTTGCAGACGCAACCGAGTACACCATCGCCTCAATCGATGCTTCTGGTGCAGGATTCAGCGAGCATCCATCGACCGATCCAGCGCACAATGGCTTCACAGGGGGCTATGCATTCCGGCCTTCAATTAATACTTACCAATACGGCAATGCTCTCGCAATAGCGGAGATCGCGCGTCGCGAAGGGGACAGCGGATTAGAGCAGAAGTATCGAGACAAAGCCGAGAAGCTTCAAAAAGCAACCTTGCTTCAGCTTTGGAATACGAAGCTCGATCACTTTACCGATCGATACCAGAGATCGACAGAGTTCGTGAAGGCCGGCGAGCAGATTCGTGGCCGAGAGATGGTTGGCTATCTTCCATGGCTCCTTGAATTGGTTCCTCGAAACACTGCAGCAAGCAATGTGTACGATATTGCGTGGTCTCACCTTCTTTCTCCACAGGAACTTCATGGTGCTGCTGGGGTGCGCACGGTTGAACCAAGCTATCCGCGTTATATGGCGCAGTACCGCTATGAAGAGGCTAAGCCTGAATGCGAATGGAACGGTCCTTCATGGCCTTTCCAAACGTCTCAGATGCTCACCTCCCTAGCAAATTTTTTGGATGACTATCCCAAGCAAAATTTCATTACGGCAACAGACTACTTAAGCCTGTTGAGGCAATACACGCGCCAGCATTTCTACCTTCCAGGCAAGCTCGACCTTCAAGAAGATTATGATCCCGACCAAGGCGGCCCAATCGTGGGGCTACAACGGTCACATCACTATGAACACTCTACATATGTTGATCTCATACTGAGTGGATTACTCGGAATCCGTCCAAGCAGTGACAACGTTCTGAACATCGCTCCGTTGCTACCTGTTTCTGGAAAAAACGTTCCTCGCTATTTCTCCTTAACAGGCGTTCTTTATCACGGGCATGAAGTGGCTATGAGCTACGATCAGCTGGGCGATCACTATCACCAGGGTAAAGGGCTTACCATCTTTGTTGATGGCAAACGAGTCTACGGTCCGTCCGTGGCGAAACACCTACAGATCGCATTGCCAAAAACAACTTCTCCAGCAACACGTGGCGGTCAGCTGGAACCGGAAGACCTTGCTGTAAATATCGGCACAGCGGATGGCCCACACGTAACAGCCTCTTCTAGCACGTCAGAAGAAGCGTTGAAACAAGCCATCGATGGACGGCTATGGTTCTTCCCTGAGGTTAGCAATGGTTGGACTCCTGCAGACGATCCGTCACATTCAGAAAGCTGGATTGAGTTAACTCTACCGCGACCAAGAACCATAAGCTCAGTTGAACTCTACTTCCTGGGAGCGGGAATCTACCGCGCTCCGCTTGGAATTCAACTGCAAACATATAAGCAGGGTGCCTGGGTCGAAGTCGAAAATCAGGCACGTTTCCCAGCAGTGCTACAAGCAAACGGGAAGAACACCATCAACATCCCTCCCACAACAATCACCCGTCTTCGGCTACTCTTTCCACCAACGTTACCCGCAACATCGTTTCGTTTGGTTGAGTGGAAGGCCTACGAAAAAGCTCAGGAATAGCTTGATCCCCCTCTACCGGGTGATATCGCATGTGCTCGAAATAGGGGAGACATAAGCACAATGGCAGCAGTAGCGTAAGAGCTGTGATTTCTCACGGAGGATTTATGCCCATTACCGAACAGCACGCTCGCCAGAATGCAGCTCTTGCCTTGTCTTCCGATCTTTCAAGCGATGCAGTACAAGAGATAGCGGGCGGCCTTAACGCTCTTCTTGCAGACGTCTTTGCACTTTATCTCAAAACCAAGAACTTTCATTGGCACATGAGTGGTCCACATTTTCGCGATTACCACCTTCTGCTCGATGAGCACGCAGATCAGATTTTTGCAATGACCGATGAGATCGCTGAACGCGTTCGCAAGATCGGAGGCATGACTCTTCGCTCTATTAGCCACATCGCACGTTTGCAACGAGTGCTCGACAACGACGCTGAGTTCGTAACAGCACAAGACATGCTGAGCGAGCTGCACGAAGATGAAAAGTCGCTTACGCTTCGCATGCGGGCAGTCCACACGCTTTGCGATGAAGTCGGAGATGTGGCAACCGCAAGCTTATTGGAAAACTGGATCGACCAGTCGCAACGGCGCAGCTGGTTTCTATTTGAATCGACACGTCGCTAACTTCTCATCAAATTGCAATGAGCTGCAGCCCGAGCAATTCTCTATCGCCAGGGCTGCAGCTCACTCTTTTTGCAATCCTTGTCAGCCCTGAAAGAGCCTTTGCAAACGATGAGCGAGCTTCTGGAGAAAAATAGTACGACCAAATCCCTGCCTCGGTGTTGTCACTACCACCTCCGTACCTCGACCGTCGATATGGCGAGAACGAATCTGCAAGGTAAAGCCTCCTCGTTCGGCGCGTTCTCTCATTCCTCGAATCCCCCAATGCCCTTCAACGCCGTACTCTAGCAAATCCGAAGACATCCCTATGCCGTTGTCTTCGACCAGCAGACGAACTCGTCTCTCGACATAGCTGATACGAATTCGCACCAAACTTGCCTGTGCATGCTGGAACGCATTGCGTATTGCTTCACGTCCAATTTGAAACAGCTCTTCTACGTCAAAGTCATGTTCCGCTAACGCTGCAGTATCACTCTCAACTACAGCACGAGCATGAGAGAGAAACGAAAGCTCTTCGGCATACTCACCAAATGCGTCTGCCAATTGTGCAACATCAATCGGATTCGTTCTTAAATCCTGAATAGCGTCGCGGCTATCAATGACCGACTCCTCTGCGCGATTCAGAATTGCAGTTAATGCCTGACGTTTGCCGTCTTCAGCCCCCATTTGCAGCAGATAGCTTTGGAAGCGAAGAATCAGTCCCTGGATATCTTGTAATAAGGTGTCATGAAGATCGCGAGCGAGCTTGGTTCGTTCACGAACTCGCCCCTCAATGCGAGCTTCATATACTTCGCGAACCTGCTGCAGCTTCCTGTTCCACTCCAGAATCAGGATAGAGGCCACGGCAACCAAATAGAGTAGAAGCATCCACCAGCGCGCCCACCACGGCGGCGCTATGTCAATCGGAAGCGTCAGACTCTCTTTCCAAGAATTTTCGCCCCCAATGCTCGTTTGCAATCGCAGCACATAATGCTTTCTGGGGAGCCTCGAAAAAGAAAGACTACGCTGTCCAGAAGCAATGGGGTTCCAACCGTTATCCAGTCCCTCAAGCTTGTAACGAAATCGTTCTGCACGCGCATCACGAAAATCTAGAGAAGCAAACTCCAGCGTAAAGCTATTGCTTTCGTGCGGCAGAGAAAGACGCTGGGTATACGCGATTGCCTTTGGAAGAAATGGAGTCTCACCGGCTTTGACCGCCGAGCCGTCAATCACAAGATCCGTAAAGGCAACGTGAGGTGTAAAGCTCGATCGGTGGGCCACCGACGGAAGAAAACTCACAGCACCGCTAAAACCACCAAAGTACATCCGGGACTGGCCACCCTTGGAGCAAACGCCCCAGCCGGTTAGGTCCATTCCCGGCAAACCATCGATGGTTGAAAATTGCTCAAACGTTGATGTAGCGGGAGTGAATCTCAGTAGACCTTGGTTTGTTCCCATCCATAAGTGGTGATCCGCATCTTCCTGAAGACAGCTGACAACCTGCCCTCCAAAACCGATTCCCTGTGTGACACGCTGAAAATGCTGCGTCTGTCGATTGAAACGATCAAGCCCACTCTGCGTTCCGACCCACAACGTCCCCACAGCATCAACAAGCAATGTATTGATACGCGTATCGCTCGGACCTTGCTCCCGGCCGGATTTGTATCGATAAGAGGTAAGGGACTGATTGTTTGGAAAGAAGTGCTCTACACCTCGGTTCGTCCCAAGCCAGATGGAATGATCTCGATCGACCACAGCGTCGTAGATATTCTCACCATGCTCGAGTTCAAGCACGGTGGTGAAAGAATCAGTCACCGGATCGTAGCGATCGATTCCTCCCCAAGTAGCAACCCAAAGATCTCCGTCATCGTTGAAGATCCGCTGCACGTGAGCGCCACTCAGGTGTGCTTCATGGCGGTCCTGCCGGCCAAACCGCTTCAGCTGCCCCTTTGTATCAAGCCGATACAAACCCTTGTCCGTACCGAACCACAGCCGCTGTTCGCGATCACGGTAGATCGAGAGGACATCATTTCCATCCAGAAAAGGATACGGACGCGTCATCTCTCCGGTGCTTAGATTCTGACGCTGTAAGATCTCGCTTGTTCCGATCAGCATACTCTCTGATGACTCTTCAAAAATCGCAGTCACCAGAGGAGAGTACAACCCGGTCATCGCATCGGGGTTATAAGTGGTGCTGCGAAACGATACCTCTCCTCTCAGGATCATGCACGGAGGCATGTCATGGAATCCGACCCAAACATCGCCACGTTGATCCTGAAAGAGTGCAATCACTCGCTCCGACGGAAGACTTCCACTTCTCCCTGGCTGATGCGCGAAAATCTCAACGATATTACTGTCCTGCTTGAAGTGAAGAACACCGCTGTACTCCGTTCCAAACCACATGTCACCGGTACGATCTTCCATCATGGCGCGCAGCTCACCATACTCAGAGAGCTGCACGCCACCTAATGCAACCACCGGATCAAGCCTTGTACGTGCTTGATCCATTCGGTACAGATGGTTCCGAACAATAGCCCAGAAATTGCCATGCACATCCTCATGCATGAACGTCGCCGCCGGAGAAAATTCCGTTGCGATTCTCTTCAATACGCTGTGCGCAACAGGATCAAACAATACGATCTGCGTTCTGGTCGCAATCCAGAAATGACCTTCACGATCGAGCTCAAGAGCTTTAATATCGTTTTCTGCAAAAAGATGCTCCCCACTCTTCCCCTTGTTTACAAGCTCATAGACGCTCGAAACAGGATCAAAGCGAATCAGGCCTCCTCCTGTACCGAGCCAAAGAATTCCGGAAGCATCTTCACAAATCTGGTGAACGAAGTAATGCTTGCTTGAGCCCGGAAACTGCAGATCGTAATGATGAAATGTTTCCGTTGAGGGATCGTAACGATCTAAGGATTGGTCTGTACTGATCCAAAGAAAACCGCCGCGATCTTTGTAAAGAGCCTGCACATAGCTTCCACCTAAAGAGTTTGGATTCGATGGATCATGCAGATACTGCTGCATATGAACGCCGTCATAGCGGTTCAAACCATACTGCGTTCCCATCCACAAAAATCCAAGATCATCTTGCAGAATTTGAGCCACTCGTACTTGCGACAACACGGCCTCAGGAGGAAGAAGGCGTACGATACTGCTCCCGAACGGCGCACGATGCGGCTCAGAGAAGGTTTTTTTGCTTTCGCCATGGAGCAGCAGTGGCCCTCGCACCAGCAGAAGCAGAAGACACAGCAGCCACCCGCCATGACTCGTTGCGGTTTTCGCTCTCCGCACTACGCCCCTCGACACCCTTATGGACCTCCTTGCAAGACAATGATGGGATTGTAGCTACCGTTTTACAGGACGTCTTCCCTTACGAACACACGCATACCGGGTAAATTCCTCCTACTCGAAAGAGTCATACAGCGATTCCTCCCAGGGAGGGCGCAGCCACAAAGATTTCACCCTACTCTTTTACAAACAGCGACGCCGACTCTGCACACTCCCTTGTTGGAAATGCAGAGGCGTAGAAAGAGACAACCGAATCATGCAACCAGGAAAAGTGATTATTGTTGGCGGGTCGGTTGGAGGACTCTTCGCCGGAGTTCTTCTAAAACGAGCAGGATGGCAAATCGAAATTCATGAGCGTTCACGCTCTGGTCTTTCAGGCAAAGGTGCCGGGTTGGTTCCACAACATGAAGTGGCCTCGGTTCTGCGAGAGATCGGACGCGAGGACGTGCTTCGCACAGCGGTCGTCGCGACAGAACGCATTTTTCTCGATCGTGACGGCGAAGTACTCGGCATGTTGCAGACGCCGCAAGCTCAGATGTCGTGGGATCTATTGTTTCAGGCATGGATGGACGAGATTTCCCCAAAGGAATATCACCTCAACCATGGAGTGCGATCGATTGACTCGACGCTGCAGCAGGCTACCGTTCACTTTGAGGACGGCTCATCGCAAAGCGCAGATCTCGTTCTCGGCGCAGATGGCATCAGCTCATCCGTGAGAGAGTTCGTCGCTCCTGAAACACATCCTCACTTTGCCGGTTATGCAGCGTTTCGTGGTCTCGTTCCTGAGCAACAGCTGGCACCAAAGAGCGCTGAAGTGGTTTCAGACCGCTTTACCTTCTTTGAAGAACAGGGTCTGCAATACCTGGGATATACCGTTGCAGGACAAAACGGAAGCATTGTTCACGGAGAACGGCGTTACAACTGGGTCTGGTATCGCAGGCTTTCTGAAGAGAGTTACTCTCATACTCTTGGCCAGCGAAACAGCGAGAAGCACTTGTATTCGATAGCGCGCGGAATGCTTCCTGAAGAAGCCAAGAGTGAGCTATATGCTGCGGCACGCGCACAGTTACCCTCTGTTCTCAGCGAGATTATTACGCAGGATCCGCTTCCTTTTCTTCAGGGCATCTTCGATTATGAAACGCCTGTGATGTATCGCGCTCGCGTGTCCTTGCTGGGCGACGCAGCCTTTGTTGTACGCCCGCATACAGCGATGGGCGTAGCCAAAGCCGCCGCAGATGCGCTTGAGCTGCGCAACGCACTTACCCAGGAGACGTCGATTGAAAACGCCTTGCAACGCTACAACCTGCATCGCATGGAAGCCGGAAAAGCAATCGCTCAGTACGGAAGGCGGCTAGGGCAAAGCCTGGAATAGCACAGCGGCCGATGCGCGGTGCTTCTGGGAAGCGCTCAGCTACCCGAAAGAGTGAACTGAATTGCCATCGGAAGGGTGTGTTACGCAAAACGTCTTTGCGAGATCGTTTGAATACGCTTGTACAGCGAAAAGCTCGAAAGAACGGAGACAAGGATGAGCACATTTATTACCAACGACGGCGTAGAGATTTATTACAAGGATTGGGGTAAAGGACAACCCGTTGTGTTCTCTCACGGCTGGCCTCTGAGCGGCGATGCCTGGGATGCGCAGATGCTCTTCCTCTTGCACCATGGCTACCGTGTTATCGCGCACGACCGCCGTGGGCATGGCCGTTCGGAGCAGACCTCCGATGGCAACCACATGGATGTCTATGCAGATGACCTTGCTCAACTCATGGAAAAGCTTGACCTGCACGATGCGGTTCTGGTTGGCCATTCGACCGGTGGGGGTGAAGTAGCTCGCTATCTCGGACGTCATGGATCAAAACGTGTTTCCAAGGCTGTCTTAATCAGCGCCGTTCCACCAATCATGCTGCAGTCGGAGAAGAATCCGAACGGCACGCCGATGGAGGTCTTCGATGGCATTCGCAACGGTCTTGCGGAAAATCGCGCACAACTCTACCGCGACTTCACCCTTCCCTTCTTCGGCTATAACCGCGAAGGCGCGAAAATCTCCGTAGGCATTCAGGAGAGCTTTTGGCTGCAAGGCATGATGGGCAGCATTCACGCACAGTATGAGTGCGTGAAACAATTTTCCGAAACCGACTTCAATGAAGACCTGAAAAAGATCGATGTCCCTACGCTTGTGCTGCAAGGTGACGACGATCAAATTGTGCCTCTTGAAGATTCAGGAGTTCTTACCGCCAAGCTGGTTCAGGGTGCCCTGCTCAAGGTTTACCCTGGATTTCCCCACGGCATGCCAGCTACACACGCAGGTGCTATCAATGAAGACCTGCTCTCGTTTATTCAGAACGGCACCGTTACAGAAGCCTGAGCTGCAACGCAAACAGAGGTTCAACATGTTTCACGTCAGTTGGCGTTTGAGGCATGTTGAACCTCTTGCATCAGATGGGTAAAACGACCATTGGAACGGATGAAGTCATACGCTGGATTCCACGGAATCTTCAGGCTTTCAGGATTGCGCGCAGTCACCATTTTCTCCAACGCTGCCAGCGTGTGCTCCTGATCCCCCGCAAAGGCGTACCACTCCGCATCGACAAAATCATCATCAATGGGCTTGGCGAGGTTGGAGGCCAGCTTGAACTCCGCATAAGCGCGAACGCCGCGTGTCATCAGCTCCTCTTTACCATGCTCTTCCATCTGAGCTTCCCGCTCATTCTTCTCTAACAACGCTGCATGCTGCCACTCCTCGACAGCCGCCGCGTGTTTGCCCGCATACCAGAACGCCCACCCAAGATGGCGGTGCGCTCGGCTCCAATCCGGTCTGAAGTGTACGAGTGCCTGCGCATCGCTGATCGCCCGGTCATACTCCCGGGCCATAATATGCACGTACATCGACGTTCCATGGATTACCGGCCACTCAGGGTCCACCTCTGTTGCGTGGTCGATTGCGGTTGACGCCTCTGCGAAACGTCCCTCATCTGCCAGAAGAACCGCGAGATGGAGATAGTTCGCCGCAAGTCCAGGATTGCTCGCAATCGCCAGACGCATCTGCTTTTCTGCCTCACCAAGCTTCCAATCATGCTGCAGCAGAATCAAGCCCAACGTGGAGTGCGCCTCCGCATTGCCGGGGTCCAGAGCTAACGCCTGCAGAGCGGCCTTCCTTGACTCTTCGAAGCTTTTCTCCATGCCCTCTTCACGTCCGAAGTTGGCCAGCACCAGATTGCTTTCCGCCAAGCCCGACCATGCGCGAGCAAACTTCGGGTCCAATGCCAATGCCTGTTTATAAAGCGAAACCGCCTGATCCATTTGCTCACGCGTTCTCTGCGCCATCGCCGTGCTGGCCTGGAACGCCAGACTGTACGCCTGCTGGCTGGTAGTGCCTCCCAGAAGATGCTGCGATTCCGTATCCGACTTCTTCAATAAAAGAGGAGCCAGACCTGCCGCAATCCGATCAGGCAAGGCACCAAGACTTGCCGTAACTCCCTGATAATGAAGAGATGAAAGGTGTGTCCCATCATCACCGCGGATGAGTTCAAGGTTCAGGGTATATCCGGTCGCGCCTGTTTCAAGATTCCCCGCAACCAGCACATTCAGCCGAAGGTCGTGAGCCACGGTCTGTAGCCGAGCCGCATCGCTCGTCGTTTCGGCGGTCAGAGAATGAGACGCTCGCACCTCAACATTGGGCAGAGCAGCCAGCGCATCGGCAAGACTTTCGCGCAGCGTATCCGATTGCCCAGCGTCGATATGCGTCCCGGTAAAGGGCAAGACACCGACAACGACCGGCTGCAAACTCACCTGCTCCGACCGAGCATGTTGTTGCCACAGCGCAACGGCAACCAGGCAAAGTAGCGCCAGCGCTCCGGCGGCTACCGCCAGCACCGGCCACTTGCTCCTCTGTCGGGCAGAGCTCGCCGGCTCCGTCACGGTCGCCAGACGCTCCGCGGGGGGGATGGGAGGCGCCTCAAGCGGAGTATCCCCTTCCGGCTCCTGCTGTACCGGATCGGCAGCAGCCAGCTCAACTTCAACGGGGATGCTGAACCGGTAGCCGGTCTTGGGAATGGTCTCAATCCACGCGGCTCCCTGCGGATGCATACGGCGAAGCTTGCTGATCAAGTTATGGATCGCGCGATCGAAATCCCCGTACTGCTCCCCCGGCCACAGTATCGAGGCCAGCTCCAATTTAGAGACCACTGCTTCCGGTTTCGCAAGCAATGCGACCAACACCTTCGACTCCTGCAGCGGCAAAATGACGCGCGCTGTACCGTATCGCAGCTCGCGAAGCGCGGGCGCGTAGACGCAGGGACCAAAGCGATACAGAAGAGACGGGGACAAAGGCTTCTCGCTAAGTAATTGAAAAATATGGGGTATATGGCTCTACATTAATTCTACAAGAATATGTGTCGCCTCAGCGTATGGCTCTCGATATGGTGAGCCCATTCACAGTACACGGCCCGACCATTGGGTGTTTGTTTCTCATTGTGCAGCCTCCCGAGGCTCTCTCCGGGGCTGCACCTATCTGAAATCGGAGGATATCCGGGAATGAACCGGCTTGGAGTCAAACTACACGGGAGATGGCAGCGACGAGCAAGTAGCCTCGCGATGATCCTATCCTTACCCCTCGCATTTCTCACCCTCACAGCCAAAGCGCAGAAAGCCCAGTCCGTACCGGCGCGTGTCACCAGCCCGGTCAGCAATGCGCAGCGCACTCAGCTTCGTGGCACGACACACTATGCGAGCCTGGCAACCGCCGACATGGGGGCTCTCTCCGGCGATACCCCACTGAAGCACATGATCCTGGCGCTCCAGCCGAGCGCAGACCAGGAAAAGCAACTCTCCGCTCTGCTTGCAGCGCAGACGACCCCCTCCGCCCCGCAGTACCACCACTGGCTTACCCCGGCTGAGTTCGGTCAGCGTTTCGGCGTCGCCGATCAGGATATCCAGGCCATCACGGTCTGGTTGCAGTCCCAGGGCTTCACGGTCGAACAGATTCCTGCTGGCCGCCGGAACATTGTCTTCTCGGGCACCGTTGCTCAACTCCAGAGTGCCTTTTCAACCTCGTTGCACCGTTTTCAGGTCAACGGCCAAACCCGGATCGCCAATAACGCCGATCCTTCGATTCCCACGGCACTCGCCCCGGTTATCGCAGGCTTCGTTTCCCTGAACGATAAGCCCCATACTGCAGCGCATCACGAGATGGGCACCTTCAAACTAGACCGCACGCACGGCACGGTCACCCAGATCAGCACACCTGCCAGCACCCAGACCGAGCAACTCGCCGAGGGAGTGGCGCAAAGCAGTGGTTCTGGAATTACCCCGAACTTCAACGCCTCCATCAACGGTGGAACGTATCACATCGTGGCCCCGTACGACTTCGCCACGATCTACAACCTGAAGCCACTTTGGAATGAAGGCATCGACGGTACGGGACAAACCATCGCCATCGTCAGCCGATCCAATCTCGACCTGAGTGACGTGGATAAGTTCCGCGCGAACTTTGGTCTTCCCGCGGCGAAGGTCAACAAAATTCTCGTAGGCGATGATCCCGGGGTCACCAGCGATGTGCCCGAGACCGCGCTGGACGTTGAGTGGTCAGGCGCAGTGGCCAAAGGCGCCACCATCGACCTCGTCATCGGCGGCTCCAGCCTTACCACCGACGGAACGGACGCCTCCGCGCTGTACATCGTGAACAACGATGTCGCTCCAGTCATGAGCATGAGCTATGGCGAGTGCGAGCTGGCCATGGGCCCGGCAGGCAACCTCTTCTACAAGACGCTTTGGCAGCAGGCAGCCGCGCAGGGTCAAACGGTCTTCGTCTCGACAGGCGACGCCGGGGCTACCACCTGCGATCAGGGTGGCTCGTACGCAACGCTCGGACTCTCCGTCAACGGTCTGGCGTCTACGCCGTACAACGTCGCCGTAGGCGGCACCGATCTCTACGGCACCTACGCCAACACCGCCACTTCGTGGGGAACAACCAACGATCCAACGACGCTGGCCTCTGCACTCACCTACGTGCAGGAAATTCCGTGGAACGACAGTTGCGGTAACTCCGTGCTGCTGGGCGTGCTGCAGGCGCACTCCGGTTACACCGACACGACAACGGCTCAGCTCTGCAACGACAGCAAGGTCAACACCTCGAACTTCCGCACCCTGGCCGGTGGCGGTGGCGGCGCCAGCAACTGCCTGGACACCACCGACGGAACAGATGCAACCTGCACAGGGGGGTACGCTAAGCCTTCATGGCAAACGGGCACCGGCGTACCGAACGATAGTTCGCGCGACATTCCTGACGTCAGCCTCTTTGCAGGCGATGGTCTTTGGGGCTCCTTCTATCCATACTGCGTTGGCTCACTGACGGAAGATGGCATCTGTGACATGACCTCAAGCACCGATATCCAGGGTGCAGGTGGTACCTCCTTTGCCTCGCCTGCGTTTGCCGGCATTATGGCCCTGGTGAACCAGAAGACCTCAGCCATTCAGGGCAATGCAAACCCTGTGCTGTATCAACTGGCGGCTTCGCAGAACTCGATGGATTGCTCGGTGGAAAGCGGCTCGGCCAACGGCAACTGCGTCTTCCACGACGTAGATCTCGCCGGGAACGCAACGCCATGCTTCGATTACGAGATCTCCAAGGATTGCGTGGTCAGCACGACCGGAAACATCTGGGGTGTTGTCAGCGGCAACGCCGCGGGCAAAGGCTATGACATGGCCAGCGGGCTCGGCTCGGTGAACATTACCAACCTCGTCAACAACTGGTCGAGCATCACTGCGGCACAGTCATCGACGACAACAACACTAACCCTCTCATCCACCACTGCAGCATATGGTGCGGGTCCTACAGCCACCATTGCCGTTGCTTCCAGCACGGGAACACCGACCGGCGACGTTACCGTACTTGCCAGCGGACAAACCGGCCGTCAGTACTCCGACCCGCAGGCAACACTCAGCGCAGGTCAGGCCAGCCTTACTCTTTCTCAATTGCCCGTCGGCACCTACCCGGTAACCGCGCACTATGCTGGCGACGGATCCTTTGCCTCGTCTGACTCAGATGCTCAAACCATCACGGTCTCCAAGGCAGCAACGACTCTCACCGTTCTCCCAACACGCACAACGGTTACACCCACCACACCGTCGCTTCTCACCCTTACCATTGCAGCCGCGGGCGCAGGTGCTGCTCCCACCGGTACGGTCTCGATCGTCAATACGACAACGGGCGTATCGCTTGGAAGCTACACCGTGCAGGCCAGCAGCACGGCTGCGACCGCAACGGCGAATGCCGACATCTCCTCCACTCAGCTTCAGGGCGGCAACAATGTGCTGAGCCTGAGCTACTCGGGCGATGACAACTATCTGGCATCCAACTTGCAGCAAACGCTTTCAGTTACTTCCCCTCTCACCATTGCTCTTTCTTCCAGCAGCCTGACTCTCACAGCAGGCGGAGCAGCAACCACAGCGACCACCACGGCGACGATCGCTGCAGCTTCAGGCGCTGCGCTGGCATACCCCATCACTCTGGCCTGCACCGGCACGCTGCCATCAGGTGCCTCCTGCAGTCTGAGTAACTCCGTGCTCAGCTCTCCAACAACCACCAGCACTGTTACGGTTGCCTATAACCCGCTTGCTGCAGCCAATACGGCAAAGCCTCTGCCGACAGGACGCTCAAGCCTGCCTGCAGTGCTCGCAGGTTTGCTTGCCGCGTTCGGTCTCATCAGCCGTCGCAAGCGTGTTGCATCGATAACCTTGCTGACCGTTGCTTCGGTCAGCCTGCTCTTCCCCATCGTGGGCTGCGGGAACAGCTCTACCTCCAGCACGCTTACGCTGAAGAGCTCGACAACCTCAACGACTCCAGGAAGCCCCGTCACCTTCAGCGCCACGCTCTTGGGACATGGCTCCAGCCATCCACTCACCGGCATCGTTACGGTGAACGATAGCTATCTTGGATCGGTTCGCACGCTCGGAAGCGCCTCGGTAGCTCTCGATGGCACAGCAGCCGTTGTAGCCAGCAGCCTGGGAACAGGAACTCATAGCGTCTCGGCGCTGTATGCCGGGGACAGCACATTCCCCACGGCAAGCTCCTCCGCAGTCAGCATCACCGTTAGCTCCTCCGCTGCGCTGCAAATCACCGCTACGGATGCGAACGGTCAGAAGGTAGCAGCTCCGTTGGAGGTAACACTCCAGTGACCCGCTTCTTCTCGCAAACTACTCATCCCTCTTCCTCTTCTGCATACAGGAGTCACCGAATGATTCGGGCATCACGTCTGTTGAGTTCTCTGTTGCTCTGCCTTGGTCTGCCGTCAGCTATGCTGGCGCAGACTCAGGCAGCACAACCATCCACCGCACCGAAAACTACCTATAAAACCATGCCGACAATCAAGTCGACATGGAACCCGATGCTCGACCAGATGCACTCCATGCCGGAGTCGCAACGCAATCTGAACACCGACGGCCCATCGATGCCGTACGCCAACACCTCGGTCAATCCAAACTTCGGTGGATTCCGTGTCGCTCCATCCTTCCCAGCGCACAGCACAAATGACACGACCCGCCAGCTCTCTGCCGTAGGCTCCGACTTCAATCACGATGGCTGTGAAGATGTTGTCAGCTTCCAAGTGGACACACTCACCTTTATGGCCGGTAACTGCCATGGAGGCTTCACCAAGCTCGGCTCGCAAAGCACAGCGTTTGATATCTACCACCCTGTAGCGGTCGATATTAATCACGATGGTTATCCCGACATCGTTGCCATGACCTATCCCTTCTATTACTCCGGGACGGTCGTTGCCCTGCTCAATCAGAAGGATGGCACCTTCAGCGTGCCAGTCGTTATCTCCAAAAAGGCCACCGTCTTTTCGGGGCTTGAGTCGATGAACGTATACGACATCAACGGAGACGGCAATCCAGACGTGATCGTTTCTGGTCTTGGCACGCAGGACTCCATGACCAACAGCGATCTCGTGTTTGAAGTCATCACGGGCAACGCCGATGGCACCTTCAACACCGCCTCCTTGGTTCAAAGCCTCGGAACGATTCCCTACAAGCCGACCTTCAGCTATGACGGCGGCACGACCATGCGCGTCGTGAACGGACAGCTTTATCTGTATGGCCTACTCCAACAGACATCGCCTGTTTTGGGAACAAACTTCAACTCCGAACTGCTGTACCGCTGGGCCGTTAGCTCGAACGGCCAGGTGGATATCAATCATCCGCAGATCGTGCAGATGCCGTTCTACAGCAGCGCACCGAACCAGTACATTCAGTTCGCCGACATTAACGGAGATGGCATTGATGACTTCACGGTGATGCCCGGTGACGGAATGCTTTACTCCGCCATCGGTGCGCAGGACGGAAGCTTCGGTGAGGTACAAGCGGCTCTTCCCTACTCCGCTGGCAACGTCGCCGCCGTCCTTTCTTTCCGCGATGCCGACCATGATGGCAAGGTTGACGCCATTCTTGCAGGCTCCGCCTTTGTCGGCATATGGCCAGGCAATGGGGACGGGACCTTCCGCACACCAAAAATCACAAACCTCGCTGGCTGGGCGATCAATGCAAACTCAGGACTTACCTTCCCGGTAACGAACCATGTCATCGATGACTTCGATGGGGATGGACTACCTGATGTCGCTTTCTTTGACACGGTGAAACGCGCCCTCTCGTTCTACAAGGGCAAAGCGGATGGAACCTTCATCGGAGCACCAGCGCTTACCAGCACTACGGGGGATTTCCAAACCAACGGTCTTGTCGTGCTCGCAACCCCTGACCTCAACGGTGATGGGTATCAGGACATCATCGTTGACAGCAGCTACGGCATACTCAGCGGTATCAATGACGGGAAAGGCAACTTCACCTATCACACGCTTTCCTCAATCCAGGCAATTGCTGGTTTCAGCAGTTCCTATGCCGACTTCAACAAAGATGGCAAAGATGATGTTGTCTTCCTCTCTTCCGATAGCGACGGCTACGTCCATCTCTACCTTGGACTCTCCAATGGCGATGGCACGATAACCGCTGTTCCCCAAAAACTCCCCTACAGCCCCACCTCCGCTCCTGTCATCTCTGTAGGCGATATCAATGGAGACGGTATTCCCGATATCTCACTTGCGGTGAATAGCTACTACCCCACACTCTTCGGTGCTTATCCGATGATCAACGATGGGAAAGGCAACCTGACCGCAGGATCGTTTGTCAGCACCGGAACTTCGCTCTATGGCGTTGCCCTCGCCGATGTAAACCAGGATGGCAAAGCTGATCTTGTACTTTCCTACGGCGGCTACTACTCCACAACGACCTCAATCTACCTGGCGGACAGCACCGGCAACTTTGCCGCCTCCCCCTCCTCTGTGCTGCAAAACACCTTGCCCAATAGCAACATCCTGATCAAGGACGTAACCGGAGATGGAATTCCGGATGCAGTACTTAGCATTACCAACGGTACGAACCAGGGCATCATGCTCTACATCGGCAAGGGAGATGGAAGCTTCAATGCCGGAACCCAGCTGGTCCAGGGAATTATTCCTTACTTTGTTGACGCAGCAGATCTCAACGGCGACAGCTATCCCGACATTTTCTTTACCAGCGATGAAACTGTTCTGACAGATGCTGCCGACAAATACATGGGGCTCGTTGTTTTGCCCGGTGCAGGCAACAATACCTTTGCAACCGCCACTCACTACAACATCTACCCAGCGGCATCGCCCGTCTTTGCGGTAGATCTCGTTCACAATGGCTCTCCGTCTCTGCTTGCTTCATCAGCCGGCGTCGGGACCACGGTCCTGCTCAACGGCGGAGCCAGCACCGTTACTCTGAGTGCCGCAACCACCTCAAACACGTCCACTGGAACGACGAACATCACAGTAAACGTTGCGCCTTATTACAACGACCAGGCTGCACCTACCGGTTATGTTGACCTGCTCGTTGACGGTGTCAACACAAGCCGCATTGCACTGGCCGCAAATGCAACTGCAACCGTTACCCTCTCAAGCCTTACGACAGGCAAGCATGTACTTTCCGCTACGTACGAGGGTGATAACACCTACAACGTAAACAACCACTCGAATACGGTGACTCTGACTATCACAAAAGCAACGCCCTCGTTCACTATCGCAACCAGCAACAACTCGTTGACACTGCCCAACGGCGGATCGACGAGTGCTTCGCTCTCTCTTCAGGCGAACGATGCATTTAGCGGCCCGGTGAGCCTATCCTGCGCAGGAGTTCCAAATGGCGCTACCTGCAACTTCAGCCAAAGCAGCGTAACGCTTGCGCCCGGCCAAACCGTTAGCTCCACAGTAACTTTGTCCGCGCTACAGACAGCGTCCCTGCACAACAACCTACCTATGGGCATTACCGCCGGATCTGGTATTGCGTTGTGCTCCCTCTTCCTCCTGTTGCCCATCGCACGCCGTCGCCGCGTTCTTAGCGGAGTCACACTGATGGCTGGCCTTGCAGCGGTTTTGCTGGGCAGCTCAGGCTGCTCAAGCTCCTCTCCTGCTGTTACACCGGGTACGTATCGGGTAACCGTAAATGCGGCACCGGTAGACAACACGGTAGCAACACAGTCCGTCGTGATGCTACTGACCGTCAACAAGTAATTCTTTCTACGCAACAGAAATGCCGCCCTTGAAGGGCGGCATTTCTGTTGCGAATGAATCAGGCCAACGTTTCCCTCGCTTAGTTCAAATCGAGAAATCCTCGACGCATGGCGATGGTCACCGCATGTGTACGGTCATTGGCACCAAGCTTAGAGAGAATACTCTTCATATGCGCTTTGACTGTGTCCTCGCTGATAGAAAGCTTATCGGCGATGACTTTATTCGCATTCCCACCGGCAGCTTGCTTAAGTACCTCTGTCTCGCGCGGCGTCAACGCGTCATCGGCAGCGTGCTCTGCCATTTCCGAAGCGATCTCCGGAGGAATTCGTTTCTGTCCTCCATGCACAGCGCGAATCGTATCCAAAAGATGCATCCGCAGCATCGTCTTCAGCATGTAGCTAAACGCTCCCGCTTTAATTGCTCGCAGAGCCTGCACATCTCCCTTATAGGTCGTCAAAACAATCATGCGTGCCAAGGGAAACCGTTGGCGTATCTGGGCAATCGCTTCCAGACCGCTCATATCCGGCAGCCTTAGATCCATCAACGTCACATCCGGCTTGTGCAACGCAAAAAGCTCTACCGCTTCGCGCCCTGTAGAGGCCTCCGCCACCATCTTCATGTCTTCCTGAGTGGCAAGCATGGCTCCTATCCCCTCACGAAATACTGGATGGTCATCAACCGCCATCACACGGATTGGAGTGCCGCTGGGCTTGTACATGGATCTCCCTTTGCGCGATAAATCGTCCGCCTTCTTAACATGACACGCAATACGCTAGGATTCTTCACCCTTTTGAGCAATACGCCGCAAAACGACTCCTCTTCTCTACGATTACGACACCCCAAGCGCTTAAGAGCAACTTCACACACGCGAAAGGGTCAAAACCAATAGCAGGCGAGCATACGCTTCCCTGTACTCTCTGCGACGCTACGGCGTAGGTATGGATGGTCTCCGCATGAAGCAATCTTGTATTTTCCTTCTCACGGCCCTGCTTTGTGCGGCACAGCCACAGCTCTGGGCACAACGGCATCACCATGAGCACGAACAACCGCAGCGAAGCAAAGCCAGCCCATGCTTTGACCCCAGCGATCCATCCGAGATTCCGCTCTGGGGAGGAGTGCAGCCCCCCGGAGCAATCGGAGAAGATCCCTGCCGAGACATCCCCTATCTCCAGGCATTTACTCCGGAGACGCCTTCCCGCGAACCGCGTCCTACAATCCTGATTATTCCGGGTGGTGGCTACAACAATCTGACCAACGAGAAAGAGCAGGCTCCGGTTGCGGAGTACTTTGCTTCCACGCTCCACATTACGACATTCGTTCTACATTACCGCCTCGTACAGGATGACGGCACCTATCGTTATCCCATTCCTATGCTGGATGGGCAACGAGCCATACGGCTCCTGCGCGCACGAGCGCGCGAGCTCCAAATCGATCCTCACTCTATTGCTCTCTTCGGTTTCTCTGCAGGAGGACACCTTGCGAGTACGCTTGCTCTGCATCCGCATCAATCGTTCGGCAAGATTCCAAACGATCTCATCGATTCGCAATCAGCCGAGGTCAATCTTCTCGGGCTCGGCTACCCTGTGATCTCGATGAACCCCTCTGCAGTTCCTCCATCGGGGTCGTACAGACATCTTCTCTTTGGCTTTGAAGGCCATGAGCTTAACACCTTAGAGCATCAACTATCCGGAGAAATGAACATCAACGCAGAGTTGCCTCCGGTCTTCCTCTTCGAGAGCACGGATGACAAGCGTATCAGTCCACAAAACGCTATCTTGTTTGCCAACGCGCTCCAGCAGGCCCATCTTCCGGTAGAGTTTCACCTCTTCCCGCATGGGGAACATGGCTCTGGACTTTCAGAAGGTATTGCCGGAGAGGATCAATGGCCTTCGATGTTCACCGCATGGATTCTCCAACAATGGCCGCAGCTGAGACATCCAAGAATACGCAGAGACGACTAATCATTGATCAAGGCCTGAGGATTGAATGCCCCTCAGGCCTTGATGACGTAAGGCCTCATCATGTCATTGGCTTCATGCTCAAGAATGTGACAGTGCCACAAATACCTGCCAGCATACGGGACGAACGGAATAGCGATGCGCGTGATCGTTCCCGGAGGGCACTGCACGACATCCTTCCAGCCCCGCTCCGTCGAATGCGGGGAGAGCCGCTCTCCGGTAAAGCGGACCGATTCGTTGGTCAAATAATCGTCGACCGAGAACGGTTGTCGATCCAGAATCTGGAATTGCACAAGATGCAAATGGATCGGATGTGCATCTTGCGTTAAATTCGCAAAACTCCATATCTCCGTTGTTCCCTGTTGGACGATTTCCGTTACCGGGTCGCTCCAATGCTTCCTGTTCAGCAGCATGGTCTCCGCATCGCCAGTGTCGCTATCGAACTCATCCAGAGTCATAAAGCGCGACTGGGAAGCAGAACTCTCCTGGACAGAGATCACCTGACGCAGGGTATCGGGAAGCCGGCTGTCATCGACAGCTTTGATGCTTGAAACACGAAACTGCATCAACTGCATATTGTCGCTCATCAGCGTGATATTCCTACCCCGCATTGCGCTGAAGTCGATGATGAGATCCGTTCGTTCCGAGGGGGCAAGCACTACCCGTGCACACTGCACAGGCTCAGAGAGTAGCCCCTGGTCCGTGCCGATCACATAAAAATCCGATGCAGAGGAAAGACTCAGTGAGAAAAAGCGTGAGTTTGCAACATTCCCAATGCGGAAGCGGTACTTGCGAGGCTCAACTTCCAGAAAGGGCTGCACCTTTCCATTAACCAAAATCGCATCGCCTAAAAACTCCTGCGCCCAGGCCCCCTCATCAGGAGGATTCGGATAGTACAGCTGTCCTTCAGGCGTAAAGCTTCTGTCGTAGAGAAAAAGCTGATGTTCATACGCATCAGACGGTAAACGCAGCTCCTCCTCTTCACGATCACGAACGATATACCAGCCAATCAAACCAGCGATAACATTCATCCGGCTGACGCCCATCGCATGGTCGTGAACCCACAGTGCCGCTGCATCCTGCTGATTGGGGTAATAGCAAAGACGGTGCTCGCCGGGACCGAACCAATCCTCTGGGTATCCGTCACTTACCGAAGGGACTCGAGCACCGTGCACGTGCGTGACGGTTCTTGTTGCAGGAGCATCGTGCATTCCCGGCATCGGCTCTCCGAGAGTAAGGATGTGCTCACGCGGCAGATCATTTTTCCAATCAATCAAAAGCCCTTCGTGACTGCGCGCCTCCCACAAAACCGGGGCCGCCGAACGACCATAACTCCACAGCGTTGTTCTGGGAAGATCACGATGAAGCTGCGCCTGAATCCTACGCATCGACACCTGATAGCAAGGCGCATTCACAGCCCCCAGCCGAGAATCACTACGCAAAGCACTGATTCGTGCCCTCTCCGGCGCCGGTAACCGATCAACAAAGGGTGTAAGTCGAGCAGCGTTCAGCGTCCGTGCCTGAGCGCGCTCGCCGCTTTCGGGTAACATCTGTCCCGCGCCCATTGACTGAGTCGCTGCGGCACGCAGCAGCTGCGGGAAAGCAGCAGAACTCATCGCAGCGCAGCCATTTCCCAAGAGCCGTCGCCGCGTCCAGACTGCCATACGCTACTTCTTCTCCAAACCGGTTTTTGGATCGAGAATCAAGAGCTTTGTATTCCCAGGCTTCTTCGCATCCAGATCCAACATGCCCAGAAGAGAACCAGAACGCTCATCAAAAGAGCCGCCACCCAGACGCGTTCCATCCAGGTAAAGATCTTCAACCAGCCGCAGAATAGATGCCTGATCCGTCATGCTGTGATCGACAAAGTTCGCCTTCGCCCAGGGAGAGATCAGAAGAATAGGCAACCTGGGTCCGGGACCACATCGTCCTTGAGCATGCTTCGTAGTATCCAAGACTCCAGGCAGCGCGCTTCCCGGGTCACCGCACGTCCCTTTTCCGTTTAAAGAATCCATCGCAGTCTGGGAGCCATTTGTTGTTGGCGCCATGCGGTGGTCATACCAACCATCAGAGTCGTCATAAGCCACAATGACCAATGTGCTCTGCCACTCTGCGGTTTGCTGCAAAGCGTTGAGTGTCGAAACCACAAACTCCTGCTCATCCAAAGGACTGGAATATCCCGAATGCCCATCCTCATACGCGGGCGCTTTTAGATAACTGACGGTCGGGAAATTACCGGCTCGAATCGCATCAAAAAAGTCGTGCACATCGTATTGATGATTCGCCCCACCATCATCATTCCGGCCTACAGCCAGCGGAGAGGAAGGACGTATATGCTGCGGGTTTGCCGTAGATTTGTAGTATTGGAAGGGCTCGTGATGCGGTAGATAATCACGCTTGAGCACGTTTGTCTGCGAGGAACGCGAACTTCTCTTGCACCCCGTCGTTCCGTTCTGGTTCACGACGCTCAGGTCAAAACCACCTTGAAAAAATCCCCAGGAGATGTGATGCGCCGTCAATAAATCTCCGACATTCTTGCCCGTCATATGCACCAACGCGTCATAAGTGCTCGAGCAAACATCACCAGAAGGCTGAGGATCACTGATCAACGTGTATCCACCGTTGCCATCCGGGAGCATCCCTCCTTCAGCATTCTGGTCATTCACCACACCGTTGGTTTGTCCGGAAATAAGATTGATCGCCCCCGGCGTGGAAGGTCCGAAAATCACATCGTAGTGGTGATCGCTCATCGCAAAATGTTGCGCATAGTTCCAATAAGCCGTCACGGTATTACCGTCGAAGTATCCCATCGTCAGCGCACTGGTCGCTAGGGGACCTTCATGTTTTCCCGGAATACGCGGCCCATCCGGATGCCCCACCGACTTCGGGAAGAGATCCATTTTTCCGCCGTTAAAGGCCTCTTGTTCCGCCCCATAATCATGATCCTGATCTGCCGTTGCAGCGTCCTCCCTGCTCAATCTGAAAGGATTCGATCGCCCCAGACCGTTGCCTGCATTCAAGAGGTTCGGATTTTCCTCTAGCAGCTCTTGGCTATAGCCATCCACCGTAGGCGTTCCAGGCAATGCCACAAAACGAGGCTCTCCGGGAAGATTCAATGCGTGCGGATAGGTTCCAAAGTAATGGTCAAACGACACGTTCTCCTGATAGATCACGACGATGTGTTTGATTGCTTTTCGCGCGTGATCAAGACTCTGTGCCGGTGACAATGTTGCCATCGATGAAAAGAGCAATACAGGAAGAGAGAACCGTAAGCGCATTACCGTTATTCTAGGCTACTCCTCACGACGCCCGACGTTTTCATGGCAAGAAACACGTAGTTCCAACGAGAGATAGAAGCGCAGCTCGCATAAGCTTTGAGTGCCTGATTCAGGAAGCGGAAGTATACGTACCGCTCTGCGATGGGGAACTCAGAGGCAATGTAATTGTCACCGCTAATCCGCCGCTTTCACGGTTACGCGCCTGGATCACTCCACCGTGCATCTGTATGGCTTCGCTTGCAATTGCTAAGCCTAAACCAGTCCCTCCGCTGCTGCTTTCTCTTCCAGGCGCAGTGCGAAAGAACGGGCGGAAGATATCTGTAAGCTCTCCTTCAGGTACGCCCGATCCGCAATCGAGTACTTCAATCGTGATCTCTTGCTCGACAAGACGAACGCGGCAATTGAACTCGATCTCTCCTCCCAAAGGGGAATAGCGAAGCGCATTACTCAGAACGTTTTCGATTGCCCTGCGAAGAAGATTGGGATAGACAAGCAATCTGACATCCTGCCTCTCTCCAACGATGCTGCACGCGCGGTGCTGCGATTCTAGCTTCACATCCTCGAGGAGGCTGTCGCATAACTCGCGCATCGAAATTAAGGCGAGGCTCTCAGACGGCACCCGTCCTGCCTCTAAAGAAGACAGGAGCAATAATTGCTGGACCAGGCTGCTTAGCTTTTGCGTCTCACGCTCAACCCGATAAATACCACTCGACTCGTCTCCATACTCTCGACGTAATAAAGCAAGCGCCAGATGCATACGCGTCAGCGGAGCACCGAGTTCGTGCGATACATCTGCCACAAATCTCCTTTGCGCCATCATTAAAAGCTGAATCCGGGACGCCATCGCATCAAAGTCCTGTGCCAGGTCTCCGAGTTCATCTCTTCGTCGAACTCCTGGCGGTACCGCTCGAGCATTCAGGTCTCCACTGGCGAGCCGCTGTGCTGCAAACTGTAACCGTGTAATAGGACGAGTCAAATAGAACGTCAGCAGCAGACAAACAAAAGAAGCCGGCAACATAGCAATTGCCATATTCCACCAAAATCGCGGATTCAACAGACGACCAGCCGGCGTAAATACCGTGAATACCACCTCGTAGCGGCGACCTGACTCACTTGCCAGAGGACGGGCATACAGGACACGAAACCCTAAGCGAACATACTCTTCACGATCGCTCTTTGCCACATCCTGAGCCATAAGCGCCGCGAAGGGAGCATCGCGGCCGGCGTCGAGAAGAGAATCCCCATGCTCATCAAATAAGTAGATTTCTGGTCGATCGACCAAGGGCAATCGCCGCGCCTCTGCAAGAAAAGCGCTCTCGCCCTTTTGCTCATATGCATTCACGCCAGCGTTCAAAACCGGCAGCATGCTTGCTGGTTGAAATCGTCGTTCATGCTCTCCAGGAAATGTCATCGGAACGAGCTCATTGACAGCCAAAACAAGAGCAAGCATTAAAGCAGTCGCCGTCCAAAAGAAGAGGAAAATTCTCCAGAAAAGCTTCATGCTCTTATACGCTCTCCCTCACTTCTGCGGCACGCAGGTAGATATAACCTGCGTTGCGAACGGATCGGAGACGCTCTTCACCTCGCTCATTCGAACCTATTTTTTTGCGCAGCACGCTCACCAGATTATCGACTCCCCGATCTCCAACAGTCAGAGGTCTGCCAAGTGCGATACGCGTGAGTTGTTCACGCCCCACGACCGCGCCAGCGGAAGAGACCAGAGCATACAGCGCATCAAACTCCGCTGCAGTGCACTCAATGAGCACACCGTTGCGTTCTACACGCCGGGCTCCTGCGTCGAGGATCAGGTCATCGATCGCAATAAAGGATTGCCCCAAACGCGATGGCTGCCCCCTGCGCAGGACGGTACGAATTCTAGCCAGAAGCTCCACCGGCGTAAATGGCTTCGGAATGTAATCATCCGCTCCGCCCTCAAGGCCAGCCACCTTCTCTGCAACAGCAGAGCGGGTAGTCAACATAATGATTGGGATCTGGCTTTTTTGCCGCAGCTCATGCAAAACAGAAAATCCATCGCGATCAGGAAGCATGACATCGAGAAGAATCAGAACAAGCCCGCCTTCCTGTATGCGATCGATTCCAGCTTGTGCTGTGTGGGAGAAGTGAAGCAGATACCCTTCTGGAGCAAGATACTCTGCAAGCATCTCTGCCATATCCTCATCATCATCAATCAGAAGGAGGTGGCGTTTTTGAGGCTCGAAAGATTCAGGTGGAGGTATCACCTGAGCATTGACTCTTTTCATTCCGCGGCAACCTTCTTCCCAGAATGATCCTTGCGGAGCAACCCGTCAATCACAGATAGCCCTAAGCGTTGCTTGATCATCTCGTTGCACACGCTCTTGCCAAAAATCAGGAGTATTACAAGCAAAAAAATCGCGGATTGCGGCCTCAACGACAAGACTGCAATCCGCGAGTACGGGAAAGATTATTGGCGAACTGCTGACCACGCCGAACCAAGCGCGGTCGTTCCGCTCATCTTGTTGCCCTCCAGCGTTCCGGAAAAGCTCATTTCACGCCCACCGCGTCCCTTCACCGTAAGCGAAACCTGATTGCCCTGCATGGTGCCAGCAACCGAACCGGAGCCACGCTGCCCTTGAAATGTACCGCTAATCTTTAGCCCATCTTGCTGCAGCTGCAACGTGGCCTGGCGTTGCGTTCCCTGCGGATCGGTAAAGGAAAGTTGCCAGCTTCCTGCTGCAGAAGATGCAGCGCTATCCTGCGCTCCTGCTACCGGCATCAACATTGGCGCAGCGTGTGCTTTGGAAAAACCGACCACTCCTGCAACAGAAAGAAGCATTGCAATTGACAACAATTTCATCGACATAAAGCGTTTCATCATTCCTCCGACTAAGTTGAGATACATAGAAACTGGATAAGACGGCACAAGCTCCGCTTCTAAAGCGGCTCGCTGCAATCCCTCAAAAAACGAATCGAGATCATCCCTTATTCGCTGTCTGCTCTTTCTCCTTCAAATCATTGGCGAGTTGTTTAAGAATCTTGTCGGCCAGCTTTCTCGCATCAGCAGAAAGAGTTTGCTGCGTATCTTTTGCAGCATGCACAGCGAACCCAATCGGACCAAGCGGGGGCAACAGGTTTCCACCCTTTACGTGCAGATCAAAGGAATCTACAGGACTCCAACCGCTCTCCGTCCGAGACACCACAACGACATGAACATCAAGGTGGCTTGATCCCAGCCCCATGCCCACGAGGCGTTCGGCAGAATTTCCGCCACTCGCCCGGACAATGCAGCCGCCAAGCGCGATCACTCCCACAGGTAGCGATTGGAGATCCGGATTCACTTGGACATCCATCTTTTTGGACAGCTTGTTCTTCATCTCCTCGGAGATCTTGTCTAGGAGCACAGGATCGACCGCAGATGCCTGAGGAGAAGCGTTTCCTGCAGAGGCATCACTCGGCGTGGATACCGGCTGCGTGGATACCGATTGCGGGCACGCTTTCTCAGACAGTGATGACGTGTTCTCTATGGGCTGAAGCTGTACAGCGAAGCGAAGAATAGCAACACTTTTTCTGGCGTTTGCCTGACCTTCGCCTGGCCCAGGTGTACTCACCGTTACTCCCTGCTGCCGTCCACTTTCCTGGGCACATGCCTGCGTTGGTGCACTCGCTGAACCAGCAACGCTCAGCAACGAGCACACCAACAAGCTGCCTACACGAACTCTCATAACAACTCCGCACAGGCCATCGACCCGCCTTTACAAGGACGCACGATTCTTCCAAAATGTCGCTCCGCATTTGTCGTGTTTTGTCTTGCACGATCGAACTCTAAACAAAAACGAGCGCTCATCATGGAGCACTCGGTCAAGCGACCGCTCAAAGTACATCTCGCCAGAACGACGTGCCCGTTGGCCGCTTCTCCACAGCCCTACGAACACGAAAGAGGCTACTGCATCATCACAGTAGCCTCACATTCATCGACTGAAGAACCTAAATAAGCAGAAACATACAGGCGGCGCATTCCCCTGAGGGAAGGTCACTCAGCACGCATCACTCTAGCTAGCAAACCGCTCCATCCAACGGATTGGGAAAGGTATCTTTATTGTCGGCATCGCTGCGATCGAGGCAGGCAAAGTCTTTTTCGATCGTGACCTGAAGAGGCTTGGAGTCGGAGTGAACCTTCTCATAAATGCCCACTTCACTCTCCTGCCGCCAAACATCAAACTGTGTCGGAGAAATCGTAACGTCCAAAACAGATTGCGAAAAAGAAACAGAGACGAGCTCTGATTGTTCGCGTACGGAAAGGAGGTAGCGTAGCGTTCCATCCGGGGTCGGAGCAAGAAAGACCTCTTCTTTAAGAACTAACCCTTGCCCCAGACGCTCCAGCTCCGAGCGCATCAAACGCAAACGAATTGAATTTCCCTGAATACGGAGTTTCACCGCTCACCTCCTCGTGCCATCTTGCAGGACATGTTCATGACCATGGTAAATATTCATACGATTTCCTCGAAGGAAACCAACTAAGGTAACGTCAAACTCGCGCGCGACCTCAAGCGCAAGACTGGACGGCGCACCAACCGAAACGACCATCGGAATCCCCGCCATAACGGCCTTTTGCAGCAGCTCAAAGCTGGCCCTGCCCGAAAGCAAAAGCGCATGAGAACGCAGCGGGAGTTCATCTTCAAAAAACGCGGCACCTACAAGCTTATCCAACGCATTATGCCGCCCAACATCCTCACGTAATCGAATCAGCTTCCCCGACTCATCAAACAAGGCAGCAGCGTGTAAACCGCCTGTTTCTTCAAACGTCTTCTGCGCTTCCCGCATTCGCTCTGGCAGTGAGAAAATTTGTTCCACGCTCATCGTGAATGTATTTTTCCGGCGCGGCGGTGATACAGAACGTAAAGCCTGCAAAGAAGCTTTGCCGCAGATACCGCAGCTAGAACTTGTATAGAAGTTACGATCAAGCGACCGAGTGCGAACCGGAATTCCTTCTGCGATCACAACACGCACCTGGCCAGCGCACGAAAGCGCCGTCTGAGCAACGGCCTCCTCAACAGGTGCACGATTCGTGAAGACTCTCACATCGTCCACCATCACCTCATCGCCCAAAACGCCTTCCGTGGAAAGAAACCCCAAGGCCAGCTCTTCATCATGACCGGGAGTGCGCATGGTTACGCTGATCGAGCGCAGCTCACGCGCGTCCGCAGGACCGAACTCCAGCTTGATCTCCATGGGCTCTTCAACAGCGACAAAGTCCGAGACCTCATCTACACCCGATAAAGAAACACGCTGTAAGTGGATTTGCCTTACTGGAAGGTCGGTATCTTCAATCATCATGAGTTACTCAGATACAACAGATTCATGCTGCGTAAACAGTACACGCTGCTGGCCGTAAGCCGCGAGAAACACCTGCACTGCAATCCAGACATGCGTTTTTCGTTCACTGGCGCTCGGAGGCTCCCTCATCAGCATAGAGGCGTGGGAGGGAAACTGCCCCAGGCAAAGGCTAAAAAAGAACTCCGACGCCTTTGCGGGATCAAGAATCACTAAGGTTCCCAATGACATCTGCCGCTCAAGATATGCCTGTAGCTCCTTATGCTCACGCTCCGGACACAAACGCCAGAACTCTTCCGCCAGTTCGGGAAACTGAGGCGCACAGGCGATAAGCGTGCGATTTAGCCTCTGTGTTTCGGGAAGCAACATAAAGTCCAGCAGATTGGCTCCGCACATCTCCAGCACGCGCTCTATCGGTTCGTCCTGATTTAGGACACGAGAGAACTGCTCATGGAGAATCGCTGTGCGTCGAGAGATTGCTTCCCGAAACAGGTCTTCTTTTGTGGGAAACCGCGTATAAAGTGTTTCTTTGGAGGCGCCTGCGGTGCGCGCAATCTCCGCCATGGTTACGCCCTGAAAGCCACCCTCAAGGAAAACATCCGCAGCAATTCCCAGAATTCTATCCAGACGGGCGGCAGCCTGCTCGAACGGAGGGCGTCCGCTCGCAGGCTTTCGACTTCTTCTGGGACGGGGCGGTGTTTGTCTCGTTGCCATCAAATACGCTTCCTGTCGAATACCGGCTAAAGAACACACACGCCGTAGTCAGGCTTGACGATGTTACTACGAAAAGAATAGGGTTAGGCTGCGTAATCGTACCAAAGCGTTCGATTATATATAGCGTTATGCATCGATTCAGGTGTAGTTTGGAATAGAACGAGTAGTTATGGATCATCTCCCGGAGGGACAAATGGGCACAACTCCCACTCAAAGTACATCGACGCAGGAGCCGTCCGAACAGGCACAGGCTCATGCGAACAACAGCATGGGTGCGCAGACCATCTCTTCCGATGCCGCCGCGCTCGAGACAATGGATCAGCCAAGCTGGAAGCCCCACGCAATTCAAGCGCAGTTTCCGGACGATCTCCGCCCCATGCGGCTTACCAAGCCGGAGCACTATGCTGCTGGCGTAGCCGCGGTGCTTCGTTCTACCGAGCACCTCTATATGAATAAGTCGCTCCTTCGTGGTGGAAGGACGCTGACCGTACTCAACCACTCGCACGGCGTTGACTGTATGAGCTGCGCGTGGCCAGAGTCCGACAAGCACCGCAAGATGTTCGAATTCTGCGAAAACGGTGCCAAGGCTGTTGCCTGGGAGACAGACTCTCGCAAGTGCGACGCTGCGTTTTTCGCAAAGCACTCGTTGGTAGAGCTGTCGAATAAGGATGAGTTCTGGCTTGGGCAGCAGGGTCGCCTGACCCAGCCGATGGTGCTGCGTGAAAACGCGACACACTACTCTCCTATCAGCTGGGGTGAGGCTTACCAGATGATCGCCGACGAACTCAACGGCTTGCAGAATCCGGATGAGGCTGTTTTCTACACCTCCGGCCGAGCAAGCAATGAGTCCGCCTTCCTGTACGGCGTTTTTGCACGTCACTTCGGAACCAATAATCTTCCCGATTGTTCCAATATGTGCCATGAGAGCTCGGGCTCCGCGCTCACCGAATCCATCGGAATCGGCAAGGGAACCGTCAAAATTGATGACTTCGCCAAAGCGCAGGTCATCTTCCTCATCGGGCATAACCCGGCGACCAATCATCCGCGTATGCTCTCGACGCTGGCGGAAGCCAAGCGTGCCGGAGCCAAGATCATCTCGATTAACCCGCTTGTCGAGGCTGGCCTTCTTCGCTTCAAGGATCCGCAGGAACCGAAGGGCGTTATCGGCAACGGGGAGAAGCTCACAGACCTTTACCTTCAGGTCCGCATCAACGGCGACGTCCCTCTATTCAAGGGCATTCTGAAGGAGATGTTGGCCATCGAAGATGCCAACCCCGGCAAGGCCTTTGACTGGGCGTTCATTCGCGAGAAGACCTCGGGCATCGACGACTTCCTGGCACAGCTGCGACGCGAGGATTTCGACGTTCTTGTAAAGCAGTCGGGGGTTTCCCGCGAGCACATGCGCGAAGTGGCCGAACTGCTCGTCAAGTCGGACCGCATTATCACGGCCTGGTGCCTGGGCCTGACCCAGCAGAAAACCGCCGTCCATGCCATCCAGGAACTGGTCAACATCAACCTTCTGCGCGGCGCACTGGGTAAGCCCGGTGCCGGTGTCTGCCCTGTCCGCGGCCACTCCAACGTTCAGGGCGACCGCACGATGGGCGTGTGGGAACGCCCCCGCGAACCGTTCCTCAACAAACTGCAGAGCGTCTTTGGCTTTGATCCTCCTCGTCACCACGGATACGACGTTGTCGAATCCATCAAGGCAATGCATGCAGGCAAAGCGAAAGTCTTCATCGGCCTCTGCGGCAACTTCCTGTCCGCTGCCCCGGATACGGAGTACACGGCAGAAGCGATGCGGAGCACGCGGCTGACCGTTCAGATCAGCACCAAGCTGAATCGTGGCCACCTTGTCGCCGGTAAGAGAGCTTTAATTCTTCCTGCTCTCGGCCGTACGGAAATCGACCGCCAGAAGTCCGGAGAGCAGTTCCAGACCACGGAAAACTCCATGGGCGTGGTGGAGATGTACCACGGTCGACTCGAGCCGGCATCCGATCAACTGATGTCGGAACCCGCAATGCTTTGCCACATTGCAGCACGCACGCTCGGGGAGCGCTCCCGCATCGATTGGCTTTCTCTGGTGGATAACTACGACCGCATCAGAGATCTGATTGCAAAGGTTATTCCCGGCTGCGATGGCTATAACGACAAGGTACGCCAGAAGTTCGGCTTCTATCTGCCGAACAAGCCTCGTGAAGGCGACTTCAGCGATACCAAGACCGGAAAGGCAAACTTTACGGTTGCCGAGTTGCCGCAGCACGATTTGCAGCCTGGTCAGTTGGTCGTCACCACGATCCGCAGCCATGACCAGTTCAATACCACGGTGTACGACTGGAACGATCATTACCGCGGTATTCACAACGAGCGCCGCGTGCTCATGATGAATACAGAGGACATGGCCGAGCGTGGTCTGGAATCTGGCAGCATCATCAACATCACCAGCTACTTCCAGGGACAGAAGCGCTACGCGAAGCGTTTCGTAGTCGTTCCCTACCGGCTGCAGCGCGGCGATTGTGCAGGCTACTTCCCCGAGCTGAACGTATTGCTGCCGATCAACAGCGTGGCAGATACGAGCCATCAGCCTGCGGCCAAGCACATCATCATCACGGTCGAGAAGACAGGCGAAGAAGGCGTGTATCTCCCGGCGCCGTGGCATGAGCAGTTGGTTCCGGGATCGTTTGCTCCATAGCAAACGATCCCAGCAAGACAAATAGCATTCTCAAGCAGCTCTAAATATCAAGGAGATTCAAACCAGTGAACACAAAGCGGTGGGGCATTGCTCTGGCCGGCGTTTTATTGCAAGTGGCCCTCGGAGCTGTATACGCATGGAGCGTCTTCCGTAAGCCGCTAGCGACACAATTTCATTGGACAATCGCACAGGTCACTTTGACCTTCACGATTTCCATTATGGTTCTCGGCTTCGCAGCCTTCTTCGGCGGGCTCTGGAACGACCGCAGTGGACCGCGCGTTGTTGCCGTTACGGGTGGCTTTCTTTATGGACTGGGTTCCATTCTTGCCAGCTTTACCGATGGACGCCTCTGGTGGCTGTACCTGACCTATGGCGTTATCGGTGGCATTGGCCTAGGTTTCGCATACATCATCCCTGTATCGGTTCTGCTGAAGTGGTTCCCCGATAAGCGCGGCCTCATGACGGGTATTGCCGTAGGCGGATTTGGCGCTGGTGCGCTCATCACGGCCCCCGTTGCAACCCACCTGATCCAAACGGTTGGCGTTACGCGGACCTTCTTCTACCTCGGCATCGCTTACCTGATTGTCGCTGTGCTCACAGGATTCTGCATGCAGAACCCTCCTACGGGCTGGAAGCCTGAAGGCTGGACCCCTGCTGCGGTTACCTCGAAGTCTCAGGCACCGCATGACTTCACCCTTGCTGAAGCGCTCAAGAGCTGGCAGTGGTGGGCTCTCTGGCTTCTGCTGTTCCTGAACACCTCTGCCGGTATCTCGATCATTTCGCAGGAAGCCCCAATCTTCCAGGAACTGACGCGTGTAACGGCGATCGTGGCTGCGGAAATGGTGGGTATTGTCAGCATCGGAAATGCGCTCGGCCGTGTTGCGTGGTCAGCTGCATCGGATTATCTGACGCGTCGCTTCACCTTCCTCATCATGTTCCTCCTGCAGGCAGTGTTGTTCTGGCTCCTGCCCAGCATTCGCTCAACCGCTCCGCTCACCTTCGTGGTGTTCATCATTCTGATGTGCTACGGCGGCGGATTCGGCACCATGCCGGCATTTACGGCGGATTACTTCGGTGCAAAGTACGTTGGTCCTATTTACGGTCTGCTTTTGACCGCATGGGGATTTGCCAGCGCCTTTGGCCCTCTACTCGTCGCACATCTTCGTCAGACAAGCGACAGCTACACCAGCGGCCTGCATGCCCTGTCCGTGATCATGCTCGTTTCCGCGGTACTTCCCTTCATCGTCCGCCCGCCAAAACCATCGGCGGCTCCCACGACCTCCGCTCGATAGCGACTCGAAGAAGTCCATCGTCAGGTTTCAAACGAAATATTGTCAGTGAGGCAAGATGCATACAACTCTACGATCCGCACTGGTTGCGGCAGCGCTCGTAACGAGCGCTGCCCCACACCTGTCCGCTCAAACCACCCATAAAACAACTCCTACTCGTAAGACCGCAAGCCGCAAGCCTGCTCAACCCTCGCTCGCTGAGCAGATTCGTCAGATGCATGACGACCTTCAAGGCCAGATCGATGGGCTAAAACAACAGCTCGCGGAACGCGATGCCCGCATTCAAACTCTGCAGGCCACTGCAAACCAGCAGGCAACTACCGTAGCTACCCAGTCGCAGGAACTGACGACAACTCTGCAGCAGAACACCGATACGCTCAATGCCGTTAAGGCCCAGGTGGATGAAGTCCACAGCTCGAGCGTTGCAATGGCTTCAGAAGTTCAGGATGTGCAGAAGTCGCAGGAAGCAATGCGTCATGCCATCGATCAGCCTGCTTCCATCCACTACAAGGGCATCACGCTTACGCCTGGTGGCTTCCTCGCAGCGGAAAGCGTGTGGCGCCAGCGCGCGATGAACGCTGATATCTACACGAACTTCAATGCAACTCCTTACCCCGGAGCCGGTGAAGCTCATACCAGCGAATGGGTACCGTCGGCCCGTCAATCGCGTCTTTCGTTCCTTGCCAGTGGCAAGGTTCCTTTCGGCACCATCAGCGGCTACTTCGAAGGCGACTTCCTCTCGGCCGGAACAACGTCGAACAACCTGCAGACAAACAGCTACACGCTGCGCGTACGTCAGGCATGGGCTCAGGCTCACATGGCGCACAGCACCTTTACCGGCGGCGAAATGTGGACTCTGTTGAGTGAGGACAAGACCAAGGCCATGCCAGGACAGGAAGCGCTTCCGCTCTTCTTCGACGGCAACCTGCACGTTGGTTACACTTACACCCGGCAGGCTGGCTTCCGCTACCAGCAGGAGCTCACGCATCAGGTCACCCTGGCTGTCGCTTTGGAAAACTCGCAGTATCAGTTCAGCGCGAGCAACGCTCCGTCGAACTTCTTTTTCGGATCCGCAGGTGCTGCAGGCGGCCTGAACAACCCCTCCGCAAACTACACCAACCAGGTAGCTCCGGATGTGATCGCGAAGTTCTCGTTTGATCCTGGTTTTGGTCACTATGAGCTTGGCGGCGTCGTGCGCTTCTTCCGCGATCGCTACTACCCCACCACGGGTAGCTCTGCGGACGCTCAGAACGATACGAAGGTTGGCGGTGGATTTGTAGCCAGCGCTCGCTTCCCCGTAACGTCCAAGGCAAGCATTGGCCTACACGTAGTCGGTGGAGACGGTACCGGTCGTTATGGCGCATCGCTGCTGCCTGATGTCACGGTGCACCCGAATGGCACGCTGGAGCCCTTGCGCAACGCTCAGGGACTGCTCTCCGTCGAAGCTCATCCGAACCCCAAGCTTGACCTCTTCCTGTACGCAGGTACGGAGTACGTTCAGAGAACGACCTACATGAACAGCGCCGGAACCCTGGTGGGTTATGCTCCGATTACAGCAAACAACAGCGGTTGCAACGTCGAGGCTGTACCGACCAGCGGCTCAGGCTATGCTCCCGGCTCTGGGGCCTGCGTCGGCGCAACGCGCGACATCACGCAGGGCTCTGTAGGCTGGCTCTACCGTATTTACAGCGGCCCCGCAGGCAAACTGCAGTATGGCGTTGCCTACAGCTACCTGACTCGCAGTGGTTGGGCAGGCGTAGGCGGAGCCCCCAAGGCTACGAACAACATGGTGTACACCAGCTTCCGCTACATCCTGCCGTAGTTCGCGGGCCAGCAGAAGTCAACCTTCAGCCCCTCGCCTTCTCTGTTGCATCTTAGGCTTTTGCCTAGCAACAGAGCGCGCGAGGGGCTTTTGCTTTCCCTTCTTGAACGTGTGATTATGCACGCTCCTTTATCTCAGCTGATTTACTCGTCGGCCGGGCGGTTACGATGCACAGTGAAACGATCCGCTCTCGCAAATAGGATCATCAATGATTCGGATCGAGGATGTGTCCTTCAAAGAACTTGCGCGCAACACCGCCTGCTTTTCCAGCCATGAGAGTATTGCAGCTTCAAGAGCAATACGATGGTCACTAAAGGAATGATCCGTAGCAATCTCAACGTGCTGCACCTGTGAGTTGCCTTTGCGCTGCAGAGCCTGCTTCAGCGCTTCGCTATTTGGGCCAGTGCCATCGTTGGCAGTGATTAGCAATACGGGACGTTTGCCAATCGCAGGCGCGAAGTTGTATAGCTCCCAATCACGACGATGATCAAAGCTTTCCTCTCCCAGCGAAGCAGGCGACGTACCAGCAAGCGCGAGGAACTCAACCGGGTTCGCCTTATCGACGTAGGAAGCAATCGCCTTCTCACGATCAGCAGGCTCCGCATCTGCGAAGCGATGACCAATGGATGCGGAAGAGATCAGAACGGCGGCCGCAACCCCGGGGTTATGCGCCGTCGCTGAAGCGGCAATAAACCCTCCAAGAGAATGCCCAATGAGTACGATGCGATGTGAATCGACATTGTATTTCGTTGCGTTCTCTGGAGAGGTGATCCATGCGACCTCTGCGTCCGCATCCTCCAGCGCATGAGTGTAGGAAAACGCTCCCTTCACTCCCCAGCTTCCTCGGTAGTGCACAGCCAGTACGTTATAGCCTTCGCGACGAAGAGCCTGAGCAAGATCGAGATTCTGCTCAAACCCCGGGAACCCGTGGTTCAAAATTACCGTAGGGTGTGGAGTCACTCCTGCAGCTAAGTAAAGTGCGCCGAGAAGCTGTTCCCCATGGGAAGGCACTGCGATTTCTACAAGGCGGGCCGGGTGCTTTGCATCTGGCTCCGGATCGGATGAAACGGCCGAAGGTGTTTGAGCAGTGAGCACAGAAGAAGCGAGCAGCGTGGCGGTAATAGCGAGACGTTTCATGAGTTAGCTTTCCTATTGTTCCTTCTCGTAACGCTGGATTCGCTCCTGAAAGCAGGCTTGCGGATCCGTAGAATTTCTGTAACCGGGGGAGGGTGTCGGCCCCCCCCGGCCAGTGGGTTGAGCGCTGCTCCAAGCGCTCAACCACATCACGCCGGGGCTGTTGTTCACCTGCCCCGGCCCCTCCGATCGGACTCTTCAGAGTCCATCGGCCACAGCGCCGGTGTTGCCCCCGGCCGCTGAACCTGGCGACACGCTCGCCAGGGGAATCAGCATCATGTCGTGACCTTTACAAAGGCCGCTTTGAACTTCTCCATGTCCTCTTTGGTTCCAACGGTTACGCGAACATACGTTGGATAAATCGGCCAAGCTCTCCCGACATATACCTTTTGCTCTTGAAGAGCTTCAATCACTTCGCCTCCGGGGCGTTTCGCGTCGAACATGAAGCAGTTCGCTTGAGAGTTGGGGATATAGGGCGTGTTCTGCTTTTCGAGAAAGCTCAGAACATCTTCACGGATATTCGTAATGGTCGTGCGGCGTTGCTCTACTAATCCTTTGCTATTGAGGCTGGCCACCGCTGCAGCCATACCGGAAGCCGGCATTAGAAAGCTGCTGTAGATTCTGATTTTGTCGAGCAGATCTGGCCGCGCGAACGCAGCTCCAGCACGCAATCCCGCTAATCCATAGATCTTAGAGAAGGTTCTGAGCACAATGATGTCTTTGTCTGCAGCAACAAGCCCAGAAGCTGGCTCACCGCCATCTTTCGCGATATGAATGTACGCCTCGTCCAGAAGCACGATGCTTCCCTTCGGCTTGTTCTCCAGCAACCACTTCACATCTGCCAGCGGAGTAACTGTACCCGTCGGATTATTAGGACTGACAATGTAATAAAGACCTGCGTTCGGCGATGCTGCCACCATTGCTTTCACGTCGAAGGCATACGTCTTGGTCAGCGGTACGCGAATCACGGGAGCACCCGCAAGCCTGGCGGTCTTTTCCGCGGCCTCAAAGGTTGGGTCTCCAACGATGAGAGGTCTTGAGGGAGAAGTAAACGCAAGCACGATTCGCAATAACGCATCGCTGGAGCCGGCAAACTCTTGGACGTAATCTGGCTTCAATCCTTCTCGATCGGCCAAAGCCTGCTTGAGGTGAGCGTGCTGTATATCTTGATAACGGCCTCCGTTCCTGGTGGCAGCATAGGCTGCTTCCAATGCTTCGGGGGCGGGTCCCATTGGATTCTCATTGAGATTGATCAGGACCGCGTCTGGCGGAGGGGCATGCTTCAGCGTCGGAATCTGCGCTAGTGTGCGCTCTGTAAATGGATCCGCGAATGGGAGCGCCGTACCGGCAGCCACCATGCTGGCAAACCGCATAAAGTTTCTACGACTAACGCTTGGGCTTCCTGTTCGTGATGCAGGAAAAAACGACATATGAATCTCCTTTGAGAGAAGCTACGACTGCTGGACAAAGTTAGAGTCGACGGCATCGATCGCATGACGCGATACGTTGCGTTGGCTAGCAAAAAGTGCAAACGCGCCTGACACAGCCGCAAGGAGCACATAGTGGGCCGGGCCAAGAGAGTGGTGATGTAAAAGCCACGTAACCAGTGGCGGAGTCACTCCACCCCAGAAGGCATAGGAAACGTTGTAGGAGAAGGAGACTCCTGTGAAGCGGACAGGAGCCGGAAACAACTCCACCATCAACAGCGGTACCAAGGCAACAAGCCCGGCCGTCGCACCAACAAGTGCATAGATCCAGGGCAACGCACCCGGCACGCGTGCTGGAACCGCATACAGAGCGTAGGTGGCGATAAGGAGAAGAGGGCCAATCGTGAGCACGACTTTGCGCGATCCGTAACGGTCCGCAAGACTACCCATCATCACAGTCGACAAAACAAGCAGGAAGGTCGCGAGCAGATTGGACGACTGCGCTGTAAGCGGATGGATGCCGTACGCTTTCTGCAGCAGGGTCGGTGTCATCAGAATCTCCACGACGATCACCGCCGTCAATGCCCACGTAACAACGATGGCCCTAAGGATGGCCACGGGGTATTCCCTGAGCACAATACCAAGCGGAGTACGACGCGATTGCAGAGCTTCTTCCCTGATCGCCAAAAAGACCGGAGTTTCATGAAGGGTTCTCCGGAAGCGTACCGCCAGGAGCCCAAGAGCTCCGCCGAAAAGAAACGGTAGCCGCCAATAGACTCCTGTAATCTCCGCCGGAGTGGCAAAACGATTGATTCCCCATGCGACCGACGATCCGAGAAGGATGCCAAGAGTCAGCCCCGAGGTCAGAAGTCCAATCGCAAATCCCCTACGATCATCTGGAGCGTGCTCGGCGACGTAAACCCAGGCCCCTGGAGCTTCACCGCCGATGGCGATTCCCTGAAGAATGCGAAGAGTCACAAGCAAAACAGGCGCGATGACACCAACCTGGTGATACGTGGGCAGGAAACCAATGAAGAGCGTCGGCAACGCCATCAGAAGAATGCTGATCGTAAAGACCTTCCTGCGGCCGTAGCGATCTCCGAAGTGTGCCATTACGACTCCCCCCAAGGGGCGCACAATATAACCAATCGCAAAGACGCTAAACGTTTGTATCTGTCGCAGCCAGTCGGATACGGCCTCTGGGAAAAACACCTTTCCGAGCACTGAAGTGAAGAAGACGAAGACAACGAAGTCATAGAACTCGAGCGCTCCACCCAATGAAGCAAGCCAGAGTGTGCGTAATTCGTGTTTGGAACTTTGTGGGTTGCTGCTCTGTGCCATAAGACCTTCTTAAGCGTTAGGTGAGTGCGAGTTTTGCGGCGAACATGAGGAAGATCAGACCTGTAAGCCGGCTCTGAAGCGTGACAGCGGATGGATGTGTCGCAAACCAGCGGCTTAGATGGCCTGCGGCCAAAGCAACGAAGCAGAGCCACGATGTGCCGATCGCATCGAAGATCACGCCTAAAGTCAGAAACTGCATCGAAATATGACCGCGATGCGAATCAATAAACTGCGGAATAAAGGCGAGAAAGAAAACCGCAACCTTCGGATTGAGAATGTTTGTAAGAACCCCCTGCAGCCAGACCTTCGATAAAGGATCGTGCGGCAGCTTATGCTCTCCTGAAACGTGCGCAGCTTTCAGAAGCAGCCGGATTCCCAGATAGACGAGGTACGCTGCCCCGGCAACCTTGACGATGAGGAAACCCAGGCGTGAAGCCATCAAAAGCGCAGAGAAACCGACAACGGAGAGCGTGATGTGACCAAACACGCCGTTCGCGCTTCCCAGCGCCGCAGCAAGTCCTGCCCTACGGCCCTGACTGATACTTCGGTTGAGTACGTAAAGCGTGTCAGGCCCCGGAATCATACTGATCGCAATGACCGGTAGCAGGAAGGCTGCGAGGTGTGAAGCGTCCATCATCTTGCTCTCCTCAACGAATCAAAATCTTGCTTCTTGGTGGAGCGAACTTGTTTTGTGCGGCCGATGCAATGGAACAAGCATCGGCCGCACCACAAAGGGCTAGAACAAATACTTCAACGCGAACTGCAGTTGTCTCGGGGCGTATGTATTGCTAATGCTTCCGAAAGAACCGAGATTCGTTGGGTCGTACTTTGTCGCCGTGCCTGCGGGGTTATAAAAGTTCGGGTGGTTGGCAACGTTGAAGGCTTCGACGCGGAACTGAAAGATCGTCTCGCGCCATACTGAAAAATCGCGAACCACCGCTACGTCGAGGTTTGTAAAGTGCGGACCTCGCACAGCGTTTCTTTTTTCGGTGCCAAACGTTCCCGGTGTATTCAGCGCGAACGCTGCGGGGTTGAACCAATGAGACGGAGTGTGAGGTGCATTCTTATTCGGATTACTGACCCAGTTTGGACGGTCATTTGAAGTTGTCGTGCCCGACTCATAGGTATGGCTCTGGTTGTTTTCCTGAACACCGTTCACAACCGTGCTTCCATTCGTGATGGTGAACGGTGTGCCGCTTTGCGCCTGGAAAATACCGGAGATCTTCCAGCCACCAACAACGGGCGCAAGAAATCCTTGATTTAGATGCGTCTTTCCTCGCCCAAACGGAAGATCGTATACGGGACTAAAGACAAATCGATGCTTGATATCGAAATCTGATGGTCCCTTTTCAGCACGCAGGTTGCGGGAGTCCTGCGGTGTAGCACTGGATGAATCTCCGGTGCTGATGATGCCCGCACCGTTATCGATGGCTTTCGCATAGGTGTACGCAGCAGTGAAGCTGAGGCCGTTACCATAGCTTTGCTGCAACTTGACAAGCAATGCATTGTAAGAAGCTTTCAGAGCCGACTGTGCCCAACTAATCTTGCCCCACGCGGGTAACGGCCTTGTAGCATTAGCCTGCGCATAGCTATTGGTCGCACTCGGAAGAGCCTGGTTGTAATCAAGGATGTTCAACAATTTGTTGCCGGTAGAACCGAGATAACTTACGTCCAGGCTCAGCCGACGCGTAAGGGCCTGCTGAAGGCCGAAGCTGTACTGGTTGATATAGGGAGTAGCAAAGCGTGGATCGAAACCCAATCCAGTTGTCTGTTTGGGAGCCGAGGTATTGGTTACGGCTGCACTCAAATCTGCCGGATCAAACGGGTTTGCCGTTGGATGAGTCGGACTTGCAATCGTCAGAGGTACGGCCGCAGTGCTTGTATAGCTGGAGGCAGCGACCGTGAACGGTGTTTGCCGTTCCCAACCGCTCAACCCCGTCGTCAACGTTGGCGTGGAGTAGAAGTAAATGCCGTAAGCGGCGCGCAGAACAGTTTTGTCATTGTTCAGCACTCTCCACGACAACCCTACACGGGGCGCAAAATTGTTCTTGTCCATGTGGTACGGATACTTCGAATTGCCGTCTCGCCCATTCGTCACGCGAAATCCGCCCGCAATCGTACTCGCGCCTGCGGCAAGCCTTGGATCAAAGACGGAGCCAAAGCCGTCATTCTCATGCATGGGTGTTGCGAGTTCATACCGCAAACCGTAGTTCAGCGTGAGTGTTGGCAAAACTTTCCAATCATCTTGCGCATAAAACAAGTGATTTGTAATCGTGGGGTGCGTCGTCGCCGCGATGCTTAGAGCCGAGTATGACGATGTAGCCACAGTGCCGGTCAAAAGATCCGCAAGGTCATAACCCGTAGTCGGCCCTGTCCCCGGTACAAAAGACAATGTGCCTGCCCCCTGGATGTCATGCACATACACCGCGAGATTGCTGATAATCGTGTAGCCAGCTTTGAAGGTATGCGCACCCTTCAGCCACGTGATGCTATCTGAGACCTGCTTTGCGGTGTCATAACGATTGTTCGGAACCATTCCGAACGCCGTAGCTCCCCAGTTTGAGGTTGAAAGCGAAAGCGTCAACCCCGCACCTCCGGCAGCGGGAACCAGTCCATTGCTGTTGAGCGCATTGCGCAGAAGAAACTGTGCGGGATCGACACTGCGCTTCTGGTGATAACGATTGAAGCCAAGCCGAAACTCGTTCACCACGGAAGATCCGAAGGTATGAGTTTCTCCAAGAGCTCCAAGCTGCGATACCGTCGTCTGATCGCACCCGAACCCAGGCAACACGGAGCTGCCGCATTGGCCGGAGTAAGCCATATAAGTCGGGTCATTGAACAGGTTGTAGTTCAGAAAGAGTTGATCGCTGCTACTCAATCGATGATCGATGCGTATGCTGCCTTCGTTTCCACTCTCCCGCGAAACATCCTGATTGAAGTAGTTGTTCGAAGGCTGCGATCCTGCAGCCGTTGTGTAGAGCGGCTGAGGGAAGGCCCAGTTGAGAAGTTGTTGACCAAGCGGGCTGATGTAACTCTCGGGAATCACATTGGGAGTCGCAAAATCAGTGGTCGTGCCTGGAATATAAATATGCTTCGGAGTTGCCAATGTAAGAAGCTGGCGGAAGTCGCCGTTGTGCATGTTGTAGGTATCCAGTGCCCCCGTTGGGACCGTGGTTCTTACAGCGCCTACGCCCTGGCGAAGACGAATTCCTTCATAACCAAAGAAGAAGAAGGTGTGATCTCTCCAGATGGGACCACCTAGCGTTCCGCCAAACTGATTCTGCTTCAATGGCGTAGGTCGTCCACTTGTATTGAAGTATGCTTTCGCATCGGTAACTTGGTTGCGAATGAATTCAAAAAGGTCGCCATGAAAGTCGTTCCCGCCAGCCTTCGTGACAATCTCGACCTGTCCACCATTGCGAAGGCCATACTCAGCGGCATACGTGCCGGTCTGAAGCTTGAACTCCTGAATGGTTTCGACTGAGGGACGAAACGCAGGATAGTTGGCGATTTCGTCGACATCGATGATGCCGTTGACGAAGAAGTTGTTCGCGACCTCTGGTTGACCAGCCACGTTGAATCCGCCACGAAACCCATTGGTAGAGGTTTGCGCGGGAGGAAGTGCAGCTGGTGAAAGCAGAGCCAGCGAATAAAATTGACGGCCATTCAGCGGAAGATCATTCACCTTGCGGTTGTCAATGACGTTGCTGATCTCCGAACTTTGGCTTTCCAGCAGCGGCGGCGCTGCGTCAACGTTGACGGTCTGCGCCTCTCCGGCCTTGAGCGTGAAGTCAATGCGCGCAGCCTGCGCAACATCAAGCACAACGTCAATGCGCTCTTCACGCTGGAAGCCTTTTCCAATTGCAACGACCTTGTAGTTACCTGGAGGCAGTTCCACGAGAGTGTATTCCCCATGCTCATCCGAGGTCGCATGATGCACGAGGTTCGATTGCGTATCGACCGCCGTGACCGTTGCGCCAGGCAGGCGAGCGCCTGAAGTGTCTGCGATCAAGCCTGTGATCGAGGCGTTGCGAGCTTGAGAGAAAGCTGGAAGCGTCGCCAAAAGCGCGAGCGCAAAAAAGAGAAAGCGTTTCATTTCGACCTTTCGAAGTAGCGGCACATGGGGGCGCTTTGCTGTGCTTAGAGCAGCAAAGACACTCAACATCAACGGCATGCCGACACAAGCCGAAAGGAAGTTGGAACACAAGACTCCGGTGTTTTTTTCTGGATATCTTAGTGACAACAACAAAGACCATGAGGACGCACAGTCTTCACGGAGCAGTGAAATTTATCTTGAGAAGAGTACAGCATGAGAACCAACCGTTCCTTCGAATCGTCAGAGTTGCGCCGTGCAGTACAACACGGCCCCAGGCAGTGGAAGCCTAGCGGCAACAACAAACACGATGCGTAAGAATGTTCTTCATGTTAGTTATGCAAATATAACGGCTTAACTTATGAGACGCAATACTCTTTGCGAATTTTCTCGAATAAGTGGTTTGCAGACGCTGAATCTAGCTAGGGCAATGAGTAAGTGTGCAGAATTAATTGCATCGCTTCGGTGATGACACGGACGATGCGATTGCAGATACGCAAACAATCGAGGCATAGTCAAAAAATGCCCGCAGAAATATCTGCGGGCTTCTGGAGACAGTCTGCTCGCTACAGTCCACATCATGGACTGCCGGTTCACATGCACGTCTAGACTTCCAGCTTCACCTTGGGTGTAACGTTCGGCAGGATTCTCTCCACACGCACGTTACCATCCTTATCCCGCGGAGCTTTCATGTTGTAGGCATTCACGGGCTGCGAACGATTCACCCACAACGTATAGAACAGATGATCCGCACGAGGATCGTCCGTGTTCGGATGAACCAGCGTTGTGAGCCCAAGGCTGTTCAGTTGCAGCCACGGAATCAGGACTGGCAGCAGATCATTTGTGAAGCCGAAGTAGAACGACGGCGTGACATGTGGCCCTCTCGGCGTAAGGTTCCAATCGCCGAGTTCAACCGGAAAACGTTCCCCCGCCCAGCGGCGAATGAGAGCGGCTTTCTCATAGGTATCCTGATCGAAGTAAAAGTGCGCGTGATAACTCTTAATGTCAGTAAAAGCGCGAGGCTTCGCGGGCAAACCATTTTCTGTCCCCGGCCACACGCCCGCTGGCTTCGTCGTCGGCTGCTTCAGCGTTTCGTAGCCCCACTCACTTACACCTGCGTCAGGAGCTACATAAGGCTTGATCACTCCATTGAGCGATGCGAACGCGGCCGCTGGCCCCGAAACCGAATCTGCTGCTGGTTTTGGGTCTTCCGCCTCAGCCTCTTCCCCCATCGTCAACCCAATCGCCGCAGCGCCAGCGCTAAAAAGAAAAGATCTCCGGGTCGGCGCAAGCCAGTCTGCCCACTGCTGATCAATCTCTGAGTTCTTAACAATTCGTTCGTTCTGATCGATGCGTAAGTGATCGGAATGCTTTGTATAAACGTCGCACATGTTCTTCGCTCCATTAGATTCTTCGGTAAAAAGCTGTCGTTTCATCGCTGAAATGGAGTGCGACAAGAACGCGCGCACACCATCTTCAACGATGCTGAAGATGATTCGATTTCGTTTGAAAAGGGATAAGAAAGACAGACTCAGCCGCGACGCTGCTGGCCAGGGTCCTTCCTCTCAACGAAGCGTCCACTCGGAGCAAAGCGGACAACTTTCACCATTCGCTGCTTAGCGGCAACAACAAAGGCGATACGTAAAAGAGAAGACCATGTGCCGGAGCTTAGCACCGAACGAACACTTAGACAACACTTTGCTGACAAATATTCAGCACGGTATAACCACTGGATAGAAAGACCAAGGAGAGCAGCTCAATTTGCCGCACGGGAACTGCAGCCTCTGTTGATGAACTGCAGCGAGAAGTCGACACGAACCTTATGGGCGTGATCGGAATGGTTCAACTCGTGTTGCCCTTGATGAGAGAGGCCAAAAGCGGCGTCATCATCAATGTCTCTTCGCTTGGCGCGCGAATGACTCTCCCGCTCTTCTGGCATATCATGCGACCAAGTTTGGGTCTGACCGAATCCCTGCAGTATGAGTTAGAAGGACACGGGATACGGGTTAAGCTCGTCGAACCCGGTGGCTCAAGAACGAACTTTGACAGCAGCACCAGCATGGTTCGAACTCCTCACCCTGCTTACAAGAGCTTGATCGATGGCTTCGACAAAATGTGGGAGAAGCAAGCGGCATCGCTACCCGGCTCCGAAAAAGTGGTGCAGGCTATTTATCGTGCTGCCACGGACGGATCAGCACGTCTTCGCTACCCGGCACTTGCATTCCCTTTTCTCCCCATACGCAATCTTGTGGGAGCACGTGGATGGAGTGCCATTATGAAGATGATGGTTCGCCGTATGCGCTGAATCTGGCGATTTCTGCCTCGGGTCAACGGTGTAGGCCGATAAAAATAACGAGACATCCTGCATATTGGCTGCTCGTCGTCGCGCGGCGATTATGTAAAGAGCTACTCACCCCCCCCCCCCCCCCCCCCCCCCCCCCCCCCTTTTTTTTTTTTTTTTTTTTTTTTTTTTTTTTTTTTTTTTTTTTTTTTGGTCAAAGCAGATATCAAAGAGATCGCGTAGCTAGATCTCGCGCGGTCGTGCCCTAGCGAGCTTTCGTCCCTGTCATGATGCATCTTTTCATTCTCCATGGCCTTAGACATGCCGAGCGGTGCCCCTGACGAGAGCGGAGAACGGCTGAACTATTTTCTCTCGGGAGGCTGAGACAGCAATTAAGCGTTCCTCATCAAGAACGACCAGCATCTTTAGCTTTTTATGCCTCACAGGCATCCGCACAAACCCAATATTGATCGATTCCTCTAGAATCGCTTCATTCGAAGCGAGGAGCTTCAGAAAAGAGGCGCACGAGGAAGACATAGGTTGTCCACGCGGCAAATTGAAATTTGCTACCAGGTACTCGGAAAGGGATTCTGCTATGTTGTTGGATTTATTGGTGGACCTGATCGGGATCGAACCGATGACCTCTTCCATGCCATGATAGGTTCATCGCCTATGTTATTGATTGCATTAGACGTTCCAGACGGATAAATCGGCAAAACCGGCCTAATCGGCGCTCTTAGCTACAAGAATGCTACAAACTTTTCCCGACAAGTGGCTAGATAAAGGCGGTGCCGTGGGGGCCCGCCTTTAAAGTTTCTTTGGCCCCGTTCTAGCACCCTCTGGCCCAAATGCTGTTCGCGGCGGTCGGACTCTGGGGTGCTCCCCGCAGATTAATCTACACGCCATGACGTACGTCTGCGAAAGGCACATGCCCACCGTGGGGTTTGAGCGTTCAGTAGCGAAGCATAATCCAACGAGCCAGAGCAGGTGAGATGGAATTGGCGAATTGGAGGAGCTTCACCTGTCCAACATTGATTTCATCCTGGTTGCGTTCTATCCCCACAACGATCTGCCGAGCACATTCCTTCGCAGACATGGTCTTTCGTTTGCTGTTCTTGTTCATCGCCGTTTCCACACCGGGAGGCAATGCTTCAATGACCTGAATGTTCGATCCTGCCAACTGAAACCGTAATGCCTGGGTAAAGCTTCGTATCCCTGCCTTCGTCGCGCTATAGACAGGAGACTTTGCTCGTGGTGCTACGGCATTTCCTGAGGTTACATTCACGATCGCTGCTTCCTGTCGTTCTTGAAACACGGGAAGCAAAGCAGTGATGAGTTGTATCGGAGCGTGCATGTTGACGAAGAGTACCTGTTCGATCTGCTGTGGCTCGGGGCTGCCTCGCTCAAGGTCGTACTCGTCCATCAACCCCGCGTTATTGATGAGGATATCGACCACTCGACCATTCAACTGCGTAATTAAGCTATCTATCCCGGCTTGACTGCTGATATCCGCCTCAATGACCTCGAACCCGTCGGCGCGAGTGGCTGCTATCCGTAACGGATTACGACCGGAGGTAAGCACATGGGCTCCCTTTGATCGAAGCTGGCGAATTAACTGAGCGCCGATGCCGTCTGTCCCACCAGTCACCAACACGATTTTCCCTGTCAGTTTCATCGAAACACTCCAATATCGGGACATTGAACATCCTTTTTAGAGTCGCACAGAAAACCTTAGGATAGAAACGGCTGCGGCCTGGTGTGCCAGCCAGCCCGGTGGAAGTCTTCGGTTTGCCACTATCTGTTGTTATCTCCCAATCACTGGGCAAGTCGAAGGGGCATGTGAAGGATATCCAAGGGATGATGCGGCACTCGAAGGCATCGACTACCACCGATATCTACATGCAGTCGCTGGAACCCGAAGTTCGAGTGGCGATCAACTCGATTCACGAAGAGCTGACCCGCACGAAAAAGACTCTGCCGAGCCGGAAGACGCCCCAATCGGCGTCACAAGGACACGACAAAGCCGCGAAGCCAAAGTCCGCTCGAATTGCGAAGTTGAGATTTGCTACAAGATTGCTACAAGGTAGCGGAAGGGAGGAACTTCTAAATGCTTGAATTTATTGGTGGACCTGATCGGGATCGAACCGATGACCTCTTCCATGCCATGGAAGCGCGCTCCCAGCTGCGCCACAGGCCCACTCAAGAAGGGACTCATTCATTCTCTCGGATAAGGCAAGCAAAGTCAACAGAAGCTGTGGAACAAACACGAAATGCTGGTGTCTAACCCAGCATGAGTGAGCGAGCACTCATGCCGCCGGCGGCGAACATCTCGCTGAAACGCAGACCCGTTAGTAGACAAGCATCGCTCTTCACAACTACTGTAATTCGCAGCCGGACGAGATTCGGCGCATGGAGTAGACGGCATGGGAAATCTCGCCAGCGCGATCGGAGTTCGGGCAGATGAGACCGTCTTCGTCCAAGAGCTGAAGGCAGGCTCCGAAGAAGCGTTTGCGCTGCTCATCGCCCAGTACAGCCACTCGATCTACTCTCTGATTGCTCGCTCCTTGCGAGACCCCGCCGATGCGGCAGATGTAACGCAGGATGTCTTCATCAAAGTGTTCCGCCACATCTCATCCTTCAATGGAGATTGCTCTCTGCGGACCTGGATGTACCGAATCGCTTTGCGTGAGATCTCCAACAAGCGACGCTGGTGGTCACGGCATAAGCGGCAGGAAATGACGATTGACGAGCCGCGTGAAAACGACGAAGGAGAAACAAGCTGCCTCGCCGACATGCTCGCGGCAGCTGATGCTTCTCCCTATGACAATGCGGCACGTCTTGAGATTCGTTACCGCATCGAGACATCCCTGGCCGCAATTCCGGACGCGTTCCGTGAGGTCGTCATTCTGCGCGAGATCGAAGGCGCAAGCTATGAAGAGATCGCCGAGCTACTGGAATGCACTATCGGCACAGTAAAAAGCAGGTTGGCGCGTGGACGCTCCGCGCTCCGCAAAGCCCTTGAGCCTTCCCGCACGTCTGCACCGAACGCGGTACACTCAGGCAAGGAGGCTGCGTAATGCGAGCTCTCTGTGCCTCAATCCGTAAGGATTTTTCTCCGTATCTCGATGGTCGCGTTAGTGGCCGGAGGATGCAGAGTATCGACCGGCATTTGCACTCCTGCCAGGAGTGCAAAAAGGAGTTCGATGTGATGCGCTCATTACAGCGCACACTCTCTGAGCTTGGCCCGGTAGCCGCTCCCTCTGATCTGCAGACACAGTTGCGCCGCGCGATCTCCGTGGAACTGACCCAGCAGCGGCATCTCCCCTGGCACAATCGTCTCACTTCGCGCTGGCAGCTTTCCCTGGCTCCAATGGCGTTAAGACTAGCGGGAGGTTGCGCCCTGACCGTTATGATCGCGGGCGGTCTGTGCTGGCTCTTTGCCGCGCCACTGGTCTCTGTCGAAGCGAACGACGACAAACTGGCACACCTTACTCCGCCGCGCTATCTTTACTCTCAGGTGCCGCCTGAAGAAATCTCCACCAGCAATGACGCTCCCGTCATTGTGAACGCCAAAGTGGATGAAAAGGGACGCATTTACGACTACCAGATCGTTTCGGGAGCTCTGAGCCCTTCGCTGCGTCTGCTCATCGAGCAGAACCTGCTGGCCAGCGTTTTCCGCCCGGCAACGGTCTTTGGAGCGCCTGTGCGTGGGCATGTTGTGCTGACCTACGCCGGTATTTCCGTACGCGGTTAGCGTTTACGGCTTCCTCCCGTACACTTTCCTTGTGCGTTCCCACGTCTTCTCCGGCCAACGGTTCCCCGCTATGTTTCGATTCACACGTGTTTCTGCCCTGCTTGTTTTCAGTGCTGCTCTAGCCCTGCCTTCGCTGGCGCAAACAGTGTCGAACTCCTCCTCCTCTCAGGCGCCAGAACAACAGAGCCGCGACGCGGATAACCCAACAGCGCGCCCACGCGCCGCTCAGATTCGCGCCGGTGGCGCCTCGGTCACACTGGAAACCAGCGAGCCCTTGTTCGATCTGGCCGCAGCTCTGAACACCTGCGGCTATGACGCCGACCTCGATCGCTCCATGCCGGTACGCGCCGAGGTTCGTGCCGACATCAACGCTCTGCTCACAACCTCCGAAGAGGCGCGTACAACACGCGACGCACTCTGTGAGTATGTGCGTCTGCACCACCTTACCGACGCCGCTCTCGACGCCGGGCAGTATGTTTCTTTGGCACTCTATCTTTCACCGCCGCCGCAACTGACACCCAACGTAGGCGAAAACGAGATGCCGCCTCAAGCGGCACAGGTCATCAATGTGCTGCCGCTGCTGCGGAACTTCTCAAGCGCGGTGAACCTGCACTACATCTGGCTGCAGCACCGTGCAGAGTTCGAAGCGATCGTGGCTCAGGTCCACGACCCCATGCAGCGCATGATCCTCGACACCAATATCGCGCTGCATCTGCCCGTCTCTTCCTATGACAACCGCCGCTTTCTCGTGCTGCTCGAGCCGATGCTTTCTCCTGCGGTAACCAATGCGCGCATCTACGGCTCGGATTACATCATCGTTACCTCGCCGGACCGCAACCTCAAAGACGTGCCGGTGCACATTGACCAGATCCGCCACATCTACCTGCACTACATCGTTGACCCCATGGTCTACAGCCGCGGCTCCGCCATGGAGCGCATGCAGCCATTGCTTGCAGGCGTTGCCGATGCGCCGCTGGATTTCAATTACAAGAGCGATGTCGTGGCCCTCATTACCGAGTGCCTGATCAAAGCCCTGGAAGCCCGCATGTACCTCATCGCCTCCCCGGCGCCGGTCGCTCCCAAGGGAGCACATGGCCGTGCTGAAGACGATGCGTACATGAACGCCAGGACCGCCTATGAACGTCAGACCGATCTTGAACGCCTGCGCCTCGTCGATACCGACGAAAGCCAGGGCTGGGTACTGACCGGATACTTCTATCAGGCCTTAGGCCACATGGAAGGCACCAGCCTTACCGACTCGATTGCTCCGATCATCTACGGCATGGACCTGCAGCGAGAACTTCACCACGCCAAGGAGATTCTTTTCGCCAAGACCTCTTCTGTCGACCCGCTTACCGGCCGCCGTGCCGCGCGCGGCCATCGTACGCTCGAAGGTCTCGACCTTGCCGAAATGGATCTTGCTCAGGGCAAGCTGAACGACGCCGCGCAACTGGCGCAGGCAGAGCTGGCAAAGCCTGACGGCGACAAAGGCCGGGCAACGTACCTGCTGGCACGCCTGGATCTCGTTCACGGAGACCCGGAAAAAGCGATGAACGGTTTCGAGCAGGCCATCAAGCTCAGTAAGGATCCGCGCACACTCTCCTGGTCGCACATCTACCTCGGCCGCCTGTACGACACCATGGATCCGCCGAACCGCGAGCGGGCCATCGGCGAATACAACGCGGCGCTGGCTAACCGAGACAGCCAGCCAGACACCAAGGCTGCCGCGGAAACGGGCATCAAAACTCCGTTTGCGCTCCCGCAACGCAACAATCAGCCGCTGAAGGACGCCACCCAGGCCACTCCTGCGGAGGACGACAACAGCTTCGATCCCACCGGGAAGGCTGAAAAAGACTCCTATCGCCCTTCGGATGCGCCGAAGAAGTAAACGCATCGCACAGCCTTCTGGGTCATCATGGGAGGGCAGACATGAGTACAAGGCAGCGCAAGAACAAAAGAACGCAGGGAGCTTCCGGGCTCGAAGACCAACTGGGATACCGGTTCCGTTCCCCTGCGCTGCTGCAGCTTGCGCTGACCCATAGCTCCTACGGCTACGAAGAGCGCGGCGACTTCGACCACAACGAACCGAATCCTCCCGGCTCCGACAACGAGCAGCTGGAGTTTCTGGGCGATGCGGTACTGGGTCTCGTGGTCTCTGAGCTGCTCTGCGAGCACTTTCCGGATCGCAATGAGGGAGAGCTGACCCGTATCCGAGCCGCTCTCGTCAGCCGTAAGCGTATGGCGGAGTTTGGCAAGGCGCTGGGCCTCAGCCAGCATCTGCTTCTGGGCAAATCCGCGGAGACCAGCGGTGCCCGCGAGCGTCCCGCTCTGGCGGCCAACGCCGCAGAAGCCGTGCTTGCAGCCATGTATCTCGACGCAAGACGCCACGGCGAAGATGGCCTTCTGGCAGTTCGCGCGCTCGCAGAGACCCTGCTCATCGAACCGGAGTTGCAGGAGATTCAGGCAGCGTTTGCCGCCGCAGGCCCGCACGGCGCCCTGCGTGACGCCAAGACCGTTCTGCAGGAGCGCGTACAGGCGGAAAACGCCGGGCGCCTGCGCTACCTCGATGTCGCTCAGAGCGGACCTGCCCATGCGCGCCTGTTCACCGTCGCGGTTGAGCTTGAAGCCGAAGGCCACTCGCAGCGCCTGGCTGAGGCTGAAGGAACAAGCAAACGCGATGCGCAACAAAGCGCGGCGAAACTGGCTCTGGAAAACTGGCCGCAGCAGCGTAAGACCGGCAGACCATGAAGCATCCCCACCGCCCGCACGTTGCTGAAGTTTTCCGCACACTGCTGGAGCTTCTGGTGGTGGCCAGCTTCGTCATGACCTTCGTAATCCAGCCCATTCGTATCCCGTCGGTCTCCATGCAGCCGACCATGCGCGTGGGCGACTTCGTCTTCGGCAACAAGCAGGCTTTTGCGCAGGAAGGCCTCTGGAGCAGGTTGTTACCCCGGACAACGATTCGGCGTGGCGATCTGGCGGTCTTTATCTTCCCTCCTGACCCCGGAAAAGACCTCGTCAAGCGCATCGTCGGTCTTCCCGGAGACCATCTTCGCCTGCACAACGGCCACGTACTGATCAACGGACAGACCCTGCCGGAAAGTTATGCGTTCTACTCTCCCGCTCCTCTGGAGCCTTTCCGCGATGACTTTCCCTTCCTGCGCTCGATCGACCCTAACGTCGACCCGGTCTGGTGGCGCACGCTGCGCACCAGCGCGCGCACCGGAGAAATCGTCGTTCCAGCCGGACAATACTTCATGCTGGGAGACAACCGGAATGAGAGCGAAGACAGCCGCTACTGGGGGTTTGTCTCGCGCAACGCCCTGCTTGCAGAGCCTGCGGTGGTCTACCTCTCCACTGCCACGGAACACAGGGGGAGCCTCCTCTCCCGGTTGCGCGGTCTGTGGGCAGGATTTCGCCGCCTGCGCTGAACGCCTGTGCGCGATACACTGCTAAGGCAGAAGCACCTCTTTCCCGACTGCGCAGGAGACCCGTTGAGCCAGCACGAACATCAGGATGCCGTCGACCGCTTGGACCCCAGCGGCTCCACAACCAACACCGCCCCCACCTCCGGCAAGTCTTCTGAACCGCAGGAAACGCCGCTTGAAGCGCTTGCGTCCATCTGCACGGTGCTTGTGGTGGGCCTGTTTGTGATGGGCTTTGTCTTCCAGAACTTCATGATTCCTTCTCCCTCCATGGAGAAGACGCTGCTGGTAGGCGATCACGTAGTGGTTGATCGCATCTCGCTGTCTCCGGCCTCCAAATGGATGCCTCTGGTGCACTATCGCCCGGTAAAGCGTGGCGATGTCATTGTTTTCCTGAAACCCAACCCTGAGTCACCGGACCTGATTCTGGTGAAACGTGCGATCGGCATTCCCGGCGATCACATTCATCTTCGTCACGGCATTGTTTACGTCAACGGCGTTGCGCAAAACGAACCCTACGCCCAGATGCCCAGCGATGACGGTGACTTCGCACACGCCTACAACCCGTATCGCGACGACTTCCCTGCAATTGCTCCGCAACCGGACGAGCAGTTGACGGAGCTCTGGCGGCAGGAACTGCCGCAGAGCATTCAAGGCGATGACCTCGTCGTTCCCCCAGGCAAAATCTTCGCCATGGGCGACAACCGCACCGAGAGCCTGGACAGCCGCTACTGGGGATTCGTTCCCCAGGAAAACATCATGGGTCGCCCCCTGTTCGTCTATTGGTCCTTCAAGACCCCGACAGATCAGGAAGACAAAACGTCCATGGGCGATCGCATCAGCTTTATGTTCCACGTTCTCGTACACATCTTTGACGGCACGCGCTGGAGCCGCACGCTCCACGTCATCCGCTAGCAAGACCAGATACAACCTGATGGCTGAACCGACCTTCACTTCTCCTACGAAGCGCCGCCGCATCCTGTTCATTGCAGGAGCGGTGCTGCTTGTGTTGCTGCTTGCGCTGACACCGCCGCTGATGAACGTCAGCCGCCTGCAACGCCGCATCGTTACCAGTATTAGCGCCAGTCTCGGCCGCCCTGTGCATATAGAAAGCGCGTCACTGCATCTGTTGCCCATGCCCGGCTTCACCCTCAAGTACATCGTGGTGAACGAAGACCCGGCCTTCGGCAACGAGCCCATCATCCGGGGCGATACCGTCGAAGCCACACTACGCGTTGCCTCGCTCTGGCGTCGCCAGGTGGAGTTCTCGACCGTGCGCTTCATCGACCCCAGCGTGAATATCGTGCGCAATGGCGATGGACGCTGGAATCTGGAAAGCCTGCTCATGCACGCCTCGCGCATGGAGGCTGCACCGACCGACCAGAAGCACGCAGGCGATGAACCGCGCTTCCCCTACATTGAAGCCACCAACGCACGCGTCAACCTGAAGCTCGGCGATGAAAAGACCCCCTACTCACTCACCGCTGCCGACTTTGCACTATGGCTGCCGGAGCCGAACCAGTGGCGCGTCCGCGTGGAAGCGCAGCCGGCTCGAACCGACACCGGCGTCTCCGACCCCGGAACACTGCGTATCGAAGGAGCCTTTGAGCGCGCAGATCAGCTTGGCGAAGTCCCTGTCGACCTGAAGGCCACCTGGCATGACGTTCAGCTGGGGGAAGCCAGCCGCCTGCTCACCGGCGAAGACGCAAATTGGCGCGGTCGTCTGCATCTGGATATCGCTCTCGTGGGCCACCTGAACAACGCCCACTTATCCACCCACCTTACGGTCAATGAGTTGCGGCGCGCGGACTTCGTTCCTGACCAGATGCTCGATCTCAACAGCAACTGTCAGGCAACGTTCAATGCCGTCACCAGCACACTGCAAAACGCAGCCTGCCTCATCCCGGACGCGGATGCAGCTCCGCTGAGCATCGCAAGTCCGCTAGTGGATCTGCACCATCTCGATACGGCCGCGCTTGTGCTCAACGACAACGCCATCCCACTCCCCTGGGCCTTCTCCTGGGCAAAGCTGCTCTCCCAGCGCATTCCAGCCACTGCCGCACCGGAGGGTTCAGTGGCTCTTCATCTGGAACGCTCCGCGGATGCCGCCTGGGCAGGCAACGCTACCGTGACGCTCTCCGCCACAAGCTCGAAGACTCCGCAGGCGCTCGTCTTCAACGCGGCCCCGAATACCGCCGCGGGGGAAGACCCAGCCTGCAAGAGCGCACTTGTACTCGCCCCAACGGCGGTACGCTTGGAAGATGCCTCATCGCTGCAGCTCAACGGACAGCTTTCCGCCTGCGGCTATGGTCTGCACGCCTCCGGCTCAGCATCCACCCAGCAGCTCCAGCAGGCCACGGCAGCGGTTCCCTTCCTCTTCGATACCGTGAATACGCTTGCGCACTCCGGCAACGCGACAGCGCACCTCGACCTGAGCTGCGCGCGTCTATGGTCGGAGCCTGAACAACACTGCTCCGCACCGGCTCCTGCAGCCACAACGCACAAACCCACCACACGCCGCCGCCGTTAGTGCAGCGGCGTGTCGGTCTTGATCGACAATGCACGAGAGTGCATCGCCGTGGAAACCTCCGGTACGCTGCCATCGTTCACCACCACTTCGGTGGGGGCACTTTCTACCAGCACGCGCTCAGTGGTTGAGGAGAAACCGGCAATCCGGATTCTGCGCGTAACGCTGAAGGTGCCAGAACGCACAACCATCGGCACCTCAGCCGCTGCCGCTCCGTTATTCTTCACCGTGACTGCCACAAGCCAACCGTTCGAGTGTCCCTGCCCGGCGGGCAGAGGGCGTGGGGTAACGTTGTCGATCACCAGATCAGGCAAGCCCACATCCCGCAGTACCCAGTCCTGGAAAAACCAGCCAAACTCCTTGTGCGTTGCAGCTTCAATGGCTTTCTGAAGGCTCAGCGCAACCTCACGCGCATCGCCCTTGTGCGGTTCACTGCGCCAGGCCGTCAGCGCAGCCTTCAACTCAGCCTCTCCCGCCAGATCGCGGAGCATCCACCACACCGCAGCAGCCTTACGGCGATAAAACATTTCATCCCGTGCAGCAATCAGTGGCTGTCCCGGGCCAGCCTTGGCAACGGCATCAGCATCCTCAAAGGACGGCTCGCCTAGCGACAGTGGCTGCACTAAAGACTCCATCAACGTCGTGGCTGCGTCTCGGCCCTGCTCCCGCTCCGCCCACTCAAGAGCGAAGAACTGTCCCAGCCCTTCATCAATCCACGGTTGACCGGTCATGATCCAGGCGTGCGATAGCGCATGAGCAATCGCACCACCCGCCTCCGACGAGGCAAGCGAATCGATCGGCGCTAACAGAAGCGTCTGGTCTTCAAACGGCTGCCCAGACTGATTGACGACCTGCAACGCCTGTGTAGGATGCGAGCCCAGCCACTCCGTCATCATCGGCGCAACCGAGGCGAACTCATCGTGCAGCCGAGGGAAGACCGACTCATCTCCACCCGCAACGTTCACCGTCACCGGAGCCGCGAGGCTGCCCGTGCTGCTGGAGGCAGAGGAAGAAGAAAAATCTGCTGGTCCAGCGTCCTGCTGCAGCAGCGGCTTTGCCTTCTCCGTAACGACGAAGAGGCTCGGCTCACGAAATCCAATCGTCTGCTGCGACCACTCTACCGTCGCCACGCCACCGCTCACGGCGTCGTGGTCCGTTGCGTCATCGGTCTGCGTTGTGAAACCGGCAGCACGTCCGCAGAAGAATGCCTGCTGCGGGGCTGCTCCCGTGTACTCATACGCCAGACGAAGCTTTGCAGTTGCGTGTTCGTTTGCTAACCGGCTTCCTCCCACGGCTTCAAATAACTTATTGCCGTCTCCGAGAAAGAGCGGCACGGAGGCCACCGGATACCAGAGCACATTGCCGAAACCGCGCAACCGCACCCCTTTGGCAGAGATGGAATCCCAGTCAGCATTTGCCGCCTGATCGGGGCTCGCGCCGATACGGACCAGCCGTTCGGCGTTCGGCGCAATCAAGCCGCTGTACAACACATCCAGCGACAGGCTGGCTCCGGGCTGCAACGGATACGGCAGGCTCAGGACCACCTCGCTGGCCTTCCCGGTATGGTCTGCATCGGTGTCGATCAGATGCTGTGCGACTGCGAGCGTCTGTCGCTGACCGTTGCTTCCAACAACCGCTGCCGAGTCCCAACGCAACGCCGAGGAAATCTGCAACGGCAGGACGCTCAGCGGCACAGCCCCCTTGTTCGTTACCTGTACGCGCGCACGCATGGAAAACTCAGCGCGCGCAGCGGCAATATGGGCGTCCAGATCATAACCGTCAATGGCGATCGCGGCGCGCTCCGCGTCGGTCACCTCCGGAAGATTCGTCGCAGGCAAGACCGCACGATCAGAGTCCGGCTCCGGCGAATCTCCGTGGCTCTGGAAGAGCACCTGCGGCTGCGCACCGCTGTCCTGCGGCTTGGCCGCATCCTGGCTCTGCGCCCCGGCCACTCCGGCGGCACAGGTCATCGCTACCGCAAACCATCCAATTCTCTTCACGATCCCAACCCTTTGCGAGGCTTCTCCACCTTGCGCGGAGCCTGCTTCGGTGCCTCTCCGCGGCGTTGGCGCATCGCTTCATACATCACCACGGCGCCAGCAACTGACACATTCAGAGATGAGACGCTGCCCGCCATCGGAATACGAAGCAGATGGTCGCAGGTCTTCTTCACCAGATCATGCAGCCCTGCTCCCTCTGAGCCCAGCACCAGACAGATGTTCTGGTTGAAGTCAAAGTCGGTGTAATCCGGCGTACCGCGCTCGTCCAGGCCTACAACCCAGACGTTGCGCTTTTTCATAGCTTCTAAAGCGCGGGTCATGTTGGTGACCTTGGCAATACGAGCGTGCTCGCTGGCACCGGCCGCACTCTTGGCCACCGTTCCGGTCAGCGGCGCAGAGCGCCGCTCCGGCAACACAACGCCGTCAATCCCAGCACCATCGGCCGAACGCAGCAGGGCTCCCAGATTATGCGGATCCTCAACCCCATCAAGTGCCAGGAAGAAGAAGTTCCCCGAGCCGTTCACCGGCTCAGCTTCCAGAAGATCCTCCAGCGCCAGGAACTTGCGTTCCTTCAGAAACGCAACCACTCCCTGATGCTGGTCGGTCTTGGCGTGCTTGGTGAGCTGGTCCCGCGGTTCTGTGCTGATGCGCACCTTAGCCTGACGGCAAAGCTCCAGCACCGCATCCAGACGCGGGTCCCGGCGGGCTTCGCGTTCGCGGGCAACACTGACGTGATCGATCTGCCGCACACCGGCGCGGAGCGCTTCTTCAACCGGGTGCAGGCCGTATAGAACATCCATCTCATCAGTCTAGCGCGGGGTATACCCGCTGCGCGCACGCACGCGATAGCCTTCGCCCTCTACCTGAATGGTCACTTTACGGAAACGACGGTCGCGCACCTTATTCGTGGAGTAATACCCCAGCTCGTAGATCGATTGCAGGTCGGCCGCAATTGAGGCAAAGTCCGCCTCCACCTTCGTACTTTGCACGTCAAACGAGCTTCCTCCGGTCTCATCCGCAAGATGATTCAGCGCTCGCTGGCCATAACGGCTGCGCGCATTCAGGGAACCATGGTGCAGCTCCGCGCTTCGCAGCGAGTACACAAGAACATTCGCATTCTGAGCGGCCTCGATCGCATCCAGCAGATCGTGCTCGCTGGAGTTCTCCTCGCCGTCGCTGAAGACCACCAGCACCTTGCGTCTACCGGTTTCGGTGGACAGCTTCTCCTCCACCCCCGTATAGATCGCATCGTAGAGGGCTGTCCCCAACTCTCGCTCGTCCCCCTGCGGCAGCACTGCGAGCTCCGGAAAATCTCTATCCCCCTTATTGAAACGCCGTATTCCGTCCAGCACGGCGTCCGGGTCCGAGGTCCAGTCACTGGTCAAACGCAGATGATTGCCAAAACAGAGCGCAAACACCTTGTCACGAGGCTCCAGGATGCTCTTGAGAAAGAGTCGAATCTCCTTCTCATGCGTCTTGACGAACGTCTCCTGGCTGCCGCTGGCGTCCACCAGAATGCCCACACTGAGCGGAAGCTCCCGGCGGCTAGCAAAGTAACGAATCTGCTGCTCCGCGCCATCCTCTGTAATGTGAAAGGCCTCCTGCGGCAGCCGCGTCACCAGATTTCCCTGCGAATCGCGCACAAGGACATTTGTTTCAACAAGATGGGAGTCTACCCGCAAACGATAGCCACCACCCCCCTCCTGTGCGCGCAGCACAGGCCCACAACCTACAAGACAAATGGTGGCAAACAGAATCCGACGCAGCATGCTGGACTATACGCACGCTACACAGCCTTCGTTCCCTCCCTAACGCTCAAAGATTTGTAGGCTTTAGGCCGCTCTGCCGATAAACTGTAAGGATTACGGAGTTTCCGCGAGACTTTTCCCGCAGGCTTCGCGTCTTTTCTGATGAGCATGAGAACAGCAGCCACACTTTCCGCAGCAGCCGTCGCCGAGATTCAGCGCGAGAACGCTGCGATTGCCCGTGGCCTGAAGCAGCAGGACCCCGAGCTGCTCGATCGCCTGATCGAGACCTATCAGCACCGGTTGATGCGCTACCTGATGTTCCTCACCGGCAACCGCGAGGTCAGCGAAGATCTCTTCCAGGAAGTCTGGATGCGCGTGCTCCGCCGAGGCTCACAGTACAACGGCAAAGCACGGTTCGACACCTGGATTTTCACAATCGCCCGCAACCTGGTCATCGATCTCTCGCGGAAACGCACCATGGCATCGCTCGATGAAATGCGCGAGGCAAATGAGGATGATCGCCCCTTTGAAATCGAAGGCAACGGTCCCTCCCCGCTCGAACTTTTCCTCCAAAGCGAGAACAGCGCTGAGATTGCGGAAGTGCTGATGAAGCTGGAGCCGAATTATCGCGAGGTCGTCTCGCTGCGTTTCCATGAAGAGCTCTCTCTTGATGAAATTGCCACATTGACCTGTACCCCGTTATCGACAGTAAAATCTCGTCTTTACCGGGCACTGGCAGCCCTGAAACCCCAACTCATCAACTTGCGCACGCGACGGAACGGAGGGCTTGAGGCATGAATCAGTTCGCAGCATCCAGCCGTCTCGTCAACCGGACGCACCGCATTGTGCGGGAACAGGCGCTCACCATGCGCGAGCAGCGTAGAAAAAAGCGCTCGCTTTGGGCTCCGCTCTTCATCAGTTCCGCACTCGTAAGCATTATCGTTTACGCGGCATGGAGCCTGCTCGACGTTTATGACCTGACGTCCACAGGAATTCCTGACTGCAGCTCGCAGCTCATGATCTTTCTAATGTGGTCCTTGCCCATCTCGGCACTGCTGATCGGTGTGGCTTACGCTCGTCGCGCACGCAATCACGGAGATTCGGCCCGATGAGCGAATGGAGAAACCAACAGGCGCAAATTCCGGCCTCCAGCGGTGATGATGAGCTGCGGATGATCCCGCGCTGGTCGATGATTCTGGCCGTTCTGCTCTTCATCGGTGCCCAGTACATCTTCCACGGCGTGATGCCCCACCACCATCACGAGCTTCTGCCGCTGCGGCTGATGATGGGCTATGCCTGGGGCGCGCTCTTTGCCAGCTACGCTCTTCTGGTGGGCTATGTAAGCTGCGATGTACGGCGCCGCGGCATGTCGGCGGGTCTCTGGATTCTGGCCTGTGTTCTGCTGCCGGGGGGGATCGGCGCCGTGATTTACTTCATGCTGCGTCAACCGATCCTTCAACACTGCCCCAACTGCTCCACGCAGATGTCTGCGAGCTATCACTTCTGCGCCCAGTGTCAGTTTCAGGTTTCTCCCGTATGCAGCGTTTGCCATCATGGGGTGAAAATCACTGATGTTTACTGCACTCAATGCGGGCACGACCTCGCAAAAGATGGAGCACCGGCACGGCTGCGCGCTTACAGCGACTAACCGGTACAACTTTACTGCCCGCCTGCGGGCGTAGAATCAGTTAGGCGCACCATGGTCCCAAAGCTGACAGCACTCATCATTGATGACGAACCTTTGGCGCGGCAGGAGCTACAGTATCTGCTCGAAGCCGAAGGCGACGTAGAGATTCTCGCTCAGGGCAGCAACGGCATTGAAGCTGTCGAGCTGATCCGCGAGCATCGGCCCGATGTCATCTTCCTCGACGTCCGCATGCCTGTTCTCGACGGCTTCGCGGTGCTGAAGAAGGTTCTCTCTCTCGACAGTAAAACCCGGCTTCCTCAGATCGTCTTTGCGACCGCCTTCGATCAGTATGCGGTGAAGGCGTTTGAGGTCAACGCGGTGGATTACCTGCTCAAGCCCTTCGACTCCAAGCGCGTAGCCAAGACGCTTGAAAAAGTACGCGAGCGAGTTGTCACCGTGCAGCCTGAGGTCAGCTCACCTCAAGCCACGTCTACCGCAGAGGCAAAGCTCGATGCGCTGCTTAAGATGATCGAGGAGCAATCCACGACCTCCGCAGCCCCCACACGTCCAGGCAAGATCGTGCTTCGCTCCGGCAGCCGCCTGCTTCTCGTCGATCAAAGGGATATCTGCTTTGCTTCGATTGAAAGCGGAACCATTACGGTTGTCACACGGCACACCAAAGGCGACGCCAACTGCCGCACGCTCGAAGAGCTGGCCGAGCAGCTTGACCCGGAGCAGTTCTGGCGCGCGCACCGCTCGTTCCTCGTCAACATGCAGCATATTCGCGAGGTTCTGCCGTGGTTCCACTCCAGCTTTCAGCTCAAGATGGACGACAAAGACAGCACGGAGATTCCCGTCTCCCGCTCCCAGACCAAACGGCTCCGAGAGCTTTTCAACCTCTAAACCCTCGCACGCAGAAAGGCCCCGATCTCTCGGGGCCTTTCGTACTGAACAGGATTACTGCGCCGGAGGTGCCGGCGGCTTGGGAGCGGTTCCACTCTTGGGGGAGTGTGCATGCGGAGGAGGCATATCCGCCGGAGCCTCATGCATCTTTTCCCACTGATCCGGCGTAAGAACCTCACGCAGGTGCAGCGCCAGGCGGGCTTCCACCTTTTCTACGGCCGCGCGCGAATCGGCAACCTTGTCGATCTGCGCGGTTGCCTTCTGCTCCTCTACCGTCGGGTCATCCATCATGGAGCGGAGGATAACTTCGTTCTCCTCCAGCGTCGCCTCCAGACGGATTACGGCGATATGGCCATCCAGCGAGAGCGCATCCAGCTTCTGGACCTGATCTGGCGTCAGACCGAGATGCGCTGCGATCTGGGGATTCTTCCACCACTCGCGGTCGTCTCTGCCAAAGCCATCACGGAAGTCTTCATGGCGCTCACTTCTGTGTCCATGCGCTCCAGGACCACCGGGGCCAGGCATGTTGTGGTGCATTCCCGGCGCATCCGCAGGCGGATTGCCCTGAGGAGCAGCTTGCTGCGCATAAGCGGATACACCCAACGATGCGGCGGCCAGCGCCGCAACGGAAACGATCAGATATGGCTTCACGATTCGCTCTCTTCCGGAAAGGAATTGATTTTCCTTCCCTGTTCTTTCAGACGAGTCTACTCGCCCTTCGTTTACTTTAATTCGGTTGCCGTAGCTGATTTCGCAGGATTTGTCTGTGGCTGCGTTATCAGTCGTGACGTGTTGTAGCCTGCATGCTCGGCCCGCGATCTCAACTCCGATAAAAGCATCGCATCCATCTTCGGCTTCGCCGAATAAATCCAAAGCTTCTTTCTATTAGGAGTTCCCAGAACCATCCAGGAGTTGTCCGCAGCAACATCCACCACCTGGTAGTTGTGATGCCACACAAGCCAAAGTACCCTTGCCCGGTAGCTTCCCGTTCCCGGCACCCCCGTTGGCTTTGCGGAAACCAGATGCGTCTGCGTGTTATCGAGCGTATCCGTGCACACCCAGAGCCAGCGCAACTCGCCCTTGGTTTCCCCTCGGGTAATCAGGTTGGAGGAGTTCGCCACGCAGGTACGCTGCGATTTGTTCGGCAATCGTGCGATCTCAAACCAGCTATTGAGCAGGCGGTTCTCGTTGAAGTTGGAGACCTGCGCTCCAGCCACCGGCACCAGGCCGAGCCCGAGAGCAATAAGCAGGAACCGCAGCTTTCTCTGTCTTCCACAACGCGCCATCAGCATCCCAAACATCTTTCAGAAGATTTCATGAGCGGCTCACTGCGAGTGCTTCGGGGCCCGACCACGCAAACAGAAACACCCGCACGAGCAAAACTTAGCTGGACTTACTCCCTGTTACAAGCCGGAAGAGGAACGTAAGAATGACTGCGCCCACCGTTGCGATCACGATGCTCATGATGAGCCCGTGCTCTCCGACGCCGCCTGCCCCCATATGGGTAAACAGCCAGCCGCCCACCATTGCTCCCAGCAGACCGATAATCATGTCCACCAGAAAACCGTAACCGGAACCTTTCATGATCTTTCCGGTCAACCAGCCTGCGACCACACCAATGATGATCCAGGCAATAATCCCGTGTCCCATACATCCCTCCCAGAGAAATCCTTCAAGATACTATGGCGTTTTGGATGCACTTCCCGCTGGAAACGTTTTCGAGCCCTTGCGCTTCTTGGCCAAGGGCCCGCATGGTTTACTCCACCGTCACGCTCTTGGCCAGGTTACGCGGCTGATCGACATCGCAACCGCGGCGAACAGCGATGTGATATGCCAACAGCTGCAGCGGCACAACCTCCAGAATCGGCAACAGCAGTTCATGGCTCTGCGGGATGTAGATCACATGCTCCACCAACTGAGCAATGTGCTTATCCCCCTCAATCGCCACGGCAATCACACGCCCGGAACGCGCGGTGACCTCCTGAATATTCGAAAGTGTCTTTTCGTACTTCAGGACAGACGATGGATCGTTCGGATCCTGCGTTGCGATCACCACAACCGGAAGCTGCTCATCAATCAAGGCGTTCGGCCCGTGCTTCATCTCGCCGGCTGGGTACCCCTCGGCATGAATGTAGCTGATCTCCTTCAGCTTGAGCGCGCCTTCCAGCGCGATCGGGTAGTGAATGCCCCTGCCCAGGAAGAGGAAGTCGCGCACATTCGAGAAGTGCTTGGCCAGCTCACAGCAAACATCGTCCACCGTGCGCAGCGCCTCTTCAATCTTGCCCGGCACCTTGGACAGCTCCGTGACCAGATGCAACGACTCAGCATCGTTGATGGTCCCCCGCACCTGCGCCAGATGAAGCGCCAGCGTAAAGAGCGCCGTCAACTGCCCGGTAAATGCCTTGGTGGACGCAACACCGATCTCAGGACCGGCGTTGGTCGTAATGACGCCAGCGGCAAGACGAGTAACCGCGGAGCCAACGACGTTACAGATGGCCAGCGTCTTTGACCCCTTTGCGATCATCTCCTGCTGCGCTGCGATCGTATCGGCGGTCTCACCGGATTGCGTAATCAGAAGTCCCAGGTTGCGCGGATCCGCAATCGGGTCACGATACCGGTATTCACTGGCATAGTCGACATCGACCGGAAGGCGCGCCAGTCGTTCGATCATGAACTTGCCTGCCAAACCGGCGTGCCAGCTCGTTCCACACGCAGCGATCGTAATGCCGGAGGCGTTGCGGAACTCGGCCTCGGTCAGCTTCATATCTGGAAGGAAGACCTTGCCGGTATCGAGTGAGACACGGCCGAGCGTCGTATCGCGCACAGCGCGCGGCTGCTCGTTGATCTCCTTGAGCATGAAGTGCTTGTAGCCGGCCTTCTCGGCCTGGATCGGATCCCACGTGATGCGCTGCGCACGTACCTCGCGCACATTGCCGTCAAAGTCCGTCAGCACAATGCCCTGCATGGTGAGCGTCGCGGTCTCGCCGTCCTGCAGGAAATAAATATCTCGCGTGTGGTGCAGAATGCCCGGAACGTCCGAGGCCAGAAAGTACTCGCCTTCACCAATGCCCAGCACCGCCGGAGGCCCCATGCGCGCGGCAACCAGCTTGTCCGGCTCAGCTGCCGAGAGCACGCCGATTGCAAAGGCGCCGGTAAGGCGCTTCACCGCACGGCGCACGGCTTCTTCAAGCGGCAGGCTGGCCGGCAACGAACCCGCGAGCACGGTCTGGGACTCGTTGGAAACCGGTGCATCGGTGACTGCGGGCTTCGTTTCCCCAGCAGCCTTTTCCAGCTCATCCTGAATCAGGTGCGCGATGATCTCGGTATCGGTCTCCGAGCGAAACACATGTCCTCTCGCAACCAGCTCATGCTTCAGAGAGAGGTAGTTCTCCACAATGCCGTTATGTACCACGACCAGCGTGCCTGTACCGTCGCGGTGCGGATGCGCATTCTCCTCCGTCGGGCGGCCATGCGTTGCCCAGCGTGTATGCCCAATGCCGTAGGTTCCTTCCACAGGGTCTTTGGTCAGGATCACGTCAAGATTGCGCAGCTTTCCCGGTGCGCGGCGAAGCTGCAAAGGATGACCGCCGCCCGCTACGGCGATGCCCGCCGAGTCATACCCGCGATACTCCAGTCTTGCCAGGCCCTCCATAATGACCGGGACACAAGCCTTAGGACCGATATAGCCGACGATTCCGCACATACGTTTCGAAAAACTCCTTCCTAGAAGTGTAGATGCGTTTGCCTGAGGATGCTTTCCCTTCCAACTCAGAAGGGGCCGAAGCACTCGCGTGCCCGGCCCCTCCGTGTCTTTTACGCTCCAGCGATTAAGGCTTTGCGGCAGCCGTGGTGTACGGCGAATTGAGACTCGCCACCACCGGCGTCACTACCGGCGTTGCCGCGCCGACGAACTCAAACAGATGCTTGCCGATCGCCCACACATTGCCCGAGTTGTCGACTGCAATCGCCGCTATCGTGCTTGCGTCAGGGTTCGAAGGCTGAAAGCCCCCCTTCGGAGAGATCGCTGCCGCCGTCGCTCCGGTCTCGGAAATTGCCTGCACAGAGCTATGCAGCTCGTTGGCGATCCAGGCATGGCTTGCACCATCGATGGAAACTCCGTAAGGGTAGTACTGCCCAGAATCTCCGCTCGTGTAACGGTAGGTTGAGCTCGTTCCGGAGATATCGCTGCCTGTGGGAGAGATCTGTCCTGCCGCTCCACCCACGCTCCCTGTCATCCACACCAGCCCGGCCTGGTCGATCGCGACCCCCGAACCACCATTGCTGTACGGGAAGCTGCGGCCCGAGGAGGGCTCACCGGAAACCGTGCCCCCTGTGGAGGTCATCTCGCCTACAGTTCCGTTGTTGTAGTTCGCGGCCCAAACATTGCCGGAGGTATCGACAGCGGTCTTCATCGGCTGATTGAAGTAGCCCGTAGACTCACTCGTCAACGTTCCATCGGTTCCATAGAGCTGCACACCTCCAGGAGAGCTGGTGTCACAGACGTAGAGCTTGGTCTGATCCGCAGAGAGGGAGAGACCTGCAGGAGTTGTCGCCGTTGCAGAGGGGTTCTTTGTGGAGAAGACCGTCGGAGTGGATGCCGAGCTGCTGGTCACATAAATCTGATTGTCGCTGGAGTCCGACACGTAGATTGCATTGGTTCCAATGGCAACCGAGTTCAACGAGCCGCCCAGCGTCTGCCGGGTTTCGGTATATCCCGAACCCGCAGCGTAGTGGGCCAGATACCCGCCGCTGCTGGTGACAAAAACGTCCCCGGTAGAATCCACGGCAAGATCTGTCAGGGAGCTTCCACCAGCCTCAGGATAGCGAATGCTCACCGTAAAGTCGTTCGGCAGCGCGCTGCTAGAGCAGCTCAGCACCGGAGCATAGGGTGCGCCGATGCCTGGCTGCAGATTGCATAGGTTATCGATATTCGCCGCAGGATTATGCGCGATGTTCATCGCCGCCGTGAAGGTGTCGGTCGGCTGCGTTCCCGTGCTGAGCCCAGTGGACGTCGTATTGGTAAAGAGCGTCGAACAGTTGCTGTCTGTGGTGGAGGTATCGCCGGTCGAGTTCACGCAGGAGGAAAGAATATTGGCCAGCGTGTTGATCTCGCTTTGCGGCACCAGACCGTTGCCCGCGCCGGTCGTGCTCTTTGCCTGCCCGGTTCCGTTATCGGCCAGCAGGGAGAAGCTTGCGAACGCATTGCGAATTCCCGTCAATGCGATGGAGTGAGAGGCCGAAGGAGCGCCGACATGCGTTGCGTCCACCGCGAAGCCGGAGAGAGCATAGGCTGCCGCCACCGTCGTCACCTCATCGACATAGAGGCTCGGGATGGTGGCAAGAAAGTTGCCGCTGCTCGGGCAGTCGCCCAAAACAGTCGCGAGACCAATATGAGTGTTCTCCGTTCCCAGGCCGGGATCGCCTCCAAGAGCCAGCAGATAAACTTGCTGACCGGAGCTGCAGCTATAGTCACCCGTAATCGAGAAGGAACCGCTCGCATCCGAGGTAACGTAGTAGCCGATCGAATCCGCGGTGCTGCCCGTAGCCGAGGTCAGCAGAGAAACCGATGCATTCGTACTCGTCGTCGGGTATCCGGCCGTGTTCGCAGCTAGCAGATAAACTCGTGCTCCTGAAACAGGCTGGCTTCCGCCATGCAACTTGCCTTGCAGAGAAACGCCTTTATCCAACGAGCTTCCTGTCGTCATGTTAAGCGAAGAGCACCCTGTAAAAGTCAGAAGGGCCACAGCCGCACCAGCCAGAGCTGCCGTGCGAAATACGCGCGAAGTCAACAACATATAAATCCATCTCAGCGCATCTGCGGATTTCGCTTTTGGCGAAACAGAATGCAGTGCGCGTCTCTTTCTCGGGGCTTACGCTCTCGATACTAAAGCGAGTTGGTGTGACTCTCTATTGCTCAATGGAGGTACCCGTACTCACCCTCGGTGCTATATCCCAAAAACATCCGAAGCTGAAGGGAGTTAGTTGCCGAACAGCCGTGCAAAGAAACTGCCGACCGATTGAAAGAAGCCATGCTTCTGTACAGGCTTCACGGTCGACGGTGTCGTCGCGGAGGCAATCACGACTGGGCTCATCGCAGCATCATTGCTGTTGTAGGAAAGAATCGCGGTCGACGGTGCGTTGGAGTAGGGCTTCGGAGGATTCGGAGAGCTGGTCAGGTCCTGGCTGGCAGCCTCAGGGAACGGGTGCTCTGCCGCAAGCCTCTCAGAATCCGTTGCGTTGGCCGCCAGATGCTTGCTGGGTGCCGCTACCGGACAACCACAAGCGCTGCGCTCGTTATCGACCACCTCGCCTAAGTTGCCATGCTCGAACATCACATGCTGATTCGGCAACAGCCGATAGCTCGTCGTTCCGAAGGCCGAGGAAAGCATCAGCACCGGCGCATCTTTACCGCGATTCTCCACGCAGGTATCGCCTTCACGGGTGACACGCATGCGGAGATCAAACCTGCCGGGTGTAGCCAGAGTAAAACGGATGTCCGGGGTGAGAAGAATATCCTGCATCTCGGCGTTGGTTGCAAGCTCCAGAGCTCCACGATCCAGCCCAACCAACAGGCCCTTTCCCTGTCCTGCATGGAGCAGATGCAACTGGCTTGTCTCACAAACCAGCAGCTTGCCGCCGCGGGCAAGATGAATCTCTGCGGTATGGCCATATGCCGTAACGCTCGTATTGGAAAGCAGCGTCGCACTCTGTTCATGCACGAGCATCTGTCCGCTCACGCTGGCATCGGCCACCGGTACGCTCCCCATCGGCTGTTGCGCCATAGCAAGGCCACACGCCCCAGCAAGCATCCATCCACTTACCGCAACGCCTGCGCAACGTAAAAGGAGGGGAGTCATTTGCGTGCGGTCTGCTTCAGGAAGTTCGCCATCAACTGCTTACCGTGATCCGTCAACACAGACTCAGGATGGAACTGAACGCCTTCCATTGGAAGCTTCCGATGGCGCAACGCCATGATGGTGCCCGGGTCAGGAGAAAGCCCATCGTCAGCAACGCGAGCAGTCACCTCCAGTACCTCCGGCAGCGTATCCTCTCGCACAATCAGCGAGTGATACCGGGTGCAAACCATAGGCTGCGGGATACCCGCGAAAACGCCTTTGTTCTTATGAGCCACGGCAGAGACCTTGCCATGCATCAGCTTCGGAGCACGCACGACCTCGCCGCCAAAAGCTGCGCCAATGGCCTGATGTCCAAGACAGACCCCCAGCGTCGGAATCTGCTTTGCCCTGGGCAGCTCCGCCAGACGCTGAATCAGCGGGATCAACACGCCCGCTTCCTGCGGCGTACACGGCCCGGGCGACAGCAGAATGCGATCCGGCTGCAGCGCCAGAATCTCCTCCGGCGTCAGCTCGTCGTTGCGCTTCACAACGATCTCTTCGCCGGGCGCGAGCTCGCCGATGTACTGCACCAGGTTGTAGGTAAAGCTGTCGTAGTTGTCGAGTACAAAGACCATCGCTGTTTCGATTGTATGCGCTCCCCGTGCGACCCGGTTGCCACAAGTTGGCGCCCTGGCCTCCAAAGCGTGCATCGTAGAAACACAGAGAGAAGGAGCCCCCATGGATCGACGCACCTTTACCGCAGCACTCGCCACACTCGGCCTCTCTGGCGATGCCCTGCTGCATGCCTCCGCCGCAGCCACCCCTGAGATTTTGCGGCTCCAATCCAACGGCTGGATGCCCAACAACGAGCGCCTGCCGGTGCTCCTTTACCGCAAAGCGCTCCCCATTGCGGGCAACGACCCTGCGTCGCTCTTTGAAAAGACCTTTGAACAAAACGGCTGGCCACCGCAGTGGCGCAATGGGGTTTACCCGTTTCACCACTACCACTCCACCGCGCATGAAGTGCTGGGCTTTGCAGGGGGTGAAGCACGCCTAATACTGGGCGGCGAAGGAGGCCACGAAACTACGGTCAACGCAGGAGATATCGCCGTACTGCCCTGCGGAACGGGACACTGCGAACTCTCCTGCAGCAGCGATTTTCTGGTAGTGGGTGCCTACCCTTCAGGCCAGCAATGGGACATCTGCCGCTCCGCACCGAACGCAGCCGCGCTCGAGCGCATGCGCACCCTGCCCTTTCCGGAAAGCGACCCCGTTTCCGGAAAAGCCGGCGCACTGCCTCATCTCTGGAAGGTCTAGCGCTCCCAAAGAGAGCAGCGGCAACGAGCAGAAAACGAGGCCGGCAAAATAGCCGGCCTCGTCTCTGTGTTCTGGGGAACTACTCTTTATCGCCGCTCTTGAGCTGCGGCATCTCTGTTCCCTTGCTCAGCGAGATCAACCCGCTCTGAGCATAGGTACGCAGCTTTTCACGCGTGTCGGTAATGTCCAGATTGCGCATCGTCAGCTGACCGATACGGTCCTTCGGAGAGAAGCTCGATGCTGTCTTTTCCATGGAAAGGCGCTCCGGATGGAAGGTCAGGTTCGGGCTCTCGGTGTTGAGCACCGAGTAGTCGTTACCACGGCGCAGCTCCAGCGTCACCGACCCTGTAATCGGCTTTGCGACCCAGCGCGTTGCAGCTTCACGCAGCATCAATGCCTGGGAGTCAAACCAGCGGCCCTGATACAACAGGCGTCCCAGCTTGCGGCCATTCTCGCGATACTGCTCGATCGTGTCTTCGTTATGAATTCCGGTCACGAGACGCTCATACGCAGCAAACAGGAGAGCCAGTCCCGGCGCCTCATAGATACCACGCGACTTAGCCTCGATGATGCGGTTCTCGATCTGATCGCTCATTCCCAGGCCATGACGGCCGCCAATCGTATTCGCCTCAAGCAACAAGTCCACCGGTGATTCAAACCGCTTCCCGTTCAACGCAACCGGGAAACCCTCTTCGAAGGTGACCGTTACCTCTTCCGGCTTCACGGCGACGTCTTCACGCCAGAAAGCAACACCCATAATCGGCTGCACAATCTTGATCGACGAGCTCAGCAGCTCCAGATCCTTGGCCTCGTGCGTCGCACCCAGAATATTCGAGTCGGTGGAGTAGGCCTTCTCCGTCGACATCTTGTAATCAAAACCAGAGCGGATGAGGAATTCGCTCATCTCCTTGCGCCCACCCAGCTCTTCAATAAAGACTGAGTCCAGCCAGGGCTTGTAGACCTTGAGCTCCGGGTTCACCAACAGGCCGTAGCGATAGAAGCGCTCGATATCATTGCCCTTGAAGGTCGAGCCATCGCCCCAGATGTTGACGTCATCTTCCTTCATCGCCGTCACCAACATGGTGCCGGTTACGGCACGACCGATCGGCGTCGTGTTGAAGTAGGTAACGCCTGCGGTGGTGATGTGAAAAGCGCCGGCCTGCAACGCGGCGATGCCTTCACGCACCAACTGTTCGCGGCAGTCGATCAAACGCGCCTTCTCCGCGCCATACTCAAGCGCCTTGCGCGGAATCGCTTCGTAGTCCGTCTCGTCGGGCTGACCGAGATTGGCGGTATACGCATAGGGCGTAGCGCCCTTCTGCTTCATCCAGTGCAGGGCGGCCGAGGTATCCAGGCCACCGGAGAATGCGATGCCGACCTTCTGGCCAGCGGGCAGGTGTTCAAGAATTACAGACATTCGATTGCAAACCTCTGAGAAAACGGACTCCCATCATTTTACTTGCCCAGAAGAACAGCAGGTTTCAGCCCAGTTCTATTTCCGCGCAAAAAGAAAGGGGGGCCCGGCAGATTCCAGCGCCCGGGCCCCTTTGCACTCCGTTTGCAAGCCTTTCTTGCAGGCCTGCTTTAGCTCTCCGCCCGCAATAGCGCTGCCGCAGCGCACATATTGACCAAAGCAGCCTCCGTCTCCGGCCAACCGCGGGTTTTCAGACCGCAGTCCGGGTTCACCCAAAGCTGACGCGGAGAGAAAACCTCGCGCGCCTTGCGCAAAAGAGTGTGCATCTCGGCCACCTCCGGAACACGGGGAGAGTGAATGTCATACGCCCCCGGCCCGATCTCATTCGGATACCCCTGCACGCGGAAGGCCTCCAGCAACCCCATCCCCGAGCGCGCGCTCTCCATCGAGATCACATCGGCGTCAAGCGCGGTAATGGCGGGCAGAATGTCGTCGAACTCGCAGTAGCACATGTGGGTATGAATCTGCGTCTCGTTGCGCACCGCGCTGGTAGCCAGGCGAAAGGCCTTCACGGCCCAGTCGAGATACTGCTCCCAATCGGCTTTGCGCAGCGGCAATCCTTCGCGCAACGCCGGCTCATCTACCTGAATCAGTCCGATCCCGGCAGCTTCCAGATCACGCACCTCCTCACGCAGCGCAAGCGCAATCTGCCACGCGGTCTGTTGGCGAGCAATATCGTTCCGCACAAAGGACCACTGCAGAATGGTGATCGGTCCGGTCAGCATCCCCTTCACCGGGCGCGAAGTAAGCGACCGGGCATAAGCGCTCCACGCAACCGTCATCGGCTTCGGACGCGAGACATCGCCAAAGATCACCGGAGGCTTCACGCAACGCGAGCCAAAGCTCTGCACCCAACCGTTCTCCGTAAAGGCAAATCCTTCCAAAAACTCTGCGAAGTACTCCACCATGTCGTTGCGTTCAAACTCGCCGTGCACCAGAACGTCGAGCCCGATCTTTTCCTGCGTGCGAATGCACTGCTCGGTCGCTTCCCGCAGGTAGGACTCATACGCTGCAAGGCTCTCGCGCCCGTTACGAAACGCTGCACGATGCTTACGCACCTCAGCGGTCTGCGGGAAAGAGCCGATCGTCGTTGTGGGGAAAAGAGGAAGGCCGAGGTGCTCCTGCTGCGCTTTCTGGCGCTCGCGATACACAGCTTCACGCCTGAAGTCTTCTGCACGCAACGCTTCAAGCTCTGCGCGAACCGCAGTGTTGATGGAGCTCTTTGCCGACTGCCGATCTGCTACCGCAACCGCATTCGCTTCGGCCGTGGCTCTGTCCGCCTCGGCCAGCGCAACAAGCTCCGCAAGCTTCTCTTCGGCAAAGCGCAACCACGACTTCAGACGCGGTGCGAGTTTGCTCTCCGAGCGAAGATCATGCGGCACATGCAGCAGCGAGCAAGATGGAGCAACGATCACGCGCTCCGTGCCCAACGCCTCCGCGGCCAGCGCCAGCTGACGCTCCGCCACCGCAAACTCCGTCAACCAGATATTGCGCCCGTCCACGCAACCCACACTCAAAACCTGTTCTGCGTTCAGCGCCGCGAGCACTGGCCCCAACTGCTCCGGCGCGCGCACCACATCGACATGCAGACCCGCAGTATTCAACGAGACGGCGAGGGAAAGATTTTCCCCGAGACGATCGAAGTACGACGTCAGCATCAGCTTTACCGGAAGCTTTGCGAAACGGGCATACGCGGCTTGCACAAAGGCAGCCGACCGCGCCGGGAGATCCGTCGCGAAGATCGGTTCATCGATCTGAACCCAACGCACACCATGCTCGGCCAACTGCGAGAGCACCTCTTCATACGCCACAAGGATCTGCTCAGAGAGCGCAAACGGGTCAAACCCAGCAACGCCCTTCCCCAGCAACAAAAGCGTCAACGGCCCAATCAGAACCGGCCGCGTCTCCAGGCCCAGCGAGCGTGCTTCTTCCAGCTCTCCGATCAGCTTCGCAGTATCGACCTTGAACGCAATGCCAGCACTCCACTCCGGGACCAGGTAGTGGTAGTTCGTATCGAACCACTTGGTCATCTCCATCGCGGTTTGGTCACGGCTGTTACGCGCCATCGCAAAGTAGCGCTCCAGCGTCACCTTCCCTGCACCAAAACGCTCTGGTGTCGCGCCAAGCAGGACCAACGTGTCCAACACCTGATCGTAAAAAGAAAAATCATTCGAAGGGATCAGCTCAATCCCTGCACGCTGCTGCAACGACCAATGCTCTGCGCGCAGCTGCTTTGCTACATGCTGCAGCTCTTCTTCCGTACTCTTACCCGCCCAGAACGACTCCAGCGCAAACTTCAACTCGCGCTGACGCCCCATGCGGGGAAAACCAAGATTTGCTGTTTTCAGTTTCTGAGTGTTTGAAACAACACCTGCTGACATTCGGTTCTCTCCTTGGTACTTCGAAAGAACCACCCGTGCGCAGGCATAGCGAGACACACCTCGGAACGAGGGTGCTGGAATGCAATGGTCACCGGTCCAATCCACGAGAGCGGTAGCCTCAAGCGCACCCACGGTCAGCACTCACAAGTGCTTCCGCGGCGGTGGCGGCAGGCCGGTATTCGGACTCTGGGCTACCTACTCCGTTGCCGCTTCCCATCTTTCTTGTCGAAAGACAGTGCTTGGCTCTCGCCTTGCAACATTTCGTTCCCATCACCGCTGCGGGACAGCGCCGGATTTACACCGGCTTCCCGTTTAACAGGCAGCCCATAAGCCACCTGACCTGCACAGCTCCAGTTTACTTGAAGGCCTCAGGAACGTTGCGCGAAGCGGCCACCACCGCGTTCTCTCCACACCGTCATGAATGTCGGTAGTCAGCGATGGCCTCACGTGTTCTTCAGGCAGAGTCCACCTGAATAACCAGAACATGAAGACCACACTCGCGGCTCGGGCCAAAGAAAAGACGCTTCGGCCTTATTCGTCGGCCGAAGCGTCAAATAACGTCAATGCTTACAACAAGAAACGATCGCAATGGAGAGAAAGGCCTCGTCTTACCACAGCGGGATTGGGTCCACTGCTGATCCGTTGAACTGGAACGAAGAGCATCTTCCCGGTAACAATGGAGGGGATGCGTTTCCTATTCCTCCCCTCCCTGCTTTTCGTGGCCGTGGGTTTTGGCGCCCAGGCCCAGGCTCAGGAACTCACACCCCCCGCCGCGCAAGGCGCGTTTGCTGAAGCCAAATCGCTCTCAATCTCCGATGCAGGCAGCACCTGGGGCGTGCCACTTTATGGCCCCATGCTCTTTGTAGACCCTGCCACCCGTCACGCCATCGCCAATGAGCCTGACGCACAAGGCGCTCTGGTCAAGACCGCGAATGTTTACAGCGCCACACTGCCTGCCGATCTACCGCTCGCCAATACGGCGGTTGAGTGGAAGGGAAAGCGTTGGACCATGGTTCTCTGGCCGCTGCCGCAGGATCCTCTGGCGCGCAACCGTCTTCTTGCGCACGAGATGTTCCACCGCATCCAACCTGCACTGCACATCAGCGCAACCGATGCAGCTAATCATCAGCTCGATCAACTACAGGGGCGCATCTGGTTGCGTCTGGAGTGGCGTGCCCTCGCCGCAGCTCTCGCCGCAAACACCATTACCGATCGTGAAGCTGCAATCGCTGACGCTCTCGCTTTCCGCAGCTATCGTCAATCGCTCTTCCCCGGCTCCGCGGTCAGCGAAGAAGAGCTGGAGCTGAGCGAAGGCCTTGCGGAGTACACAGGTGTTCGCCTAAGCGGCCCGGACGCAGCCTCCGCTCGCTGGCATACGATCGCAGCTCTCGCCGCGCCCTCATCCACACAGAGCTTTGTACGCTCCTTCGCGTACACCTCCGGCCCGGCTTACGGCCTGCTGCTCGACCTGGAGAAAAAGGACTGGCACCAACAGCTCGGCGCCGCGCCCAGCTGGGAAGAGCTGCTTGGAACACCGCCTCATCTGACCGAGGAGGAAGTAAAGTCGCGCGCCATCAAGTATGGATACGCCGCGGTTCTGCTGCAGGAGACCGATCACGCCAAGCAATCGGAGGAAGTGCACGCCCGCTACTCCAAGCTTCTGGTCAGCGGCCCGACCCTCTCCCTGCCGATCCTCAGCGCCTTCCACTACAGCTTCAACCCCAATGAGCTGATTCCTCTAGGCAACGAAGGCATGGTGTATCCCACCCTGCAGGCTTCCGACGAGTGGGGAACGATTGAAGTCTCTCAGGGAGCTCTCGTCTCTCACCCCAAACACCTGATCCACGTAGCCGCACCTGGCTCCCCCACCGCCGCTGACGGCAAGATCAGCGGGCCTGGCTGGGTACTGACTCTTGCTCCCGGATGGAAGCTCGAAGCGACCACAAACGGCAGCTTCGAGCTGAAGAAACAGTAGCCGGCTTACATCTGTCGTGCGCGTTCAATGGCGCGCACGACAGCAGCAGCCTTGTTCTTGCACTCTTCATGCTCGCTCCTGGGCACGGAATCCGCCACAATCCCTGCACCGGACTGGATGTGCCCCTGCTTGCCATCCATAAACAGAGTCCGGATCGCAATGCAGCTATCAAAGTTTCCGGAGAAGTCGGCGTACACAACCGCGCCTCCGTAAACGCCACGCCGCATCGGCTCCAGCTCATCGATAATCTCCATCGCGCGAATCTTGGGCGCGCCGGAGAGTGTGCCCGCGGGGAAGCAGGAGCGGAAAGCATCAATCGGCGAAAGCCCTGCACGCAGCTGCCCTTCAATCGCGGAGACCAGATGCATCACATGCGAGTAACGCTCGATGAACATCAGGTCCGTCACCTTCACGCTACCGAACTCTGAAACACGCCCAACATCATTGCGTCCAAGGTCGACCAGCATGACATGCTCGGCAACCTCTTTCGCATCGGCGCGAAGAGAGGCTTCATGCGCGCGATCCGCGGCCTCATCCGCACCCCGCGGGCGCGTACCTGCAATCGGGCGATACTCAATGCGGCCATTGTGAACACGAACCAACAGCTCCGGGGAAGAGCCCACAATGTACTGCGGCTCCGCCTTGCCTTCCGTATTGAAGCGTAGAAAGTACATGTACGGAGAAGGATTGACGATACGCAACGAGCGATAGACCGCAAAGGGATCTACCTCCGGCTCACAATCAAAGCGCTGCGAAAGTACACACTGGAAGATGTCTCCGGCGCGAATGTATTCCTTGATGACCTCAACGGAACGCATGAACTTGGCAGGCGGCGTTTGCGCAGAAAGCTTCAGCTTGCCCAAAGGTTTGCGGCGCGTCTTGGGCTTCAGAATCTGCGCCGTGGTGAGCGCCCGCTCCAGGCGATCGAGACGGCGAACCGCATCGGCGTAGCTTGCTGCCGTAATCGGCTTCCCCGCACCCGCGGTCACCATCAGGTGAATCGCCTTCTTCACATGATCGAAGGCCAGGACTTCGTCAAAGAACATCAGGTGCGCATCCGGCACGGCGAGATCGTCCGCGGCATGCGACGGCAGCTTCTCAATCTGACGCACGACGTCGTATGCAAAAAAGCCAACCGCTCCCGCAACAAACGGCGGCAAACCAGGCAGCTTTGCGATCGAAACGCCTTCGAGCCCTTTTTTGAGCTCGGTAAAAATGTCTCCGTCATAGCTCCGCTTGCGGCGTCCTTCCGTCACGGTCAGCCGCGTGCCTCGCGAAGTGATGCGTTTATACGGTCGAATCCCGATAAAGGTATACCGGCCGACGTGCTCGCCGCCTTCCACGCTCTCCAGCAGGAAAGCATCCGGCTCCTGCGCGGCGACACGCAGAAAAGCAGAGACAGGCGTTTCCAGATCTGCAACGACGGTGCGGGTAACAGGCACAAGTTCATGCTCGCGAGCAAGCTTGCGGAATTCAGCGGGGGATGGCGAGGCATTCGTGTGTTTGGCAGCGGGACGGGGCATCACTCACTATGATAGCGATGCCCTGCCCCTTCTGCTCAACGTGGACCCGGCGGCGGCGGCGGCGGCCCCTCATCATGCGGGTGATCCGGCGGCGGTGGGGGTGGATAGTCATGGTGATGGTGACGCGGACAGCCGACCAGAGCCAGCATGAGAAGCACGGCTACCGTCCCTGACAAGAACACACGAATCGATCGCATCGGCGACTCCTCCTGCGCAGTTTGGATGCAAAATCCTCCCCGGGCGAACAACGCACAGGGAGGATTGCCGCGGCACTTTTTGCAAGCGTAAACTCTGTCCGTTTGCGCGTAGGTTCGCTTAGTCTCTAGTCCAGATGCAGCCTCCGCAAAGAAAGAGAGCCGCAGAACGATGAGTCCGATTACAGAAGAAACGATGGTGCCCAAAGCCGCAGCGATAGAAGGCATCACCGGACGAACCAATTCCACCCCCCTGACGCTCGAACAAGAAAAGAACCCCTGGGAAGCGCAAGCCGCCCGGTTTGACGAAGCAGCCCAGAGGCTCAACCTCGAACCCGGTATCTGGAAGATTCTCCGCCAGCCCATGCGCGAGATCATCGTGCACATCCCCGTACAAATGGACAACGGCACGGTCGAGGTCTTTACCGGCTATCGCGTACAGCACTCTATCGCACGAGGCCCGGGTAAAGGCGGTATCCGCTACGCCCCGGACGTCTCGCTCGACGAAGTCCGCGCGCTTGCCAGCTGGATGACCTGGAAGTGCGCCGTCGTCAATATTCCCTTTGGTGGCGCCAAGGGAGGCGTCATCTGCAACCCACGCGCCATGAGCCAGGGCGAGCTAGAACGCCTGACCCGCCGCTACACCGCATCCCTCATCGAGTTCCTCGGCCCCGAAAAGGATGTCCCCGCGCCAGACATGAACACCAACGAGCAAACGATGGCCTGGATCATGGATACCTACTCCATGCATACGGGGCAAACCGTCACCAGTGTCGTCACCGGCAAACCGCTCAGCCTGGGAGGATCACGCGGGCGGCGTGAGGCAACGGGACGCGGTGTCTCGATCGTTACCGATGAAGCACTGAAGTACCTTGGCCTTGATCCCGTGGGCGCAAGCGTCATCGTGCAGGGCTTTGGTAACGTTGGCTCACACTCCGCGAAGCTGCTCTGGGACAAGGGCTACAAAGTGATTGGCATCGCCGAGTACGACGGAGGCCTGCACAACGCGAACGGCCTGGATATCGCTCAGCTGATGGAGTGGAAGGCGACGCACGGCTCCATCCACGGATTTCCGGGAGGCGAAGCTATCGACGCTCAGGAGCTTCTGCTGACCGCCTGCGATGTATTGATCCCAGCAGCCACAGAAAATGTGCTCACCAGCCTGAACGCGGCCCGTGTTCAGGCACGTGTTCTGGTGGAAGGCGCAAACGGCCCGACGACCCCGGCTGCGGACAACATCCTTGCCGAAAAAGGTGTCTTCGTGGTGCCCGATATTCTGGCCAACGCAGGCGGCGTGACCACCAGCTACTTTGAGTGGGTGCAGGATCGCATGGGCTACTTCTGGACCGAGCAGGAGGTCAATGAGCGGCTGGAACGCATCATGGTCGACAGCTTTCACGACGTCATGCGCTACGCCCGCGAACACGCCGTCCAGAATCGCATTGCCGCCTACATGCTTGCGCTCGATCGCGTAGCCTACACCACGCGCCAGCGCGGTATCTACGCCTAAACGAGGTACAGCCCAAACGACGAGCCCGCACCGGGAGCATCCCACGGTGCGGGCTCTTCGTCTTTCCTCTACAGATGGACGTGGAGCACCATCGGCTGCGTCTTCGCAGCGTAACTGGTCTCCAGCGGGGTTGCCGTCACAGTGAAGTGGTAATCCCCCGGCTTCACGCCGAAGTCCGTGCAGTTGCCCGTGCCACAGCCGATCAGAGTTCCCGGAAGCACGACCAGCAACGCCAGTAGAGCTACTCCGCGAAACGCCTTGCGGCGTGCCAGGCAAAGCGTCAACGTGGAAAGCCCCAGCAGCGACAAGCCGATACGAGAACCGAACGAGGCAAAGTACGGTGTCGAGCTGTCGCAGTTGTGCGGGGCCGAGGACGAGACAAGCATCTGCGTGATGCCGCCCCCCGACGGGATCGTCGCATCGGCAAAGATGCAGCTCGCCTCCGACGGCAACCCCTCGCAGGAGAGCTTGACCGCCGAGGTAAAGTTCGTCAACGCCACCACCTGCACCGAGACCACAGAGGTAGAACCGACGTAGACGGGCACGGTCGTCGGGGTCACAATCAGATCAAACCCCGGACCTGCGGGAGAGATCTCCTGGGTGACCACCTGCTGCAGTACCGTGGACGTGCTCCCGGTCAACGAGTCGCTCCCTCCGTAGACCGCGGTCATATTGTGAGTGCCTACCGTAAGCGATGAGGTCGTATAGACCGCATGCCCAGCGGCATCGAGTGCTCCGCTGCCGATCGGAACGCCTCCATCCAGGAACGAAACCGTCCCCGTCGGTATGCTGACAAACGCTCCAGTCGTGCCGACCGAAGCGGTGAAGCTCACCGACTGCGCCAGGACGGATGGGTTCGCGCTGGACCGCAGCGTCACCGCCGTTCCGGGCAGAGCCGTTGCGGGCAACGTGATGACAATCTGCGCCGAAGCCGAGCACGAGTTCAGGAAGTTGTACGTGCCCGAGCTATTGACCGTGGAGCCGTAGCAAACCGAGAGATTGTGCGTTCCGATACTCAGGCTGCTCAGAGAAAACGATGCATGTCCTGTTGCATCCAGGCTCACAACACCGATCGGCGTCATCCCGGGTTGCACCAGGGAAACGTTCGGCGCGTTCGCCGTTGCAGCAGCGCTTGGCTGAAGGTTGTCGTAGAAGGTTGCGAGACCGACCGGCACGATCGTGGGCAGGTCCGTATTCGCCACGGCGGCACTGAAGGTAAGGCTGGTGTTCACCACCACCGGCGTAGCCGGACTCGTCATAGCGGTCACCGTGTGGTCCGGCTCAATGACCACGGGATACAGCGGAGACTGCGAGCCGACATAATCCGTGTTTCCGCTATAGACCAGCTGCAGCAGATGTGTGCCGGCATTGAAGCCTTCAAACGGGGCATCCGGGCAGTTTCCACGCGGCCCACCCAGCAGCGAGCCTTCTGTACCCGTGCAGACGGTATTGCCGTCGATCGTGACATAGAACGCCCCTGTATCCGGAGGCACTCCCGGCGTGTAACCGGGGGTCTGCACCAGAACGCTCAACAAGGCGTCCACCCCGTTGTCGTAACCGATCTCCATGCCGTAGTGAATGTCCTGATTGAGCGACGTAATCGTAGCAGCGGTCGGATCCGGCAGAATGACGATGCTCTTCTCAACCGTAGCCGTGGCATAGCCGACCGTATCCGTAGGCGTGAAGGTAGCGGTCACCGCGAGCGGGCTCTCCACAACGTGAGCAACATAACCGGCAGCGGGTGTGTAGGTGAAGCTTCCCGGCGTGTCCGAGCTCGCATTGAGCACCGTCGCATCCAGCGGGTGCTTATAGTAGAGCGGTGTCGCCGGCGTCCAGCTCACCTGCGGATCTGCCTGGATCAACACCGAGTCCGTACTGGACGGCGAAACAAAGTTCGACAGGTTAAAGAGCGAAAACTCCAGAAACTTTTCCTGCGGCGTCATCACGGATGAAGACGAGCACTCATCGGGAAAGGTCAAACCGCTATTGGACGAGCTGTAGAGGGTATTCGGCGGCTCCTCCACGTGGTACTCGTTGAAGAGCACACGGCCGCACTGGGAGACGTTGAAGACGTTGCCTCCCGTCAGATCGGCCTTCAGAACGCTGGTATTGCCCGGTGTCGCTCCTGCGCTCACGTCCAGCGTCACCAGCACAGGATCGCTCGCGCCTACGGCAAACGAGGTGGTACGCGAGCACACGAGCCCATTGCAGATCCAGCCTGTCGCCGCCCCGTTCACCGGAGTGACCGAGGTGACGGTAACCGCGCTGCTCGCCGTCAGGTTCAGCGCCAGAGTCGTATCCGCCGCTCCGTTGCCCGTATTCTGCACGTTCACCAGAACCTGGTTATTCGTAGAACCGCGCTTGAAGACCGTTGGTGTATTCGCAAACGATACGCCCAACGTGGGCGAGGTGGTGCTGTTCAACGGCGTGTCAAAGGTGAACTGCATGATCGCCCCGTTGTAGCCGGAGCTTGCGTCTAACGTAGCCCAAACCTGCGTCGAGGCGCTCACTCCCGTTACATTGCGCTTGAGATCGTAAAGCGGAAGGGTTCCCTTCGTAGGCGTTGCTCCGATGAAGTACAACCAATCGGCCAACGTCTGCCCCACGGGATTGCTGGTCGTATCAATCGTGGCGTTCCTCGCCGCATCCCCCGCATTGCTGATGGCCTTGAAATTGTTATCCCATGTCGCCACATTCTGAAACGTATCGGCCTGGCTCAGCCAGTTCTCACTCCAGTGCGTGGCAAAGACACGTCCACCGTTATTGGCAAAGGAAACGAAGTTGGCACGATTTGCGGCCACACTCTCGGTCGAATCCACAGCGGTTCCCTGGCACGGCATCATCAGCATGTCGTAGCCGTTCAGTGTGGAGGCCGTGGACATCAACGCGGCCTCGCTCGGCGTTGCCGAATCGATCGAAGCCCCCGGCCCCGTGCCGCCGTCGTTCGTTCCTGTTCCTTTGAAGAAGTTGATACGGCCGCCGTTCCCCGGATCGGAGAACATCGAGTCCTCCACCCCCACCTTGCGCAGGACGCACTCTGCCGAGTCCACGGCTCCGGTAACCACCGCGATCTTCGGGATATTCCCTTCGCTGCTGTTCTTGGGCATCACCGCCGTGACCGTCGTCGTTTGACATGCCGGCACGCTCAGGCTATAGGCCCGACGCCACTTTCCGGCTTGAACCACCAGCGTCTGCGCACCCGCCAGGGCATCGCTGCTCAGCGTGAACTTGCCCTGGTAATTGCTTGTCCCGCTGACGGTAAGATTGCTCGGCACAAGCGATGCTGCCGCCCCACACCCCAAAGTGGTGTCCACACCATCATTCAGCGTAGGCAGCGTGGTGCCCGGCGCTGGCACATAAACCAATACATTCGGTAAAGGATCTACGCCGTTCGGGGTGTAGACCGTACCGGAGATCGTCGTCGTTGTCGTGCAGGACTGAGCCCACGCAGACAACGAACCCATGAAAAAACAGACCGCCGCCAACAGACCGCAGAAAGTACGGGAAAGTATTGATTTATAGGACATGAACTCGCCTGGGATGGTGTGCGTAGAATACGGTTCCCCCCTTGCGCTGTAAAGCTCCGAATGATGCCGCCACGAACCGGAGTCCCAATATGTCAGAATGACAGTACTTCCGGGTATGCCGCTGCGCGTGTTGCGAAACGGCCCTGCCCCGAAGGCTGTCTCCGTGAATCTGCCGAACTCCATTACGTTGAGCCGCATTGCCACCGTGCCGCTGCTCATTTGGGTGCTAAGCCCAAAGTTCCCCGTGCATACGCCGGGCGATCAGGAGTTTATTGCAGCCGGACTCTTCATCCTCGCCTCCATCACTGACGGCGTAGACGGCTACCTCGCCCGCAGACGCGGACAGATCACCACACTGGGCATGTTGCTGGACCCCCTGGCCGACAAGCTGATGGTCACCACAGCATTCATTCTGCTCGTAGCCTATAACCCGCGGGTTATGCCTCCCTGGATTGCGGTGCTGGTCATCGGGCGCGAGTTCCTGGTAACGGGCCTGCGCTCCATCGCATCCTCCGAGGGCTTCACCATTGATGCCAGCGAGATCGGCAAGCTCAAAACGGTCATCCAGATCGTCGCCGTCGTCGCGGGCATCCTGAATCACGGCTGGGATCAGTGGAACTGGTGGGGCTTCCCGATCGGCGTTCACCTCATCGCAATGACTGCCACCTACTGGATGGCCATTGTCTCCATCATCTCCGCGGTGGATTACTTCGTCGCCTTCTGGCGCAAAATCGACCACGCCAGCGACCGGCGCCGCAAACGCCGCTCCAGCGTACTGAGCCGCCGCAAAAAGCCGGCCGTTGAAGCCGAGAGTCGCAGCTAAAACCAATTTGCTTTCAATACAGAACGGCCCGGAGACAAGTCTCCGGGCCGTTCTGTATTGAAAGCCGGTCGAAGCGCTACGCCTGGGCGCGCCCGCCTCCGGTTTGAACAAAGTGGTACGGAGGCCAGGGACCGCTCAGGTGCATCGCGCAATCCTTCAGCTCCCGTGTGGCGGAGCTGTACTTGTTCTGGTAGCGTTCCACCGTATTCTTGTCCACCAGATGAGCGATATCGATGAGCATCTTGCCAGCGTCGGTGCGTTTGCAGCTCACCTCTTCGGCCAGTGGCAGGAACATGCGGTTCATCTGCAACGAAAGCGCGCGCGCGCGCGATTGACGCTCACGCTGACGCGTAGCCGTTTCACGAAGATGCGCCAGATACTCCTGCCCTGCGGCACGCGCCGTCGGCGCAACGCCGCGGGTTTCCGGACAGATATCGTCAACCAGCACCTTCAGGTGCATCTCGGCCTTCCCGCGCAGACGCTCCACATTTGCCATAAAGTGGCGCTGGTTGGAGCGCACAGAACGGCGCAGAGCGTCGTCATCGGTGAAGGTGGTTCCAAAACGAAAAGGCAGAACGGTGGACCGGGCAAACGCACCCGAGATGACATTTGCATGCTCCCGGGCAGCACCAGCCGCCTCCACTCCGGTCAGACGTGCGGCGTCTTCCGGCAGATGTTCTGTCACGATCACGGTAAGTTCGGCGGCAGGAAAAAGAAATGTCTGGTTTCCAAAAAGACCGGTAACTCCGGTCAGAGGCATGGGACGGCGATGACGCGCAAGCTCCGGAAAGGCATTTCGTTCAGCAATACAGTAGGCATACCACGCCATGGTTCGAATCGCTCCTCGACTTGGGTGCTGCCGGGTACGTAGCCCGAGCAGGCGGAATCATTTGGGTTACTGCGAGCTAACGTATGGCCTCGTAAAATACGAGCGACGACCACAAGCGATTCCTGTTCGATAAGCGGCAGAAATCGGATTGCGAGGCAGATACTATGCCCCTCGTCCTACGATTGGCAAGCAAGGAATTTCTAAGACATCGAAGCGGCAAAGCAGCTCTTGCGCCTCTTCATGCAGCCTGCTCCTGCTACACTGAGGGGACGCGTGCCAGATCAGCTAAACGCCTCCGGCACCCTGAGCATTCCTCTAAGATCGGACCGAGAAGTTCTGTGGCCAACGACCGTTTGAATCATTCCGACCCCCTCCAGAACAACCCTGGCCTTGAATGGGCCTCGCATAACCGCAGCAAGGCAATCGGCATGATTGCGGCTGCCGTTGTTCTCCTGATCGTTGTTGTTGGCGGCTATGCCATCTACTCGCACCGCACCGATGCGGCTCGCACCGCCTTTGGCGAAGCGATGCAAACCTACCAGACACCGCTGGCAAACCCGGCGCAGCCTGTACCTCCGGGCATGACCACCTTCCCGGACCCTAAGGCGCGCGCCAAGGCTGCCAATGCGGAGTTTCTGGCGGTTGCCGACAAGTACAGCATGACCAAACCGGGTAAGCTTGCCCTTTATTTTGCAGGTCTCACCTACATGGAAGCTGGGGAGAACGCCTCTGCTGAAACCACGCTGAAGGATGTTGCCGGAAGCTGGAACAGCGATCTCTCGGCTCTGGCTAAGGTCTCGCTCGCTCAGCTTTACCAGCAGACCGGACGAGATGCTGACGCCATTTCGCTCTATAACGAGCTCGCCAAGGATCACGCAAGCACCGTAACGCCGGGCATGGCGCAGATTCAGCTCGCCGAGCTCTACGAGTCGGAAGGCAAGACCAGCGAAGCGAACAAGATCTACGCACAGGTCAAGGATTCCGATAAGGACGCCAAGGGAAATCCTGGAGCTGCAGGCGAGATCGCTACCCAGAAGCTGGGTGGCAAAAAGTAGTCACAGCTTCAAAGAAACCGCAGAAAAACAGCCAGCACATGCTGGCTGTTTTTCTTTTTTGATATTACGTCACGCAATTTTTTGTAAATTCCACGCAAACCCCATATCTTTCTTGCACGATTAGGGCTAGTCTTCAGAAACCTTACGGGGCCTTGCTCAATGCAGCATGACTCACTCCTGTCTTTCCCTTGGAACCTCAACCGTTTTCCCCCGGCATGTTTCGGGGCGGGAGGTCGCACCAATGAAACAGCGCATCCTTGTTGTTGATGACGATCAACTGGTAGCCGACACTCTAAGCCTGATCTACGAGGCCAACGGATTTGAAGCGCGGGCCTGCTACTCCGCGGCAGAAGGGCTTGAGCACGCACGTAGCTTTGCGCCTGCGCTTGTTCTCTGCGACGTGAGCATGCCGGATGAAAGCGGCCTCGTGCTGGCCGAACAGGTGAATCGCGAGATGCCGGAGTGCGAGGTTCTGATGCTGACGGCCTACTCCTCGAATCAGGTGAGCGTCCTGCTGCACTCCATGCGGATGCAACGCCCACTCAAGCTGCTGGCCAAACCCTGCCCTCCCGACGAGCTTCTGCGCGAGACGCGCGCATTGCTGCCGAACCCCGCCCCCGCAGCCGCCTAAGACCGCACGTTCTTCGACGCGATCGGACGGTACACTTGAAGAGTCGATGGCCGAGAAGGACGAGAAGATACCAACGTTGGCGGAGTTACGCGCCAGTCGCCCCGCACGGCGCTCCTCTCGTCGTCCGCAGCCCCCTGCCCTTCCCGGGCTCTTTGCGTTCGCTGAGCCGCTGACCGAACCCGAAGCGCAACCGGTCTCCGCGTCTCTCAGCCCGTCCGTTGCCTCCTCGCGTCCCACCGCGCCCCTGCCGCTGCAACAGGCAGAGGAAGCTAAACCTACCCCTGCAGAAGCGCCTCGCATTTATAAAGTGGGCGAGCTGGTGAGGCATATCCGGGGCATCGTTGAAGACGGCTTTGCCGGGGTGACGGTAGAAGGCGAAATTTCAAACTGGCGGCCGGCCTCAAGCGGGCACTGCTACTTCACCCTGAAAGACGCGCAGGCTCAACTTCAAATCGTGATGTTCCGCGCCCAGGCCCAGCGGTTACGCTGGCGCCCAAAGGACGGCGACGCGGTACGGCTCACCGGAGCTGTCAGCGTCTATGAGGCGCGCGGCCAGATGCAGATGGTGGCCGAGCGCATGGAGCAGCTCGGATTAGGCGCTCTGTTGGAAGCGACACGGCAACTGAAGGAGCGCCTGCGCCAGGAAGGCCTTTTTGAACGAGAACGCCCGCTTCCGCCCTTTCCTCGCTGCATCGGCATTGTGACCAGCCTGCAAGGCGCAGCCTTGCGCGACATCGTGAAGGTATGCCGCCGACGCCACGCAGCGGTCAATCTGCTTGTCTACCCTGCCGCGGTGCAGGGACCGAACTGCTCGCGCGAAGTCGCAGCAGGCGTGCATTGGTTTTCGCGTCATGCCTCTCTGGTAGACGTCGTGCTCGTGGCACGCGGCGGAGGAAGCTGGGAAGACCTGCACGGCTTTGACGCGGAAGAGGTAGCACGCGCCATCGCGGTCTGCGAGGTTCCGGTCATCACCGGTATCGGCCACGCCCCGGACTCCACCATCGCCGACGCAGCGGCCGATCTCTGCGCCCCGACGCCTTCGGCGGCGGCAGAAATCGTCACCGCAGCGCAGCACCGCATTGAAGAGCGCATTTTGCGTCTGGAGGAGCGGCTGCACCGCGCCGGGCGCTATGAGCTACTACGAGCGCAACAGCGCTTCGGACGCCTGAGCGCCGAAATGGTGTTGCGTCGTGCTGAAGACGGATTGCGGCGTAGAGCCCAACGGCTCGACGAGCTGGATCTGCGAACGGAGAGTGCCCTACGACGCCGCATCAGCACGGAGGAGAGCCGCGTCAGCCGCCTGGAGATGCGTCTGCGGCAACGCCACCCGATCGCCGTGCTGAGCGCCGACCGGCTGCGCTTTGAGGCCGCCACAACGCGTCTGGAGCGCTTCCGGCATACGCTGATCGACCGCCGCTCCTCCCGGCTGGAGCGGGCAACACTGCGTTTGGAGGCGATGAGCCCGCTGCGGGTACTCGACCGCGGCTACTCACTCGTGTATACGAACGAAGGAACACTAGTGCGGTCGGCAGCTCAGCTGCACGCCGGGCAGGCGATGATGGCACGCTTCAGCGAAGGAAGCGTGCGCGCGCGCGTGGAGTCCTCCGAGCAATCGCTTCCCAGCGCGGAACAAGAGACGAGGTAAGGCAGAACGGATGCGGAAGTATTTTGGAACCGATGGGATTCGCGCGGTTGCTGGAGAAGCACCGCTGGACAAGCGTACGGTATACGCGGTCGGCGTAGCGCTGGCCCGAAAGCTAGGAGCAGGCTCTACGGTCGTGCTCGGCATGGATACGCGTGAGTCTGGCCCGTGGATCGCAGCAACGCTCTCCGCCGGGCTGCGCTTCGGCGGAGCCGCCGTAGCCTTTGCAGGAGTCATCACCACCCCTGCAGTTGCATACCTTGCCCGCAAGCACGGCTTCGGCGCCGGCCTGGTGATTTCCGCCTCGCATAACCCCTGGCAGGATAACGGGATCAAGGTGATCGGCGGCGATGGCTACAAGCTCGCGGATGCGGTCGAATTGGAGATCGAAGCCGAAATCGAGCACGCGCTCGCTGACGTTTCCTTCACTGAATCCATCTCCGAAGAAGCCCTTCCCGAAGTGGAAGAGAGCTTCCGCCGCGAGTACATCGAGTTTCTGCTCAACGCCGTTCCGGGCATCTCCCTGGACAATCGCAGCGTGGTGATTGACTGCGCAAACGGGGCGGCCTGCGCCGTCGCGCCCCAGCTCTTCGCCGAGCTGCAGGGCACCGTCGAGGTCACGCACGCCTCGCCCAACGGACACAACATCAACGAAAACTGCGGCGCGACCAAGCCGCAGGTGGTAGCGGCAGAGGTCGGGCGAATGCGTGCCTCCATGGGCATTACCTTTGACGGTGATGCCGATCGCGCGATGTTTGCCGACGAGCACGGTAACGTGGTCAACGGTGATGCGGTCATGCTGGTCTGTGCTCGCGACCTGAAGGCTCGCGGCCTGCTGGCAAAGAACACGGTCGTAGCGACCACCATGTCCAACATGGGCTTTGAGGCGGCGCTCAAGCGCTCGGGGATCTCGATGCTGCGTGCTCCTGTAGGCGACAAGTACGTACTGGAGGAGATGCAGAAGACAGGCGCCTCGCTGGGCGGCGAGCAAAGCGGCCACATCCTCTTCCCCGCGCTAGCCACCACCGGAGATGGTCTGATGACGGCGTTGCTCGTTCTCGACGTTGTGCACCGCTCGGGCAAGACGCTGGGCGAGCTTGTCGCCGATCTTAAGAACTTCCCGCAGGTAATCGTCAACGTAAAGGTGCGGGAGAAGAAGCCCCTCGAAGACTTCCCCAAAATTGCCAGTGCCATTCGCGCCGCGGAGGAAGAGCTCAAGGACTCAGGACGCGTTGTCATCCGTTACTCCGGCACCGAAGCTCTGGCCCGCGTCATGATCGAAGCGGAAAGCGAAGAGGCGATGAAACGCCACGCGGAAGCGATTGCGACAGAAATCCGTGTGGAGTTGGGCGTTTAGCGCCCTTCTCCGCACCGAAATTCCCGGACAAATCCTTATCCTCAGCGGAGCAGCTCGCAACTGATTCTCATGAATCACCTTATGAGCTCTAGGCCAGCAGGACGCCCCCACGCATACACCTTACAGGACGGTACAATTTCCGCTGATGACACCGAAACCCAAGCCGGCCGCCGAGCACGAGGAGGAAAAACTCCCCGAAATGCCGCTCGACGCGCAACATCCCGAAGACGGCGGGGTTGAGGAAGACATGGGCACGCTGGCGCTCCATCCCGGGCTTCTGGAAGGAACAGCCAACGAGCATCCCATCGTGGCAGAGCAGACCCCGGAGCAGAAGGCAAAGCGAGCAGAGGCAGTTGCTCGCGGAGACTTCTCCGCACTGACGGATGCCGAGGTCATGCTGGAGCTGAAGGCCGGCAACATGGCAGCCTTCGATGTGTTGCTGGCAAAATATCGCAAGCCCATCATCCATTTCATGTTCCGCATGGTGCACAACCAGGCGGTCGCCGAGGAACTTGCCCAGGAAGTTTTTCTCCGGGTGTATCGCTCGCGCGAAACCTACCGGGCGGAAGCACGCTTCTCCACCTGGCTTTATCGCATCGCCACCAACCTGGGAGTCAACCACGCCCGCGACACACGGCGGGAGCGCGCCAGCTCCACGGTGTATCTGGATGATCCAGATCCCGAAACAGGGACAACACCGGATGTCGCAGACGACACGCCTTCCGCCGAAGCGGACATGCTCCGCGAGGAACGCATGAAGGCCATTCGCTCCTACGTGATGGCTTTACCGGAACGGCAGAAAGTTGCCGTCCTGATGCACAAGTACGAAGGGCTGGACTACAAACAGATCGGCGATGTGCTGAAGCTGTCAGAGTCCGCCACGAAGAGTTTGCTGTTCCGCGCGTACCAAACGCTGCGGGGAAAATTGAAGGGGTTTGTATAGCGTTCTGGCTCAACGAAGCACATCACCACCAGAAGCCATACAGGCAACGAAGTGAGGACCCTAGTAAGGGGGAACACGACGATGGAAACGATGATTGATTGCACGATTTGCCGCACTCATCTAGCGGACCTGCTCCTGGAGCCCGGCTACCTTGCCGCGCATCCGGAGTACGCCACGCACATGAGTGCCTGCGCGGAGTGCAGCACGGAGTGGAAGGAGCTGCAGGCTGCGTTTTCCGCGCTGGATAGCTGGACCGCTCCTGAACCTTCGGCTTATTTTGACACCCGCCTGAAGGCGCGTCTGCGAGAAGCTGCCGCAGCCCAGCCGGAAGGATTCTGGGAACGCGCACGCGCATGGTTTCAGTTTTCTACGGGTCGCTCCTTCCGCCCGGTGCTGGCAGGCGCCCTCAGCCTTGTGGTGCTGATCAGCGGAGCTGGTGGCGCGCTGGTCATGTTTCATCAGCAAGAGAATGACCACCCTGTTTCCTCCACTGCAGTCAACGACCTGAAGATTCTGGATAACAACGCACAGGCCCTGCAGCAGATGGATCAACTACTGGATACGGACGATGACGGCGCAACCGATGCACCCACAACTTAGCGACACACGCCGCGTTGTAGCAGGTTGAGTTTGTTTCCTGTGGCTCCGTCCCTTTAGGATGGGGCCATCGCTTCTCGCGAGGAGAATCACCTCCTGAGCCGATACATTCGGCATCAGGGCCAGCATCATGATCAAGTTCTGGCCAATTCGGCACGCTTTCGTATCGCTGGCCACACTCGCCTGCGCGTTTTCCGGACTCACGCAGGTCTGGGCACAGCAAGCATCCAGCGGACACCATCTTCCGAACGCTCAGTTCTCTGCCAACCCCAATCCAGTCATTCCGAACGGCCCCGGAGCTCCAGCAGCCCCGGGAACGCCGCTGAAGGGTGCACACCTGAACCAGTGGATGGAGCAGCACAGCGACATGACAGCTGCCCAGCGCCGCTCGGAGCTCCAGAGAGAGCCGGGCTTCCGTGAACTACCTGCTGCAACCCAGCAGCGTATTCTGGACCGGCTTGCGCAGCTGGAGACAATGACGCCCGAGCAGCGCAAGCGCACACTCGAACACACCGAGCAGATGGAGCGCCTGAACCCACAACAACGCGCTCAGGTGCGCTCCGCCATGCTGCTGCTCAGCGGCCTGCCACCCGAGCAGCGCAAGACGGTCATGCACGCTTTTCGCGAACTGCGTGTCATGCAGGTGACGGATCGCCGACAGGCTCTCAGCAATGGCCGGTTTAATTACCTCAACCAGCAGCAAAGGGTCACACTCGACCAACTGATGCTGGTCGAGCCGATGTTGCCTTTGCGATAGTGCCTGTTAGCTCTTGAAGTAATTCTTCGCCAGGAAGAGCACGTTGGCCGGTCTTTCTGCAAGACGGCGCATAAAGTACGGATACCACTCCGCCCCGAATGGGACGTACACGCGCATACGGTAGCCACGCTGTACCAGCTCACGCTGCAGATCGCGCCGGATGCCATAGAGCATCTGAAACTCGAATGCATCCTTGCTGGCACCACCCTGCTCGACAAACTGGCACATCTGCTGAATGATGGCCTCGTCGTGCGTTGCAATCCCGCAGAAGACCCCGGAGGTCACGGCGCGCTTCATAAGACGCACGTAATTGGCGTCGACGTTTGCCTTCTCCGGAAACGCAAGTTCGGGCGGTTCCTTGTAAGCACCCTTGCACAGACGAATGCGAATCCCCTGCGCCAGCAAGCGCTCCATATCGTCTTCCGTGCGGTAAAGATACGCCTGCAGCACGGTGCCGACTGTGCCCGGGAAACGCTGATGCAGCCGCTCCGTCATGGCAAGGGTCTCTTCGGTGTACTGTGAGCCCTCCATGTCGATGCGGACGAAGTTTCCAAGCCGCGCTGCGTGCTCTACCTGCTCCCCCACAACACGTTCGGCCAGCTCCGGTCCTGCTCCCGGCCCCCCGATATCCATGCCCATCTGGCTGAGCTTGACCGAGACATTCGCTTTGAGCCCGCGCACAGCAATGGCGTCCAGCATGCGGTGATACACCAAGGCAGACTCTTCTGCCTGAGCAACCTGTACGACAGACTCGCCCAGGGAATCCAACGAAACATCGATTCCCTCACGATTCAGCTCTTCACTGACAAGGATTGCCTCTTCCACACGCATGCCGGCAACAAAGCGTCGCGAGACACGCCGGCCGATGGAGGAGTTCTCGGAGAAAGAGCGAAAGCTCTTATTGGTCGAAAGGGCGATAAAAAACGAACGCAGCATATTCCGTGCTCTAGCTTATGACAAGACAGGCCCGGTTGCTTACGAAAAACGAATCACCGCGCCTGCACGCCGGATGGATGCGGCCCAGACTCGCGATGATCGACCTGCGGTGTTGTCATCGTCGAGGTGTCTTTGTATGCCGCAATCGCTTCGTCATACTTGCCGCGCAGAGAGTTCGTGCGGATCTGCGCCATCTCTTCCAGCATCTTCATGCCATCTTTCAGATACGAGATACGCGAACGCTCATCGTGCCCCCACGTTACGGGCACTTCCACAATCTTGTAGCGCAGCTTGCGCGCAATGAACAGAATCTCCGGATCAAATCCCCAGCGCTCGATCGTCTGCAAACGAAAGATCACCTGAGCCGCATCATGCTTGAAGGCCTTGAACCCGCATTGCGTATCTTTGTAGGGCAACCCCATGACCCGGCGCGTCACATAGTTGAAACAGCGGCCAAAGAAACGGCGGTACAGCGGCTGATGAACGATCTGCTTCTGCTTATCGAGCCAGCGAGAGCCGATTGCGACATCGGCCCCGGCTTCGAGCGCATCCATCAAACGCACCGCTTCTTCAATCGGTGCAGACAGATCGGCATCCGTAAACATGACGATCTCGCCACCGGCCTGCAACAAGCCGTTGCGTACAGAGAACCCCTTGCCGCGATTGCCAGGGTTCTGCACCAGCTTCACGCACGCATGATTCTCCATCCAGTAGCGAACAACATCTACCGTCTGGTCGGAAGAACCGTCATCCACAACGATGACCTCTGCATCCCAACTGCGCTTGGCAATGCAGCCCACCACGCGCTCCAGGGTACCCTCGATGCGCGCCGCTTCGTTATACGCGGGTATAACGATACTCAGCCGGGGACGGCCGGTTGGGGGCGCCACATCTGCCTGCCCTGTTGTCATGCAAAGGTTACCTCCGCGTCATTGTAGAAGAGTGGAAGCCTGAAGTGTTGTGAAATGAAACAAGAATCCTGTTCACGCTCCTAAGCGCGGAACAAGCAAGGACTTGCGCCGGGATCGTCCTCTGCTACACTCCGAGCCATGTCGACGCCTCCGCCACCACAACCGCCTTACTATCAGACGCCTCAGCAGCCACAAGGGCAGCAACCGTATGGCTATGCCTATGGTCAGCCCATTCCCTCGTTTACGCAGCGGCGCTCCGGGGGAGTGTGGGTTCTGCTGGCCATTGCGCTCATCGGCGTTATTGTCATCATCCTTGCGGCGATCGCAGCCTCAACGATGAAGAACCTGCTGAACTCGGGCGACACCACCTCCATCCCCACCTATGGCCAGGACTCCATCGCGGTGGTCGAGATCAACGGTGTCATCACAGACGCAGACAAACTCGATAAGCAGCTTGAAAAGTTTGGCAATGAGGACGACGTAAAGGCCATCCTGTTGCGCATCAACTCGCCCGGAGGCGGAGCGGCCGCTTCGCAGGAGATTTATCACGAAGTTCTGCACATACGCACCGACAAGCACAAGTACGTTGCCGCCTCCGTAGAGAGCGTCGGCGCCTCCGGCGCCTATTACATCGCCAGCGCGTGCGACAAGATTTACGCCAACCAGGCCTCCGTGGTCGGCTCAATCGGCGTCATCATGCAGTGGACCAACTACGGCGAGCTGCTGCACTGGGCCAAGATGAAGAACATCACCATCAGCAAGGGCGAGTTGAAGGACGCAGGAGACCCAACGCGCGAGCTCACGCCGAAGGAAGAAGCGTACTTTCAGGGACTTGTCGACAACATGTACGGACAGTTCGTTCATGACGTTGCCCTTGGCCGCCACACCACGGAGAACAAGATTCTCCCGCTGGCCACCGGACAGGTCTGGACCGGGCAGCAAGCACTTCCGCTCGGGCTCATCGACGCCGAGGGAGGCTACCGGGAGGCTCTGCACGATACCGCGCTCGCGGTTGGCATCAAGGGCAAACCTCACGTCGTAAAGTCCCCCAAGGAGAAGCGCGGGCTGCTGGCTCTGCTCAATGGCGACGACGATGCAGACAGCCTCTTCCCCAATCCCTCGCAAATGCTGAACCGCTCTCCGGGCTTCTACTTTCTCTGGAAGTAAACACGCTTTCGGCGAGAAATCTGGCTCCGTCCACAGAAGGACGGAGCCAGATTCGTTTTCCGCCATCCCCGGCAGAAGCAGACGGCAGAAAACGACGCATCCCCAGACTTCCGAATAGAAGCGTCGGGGGAGAAAACCTGCGCCAAAATGGCGCCGCGAGCCGTAATGCGCTCGAAATCAATCGAATGGATCGAAAACTGTGGTCCTTTTGCCGTTCTCCTACGTCTATAACTCAGAACGCAAGGGTGACACTATGTCGCAACCCGCTACAATTAATTTCTAATTTGGCTTCTGCCGAACCCGGGCCATGTACTTCCACTTCTTCTGGAGCTGTGACAGATGACAAAAGCCGACCTCGTCGATCAGGTGATCGCACTGGGCGACCTCACTCGTCGGGATGGAGAAACAATCGTAGATCTCCTTTTTGGCGCAATTACTGAGGCGCTAAAGGCAGACGACAAGGTGGAGGTACGAGGCTTCGGCTCGTTCCGCACCCGCAAGCGCAACTCGCGCACCGGCCGCAATCCCAAGACCGGCGCCAAGGTCGATGTACCGGCCAAGCGCGTGCCCTACTTCAAACCCAGCAAGGATCTGCGGGATCTCGTGAATCCGGGGGGAGCAAGAAGCCTCCCGCTCGAAAAGCCCTCCACCGGCGATACCCCAACGACTTAGCGACGCATCTGTGTCGGCATAGTGCACACACAAGAATCCACGACAAAGGCCGGCCACAAACCGGCCTTTGTCACGTATGGTGGACGCATGTCAGCCGCTATCGCCGCACACGGTCTCACCCGCAGCTTCCATGAATTCACAGCAGTCGACCACATAGACCTTGACGTGCAACCAGGTCAGTTTTTTGGCTTTCTGGGACCAAACGGCGCAGGCAAATCGACCACCATCAAGATGCTTACCGGGTTGCTGGCGCCCTCGGCCGGACAGATCAGCATTCTTGGTCACGACCTGTTTGCCAATCCTGTTGAAGTCAAACGCCACATCGGCGTTGTTCCCGAAGGCATGGCGCTGTTCGGCAAGCTAACGGCCTCCGAGTACCTGCACTTCGTTGGGCAGATGTATGGGCTGGACAAGCGCACCACAGCGCAGCGCAGCGATGAGCTGCTCGAGTTCATGGGACTGGCGAATGAGAGCAAAAAGCTGCTCGCGGATTACTCCCATGGCATGGGGAAAAAGCTGGCCCTGGCTGCAGCCGTCATTCACGGCCCCAAGGTGCTGTTTCTCGACGAACCCTTTGAGGGCGTAGATGCCGTCGCAGCCGTGACGCTGAAGAACATGCTGCAGGGCATGATCGCTCGCGGCGCCACGATCTTCCTCACCTCGCACGTGCTGGAGATCGTCGAGCGCCTCTGCACCCATATCGCCATCATCGATCGCGGCCACATCGTTGCCAACGGTGCACTGGAAGAGCTTCGCGCGGGCGTTCAGGCCCGCCTGCATCCGGATGCAGCGACCCCAGCGGGAGAAACGCTCACCCTGGAGCAGATCTTCCTCAACATCGTCGGCAAAGACCACCCACTGGCCAACGCATCCCAGGAGGGAGAGTTGGCATGGCTGAGCTAAGCACAGCTCCCTGGACCGGGGAGCAAAAGCGTGCGCAGTACTGGGCAATTACGCGCCTGCGCTGGCGCATCTTCCTCAATGGCTTTCGTGGCAAAGGCAACCGCGGCGATCTGCTTGCCTGGATTCTGATCATCCCGCTCTTTTTGCTTTTCGTCGCATCACTGGCCTTCGGCGTAGGCTTCTTTGCCTGGGCTCTGGTGCAGAAAGGAAGCTTCAACCTGCTGGCCGCAGTGTTCTGGGCCATCTTTGCTCTGGCACAGCTGGTGAACATCAACCTCGGTTCGCCGGGGACGACCTTCGATCCGACTCAGCTCATACGCTTTCCGATGAACCTGCGCTCGTATGTGCTGGTCCGGCTCTTCTTTGGGCTCATCGGCCCTGGTAACGTCATGGTGTCGTTACTTACAGCAGCAGCAGCGATCGGCATCGTCATCGCGAAACCTCAACTCTGGCTCGCGGCGCTCATCGCGCTGACGGTCTTTACTCTGGTTAACCTGCTCTTCACCCGCATGATCTTTGTGTGGATCGACCGGTGGCTCTCCACACGCCGTGCGCGAGAGCTGTTTACCGCGCTTATCTTCCTCTTCTCCGTAGGGTTCCAGTGGGCGAACGTCCACTTCAACCCGGCCTTCGATAAGCGTGGCACACCCACCGTGCACGCCCTCAGCGAGCGCGCCCAGAAGCTGCAGCATATCTACCACGCAGCCGCTCCCGTGCTGCATTTACTCCCTCCGGGACTCTGCGCGGACTCGATCACGGCTGCGCACCAGAGACAGCCTGCGCTCTTTGCCGCAGAGGTTACTGCCGATGCGACTTACGGCCTGCTCTTCCTACTTGTGTTCTCTGTTCGCATGCGCGCCGAGTATCGTGGGGAATCACTCAGCGACGCCGCCAACGCTGTTCCCCGTCCATCCAAGCGCTCTACCGGGCCGCGCTCTGCCTTGCCTGCGCACAGCATCTCCGAGGCGGAGGAACGCACGCCGCCCTCCGCTTCCACGGTGCTCCAGGCCCTGCTCCGGCGAGAGTTCCTCTACCTCCGCCGCAATACGGGGCTAATCTATGGTCTCGTTGCTCCCATCGTCATGGTTGTGCTCTTTGCCGGAAGACTGGCAAGGCACCAGAACAGCACCTGGATCTTCGGCGCCTCGCTGGCCTACGCCCTGCTCGGCATCGTTCCCATCAGCTATAACTCTTTCGGGCTAGACGGCACGGGAGCGCAACTCTTCTTCTTTGCGCCCGTACGTGTGCGTGATGTGCTGCTGGCCAAAAACATTTTGAACTCCGTGCTGGCCGTCGTGGACGTTGCGGTGATCCTGGGAGTAATCATCTACCTGGTAGGCGTGCCCCCTCTCCCCGTGCTGCTCGGCGGTGTGCTTTGGACGGCGATGACGCTGCTGATTGAAACCACCCTCGGCAACTACCGCTCCATCAATACCCCCAGGAAAATTGACCTGACGCGCACAGCCCAAAAGCAGGCGAGCCCTCTGAGCGCCCTGCTCAGCATGGGCATCCTGCTATTGACAGCAGCCGCAGGATGGGCGCTGATGCGGCTTTCAGAGGCTGTCCGCTTCCCGTGGCTCTTTCCTGCCGCAACGCTGGCACTAGCGCTCGGCGCAGCCTTCGTCTATCGCAAGAACCTCGGGCTGATGGACGAGTATGCCTTGCGGCATCGCGATACGCTCTTCACAGAGCTGGGGAAGAAAGCGTAATTTCCCCTCTCTGGCGGACGCACGATCGCCACAGAAGCATGTTTTGAGGTTACCCAGCTACGCGTAGGACGCTCTGCGGGGAGTAGTTCCTGCGATCTCCGGTCGAGTTTCCCCAGGCTACAACCAGGTTGCGCACCACAAAGAACCAAGCTGCGCACCACAAAGACAAAGTGGATCTGCAACGCGAAAAACGGCCCGGGGAGGATTTATCCCTGGGCCGTTTCCAGACAGGGGGCTCTTCTCTCGGAAGAGCCCGTGTCTGGTTGAACAGCAATCCGCCCGTGGCGTTCTTAGTCCTGCTGTACGCCGATTACGCTCAGCATCCGCCCAGTAAATCCGCTCTCCCCGCGGTGCGAGAAGTATTTGCGGTTTCCGTTCGGAAGACGCGTGCAAGCCGTGCACTCACCCATGACGGTGATCTTCTTGGCCGACAAGCCTGCATCGAGCAACTGACGGCGATTTGCCTCCTGAAGATCAAGATGGATCTGCGGACCTATCGGCGAATGCACTGGCGCGCGAGCGGTCAGAAACAGAAGCGGGTATTTGTCGCGTACGGGGTCAGAATCATAGACCTCCTGGAGAAGAGTTTGGGAGCATAAGCAAACTGCGAATCGAACTCGAACTTTACCTCTTCGCCCACCGAGTAGCAGCAGCTACCGATCGAAGGACCAATCGCCGCAACCAGATCCTGCGGACGCGAGCCAAACTGCAGACGCATGGTTCCCACACCGCGCTCCACAATCCGCGCCAGCGTTCCGCGCCAACCCGCATGGAACGCCGCAACGACACGCTTTTTCGTGTCCGCGATCAGCACCGGAACGCAATCCGCGGTCTGTACACCGAGCAGCAGCCCTTTCTGGCGCGTCACCATCGCATCGCCACGCAGAACCGCTTTGCCTTCGGCCGTGCACAAGGCCGTGTGCTCAGCCCCGATGACCTGCACGATCGGCGTATGCGTCTGGCGAATCGTTACCAGCTCACCGGCTTGCTTTCCGCCAATCGCCTTTACAAAACGGCGGTTTTCTCTGCAACGGCTTCGACAGAGTCCTCACCGTTCCAGCCCAGATTCAGCTCACCGCGATCGTCATAGTTGTAAATCGTAGACGCGCCGTTAAGCCGGGTTGAAAACCCAGCGTTCAGCCAGGAGTACTTCTCCCAGCCCGGCACACGTTCAATCCCCGGCGCTTTGCGGCTGACAGGCAGCTTGCCCGGCGAAGACTTCGGCGGTTTTACGCGAAAGCCGTCCGCCCAGGTTCCTGAACGAGTCGAGCGGCGGCCGTGCTCCAGGCCAATCGAGGCGAAGAGCCCATCTACCCAGGCAATTTTTTACCGCGGACTTTGCATAGTAGTCGGCGCCAAACCAGTCATTGACCCAGTCACGTCCATCAAATCTCATATCGAACAACCCCGGTGGATTGGCTGGATATTTGCCAACGGGATAAAGATACATCCGAACGATTCCAACGTCCGGAGCGAGCTTGTCGGCTATCCTGTCTGAGCTCGGAAAATTGCGGTCGGGGTCGTACTTGCCGTTTTCTGTGGCGAATGCAACATTGTTGCCACCGGATCGGGCAGCATATTCCCACTGCGCTTCGGTAGGCAGGTCAATAGGAGATTGCTCTCTGTCCCTAGCCACTGGCAGTAGTCTTTCGCCATTTGCCAAGGTTCGTCTACCGGATGAGTTGGAACACGATATGAACGAGACACCTTAGCTAGCCCAGTGACGGGGCATTTCGGAGTAAACAAACGCATGCAATCAACTCCGTGTCGAAGGCTGCGTAATTATAGGTTCGATATGACGCATTGCGGTCGACAATCCGCTTTACATCTATTTCGCATTAAATGAGCCTGACCAATGCCGGTAGTCAAAATCTCGAGCCGGTACTAATTGCATAATTTCTATTCAGAGCTGAGTGAATCCGGAATGTAATTCCGTTCATCTTTGATTTGAGGTCCGCTTTTCGGTTCATTACGCGCCTGGCATTCGCTTTTCTTCTAGGCTTGGTTATTACCGGCATCAAGCTCCGTCGGAAGCCTGGAATGCAATCAACATGCACAGCCCGATTTGAGATCGACCACGGCACAGCCACGCCGAAAACACACCGGCCTTCGACTTCCCGGCCCCAAACTTATCCACACCCCCCTCTGGATAACTTTTGTACAAGCCCCCTGGCAGCTTGTGGGCGAAACCTTGATAACAACGTTGGTTAACCGGGTCATCAAAAAGTTGTCCCTGGCTCCGTGTTGCTATCCGCGTTAACTCTGCAGGCTTATGGTTTACGCAGCTCGTTGATACGTAAACGAAGTTCCAAGTTATCCACAGCCAGACGCGGTGCTTGTTAACTATTACTACGTATACGTATACAAAGAATATAAAAACCAGAGAAGCAACCAGAGAGCCCGCTGCACAAGCGAGCAAGGAGCAATCCGGCCAACGACGTAAACCCCCCCCGGTAAACATCAACCCGCGTATACCCAACCGTCATGCCAACGGTAAACAGATCTCCGTTAACAACTCCGCAGGCGCCGTGTCCTTTGGGCTATTCAAATACTCCTCAAACACTGGGGCATCCGCCGCTTCACGACCGGACTGCACAAGCCACGTCCCGTACAACCACTCATAAGCCGCTCGCATATCGCTATACGGACCTTTATGCCGCAACACTGCATATTCCCCGCCTCTCACTGCAACCACCGAAACCGGCGAACTCACCGTCACGGCCGCCAACACCCGCTGCGGCAACAAAACCCCAGCCTTCGACCTCAACGCATTTTCATCAACCACACCGGGATCATCGAAATAAATCCCGATCATCCGCATTTCCGCTTCCAGCAAATGATGTCGGCCAAGCCAGCCGAACAAAGCATCAAACGCCTTGCCGATCTGCATATACGGCCCAACGTGATCGACCGATAAAAGCGTAAACGGCTCGACAGAACGAATCACCACTTCACGCGTCGTCATTTGATCGTCTCCTGAGAGTGCCGGACGAAACCGGCTATGCGTACCTCGCTTGCGATACTGCGCCGGCGGCACGCCGAACACCGCGCGAAAAGTACGGGAAAAAGACTGCAAACTGCTGTAACCCGAGCGCTCGGCGATCTCCCCAATCGACATCGAACTGTTCGCCAGATAACCGGCCGCGTGATGCAACCTCAACCGCCGCACAGTCGTAGCGACCGTCTCGCCATACATCGCCTGATAAATTCGATGCCAGTGATAAGGCGACAAACAGGCAATTTCCGCCAGATTCTCGATATCGAGCGGCTCATCGAGATGATCGTAAATATGGTCAAGCACGCGTGCCAGCCGCGTTTCATACCGGGCACGACTACTGGAATCGTTCATGAAAGAGCGGATAAAAAGGAGCCTGTGAATGGATGCGAATCAAGCGAAACCAAAAGTACCACGTCCCCGTTTACCAAATCCTGCGGAGTTAACGTCTACGGAACGAATCGACGTAAACGCGATGGCAGTTCGAAGTTAACAAACCTCCGTTCGCCCAAAACTTTGCCGAATTTCGATAACACCCTCGAATAATGGCTCCCTACCATCGGCTGAAGCCTGTCGGCTCACGCGTAAACGTAATGAACCGACGCTACGCACCAACGCCAACCCCGGGAGCATCCGATGAAATCAGAGTCCAGCAGTCAGCCCCTCGGCAAAATCATGCATCACGAGCTCAAGCAGACGCTGGGCACATGGCAGCTATGGGGCATCGCGGTCGGCCTCGTGATTTCCGGTGAATATTTCGGCTGGAGTTATGGCTGGGCAAGCGCGGGCACACTCGGCTTCGTCATCACGGCGATTTTTATTGCCGCGATGTATACGACCTTCATCTTCAGTTTCACCGAACTCACCACGTCGATTCCACACGCGGGCGGCCCGTTCGCCTACGCGCGCCAGGCGTTCGGTCCGACCGGCGGTTATCTCGCGGGCGCCGCAACGCTCGTCGAATTCGTCTTTGCGCCACCCGCGATCGCGCTCGCCATCGGCGCCTATCTGCACGTGCAATTCCCCGGGCTCGAACCGAAACACGCGGCAATGGGCGCGTATCTCGTCTTCATGGCGTTGAACATCGTCGGCGTGCAGATCGCGGCCGCCTTCGAACTATGCGTGACCTTGCTCGCGATCTTCGAACTGCTCGTATTCATGGGCGTCGTGTCGCCAGGCTTTCGCTGGTCGAACTTCACAGCGGGTGGCTGGTCGGGCGCGAACACCTTCAGCATGGGCTCGTTTCACGGCATGTTCGCGGCGATTCCGTTCGCGATCTGGTTTTTCCTCGCGATCGAAGGTGTCGCGATGGCCGCTGAAGAAGCCAAAAATCCGAAGCGCTCGATTCCGATCGCCTACGTCACCGGCATTCTGACGCTGGTCGTGCTCGCCATCGGCGTGATGGTGTTTGCGGGCGCGGCGGGCGACTGGACCAAGCTGTCGAACATCAACGACCCGCTGCCGCAAGCGATGAAATTCATCGTCGGCGAACATAGCGGGTGGATGCATATGCTCGTGTGGCTCGGCCTCTTCGGACTCGTCGCGTCGTTTCACGGCATCATCCTTGGCTATTCGCGGCAAATCTTCGCGCTGGCTCGCGCGGGCTATTTGCCGGAGTGGCTTTCGAAGGTGCATCCGCGCTTCAAGACGCCGCATCGTGCGATTCTCGCGGGCGGCGTGGTCGGCATCGCGGCGATCTACAGCGACGAGCTGATCCAGTTCGGCGGCCAGACGCTGACGGCGAACATCGTGACGATGTCGGTGTTTGGCGCTATCGTGATGTATATCATCAGCATGTTGTCGCTGTTCAAGCTGCGCCGTACCGCGCCGAACATGGAGCGTCCGTTCCGCGCGCCGCTGTTTCCGTTCTTTCCGGCGTTCGCGCTGGTGGCCGCGGTGATCTGTCTGGCGACGATGGTTTACTTCAATTTTCTGGTGGCGATTGTGTTCGCAATCTTTCTCGCGCTAGGTTATGGGTATTTCCTGGCGACGCGCCATCAACGCGAAGCAGCGCCGTCGGACGCTTTGCTTGAAGAGTGACGTGGCGAATCGAGCCGCTGCGCGAGCAACGGCGATGGAGTCGTAATCATGAGCTACACCGAGTCGATCGGCAGTCGAACGTATCGGTTTGCCGATCTGAAAACGCTGATGGCTAAGGCCAGTCCGCAACGTTCCGGCGACCAGCTCGCGGGCGTCGCGGCGGCCAGCGAAGAAGAGCGGGTCGCTGCAAAAATGTCGCTGGCGCAGGTGCCGTTGCGCACGTTCCTCAACGAAGCGCTGATCCCGTACGAGAGCGACGAGGTCACGCGACTCGTCATCGACGATCACTCGCCGCAGGCGTTCGCCGAGATCGCGCATCTCACGGTTGGCGATTTCCGTAACTGGCTGCTCAGCAGCACGACCGATGCCGACGCGCTCACGCGTATCGCCGCCGGCCTCACGCCGGAGATGGTCGCGGCGGTGTCGAAGTTGATGCGCAATCAGGATCTGATCGCGGCAGCGCGTAAACGTCCGGTGATTACGCGCTTTCGCAACACGGTGGGTTTGCCCGGGCGCATGTCGGTGCGTCTGCAACCGAATCATCCGACCGACGACGTCAAGGGCATTGCCGCATCGATGCTCGACGGGCTGATGTACGGTTGCGGCGATGCGATGATCGGCATCAACCCGGCGAGCGACAATCTCGCCGCGATTACAAAGCTGCTGGTGATGATCGACGATTTTCGTCAGCGCTACCAGGTGCCGACCCAATCGTGCGTGCTCACCCACGTTACCAACACGATTGCCGCCATCGAAAAAGGCGCACCGGTCGATCTGGTATTTCAATCGATCGCGGGAACGGAGAAAGCGAACGCGGGCTTCGGCATTTCGCTCGCGTTGTTGCAGGAGGCGTATGAAGCGGGTTTATCGCTGAAACGCGGCACCGTGGGTAATAACCTGATGTACTTCGAAACGGGGCAGGGCAGCGCGTTATCGGCGGACGCGCATTTCGGCGTCGATCAACAGACATGCGAAGTGCGCGCATATGCGGTCGCGCGCAAGTTCAATCCGTTCCTGGTCAACACGGTGGTCGGCTTCATCGGACCCGAGTACCTGTACGACGGCAAACAGATCACGCGCGCGGGCCTCGAAGATCACTTCTGCGGCAAGCTGCTCGGCGTGCCGATGGGTTGCGATATCTGCTACACCAACCACGCGGAAGCGGATCAGGACGACATGGACAACCTGCTCACGCTGCTCGGCGTAGCCGGCATCAATTTCATCATGGGCATTCCGGGCGCCGACGACGTGATGCTCAATTATCAAAGCACGTCCTTCCACGACGCGCTTTATGTGCGCGATGTCCTCGGCTTGCGCCGGGCGCCGGAATTCGAAGAATGGCTCGAGTCGATGCAGATCACCGACGCGCGCGGCGCGTTGCTGAGCGCATCGCCGCAACAGCCGCTGCTCGAAGGCGCAAGCGACTGGATGGGGATTGCATGAGCGACTTCCTCGAAAAGAATCCATGGAATGCATTGCGGCAGTTCACCAATGCACGCATCGCATTGGGCCGCGCGGGCAGCAGTTTGCCGACTGCGCCGTTGCTGGCGTTCAACCTGTCGCATGCGCAGGCACGTGACGCCGTGCATCATCCGCTCGATACCGAAGCGCTGCATGAGCAGCTACGTGCGCAAGGCTTCACGTCGCTGGACGCGCATAGCGCCGCGCCCGATCGAGAGCATTACCTCAGGCGCCCCGATCTGGGCAGGCGTTTATCGGAACAGAGTCGCGCGGCACTCCTGGAGCTTGAGGCTGAATCAAGCGACGTTGTGTTCGTCATCGCCGATGGTCTTTCCGCGTTCGCTGCATCGAAGCAAGCCATTCCGCTGCTGCAGACCTTATGCCCGCAATTGAAGGATTGGAAGATCGGACCCGTGGTGGTTGCGCGTCAGGCGCGCGTCGCGCTCGGCGACGAGATCGGCGAATTGCTCAAGGCAAAAATGGTGGTGATGCTGATCGGCGAGCGGCCGGGGTTAAGTTCGCCCGATAGCCTCGGCGTCTACCTGACCTACGCGCCAAAAGTGGGTTGCAGCGACGCGCAACGCAATTGCATATCGAACGTGCGTCCCGAAGGACTCGACTATCCGCTGGCCGCGCACAAGCTCCATTACCTGCTGACCAATGGGCGGCGTCTGGGGCTCACCGGTGTTGGTCTGAAAGACGACAGCGACGCACATCAGCTCGCGGACACGCCCGCCACGCCCGTCGTGAGTGACCACTCAAATCCGGGCGCGACGTAATACACCATCGGTCACGCGTCCGCTTTCTCCACAGGATGCGTTTCGAGCCACGCATTCTCGTCGTCTTCGAAAAGCCTGGAGCGCGTCAGAAACCGCAGGCCGCTGGGACGCTCCAGAGAAAACATCCCGCCGTTGCCCGGCACCGCGTCGATGATCAACTGCGTATGCTGCCAGTATTCGAATTGCGATTCGCTCATATAAAACGGCACGCCGGCAATGAAGCCGAGTTTCACATCGGAGCCTCCGACCATGAACTCGTTCTGCGGAAACATCATCGGTGCGCTGCCGTCGCAGCATCCACCGGATTGATGGAATATCACGTCCCCATGTTCGGCGCGTAATTTGTCGATCAACTCGATGGCGGCAGGCGTCGCGATTACGCGTGCGACTTTCTTTTCATCGGTCATCACATGGCCTCGCTGAAAAAGAGCGAGCCGCACAATGCGGCCCGCCCGAACCAACTCGTAAGCGTTAAAAAACGCCGGGATGTTTAGAAGAACCCGAGCGGCTTGTCGCTATAGCTGACCAGCAGGTTCTTGGTCTGCTGATAGTGGTCGAGCATCATCTTGTGGTTTTCACGGCCGATGCCCGACTGCTTGTAGCCGCCAAACGCCGCATGCGCCGGATACGCGTGATAGCAATTGGTCCACACGCGGCCAGCCTGAATCTCCCGGCCGAAGCGATAGGCGCGCGTGCCGTCGCGTGTCCACACGCCGGCGCCCAGACCGTAGAGCGTATCGTTGGCGATTTCGAGCGCTTCCTCTTCGTTCTTGAAAGTCGTTACCGACACGACCGGCCCGAAGATTTCCTCCTGAAAAATACGCATCTTGTTGTGGCCGCGGAACACGGTCGGCTTCACGTAATAGCCTTTGCTCAACTCGCCGTCGAGCGTATTGCGTTCGCCGCCAATCAGACATTCGGCGCCTTCCTGCTTGCCGAGATCGACATACGAGAGAATTTTTTCAAGCTGTTCCTGCGACGCCTGCGCGCCGATCATCGTCTTGCTGTCGAGCGGATGTCCTTGCGTAATCGCGGCGACGCGCTTCAACGCACGCTCCATGAAGCGGTCGTAAATCTTTTCTTCGACCAGCACACGCGACGGACAGGTACATACTTCACCCTGATTCAGCGCGAACATCGTGAAGCCTTCGAGCGCCTTGTCGAAGAAGCTGTCGTCTTCGTTCATCACGTCGGCAAAGAAAATGTTCGGGCTCTTGCCGCCGAGTTCGAGCGTCACCGGAATGATGTTCTGGCTCGCGTACTGCATGATCAGACGGCCCGTCGTGGTCTCGCCGGTAAACGCGATTTTGGCGATGCGTTTGTTCGACGCAAGCGGTTTGCCTGCTTCGAGGCCGAAGCCGTTCACCACGTTGATCACGCCAGGAGGCAGCAGGTCGTGGATCAGTTCGAGCAACACGAGGATCGACGCGGGCGTTTGTTCCGCGGGCTTGAGCACGACGCAATTGCCTGCTGCAAGTGCGGGCGCGAGCTTCCACACCGCCATCAGAATCGGGAAATTCCACGGAATGATCTGGCCGACCACGCCTAGCGGCTCATGAAAGTGATACGCGACGGTGTCGTGATCGATCTCGGAGATGCCGCCTTCCTGCGCACGCACGGCGCCGGCGAAGTAGCGGAAGTGATCGATCGCGAGCGGAATATCGGCGGCCATCGTTTCGCGCAGCGGCTTGCCGTTGTCGATCGTTTCGGCGACCGCGATGCGTTGCAGGTTCGCTTCCATGCGGTCGGCGATGCGGTTCAGGATATTCGCGCGCTCGGCAACGGAGGTTTTGCCCCACGCCGCTTTCGCCTTGTGCGCGGCGTCGAGTGCGAGTTCGATATCGGCTTCACGCGAACGGGGAATCGACGTAAACGGCTCGCCGGTGATCGGCGACACGTTGTCGAAGTACTCGCCGCCCACCGGCTTGACCCATTCGCCGCCGATAAAATTCGCATACTGCTTTTTGTACGGGAATTCGGTGGTCAGAAACTGCATCTCTGCATGATTCATCTGTGTGCTCCTCACATGTTTGAATGGGCTATATACGGTGAGATATTTCGCTCGACCGTGACGGGCTAGAGCTAGAAGCGTGCCAATGCACCGTGCTGGTGATCCGTGCACGTTGAAAAGGCGCCACAGTGCCCCTGCTCGCATCGTCGTGCTCAATTCCTGGCGATAGAGCGCTGCGTTTCTGAGCAGGCCTCGCAAGGGTGTTCAGCAATTGAGCAGGGGGCGGCGGTCGCAGTGGCTTTTCAAACAGCGAAGGCTGCGAGCGAATTCGGCATGGGAATTGCCTTCTTCAGCGGCTTGATCTTCCTACTGCGCCCATCTCGTATGACGATTGATGCCCGAGACGATCGCCTGACACTTGCCACGCTGACCTCGCAGCCGAGCTTCCGCGTGCAGACACACGTCGCGTATGACGCCGACGAGCAGGCGCGCAATCTGCACGGCTGGAACCAGACTTATGACCAGTTGACCGCGGGCTGCTTCGTCGGCGGCCTGACCGAGTTGTGCGTCGATCATATGCAGGTGTTCGTCGAAACGACGAGCCACACGCTGCGGCAAACCTGTGAAGTGCAGAAGGACGCGTACTGGTTCGGCATTCCGACTTGTCCTTTGGGTACGGGACGAATCGATGCACAAACTATTTCTGCTGATGCGCTGGCGTTTCGTCAGGGAGGGATCGAGTTCGAACTGCTGACGTCGGCGGGTTATGAGATTTTCGGCGTGGTGGTGACGGGCGAAGTGTTGCGTCGTTATGCGGCGGAGGTCGAGGGCGTGAGCCTCGACGAGCGTCTGCCGAACACGGAGGTCGTGTCGATCGGTGCGCAGCGCAAGGAGCAATTGTGTGCGCTGCTGCGTCAATTGCTCGCTGGAGGCGCGGCGAGTGGTGCCTCGCTGACATCAACGGCGCGTGACAGCATGCAAGCTTCGGTGCTGGCATCGCTGTTCGACGCCGGCGCGTTGTCGGCGGCCGAACAGCTTGCGATGCCTGCGCGTCCGCGTCGTCAGTCGATTGTGTGGGAAGCGCGCGACTATGTGCTGGCCAATCGGGATCGCGCGATCAACGTGCCTGAGTTGTGCGAACAGCTGCACGTGAGCCGTCGAACCTTGCAGTACTGCTTTCAGGATGTGCTCAACATGGCACCGGCCACGTATCTGCGCGCGATCCGTTTGAATGGCGCACGACGCGATCTGTCGAATGCCGCACGTGAATCGCGCTCGGTGCAGGACGTGGCGGCAGCGTGGGGCTTCTGGCATCTGAGCCAGTTCGCGACCGATTACCGCAAGATGTTCGGCATGCGGCCTTCGGAGACGTTGAGGGCGGCAGCGGGTCGTCAGGCGGGGTTGGCTCACTAGCCGCGCGTGGGCTGGCCGCTGGCCAGCGTTGAAGCCGTCGCGACCGATTGCCGGGCGCAAAACAAAACGCCCACGCCGGTTACCGCTCATTCATTTGCGCAGCAGACGCAAGCCATTACCGACGACCAGCAAGCTCGCGCCGACATCGGCGAATACCGCCATCCACATCGTGCCGAGGCCCATCAGGGTCAGCACGAGAAACAC